>DATEGP010000021.1:0-95018 GCA_035280045.1 Candidatus Acidiferrum sp.
CCTTCGGTTTGGAATTCTTGCGCCATATCGGGACACCGTCTCGCTCACTTTTCCCGCTCCCACCACTCCGCCTCTTCCCACGGTCATCCCTTTGCCCGAACGGTTCTTTGGGGGTGGCGGGACGTCCCTTCGCGGCTTCGCCCTCAATCAGGCGGGCCCGCGCGACTCCATCACCGGCTTTCCCGTCGGTGGCCAAGCCATGGTCGTGCTCAACCAGGAGTTTCGCTTTCCGATGCGGTTGCCGTTTATAGGAACGGCTCTTGGCGGAGCTCTCTTCTACGATGGAGGCAACGTTTACAGCCGCCTAAGCCGCATCTCGTTTCGAACGAATCTTCCAGCTCCAACACTTGCGCTGCAAAATCCGTCCCTGCCTCCCAGTGCCACCAATTTGCCGGTGTGCGTGACGAACTGCTCGAACGAACTGAACTACTTCGCACACACCGCCGGCCTCGGATTCCGGTACAAAACTCCCGTCGGTCCCATTCGCATCGACCTCGGTTATCAGCTCAACCGCCCGCTATTCCTCGTTCCCATTCCGTGCCCCTCGAACACGCCCAGTTGCGTGGCCGGCTCGCTTGGCCAAAAGAGCGCGCGCCTGCCCGGGTTTCAAATCTTCTTCAACCTGGGGTCAACCTTCTGATGCGCGGCGTTCTCATTCGCGGAATTTTCTTTGCGGCTGCAGTTGCTGTCGCGTCCGCATGGCTTCCGGCGCAAGAAGTCGTGGACCGCATCGTCGCGCGCGTCGAGAACGAGGTCATCCTGCTGAGTGACGTTCGCGCACTTAGCCGCTATCAGCAATTCCTTGATGGCAAATCAGAAACCGACGCTCAAATTCTGGACCGTCTCATCGATCAATGGATTGTTCGAACGGAGGCGGACGTTTCTCATTCGCCGCGTCCCTCGGAAGCTGACGTCGACCGCGGTCTAAGCCGTGTTCGCGACTCTTTTGGCTCCGAGCAGGAATACGAAGGGAAAAGGAAGCAGGCAGGCCTTAGCGAGCAGGAAGTGCGCTCCATGGTCGCTTCGCAGCTTTATTTGAGCAACTACCTCGACTCCCGTTTCCGTCCTGCGGTGCAGATTGATCAAAAAGAAATTGAAGCCTTTTACCAGACCGCGGTCGTGGCCCGCGCCAAAGCCCGCGGCCAGGAACCGCCAACGCTCGACGCCGCGCGCGACTCTATTCAAGAAGCGCTCATCCAGAACGGCATCAACCAGCAGGCTGGGCAATGGTTGAAAGAAAGCCGCTTGCGTCTCCATGTTGAGAAATTCTTTGGTGAGGTGGCGAAATGAACGGAAGGCGTCGCCACCCGATTTGGAGCTGGGTCATTCACACCCCCTGGGTACTGGCCGTTCTCGCTATTCTGGGCGTGATGATCTTCTTCGGCAGCGGAGCCGGCAATCCCCTCATCCAGCGCCTTTTGATTGCCCGTTTGGAGCAAGCGACCGGAGGCAAGGTCGAATTCCGCGCCATGTCCATTCGCTGGCTCTCCATGCGCGTAACCCTCACCCACCTGGTGATCCACGGCCACGAGCCCGCCGGCACCGAACCTCTTTTCTCCGCCGACGAAGTCCAGGCCGCGATGCGCATCGATTCTTTTTGGGGCCGAAGAGTTTCTCTGAATGAGCTTCTGGTCCAGCAGCCGAATGTACACATCATTGTCGAAAAGAACGGCGCCACCAACATTCCATCGCCTCCGCGCCCTGCTTCAGCCAAGCGGCCTTGGAACGACACTCTGTTCCAACTGCGTATTCATCGGCTTTCGCTTGCAAACGGCTGGGTCCTTTTCAACGACGTGAAAACTCCCGTCACCGTCCACGGTGGCGACCTCCGCTTCTCACTCGTTGCCGGTGGCACGAAGGAGCATCCGCTGTATCTCGGTAATCTGGAATGGCAGGCCGTCGAATTCAATTCCAAGCGCTATATGCCGCTTCCTGTAGGGGTTGTAGCAAAATTCTCCCTCTGGCCCGATGGCTTTGCCCTTGAGCAAGGCGTCTTCAGCGCCGGCCATTCCCGGGTGGATGCCACGGCCGAGATGAACAGCTTCGCGAACCCGAAGTGGACCTTCCGTTACCGCGGATGGGTGGAACTCGCCGACATCCGCGACACGCTGCGCGATCCCAATGTGCCCGCTGGGCGCGTGGATCTTCACGGCGAAGGCCAATGGTCCAAGGATCAGCTCAAGGGCGCCGGCAATTATTCTTCGCAGGATATTGCTTTGCCGTATGAAATCTTTCATGCCAAGGGCCTGATAAGCCGCGGCACTTATCACATGGACAAAACCGGCCTCGAGATTCCCGATTTCTATGCCGGGGCGTTTGGCGGTAGCGTCACCGGACGCGTGAACATGGTTTGGGACGGACTAAAATTCCGCGCCCAAACGCACGTCGAGGGAATGAAACTAGCGCCCATCCTGCCCTGCATCGAACATCACAATTTTCCTGCGGATGAGCTGCATTGGGATTCCCGCATCGCGGCGGACTCGATAGAAACCTGGACCGGTGCCTTTTTCCACTTCGAAATCTCCGCAAGAACCTCATGGGACTACCCCGACCAGCTTGCCGAACACCATCAGCCTGTCCGAGCTTCCTGGCAGCTCCACTACCGTTACGATCCGCGCACCCTTTCCATCGCTCCCGGCGGAGAATTCGAAACGCCCTCCTCTCACGGAGCCATCGATGGCCTTCTCGCTCCGCATAATTCTGCGCTCAACATAAAGTTTGAAGCACAGAACTTCGAACCCTACAAGGATTTCATCAACGGTGTGCGAGACGCTACTCGCGCGGAAGCGGCTCAGCCGATCTCAGGCAACGTGAAGTGGGATGGCAAGATGACCGGCCCATCCTCCGGCGCCACGTTTCAGGGTCACGTCCGCGGAGAAAAAGCTCGTTACGACGGCGTTTTCCTGGATTCACTCGAAGGCGATCTGACCTATTCGCCTTCGCAACTGATTCTGGCCAATGGCAACGCCCGCCGTGGACAAATGCAGGCCGCCATCGAAGCGAATCTGTCTCTGACCAAATGGAATCTCCGGCCCAAGAACGGCTGGACCGCCGACGTAAGTTTCGAAAAAGTTCCTGCCGAAAACCTCTGGCAGTTTCTAGGCGTGTCCTATCCCGTAAAGGGATTGCTGACTGGCCAATTGCACGGTCGAGGCACGCGCGCCGACCCCAACGTCACCGGCCTTTTCGATCTTGCCGATGCCACGGTCTACGGACTTTCTTTCAACCGCCTCCGCGGGCAGCTGGTTCTCTCGACAGAAGAAGCGCACATCGCCAACGCGGAATTAAGATTTTTTCCGCCCGGCAAAGAGAACGGACGCGGCGCCGGAATCATCACGGGTTCGGCGAGCTATAGTTTCGAGGCGCAAACCTTTTCGGCCGATCTAGTGGGTGCGGGCCTGCCGTTGGAAAATTTTGAAAAACTGCAAACGCGCCGTCTGCCGGTAGGCGGACAGTTGAGCTTTCGGATGAAAGCCCAGGGGACCACTCTCGCACCCACCGGCGAAGGAACATTTCGCGTTGTGGACCTCCGTGTTGGTCAGTCCGTCATCGGCAGCTTCGAAGGCAATTTGAAGTCGGATGGCGCCACCGCGCACCTCGAGCTTTCCTCGGCCATGGCCACCGGAGAAATATCCGGCGGCTATACGCTCACGCTCGCCGATCCTTACAACCTGAACGGAAAAGTCTCCATCAAGAATATCGACTTGGATCCTTTCTTGCTCACGGCTCTTCACCTGAAAGATTTCAGCGGCCATGCCAATGCCGATGGCGATATTGCGGTGAAGGGCGCGCTTCGACGTCCGGAGAGCCTCGTCGTGGACGCGAGCTTTTCCCGCATGGCCATGGAATATGCGAATGTCCAGCTGAAGAACACTGGAGTTGTTCATTTTCGCTCATCGCGCGACTCTCTCGAGATCGAGCCAGTCACCTTTCAAGGCAAGGACACGAACCTCCAGATTGCAGGCTCTGTCCAATTTACAGGTCGCGGCAGTCTGGGATTGCGTTTGAACGGCGCATTGGACCTTAGGCTGCTTAGCGGCTACATCCCGGACTTGGACGCGCGCGGATCGGCCCAGGTCAACGCTTCTTTCGAAGGAACCTTGGATCGGCCCCGCATCAGCGGGCGTGTGCACATTGAAAACGCTTCTGCACGCGTCGCGGATTTCCCCACGGGCCTCAGCGCCATGCAGGGCGACCTCGTTTTCGATGCGACCCGCCTTCATTTTGAAAACGTCAGCGCGGAATCCGGCGGAGGGACGCTTCATCTTACTGGCAGTGTCAATTACGCTGAGACCCCTCTTCGCTATGACATTAATGTTCGCTCCGACCGCGTCCGCATCCGCTATCCCGAGGGCATGAGCTGGCTGGCCGGAGGCACGCTCCGTCTTACCGGCACCACCAGCAACGCCATCCTTTCCGGTCGCGTCATCGTCGAGCGCGTCACTCTGACGCAAGGCCTTCAGGTCGCCGGAATGCTTGTCTCCGCAAAGGAAGGAATCACCGGCCCCTCGACCACCTCTTCTTATCTCCGCAATTTGCAGTTCGACGTCGAAGGGCTCTCCGCTCCTGACGCCCGCATGGAGTGGCCCGGGGCGCAACTCCAGGCCGAAGCCAATCTTCGCGTGCGCGGAACCTGGGAACATCCTATCCTTCTCGGGCACATTCACATCCTTTCCGGCGATATGAACTTTGCGGGCAATCGCTATCGCGTGTCGCGCGGCGATTTGAATTTTGCAAACCCGTTCCGCATGGACCCCGTCCTCAACGTTGAAGCCACGACCACCATTCAGCAATACGAAATCACCCTGAATTTCAACGGGCCTGCCAGCAAGCTCACGCTCGCCTATCGTTCGGACCCTCCTTTGCCGGCGGATGACATCATTACCTTGCTGGCTTTGGGACAAACCACGGCGGAGGCAGCCGCGCGCAGCGGCGGCGCCACAGCTCCAAGCAGCTCTTCCAACGCGTCGGCAATTCTTTCGGAAGCCATCTCCAGCCAGCTCGGCGGACGGCTCGAGCGGCTGTTCGGCATCACTCGTTTTCGCGTGGACCCCGGGTTGACCGAACTCGGTTCCACGGGTTCAGGACAAAACGCGGGGGCGCGCGTTACCGTCGAGCAGCAAGTCGCTCGCAATCTCACCATCACTTACGTTTCGAACGTCAGCTCGACCCAAGAGCAGGTCATTCAGGTGGAATACAACGTGGATCGCAACCTCTCCATCGTCGGTTTGCGCGACCAGAACGGCACCTTCGGCATCGACATAAAAATCAAAAAGCGCTTCTAGTTTCATTTACGGAGTCGCTTCTGACCGGCCGACGTTTTCTGAGTAGACAACCTACGGAATAAAGAGTAGGATGTCTACACAATGAAAGAGAAAACACCGTCCCGCATAGAACTTTTGCAGGGAACACTTGATCTGCTAATTCTGCGCAGTCTGTTGACGGGCCGTGCGCACGGGCACGCCATCGCGAAACATATCCAACGGACATCGGAGGAGTTGTTGCAAGTGGAGACGGGATCGTTGTATCCCGCGCTCCACCGGCTCGAAGCGCAGGGATGGATTGAGGCGTCGTGGGAGACGTCGGACAAAGGAAAACGAGCGAAATACTACCAGCTGACGACACGCGGGCGAAAACAGTTGGCGAGTGAGCATTCGAAGTGGAAGGCGTTCTCGCGCGCGATGGGATTGATTTTGAGTCCAGGCGAGGAGGAGGCGCGATGAGTTCATTCTTCAGAAAGCTGAGCTGGCTCGGGCGCCGCCGACAGAAGGAAGCGGAGTTGAGGGAAGAGTTGGAGTTTCATCTGCAGGAAGAGGCCCAGGAGCGACGCGCCGATGGTTTGAGCGGGGAAGAAGCAGGACACGCGGCGCGTCGAGATTTGGGCAACTATATGCTGGTACAGGAAGACACGCGGGCGGCGTGGGGTTGGACGCTGCTGGAACAATTTTTTCAGGATGTGCGCTACGCCTCTCGCAGTTTGCGCAAGAGTCCGCTTTTCACCGTCGTTGCTGTGCTAACGCTGGCGTTGGGCATCGGTGCCAACACTGCAATCTTCAGCCTTATGGATCAAGTGCTCCTGCAGTTGCTTCCGGTGAAGCATCCTGAGCAACTCGTTCTGGTGGCTGAGCGCGGGACCCGTTTCGGGGGTAGCTGGGGCGACAACGACATCTCCTATCCCATGTATCGCGATTTTCGCGATGGCAACCAGGTTTTCTCAGGGATGTTTTGCCGCTTTCCGACGAGCGTCAGTCTGGGCTACGGCGATCGCACGGAGCGCGTGGGGGGCGAATTAGTTTCAGGCTCCTATTTTCCTGTTTTGGGAGTCACAGCTGCAATCGGTAGAACCCTGACGCCCGATGACGACCGCGTTCCGGGCGGCCATCCTGTGGCGATGCTCAGCTACAGTTTTTGGCAGAACCGTTTTTCCTCCGATCCATCCATTGTGGGCAAGCAGATCGTCGCGAACGGATACACCCTCACGGTGATTGGAGTGTCCCAGGCCGGATTCGATGGCGTGGAACTTGGGTACAAATCGAGGGTATTCGTTCCGATGATGATGAAGGCTCAAATGACGCCTCGCTCGGGGGGACCCTCGGGAGGACTCGAAGACCGGAGTCTACATTGGGTGACTGCGTTCGGGCGCCTAAAGCCGGGCATTGGCATTGCTCAAGCCAATGCATCGCTACGACCGCTGATGCACAGCATTCTGGAAGTGGAAGTCCAGGAGCCAACGCTTCAGCACTATTCGGATTATGACCGGGCGCAATTTGTGAAGCATCCCGTCGAATTGCTGCCCGGGTCGCAAGGGTGGAGCGGCCTGCGCGAGCGTATGCAAACCCCGCTGTGGGTACTGGCCGCGCTCAGCGGCGCAGTCTTGCTGCTCGCCTGCGCGAATCTGGCAAATCTTTTGTTGGCTCGTTCCACCACGAGGGATCGCGAGATGGCGGTTCGGCTGGCAATTGGCGCGGGCCGCCGGCGCATCATTCGGCTGCTCCTGGTGGAAAGCTTGTTGCTGTCGGTAATCGGCACTGTAGTGGGGCTGGGGTTGGCTTTTCTTGCCGATCGCGTTCTCTTAACTACTTATTTTTCTGCTGATTCAGCGAGCGACTTCCCGATCTCGCCGGTTCCCGACGCGCGCGTCCTCGTTTTTGCGCTTGGCACGATGCTTCTGACCGCGCTGGTCTTCGGTTTGGCGCCTGCCATCCAAAGTTCGCAAGCGAACATCGCTCCCACATTGAAAGATCGAGCGGGCTCGGCAGCGGGGAGAAAACAGACGTTCTTTCGCAAGCTGCTGGTGAGCGGTCAGATGGCTCTGGCGCTCTTGCTGCTGATCGGCGCCAGTTTGTTCTTGAGAACTTTGGCGAATCTGGAAAACGCTGGGCCAGGATTTTCGACGGAACATCTGCTGACCTTCCGCGTCGATCCCTCATTGAATGGCTATACAGACGAGCGCACGAAGAACTTCTTTCGCCGGTTGACCGATGACTTACAAACGCTGCCCGGTGTCAGCTCGGTCGGCCTGAGCACCATGCCTTTTCTGCAAGGCTACGGCTGGAGCAATCCGGTAATCGCTGAAGGTTACGCGACGGACCCCGGCCAGGAGCCGCCGGCGACCCTCAATGAGATCAGTCCTAACCTGTTCAAGACACTCGACGTTCCGATTCTTGCCGGCCGCGACATTACTCCCTTCGAAACTAGGCCCGTGGCTCTCATCAACGAGACCTTCGCGCGGAAGTACTTTGCCGGGCGCAATCCGATTGGACTGCATATTGGGCTTGTAAATGAACAATCGGCCCAGCAGGACGTGCCAAACCTGGAAGTCGTGGGAGTAGTGAAGGACCTGAAATTCAAGAATCTGCGCGATCCGGCTCCCGTCCAGGCGTACTACCCATATTGGCAAGGGGTGAAGTTTCGGTTCATGACCTTCTACCTCCGTACTCGTTCTGACCCGCGACAGGTCATGGAGACGGTACGCGACCAAGTGCGGCAGCTGGATCCAAACCTTCCGGTGGTTGATATGCGCACGCTCGACGAGCAGGTTGGCCTTTCGCTCAAAACGGAAAGGCTGGTTGCCAGCCTTTCGGCGGTATTCGGCGCACTAGCCACAGCCCTCGCGGTGATTGGCCTCTATGGCGTGATGGCCTACAGTGTCGCGAGGCGCAGGCGGGAGATCGGTATCCGCGTGGCGCTCGGTGCGTTGCAGAGCGGCGTCCTATGGATGGTCATGCGGCAAGTTGTCCTTCTCAGCGGCGTTGGACTTGCTGTCGGCGGGCTGCTGGCATTTGCGCTCAGTAGCTTGATTCGCAGCCAGCTCTATGGTTTGCAGCCGCACGACCCCTTCACTTATTTGTCGGCAGCGGGAGTGCTCGCGTCGGCAGCTTGTGTGGCAGGATTTATCCCTTCTTGGCGGGCCAGCCGCGTGGATCCTATGAACGCACTTCGTCACGAGTGAAGAGCTCAACAAATCTCTTCACTGATTGCGAAGGGCCAGGAAACGAGTAGATGCCAGATGGCCGGCTACCCGGAAGTAATCGCTCAATCAACCGCTGCGCGGTGAGAACGGCACCTTCGGCATCGACATAAAAATCAAAAAGCGCTTCTAGGATTATTTACGAAGTCATTACAGAGATGCCGCTACTTGGCCGCGAGCGTCTATTTGGGCGGGCCTTACCTGACCGGGTGGCCTTGCCAAATGCAGCTGTCCGCGGTTTTTGCATTACTTCGGAGTTGCCCGTCATCCGTCCACAAGCCGAAGCCAAGCGACTACCCATGGTGCGAGGTCGCACCCTCAGGAACTCGCTTAAACCGTCGTCATTGCAACCGACCTCTCTCGCCCCGCGGCCCCTCAGGATCTGAGGACGGCTTTGCTGCGAAACCGTGGATGCCGTTGAACAACGGGTCGTCGCTGTTCGAGTGGGTTCCATACCGTCACGCATCTGCCGAGCACGGCTTGAGGAGTCATGGGATAGACACAAAGTTGCAGAAAGTCTGATTATCTTTAGACTAAGAACACGGGGCAGTTAGGTCGCGACGCTCATTTTTTCAGAGCAGCCTCAAATATGTTGGGTCGCGTGCGGATACTCCGTATGAGTGGTTATGAGCGTTACAGATGGCTAGGGCGACAAACCTGCGGCCAACAGCACGATCTCAGTCACAGAACTCGCGGCCCCGGTCCCGGTTGCACCTGGTACCTGAAATACTAATGGGCAATTTCCGTTCGGATCTCCTGTTACAGTAGCTCCTCCAAGACCAGTTTTACAACCGCTTGTGAGGCCAAAAGCCGAGGGAGAGACGACAGCGCCTGAGACCTCGGCATATTCCTCGACCGTAAGCAGCGGCCCTGGAACTCCGGGCCCGGTCGGTATAACCGCGGCAACCTTTGCCCCAAGCGTTTGCAGAGCGGACATCGCTTCCGATTTGCTGTGAGGACCAGAGAAGGTGTAGTCGGTCGAGTCATGGAAATCATCGTCGGCGAAGACTATAACAATCCTAGTGGAGCCGTTGCGGAACCCCATGCCAAACGGTCCTATACCTCCGCCGGGGAATGAGAGTCCCTCACCAGTCGCGACTTGGTACAGAGCTTCATTACCTGAATCTAGGAGGTCTCCACCCCCGCTTGCGCTCATACTATTCACCGCGCTTCGAATCGCAAGAACATTGTCTGTGAGCGGCTGCAGTAATCTATAAGGAACCATGGTCGGCTCGCCAAATGGCGCTATTGGAAAATCTTGAAACATCACAACTGCAAAGAAGGAGTTGGGAATAGATACACGTACTCCTGCTATCGCGCTCCCTATACCTTGCTGCAGATTGCTGATGGTCCCTTCCCCCAGATCGAGGTTAGTTTCGAGTAGAAGAACCACATCAACTGCAGGACCGCTTGTTGATGCAGGCGGTACTAATTGGCAAAGGAGAGTAGCTGTACCAGTATCAGACGCGTATGACACGACTACGGTTCCAAGTTGACCATCGCGGGTACAGGAGAGCCCTCCCAGATTGTCGAAGGACGTAATGCCCACAGGCCCTGGCAGGCCAGCCGCGCCCTGAGATCCAGGAGGCCCTTGTTGCCCCTGAGGGCCTTGGGCTCCGGTTGGCCCTGGAGGTCCTTGCGGTCCCTCTATGCCAGGCAGCCCCTGATCTCCTTTATCTCCTTTATCCCCCTTGAGTCCCTGTGGGCCGGGAGGGCCAACGGTAAGGGCGGGCAGGAGGGTCACGCTGAGATCGTTGTTGCCGGAGACGATGGTGACCGTGCGCGTATCTGGGCTCCAGCCGGAGTTGGGGATGGAAACCACCACGGTGTGATCGCCCACGAACAGGCTGATACTCATGGGCGTCACTTTTCCAGTATCGGCGCCATCCACGGAGACCTTGGCACCCGAAGGAAACGAAGTCACTTTCAACGATCCGTTGCCGGTCTGAGCTCTCACTTGTTGTGCCATCGTCAGAGACATTACTGCTAACAACGCTACTGCGAGTCGCGCCACTCTCATGGTTACCTCCTCAAACTCCACCCGTTCCAAGCCTCATGGCCGTGCGGTGCTGTTCTTATAAGCGGGAATTAAGGGTGAAAACTGGCATCAGGGCATCAGGAAAAGTGCTAAACTTCCCCCACTGTCCAGGTGTCCCCCGCGACTGACCCTATGTTGGAGCCCTCGGTGCATGAAGTGACTGGGCTGCTGCAGGCATGGAGCGCAGGCGACGAGCAGGCACTCCAAAAGCTGATGCCTCTGGTCTACGAGGAATTGCGCCGCGCGGCCCGGCGCTACATGTTCGGCGAACGAACTGACCACACCCTCCAAACCACAGCGCTTGTCAACGAAGTCTATCTGCGGCTGGTGGATCTTCGCAGAATTAACTGGCAGAACCGGTCACAATTCCTGGCTATCTGCGCGCAAACGATGCGCCGTATCCTCACGGATTTCGCGCGCGCCCGGCGTTACCGAAAAAGAGGCGGGGGCGCCTCGCCTCTGGTTTTCGACGAAGCTCTTTTTGTAGCCGAGCGACCCTCCGATCTGGTGGCGGTGGATGATGCCCTCAACGCTCTGGCGTTGGTGGATCAAAGGAAAAGCCAGGTGGTGGAGCTGCGATTTTTTGGCGGACTGACTGTTAACGAAACTGCCGAAGTATTGCAAGTGTCCCCTGAGACGGTCATGCGGGATTGGAAGCTGGCGCGCGTCTGGCTCCTCCGAGAATTGAGCGAGGGCAGGACCAATGGAGCCTAATCGCTGGCGCCAAGTCGAGGAGCTCTATCACTCCGCCTTGAATGTCCCCATCGGAGAGCGTGCGGATTTTGTTCGAAGGGCATGCGCGGAAAGCGAGGAACTGCGCCGTGAGGTCCAATCTCTGCTCTCCTATGAAAGCAAAGCCGAAGACTTCATTAATGAACCAGCGCTCGAAATAGCCGCAAAAACGTTCACTCCTGACGAAGATACGCTAATTGAGCCGAACCTGATCGGCAAAACCGTCTCTCACTATCGCGTGCTCGAAAGGTTGGGTGGAGGGGGAATGGGCGTAGTCTATAAAGCCGAAGACACCAAGCTCAGCCGAAAAATTGCGCTCAAATTCCTGTCCGATGAGCTTTCCGAGGATCGCGATGCCGTACAGCGCTTCCAGCGGGAAGCTCATGCCGCCTCGGCGTTAAATCATCCGCACATCTGCACGATTCACGACATCGATGAACATGACGGGCGGCAGTTCATCGTCATGGAGCTGCTCGAGGGACAAACACTGAAGCATCTGATCGGCGGAAAGCCGCTGGAATCGCGGAGGGTGACGGAGCTGGGGGCGCAGATCGCCGATGCGTTGCACTCAGCTCATCAGCGCGGCGTGATTCATCGCGACATTAAACCGGCGAACATCTTTGTGACAGAGCGAGGTGAGGCAAAGGTTCTCGACTTCGGCGTGGCGAAACTGATCTCCCCAAGACGAGAGACGGCTCCCACAGACGTAACGCAGACGCGGATGGCCATCGGCACATTGCCTTACATGGCTCCCGAGCAAGTACGCGGGGAACCCGCCGACGCACGCAGCGACATCTGGGCATTGGGAGCCGTGCTGTTCGAGATGGCCTCCGGTACACCGCCGTTTCGGGCCGAGACAGCCTTTGAATTGAGTTCGAAAATCCTGCACGAGCCTTTTTCTCCTTTGCCTCCACTTGTGCCAGTACAATTGCGCGCGGTTATTGAAAAATGCCTACAGAAAGAACCCGCGCGGCGTCACCAAGGGGCGAACGAAGTGCGGGCCTCGCTCGCGTCTATGCTAACTGGTGCGACGGCTCCATGGGCGACGTTGCGCTACCGGTTCATGCGCCGCCGATGGGTTGCCGTGGCCGCTTGCTTAATCGTGGTTGCGGTTGCGAGCATCTGGGTCAACCTCAACCGTCTGCGATCTCTATTTGTTCGCGCCCCGCACGTTCAATCACTCGCCGTGCTGCCCTTTGCCAACTTGTCGGGCAATTCCGAACAGGATTACTTGGCTGACGGTGTGCATGAGGCTTTGCTCATCGACCTTTCGAAGCTGGCTGGCTTGCGTCGAGTGACCGGCCGTTCTTCGGTCATGCGCTACCAAAAAGCAGACAAGCCGCCCTCGCAGATTGCCCGCGAACTTGGCGTCGATGCGTTGGTCACCGGGTCTGTCTTGCGCTCAGGCGACCGGGTGCAAATCATCGCTCACCTGATCAATGGGACCACGGAACAAGAAATCTGGGCCGATCGGTTTGAGCGCGACTTGCGCGATCTGCTTTCTCTACAGAGGGACATCGTTACCGCCATTACGCGTAATATTCAGCTGGGACTTACGACTGATGAGCAGAGGCTTCTCGCGCAAACACCTTCCTTGAACTCGGAAGCTTACGAGGCGTATCTGAAAGGACGCTTTTTTGTAAGTAAGGGGACCCCGGAGGGATTTGAGCGCGGATTTGCCTATTTGCACGAAGCCATCAGCAAGGAGCCGACTAACGCACTCGCGTATAGCCGGTTGGCCCTTGCGTACACCGAAGCTGGACACGAAACCCTCCCCGATGCCTTCGCCCAGGCCAAATCCGCGGCACTCAAAGCGCTCGAACTAGACCCGAATTCCGCCGAGGCCTACGAGGTCTTGGCGGAAACCAAGCTTTACAACGATTGGGACGACTGGCCTGGCGCAGAACAGAACCTTCAGCGCGCCTTGAAGCTAAATCCGAGACTCCCGGCCGCGCACCGAAATTATTCCTGGTACCTGCACCTTATGGGGCGCAGCGACCAAGCACTAGCTGAAATGCACGAGGCCATCGAGATTGACCCGATGAGCCCGCTGATGCATGAGGACTTGGGATATCAATTCTGGGACCTTCATCAGGAACAGAAGGCCTTAGACGAGCAGAGAAGAGCGCTCGAGATAGATCCAAGCTTCCCTTTGGCTTACTGGGTTCTTGCGTCTATCCATGGTGAGATGGGTCGCTACGCGGAGGCAATTGCTGCCAGTGAAAAGGCCGCGCAAGGGGATCCAGAATTGCGTTGGTTGCTCGCCCTCAGCTACGCACGCGCAGGCCGAAAGAATGCTGCCATAAGCTTGGCGGCGGAGGTCAAGAAACAACCATCCCCGATGTCCGAATTTGGCTTGGCCACCTTCTACGCGGCGATTGGCAGCCGCGACGAAGCGTTCGCTTGGCTAGAGCGCAGCTTTCAGGACCGATTCAGCTTATTGCCCTGGTTAAGACTGAGAGGCACTGAGGTGCAGCGTCCATTCGATCCTTACTGGTCCGACCCGCGGTATCAGGCGTTGTTAGGGCAAATGAAACTGGCGCAGAAATCCTCACCGCGTTCCGAAAGGCCGTGAAATCAGGCTACAGCCACTCAAACATGGCTTCTCGAGACCCCGATTTGGCTCGTCTGCGGGAAGAGCCGGAATTTAAGCGCCTGCTCGGAGATCTCGAACGCAAAAACTACTTCCGATACAGGACCATGGATTGGCTGGAACGGCCCCTGATTTCCGGGTTGCTCTTACTGCGGATCCTGTGCCTGCTGCGCGGCCTGGAGTTGCTGGCGCTGGCCGCGGCGCTGCTGGAATTTTCCCTGGCCGCTGCCGTTGCCGAGCCGCGCTGACTGTCCCATTCCTGGGTTTTTCTGCTTGGCTTCCACAAGCGCTTCTCTGGCCGCTTTACCGCTCGCCGAGCGAACCGCTGCTTGAATTTCGCGGTTGATCTTCGGCATCTCCGCCGCCACCTTCTGGCCTAGCGGCGAGCCGTAAAACTGCAAAAGTCCTTTGACCTCGTCATCCGTAAAGTGTTTGTCGTAGATTCCGACCAACTGGTCGGTCACCTGGTCGGCGTCGAATTTCTTTTGGTAGCTGACCGCGAACGCATTTACAAATTTCTGGCCCTTGTCATTGTTCGGCACCGTGCCCCGCAGCTTTTCTCGCGATTGTTCGATAGCAGTAGTCGCGCCGTCTTGTACCAGATCGCGCGCTCCCACAAGTTCCATCAGCGAGCGGATGTCCGCTTCCTTGACCCGGTCGATGTTCGAGTTCGCTTGCGCGGAGGCGTTCTGTGAACCCTGCGGCGAAGCTTGGACTGCATTTTGCGATGAGCCTTGAATCACGAGGAAAAACGTGCCGATGTAAATGACAATCAATGCAACCAGGGCCTTCATGACCGCCTCCGTGGCGCTGCTTGCGGTCCCACGCCACGACTTTGATTTTAGAAACGCCTTCGAAGCGGCGCGAGCATTTTGAAGGGCAGGCTGTGTCCCGTTTGTTCCCTGTCCCGTTGGTCAGGTAAGGAGAAGAACATAGCTGACGTTTCTGTTACGATGCCTCGCCATGAAGGAGCACTCTCTCGGTATTCCGGCCATCGCGGAAGAAAGCCGCTCAACGACCATCGTCGCGCGCGAATCCGGTTTGCAGCGCAACCTGTCTCCCGCGCAACTCGCCATGCTTGGCCTGGGGAGCACCATCGGCACTGGCCTGTTCCTGGGCAGTGCCATTTCCGTCAAACTTGCAGGCCCTGCAGTCGTTCTGAGTTTCGTCGCCGCGGCTTTAATCGCGCTACCGATGATGTGGGCGCTCGCGGAAATGTCCGCCGCTCACCCGACTGCCGGTTCCTTCGGGCTTTTTGCCGAAATGTACTTACATCCTTGGGCGGGCTTTGCCGTTCGGCTCACGTATTGGCTCTGCATGATGGTCGTGGTCGGCAGCGAAGTTGTCGCCGCCTCGATCTATTGCAAGACTTGGTTTCCGGGGGTCCCTGCATGGGTTTGGATTGGCGCGTTCTCTGCCCTTGTCCTCTACGTCAACACGGTCAACATCGAAAATCTCGGCACGTTTGAATACTGGCTCTCGATGATCAAAGTAGTGACCATCTTCGCGTTTCTGCTCTTGGGCTCGGCGTTGCTGTTTGGCGTCGGGTTTCCAAAGATTGGTCTTGCAAACTACACGGCGCATGGCGGATTCATTCCCAACGGTTGGAAGGGTGTTGGTCTTGGCGTGGTCATGGGGCTCTTTAGCTTTTTTGGGATCGAGGTCGTGGGAAGCACTGCAGGTGAAGCAGCCAACCCCAAAGAAGCCGTTCCCAAAGCTTTGCGCAACACCGTCGCTGCGCTGGTCCTTTTTTACGTCGCGGGACTTGCGCTAGTCGTTGGAATTGTCCCCTGGCAGCAAATCGACATGGGAGCAAGCCCGTTTGTCCGCGTTTTCCAAACCGTTGGCATTCCAGCTGCTAGCCACATCATGAATTTTGTGGTCTTGACAGCGGCTCTTTCCAGTGCCGTTGCCAATTTGTATTTCACGGCGCGCCTCGCTTTTTCGCTTTCGCGCGGAGGCTATCTTCCGGCAGTTCTAGGCCGGCTTAGCAAAAAGGATATGCCCATGATCGCTGTCCTCGCTTCCGGCGGGGGCATGGTCGCGGCCATGTTCCTTTCTAGGTACTTTCTGGATTCCTTGTTCGTTTTCATGATCGGCCTGAGCACCTTCGGCGCGCTTTTCGCCTGGCTCATGACTCTGTGGACTCACTTGGCTTTTCGCCGGCACCACCAGCGTCACGCGATAACGTACCTTCGGCTTGGCCCCGCTGGCCCCTGGGTTTCTCTCGCGGGACTTGCAAGCGTGCTCGCTGTGCTGGTCTCCACCTGGTGGGTTCCGGGCTTCCGCATCACTCTTCTCGCCGGAGTACCCTGGCTCGTCCTCCTCACCGTGTGTTACTTTGTTTGGAGAAGGAATTATCCCCGCACAAGTGACGGTGGAGAGTAGTCCGTGGACGACCTTCTGAAATGGCGCGGCGAGTTTGCGATTCTGGACCGCACCACGTACATGATCAGCAATTCGCTTGGCGCCATGCCGCGCGGCGTGTACGACGAAATGCGCGCCTATGCGGATTCCTGGGCCGAGCGCGGCGTGCGCGCCTGGGAAGAAGGCTGGTGGGAGATGGCCGTCAGCGTCGGCGACAAGATCGCTCCGCTGATTGGCGCGCGCCCCGGCGAAATCTCTTTGCATCAGAACGTCACGCTCACACAAGCGGTCATTTCGTCCTGCTTTGATTTCAGCGGCCCACGCAACAAAATCGTGATGACCAATCTTGAGTTTCCTTCGATTCAATACTTCTATCACGAGCAGCGCCGCCACGGCGCCCGCGTGGAAGTCATCCCCGCCGAAAATTCCATCCGCTTCGACCTGGAAACATTTCTGGCCGCTATCGACGAAACTACGTTGCTCGTGCCGATTTCTCTCGTCCTTTTCCGCAGCTCGTTCATCGTCAACGCGCGCGCCATCATCGAACGCGCTCACCGCGTGGGCGCTCATGTGATTCTAGACGCCTTTCAAGCCGCCGGAACCATCCCCGTGGATGTGCGCTCCCTTGGCGCCGATTTCGCCGTCGGCGGCGTCCTCAAGTGGCTCTGTGGTGGACCGGGCGTCGCTTATCTTTACGTGCGCGAAGACTTGCGCGCCAAACTAAGACCTTCGCTCACCGGGTGGATCGCGCATCGCCGCCCGTTTGCGTTCGAGACGGGCGCCATTGATCCGCGCGAAGACTCTTACCGCTATCTGAACGGCACGCCCCACATTCCCGCGCTTTTCGCCTGCCGCCCCGGCCTCGACATTCTGAACCAAGTCGGAATCCAACCCATTCGCGAAAAATCCATTCGCATGACTTCGCGGCTCATCGAAGGCGCGAAGTCGCGCGGCTGGCGCGTCAACACTCCTGAAAATCCCGCGGAGCGGGCAGGAACCGTTTCCGTTGACTGCCCGCACGCCTACGAAGTTTGCCGCGAGCTGCTCGCGCGCGAAATCCTTGTGGACTACCGCCCCCAAGCCGGCGTGCGACTGTCGCCTCATTTTTACAATCGCGAGGACGAATGCGACTTCGCGCTCGCCCAAATGGAAGAAATCCTGAAAACCGGGGCCTGGGAAAAGCACGCCGCGGCGGTCACGCATGCCTGAGATCACGTACTACGCGCCCCGGCGCGCCGAAATGGTCGAAAAGCAGTTGCGCCGGCGCGGTATCGAAGATAACTGCGTGCTCGGCGCCATGCTGGCGGTTCCTCGCCACGAATTTGTGGCCGAAGAACTTCGCGCTCGCGCTTACGAAGACGCCCCCTTGCCCATCGGCAGCGGGCAAACCATTTCGCAGCCTTACATGGTTGCCGCAATGACCGCGTCTCTGGGCATTCGGCCGACCGACCGGGCGCTGGAAATCGGCGCGGGCTCCGGCTATCAGGCGGCGGTTCTTTCGTTCCTGGCGAAAGAAGTTTTCACCATCGAGCGCCGTGCCGAGCTGGCTTCCGCCGCTTCGGCGAGACTTGAGCGCCTCGGCTACCTCAACGTGCACGTGCATTGCGGAGACGGCACGCTCGGCCTTTCGGAATGTGCGCCGTTCGACGCCATTCTGGTGGCCGCGGCGGCTCCAGCGGCGCCTCAGCCACTGCTCGCGCAAATTGCGGAAGGCGGCCGCATGATCATTCCCGTGGGCGACGCCGACAATCAGGAGTTGGAGCTCATTGAGAAGCGCGCCGGCAAACTTTTCACAAAGATGCTGGAAGGCTGCCGCTTCGTGCCGCTCGTTGGCTATCATGCCTGGCAGAAACCTCCCGACCGATGAGCCCCGCCTTGCCTGAACTCTCGATCGTCATTCCCGCGTTCAACGAGGAGTTGCGCCTTCCCGCCACGCTGGAGCGCATCGCGTCGTACTTGCAAGGCTCGCGCCACGACGTGGAAGTCCTTGTTGTGGACGACGGCTCGAAGGACCGCACGGCCACCGTCGCGGAATCCTTTCGCGGCAGAATTCCGTCGCTGCGCGTGGTGCCCAACGGCATGAACCGGGGCAAAGGCTACAGCGTGCGCCACGGCGTGCAGGAAGCGCGCGGCCGCATCGTCTTGTTCACCGACGCGGACCTGTCGGCTCCCATCGAGGAAGCGGACAAACTCGTTGACGCGCTTCAGAACTTCGACGTGGCCATCGGGTCGCGCGCGGTCAACCGCAGCCTCATTACGGTGCACGAATCGCCGTTCCGCGAGTTCGCCGGCATCGTGTTCAACAAAATCGTGCGCCTCATTCTGTGGCTGCCCTTTGTGGACACGCAATGCGGCTTCAAAGCTTTCGTCCGGGAGCGCTGCCGTATTATTTTCGAGCAGCAGACCATCGAGCGCTTCGGCTTCGACCCGGAACTGCTGTATCTCGCGCGGCATCACGGTTTGCGCGCCGTGGAAATTCCCGTACGCTGGGGCCATTCTCCCGCCACCAAAATCAACATGATGCGCGACAGCCTGCAAATGTTCCTCGACGTCTTCGTGATCCGGTGGAATGCGCTCCGCGGCCGGTATCCCCGCAAAACCGTGACTCGTTAAACGCCCCAAGCGAAACTCGAAATTCGGTACCCCCCCCACCCCACCCACTGTTGCAACGTGATGAGAACAAAAGAGTTGCAAATTGGGCAGTTTGTAACTCGTTGAAAAGAAAGAAATCGCGAGGGGTGTGGCAAATTTGAGGCAGTTCGTAAGTTGTTGAAAATCGAAAAAGAGAAAGGGATGCAACACGGAATTCACAGAGGATAAAGAAAGCCGCGGATTTCGCGGATTAACGCGGATAAGGGGGGACTTGCGAAGTCTGTAAGCCGGGCACTGGGACACGGTGGCGGACCTGTCGAAATGGATTAGGCCTTGTACTGAAACGTTATGATGTCATTAGGAGAAAATAGGTTGTCCGGTAAAGACAACCGGGATGCACAAACCGCAATCCAGGAAAGGGCTAGCGCACACTCCGACCGGGTACCGACAGGGGCTAAACGCGATGAGAGGCCCCTTGAATGAGGTTGGGGTCAGCCCGCATCTCAGCAGCAGGACGCGAAAGAAGATTAGCTGAAGGTTTTAGCTGCGCCTGAGGAGGAAGGGTTTTCTTTTTTCCGCCCGAATAATCCCATAGTGAGCCTGTCCAGAGTAAACGGCCTTCGACTAAGAACGATACTCGCATGTTAGTGGTCGGCCGACAATTTGCAAAATTCTCTATGTGTCTATCACTCCTTGCCAATGCGACGGGGCAATCTGTTACGATTTTGCCATGCGAAAATCAGCGTGGCTTTCCTCGATTCTTCTCCTTTCAGGATGCGCATCTGCCAGCGCGGCGGCGGGGGGGCAGACGGATTCCGGTCGGGCGGCAAAACCTGCGACGGGAGCGCTGGAGTTTAGCGCGCGGATTACGCCCACGGCGGCGCGGGCGGAACCGGTGCGGCAGTTCACGTTCTACATTCTCACCAAGAGTTATACGGACATTGTTAAGGAAGCGCAGGAAAGGGATCCCGTTCCGGGGCGCGACGAATTCATTGACGGCCTGAAGTTCTCACCCGAACTGCGCGCGTGGATGAAGGCGAAGGATACGATAGACCTTTCGGCTCCGGACATGGACAAGGTGATTTCTCCCGATGACGTTCTGGGCGTGCCGGAATTTCTGTTGGCGTACCAACGGACGAACAGCGGGGGCGTTACTACGGGCTTTCCCAAGCCGAAATTCACGAACCTGGATAAGGCAAAAGAGCCGGAGAAGTACAAAAAGCTGAGGGAACAATATCTGGCGGCACTGATGAAATTCCTGCGCCAGCATCCGGAATCGATGACGGGAATTGAGCTGGAATTGGAAGGCATCAATCCGCAAAGAAAATGGGACGCGCTGCAGAACGCGCGCAACAAGCGCGTGCTGCGCGCCGCGCCGGAGCTGGCGCAACTGAAATTTCTGGCGCGAAGGGCGGACACCGACATGGATGGACACGCCGCGGTTTCCGGCCTGCCGCCCGGCGATTATTGGATTTCGACACTCAATCTGGAAGCCAACGCCGGAGACATGCACGTGCGGTGGGACGTGCCGGTAAAAATCGAGGCGGGGCAAACCGCGCGCGTGGAGCTATCGAACCTGAACACCACGGAAGCAAGCGGCGCGAATCCCTGACGCGGAGGCGCTGCGTATGGGCACGCCGGTCATTGGACTGGTCATCGCGTTGTTCAGGGGGCGCTGGTGATGGGCACGCTGCTGAGCTGGATCCTCTTCAACGCTTTCATCCTTGTTGCGATCGTGCTGGACTTACGGGTGTTTCACCGGCATCCGCACAAAGTGGGAGTGCGGGAAGCGGCTATCGCGAGCTTCGGCTGGATTGGCGTTTCGGTGCTTTTCGGATTGGGCGTACTGTATTTCCGCGGCGAGCAGCCTTCGCTGGAATTCTTCACCGGCTACCTTATCGAAAAAGCTCTAAGCGTCGACAATTTGTTCTTGTTTCTGGTGATTTTCCGCGCGTTTGCGGTGGAAGACCGGCTGCAGCACCGCCTGCTGGAATGGGGCGTGGTGGGCGCGCTAGTGATGCGGGGAATCATGATCGGCTTGGGCGCGCAATTAATCGAGCATTTCTCCTGGGTGTTGTACGTGCTGGGCGGATTTCTGGTGTACGCGGGAATCCGGATGCTCTTCAAGCAAGTGGATTTGCACCCGGAGAGAAGCAGGATCGTGGGCTTCCTGGGCCGGCATTTGCGCGTGCTGCGCGAATATCAAGGCGACAGTTTCTTTGTGCGAGACGGAGGAAGGCTTTTCGCGACTCCTTTGCTTCTGGTGCTGCTGGTGGTGGAAATTACGGACGTGACGCTGGCGGTGGATTCGATTCCCGCGGTGTTTGGAATTACGCGGGACCCGTTCATCGTGTACACGTCGAACGTGCTCGCGATTCTGGGTTTGCGCGCGCTGTACTTTTTGCTGGCAGGAATCATCGACCGGCTGCGGTTTTTGGATGAAGGGCTGGCGGTGGTGCTGGTTTTTATCGGCGGAAAGATGATCGCTGAGCCATGGGTGCGCATTCCAGTCGGCGTCTCCCTGGCGGTGGTTGGGGGAGTGTTGCTGATTGCGCTGGTAGCTTCAGTGGTGATGCCAGGGAAGACGAGCGAAGACGCTTCGGGGAAAATCAACGAGTGAGAAATACGGAAGCAGTGCTTGTGGCAGGCGCGCTGATTGCACTCGACGTTCGGGGAAAATTCCCGAATCCAGCCAGGAAGAAAAGCGGCGGCCCTACGAGGCTCAGGGTAAGCAAGCCGCCGCAGTCCCATAACCTGCCTGAGAAGGTCAATCCTCTTCGAACATGAGTTCGTCGACGTAACACCACATCCAGGATTCGCCGAGTTCCTGAGAGCGCACGACGGGATGTTTCGTGGCGTGAAAATGTTTTGTGGCGTGCTTGTTCTTCGAGGAGTCGCAGCAGCCGACGTGGCCGCAGGTCAGGCATAGGCGCAGATGCACCCAAGTGTCGCCCATCTTGAGGCATTCTTCGCAGCCCTTGGTCTTCGGTTTGACGCGCTTGATTTGATCGAGGTGCGTGCAAGTGTCGGCCATGCAGGGCTCCTTTAATTCATAGGGTGATTCGCGCGGGGGCGAATCACATTGCGGCCTGAATCGGGATGCGAATCTGAAAGCGGGTATCGCCCGGCGAGGAAATGACGTTCACCTGGCCGCGTGCGTTCTTGACGATGCGATTGACGATGTCAAGCCCAAGGCCGGTCCCTTCGCCAACGCCTTTTGTGGTGAAAAAGGGATCGAAGATGCGGGACTTAACTTCCGCAGGAATGCCGGGACCATTGTCGGCAATTTCGACCAAGACGAAATCATTTTCGCGGGCGGTGCGGATAGAGAGCGTGCCCGTGCCTTTCATGGCGTCGGCGGCATTGTCGATGAGATTGGTCCACACCTGATTGAGCTCGCTACCACTAGCCATGACCTTAGGAAGATTGGGAGCGTAGTCGCGCGCAACCGTAATGCCGCGCTTCAGTTTGTGATGCATGATGGTGAGCGTGGTTTCCAGGCTGTGTTCGATGTCCACTTCCTGCATCGGACCCTGATCCATGTAGGAGTATTCCTTGACGGCTTTGATCAGATCGGAGATGCGTGCGGAACTGTGGTCGAGCTCTTCAGCGATGCGATCCATTTCAAGAAGAGTGGCGAAGCGCGTCAGCTCTGGACCGAGGGAGTTGCCGGCAGCCTCTGCGAAACTCTCGAGATGCGCATCTGTGAGATTGGCTTCGGCGAGAGAAGGCGCGAGTATCCACGCGTCGGCAACCTTGCGCGATTCAAGCCAGGATTGGATGGCGTCCTGGCGATCGGCTCGGGCCAACTCATCCTTGAATTGAGCGGGCGTAAGAGACGCGCGGACTTGCTCCTCGCGCTGGGCGAGAAGAGCACAGTCCGTCGGGCCAATGGAGGTGCTGCGAGCCGCGGCGCGAAGGCGGGCGAGACAATCGCGGAGAGCGGCGGCGGAACGGCGAGTCGCGGCAGAAGGATTGTTGAGCTCATGCGCGAGGCCGGCGGACAGTTTGCCGAGCGCGGCAAGCTTCTCGTGCTGCTGTTCCTGACGGGTGACGTTGCGAACGCGGTCGGCAAGCAGGCCGACGAGGCGGCGGACGAGTTCAGGGAGGCGATGGAACATTTCCTCGAAATAGGAGACGTGGAAGGACAAGTAATGAGAGGGGACGACGGCCCGGCCCGTGACGCTAACAACCTTGAGACGGGAAAAAGGAAGCATGCCGCTGACTTCGCCGCTACTCATGGTGAATACTGGGCCGTTGGCCGGACCATGTTCCGCTCTCGCGCGAATCTCGCCTTCCAGCATGACGATCATGAACTCAGGCTTGTCGCCTTCGCACATCATGATGTCGCCCGGGGCAATGCAGAGCTCCTGGCATTTGGAAACAAACCAAAGAAGGTCATCTTGCGGAAGATCGGAGAAGACAGCGATCTTGCGCAGTTGCTCAACGAGTTTTTCGGGAGGAGTGGTCAAGAGTTCGGTCATGCGTTATGAGCTCTTTGGCGGCGTGCATCATTGAACTTTTGCATCATTGGACTTTGGCCAGATATTGGTGCATGAACTGGACGACGACGGCGCCTTCGCCGACACCCGAGGCGACGCGTTTGACCGAACCGTGGCGCACGTCGCCAACGACAAAAATTCCGGGAACGCTGGTTTCGAGCAAGTTGGGATCGCGGGTGAGCGTCCAGGAGGCCGGCTTCTTGCCCTCGCGAAGCAGGTCTGGTCCGGAGAGGATGAAGCCGCGGTCGTCGCGCTCGACGACCTTGCCGAGCCATTCGGTGCGAGGCAGCGCGCCGATGAAGATGAAGAGGCTGCTGGCGGGCAGCTCTTTGGTTTCGCCGGAAGGCGCGCATTGCACGGTGATGCCGGTCAGGCGCGCGTCACCATGGACGGCGGAGACGCTGGCCTGTGTCCAGACTTCGATGTTGGGAGTTTTTTCGATTTGCTCGATCAGGTAGTGGGACATGGTGCTGGCGAGGGAATCGCCGCGAACGAGCATAACCACTTTTTCAGCGAATTTGGAAAAGTGCATGGCAGCCTGGCCGGCAGAATTTGCTCCGCCGATAACATAAACCGTTTCGCCTCTGCACGAAATAGCTTCGGAAGTGCCGCCGCCATAGTACACGCCGGCGCCCTGGAGGCGGTCAATGCCGGGAACGTCGAGAGTACGCCATTGAACGCCCATAGCGAGAAGAAGAACGTGGCAGGAGATTTCCGAGTTGTCGGCAAGTTTCAGGTAGCGATAGGGGCCATCGCTGCGAACGCCGGTGGCTTCCTGAGGAGCGAGAATCTCGACGCCAAAACGTTTTGCTTGCGCCACGGCGCGGCGGGCCAGATCGCTGCCGGACAGACCAGAAGGAAAGCCGAGATAATTCTCGATGCGGGAGCTGAGGCCGGCCTGGCCGCCGGGGGCTTCGCGCTCGATGATGACGGTGCGCAAGCCTTCGCTGGCGCCGTAAACGGCAGCGGCAAGACCGGCAGGTCCGCCGCCGACAATCGCAAGGTCGTAGAAATTGGTTTGCGCGTGCGTGCGAAGACCAATTTTGTCCGCGACGGCGGGTAGCTGTGGCTCAGCGAGGCGCGCGCCATCGGGAAACAGGATGAGCGGAAGAGTTTGCGCTTCGGGGCCGAGAGAATTCACGAGGCCGCGCACTTCGGGGTCGCTTTCGGCCAGCTCGACGTCAATCCATTGGTAGGGGACCTGGCTGCGAGCGAGAAAATCGCGCAGTTCGTAAGAACGATTGGACCAGCGCGTGCCGAGAACGCGGATGCCTTCGTACGGCGGACGGAAGGTGGAGGTCCAGTCGTGCAGCAGGTCGTCCAGCGTGGGATACAACTTTTCCTCGGGAGGATCCCAGGGCTTCATGAAGTAGTAGTGGACGCGGGCTTCGTTGATGGCGTCGATAGCAGCGCTGGTGTCTGCATAGGCGGTAAGGAGCGCCCGCTTGGCCAGCGGATGAAGTTCCATGGCTTCGGAGAGGAAGCTGACGCCGTCCATTTGGGGCATGCGCTGGTCGGCAAGAAGGAGCGCGACGGGATTATTGCGAGCCTTGAGTTCGCGGAGCGTGGTAATCGCGGCGCTGCCCGAGTTTGCGCGCATCACGCGGTAGCGGTCCGCATAACGGCTGCGGAGATCGCGCTCGATGGCGCGCAAGACCTCCGGGTCGTCGTCGACCGTGAGCAAAACTGGTTTGGGCATACCCCTCAGATGAACGGAAAGCTGAATTCGTTGCGTCTTTTGTACGAAGAGAGCGGCGGAGTTTCTTTTTGGACGCCTCCTCACGCTACAATTTCAGCGCCACCATGTCCAGTCCTCTAAGTACAGCCATCGCAGGGCTATCCAGTTCTGAGCCGGCGCCAAGAAAAGCCGCAGCGGAAGAAGTTTACCGATTGGGGCGCGCTGTTGCGGGTATCGCGGTTGCCAGTTGGTGGGAGGACGCGGAGCTTTCTGCCTTGTTGCTCGCGCCGAATCAGGCCATCACGGTTGGCGTTGCGGTGCCGCGAGAGACGTTCAACAAGATTCGGATTGCGAATGGCACACCTCGGCTTGCGGAAGTTCCGCCGGACCAGGATGCGGAGGAGTTCGAGCTACATCTTCAAGAAGGAATCTCGCTGGATGTGTTGACGACACGGGAACCGGGCGGAGACGGGGCGATCGCGCGCTATCTGGCGAAATTTGGAGAAGGCGTGCAGCAGGTGGAGTTTCGCTGCACGAATGTGGATCGCGCCACGGAAATCCTGAAAGAGAAATTCAAGATTGCTCCCGTTTATCCAGCGACGCGGGCTGGAGCAGATGGGACGCGGGTCAATTTCTTTTTGGTGGCGTCTCCGGACGGCGGCAAAGTGTTGATTGAACTGTATCAGGCCATGTCAAAAGCTCAGTCCTGAAAACCTACCTTATAGGCAAAAAAAACTCCGCACTTATTAGCTGTCGCCGTAGACGGGGATGGATGCGCCGTGGACGACTTTGGCGTCGTCGCTGCACAAGAAGAGGATGACGCGGGCGATATCGCCGGGCTTTGGCCATTTCGCAAAATCGGCGTTGGGCATGGCTTTGCGATTGGTTTCGGTGTCAATGATGCTGGGAAGAACCGTGTTGACGCGTACGCCGGTGCCCTTTATGTCAGCCGCGAGCGAATCCAGCATCGCAACCGCCGCGGCTTTGGAGGCGGCGTAAGCGGAGGCGCCTGCGGCGTGGTCGAAGGCGGCTTTGGCGGCCACGTTCACGATGGCTCCGCGACCTTGCTTGAGCATCACGGGAACCACGGCGCGGGAGAGCGCATAACCGGAACGAAGATTCAGGTTCAGCATTTGCTCGAAAACTCTGGTTTCCATCTCCCACAGTTTCAGGCCGCCCGAGTAGCCTCCTACGGTATTGACCATCGCGTCCAGCCGGCTGTGCTTAGAAAGGATTTTTTCGACGAGTTGGCGCACGGCGGCTTCGTCGGTGACATCTACTTCGTGACGTTCGAGACGGGGAGTATGAGAAGACGCTGCGGCTTTGAACTTTTCCCATTCCGGCTGATTGCGATAGGTCACGGCAACGGTTGCGCCTTCTGCGAGGAAGGCTGAGGTTACTTCGCGTCCCAAGCCGCCAGTGCCTCCGGCGACCAGAACCACATTGCCATCGAATCTCACGGTCACTCCCAACTCTGAGCTGCGCCTTGTGGAGGTCTCGCTTCGGGACCACTTACTTATCATGCTTCAACCATTTGGTCATCAAGAAGCGTTTGTGATCAACGTAGCCGGTGCGGCGGTAGAGTTCGAGCGCAGAATCGTTGCCGGGGTCAACTTCCAGATGAATGGCGTTGACGCCCAGTTTGCGGGCCTCTCTCTCTACGAAGGACATGGCTTGGCGGCCAAAGCCGCGGCGGCGATACGCAGGAACGATATACAGCTCGTCGATGAAGGCATCGTGGCCACGAAATTCGAAACTGAAGCCAATGGCCAGAACGATGTAGCCGATAAGCGTTGGGCCGTCATAGAGAAGCCAGATGCGGCCGAAAGCGGGAAGCGACAGGAATTGATGGAAAGCTGCGCGCACAGAAGATTCGTTGAACGGGATAACTTCCGGGTCTTGCTGCGCCAAGACCCGCATCATGGGAAGCAACGCGGCTTCATCGCCGGGAATGGCTTCACGAAACTCGACGGAAGACACTTTATTCTCCGCTTTGTTCGAGGAGTTTGGCAACGAGGCCGGTCCAGCCAGTCTGGTGGCTAGCGCCGAGGCCGGCGCCATTGTCGCCATGGAAGTATTCGTAGAACAAAATCAGGTCACGCCAATAGGGATCGCTTTGGAAGATTTCCGTTCCCCCCGCGACGGGACGGCGGCCTGCGCGATCGCGCAAGAAGATATGAACCAGGCGGCGGGAAACTTCCGCGGCAACCTGCCAGAGGTCGGTTTCACGATTGGAATGTGTGGGACATTCCACTTTGAAGTCTTCGCCGTAGTAGTGATGAAACTTTTGGAGCGATTCGACGAGCAGATAGTTCACGGGAAACCAGATCGGACCGCGCCAATTGGAATTGCCCCCGAACAGGCCGGTGGTGGATTCCGCAGGCTCATATGCGACGCGGTTGATATTTCCGTTGACCTGCACCTCGTAAGGATGATCCTTGTGAAAACGCGATAAAGCGCGCACGCCGTAGGGTGAAAGAAATTCGTTTTCGTCGAGCATGCGGACGAGGACGCGCTTGAGTTGCTTGCGGTTGACGAGAGAAAGCAAGCGACGAACTCCGTGAGCCGAGCGCTGGGTCATTTCAATGTGTTCGGGGATGTCAGGATGATTGTCCACGAACCACTGCATGCGGCGCTTGAAACCGGGCAAACGCTCCACGATTTCGGGCTCAAGAGTTTCCACAGCGAATAAAGGAATCAGGCCCACCATCGAGCGGATCTTGAGGTAGTGCTGGCTGCCGTCAGGCAAACGGAGAACGTCGTAGTAAAAGCCGTCCTCGTCGTCCCACAAGGCCATGCCGCCCTCGCCGATGTCATTCATGGCGTGCGCGATGTAAACGAAGTGCTCGAAAAACTTGCTGGCGACGTCTTCGTAGGCCTGGTCTTCTTTGGCTAGTTCGAGTGCGATGGCTAGCATGTTGAGGCAATACATTCCCATCCAACTGGTTCCGTCGGATTGCTCGAGATTGCCGCCCGTCGGCAGCGGGGCAGAACGGTCGAAGACTCCTATATTGTCGAGCCCGAGGAAGCCACCCTGGAAGATGTTCGCGCCATCGGGGTCCTTGCGATTCACCCACCAGGTGAAATTCAGAAGCAGCTTGTGAAAGACTTTTTCCAGGAAGGCGCGGTCGGCAACGCCACGAACGCGGCGCTCAATTTTGTAAACGCGCCAGGCGGCCCACGCGTGCACGGGAGGATTGACGTCGCTGAAAGCCCATTCGTAGGCAGGAAATTGCCCGTTGGGATGCATGTACCATTCGCGTAGCAGTAGAATGAGCTGCTCTTTAGCGAAATCAGGATCGACTAGAGCGATGGGGATACAGTGGAACGCGAGATCCCACGCGGCAAACCAGGGATACTCCCATTTGTCGGGCATGGAGAGAATGTCGTCGTTATATAGATGTGTCCAATCCTTGTTGCGGCCTTTCCAGCGGTCTTGCGGAGGCTTGGGTTGAGTGGGATCGCCTTCGAGCCAGGTGCGAACGTCATAGTGATAGAACTGCTTGGACCAAAGCATGCCGGCAAAAGATTGGCGCATGACGGCTTTGGCGTCGGGCGAGAGATTTTTCTGGATGCGCGATTCGTAGAATTCGCCGGCTTCCTTTTGGCGCGTGGTGAGAAGCGCGTCGAACCCCGCGGCGAAATCGTTGGTGCCGGGAACACCTTCGGCGCGTTCGGCGTGGGCGGGAGAAGTGATGGTGCCGGTGCGCGTCGAATCCGAGTCCATACCGGCGAGAGGCTCGATGTCCGTGAGACGGAGCTTGAGTGTCGCCGACGCGCCAGGCTCAAGCTGGAGCGGATAATGGGCGCCAACTTTCGTTCCTGTGAGCCCGGGATTGACCGCAGCCTTGTTGGCGTGAATGAGGTATTCGTGAAAAGCGTCTTTGACGAACGGAGAACGATTGGGACCGTTGAAGAGCCGCGCGCAATTGGTTTCGTTTTCGGTGAAGAGTAGCTCAGGATTGCCGGCGCAGATGAGCCAGCGCTTGCCGTACTGCCAATGCTCGAGTTCGACGCAGGAACTGCCAGGGAGGGCGGAAGCAACTCGCGCCGCGGGACGGCGAAGATCTTCTCCCCAGGACCAGGTGTTGCGAAACCAGAATTGCGGAAGGACATGTAGCGCCGCGGTTTCCGGGCCACGATTGACGGCGGTGATTCGAATCAAAATGTCTTCGACATCGGCCTTGGCGTATTCGACAAAAACATCGAAGTAGCGGTTTTGCGAGAAAACTCCAGTGTCCAGCAATTCAAATTCAGGCTGGCCACGGCCACGGCGACGGTTTTCGTCGATGAGGAGCTGGTAAGGGAACTCGGCGTGAGGGTATTTGTAGAGCATGCGCATGTAGCTGTGCGTAGGAGTGGAGTCAAGGTAGAAGTAACACTCCTTCACGTCTTCACCGTGATTGCCTTGATTGCCGGTGAGGCCGAAGAGGCGTTCCTTAAGGATTGGATCGCGGCCGTTCCAGAGCGCGAGGCCGAAGCACATCATTTGATGACGATCGCTGATTCCGCCAATGCCATCTTCGCCCCAGCGATATGCGCGTGAACGAGCGTGGTCGTGGGGAAAATATTCCCACGCGGTGCCTCCCGCGCTGTAGTCTTCGCGGACCGTGCCCCATTGACGCTCAGAAAGGTAGGGCCCCCAGCGCTTCCAATACTTTTTGCGTGTGCGCGCTTCTTCGAGGCGGTGATCTTCAGTCGTGGAGAATCGTGGCATCGCGCATTACCTTCGATGGCTAAGACCAAGTTATGGTCGCATTTATTCGCAGAAAAGCAGAGAGAAGAGCATAAAGAAGTGCTTGAGGGACTACTCCCCGCGAAACGGCGGGAGTGGGTCAAGCGTTGTCGCTACGAATAAAGGAGATTGGTGTCGGCGGACAGGCCCGACAAGTCCCTAATGCAATTGACTGGGCCCTGAACGACAAAACGCCGGTGGTAGAGCAGGAGCGCGCGCAGGCCGGCGAGTTCCTCGCCTCCGCCCGCTCTTCCGGGACCGCCGTGCAGGCAACTGGGAACCACATTGCCGTGGCCGGTGTGCTGGGCGCCGACGGAAGAATCCACGGCGACGATTCGGCCATGCAAGTCACCTAGGCCGAGAACCACTTCTTGGAGGAAGGCTGAGTCGTTGGAGAAAACCGAGGCTACCAATGAACCACCCCCTCGGCGAACCATGGGAACAAGGTCTTTCGTGCTGTCATAAGGAACCAGAGTTATGACAGGGCCAAATACTTCGACGTCGTGAACATAATTGGAGGCAAGTCCGCCGTTGCTGGCAAGTAGTGTTGGCTGAACGAAAGAGGACTTTTGCGGATTGGCATCGACTGGTGCGAAGTTATTGTTTCCACCGAAGATAACTGAACATTCGGACTGCAATTTCTTGAGGCCTTCAAGGCAAGCGCTTTGTTGCGCTTTGTTGACCACTGGTCCGACTTTCACTTCGGAGTTGCGAGGATTCCCTACTTTCGTGGTGCTCAGACGGGAGGAAACCGCTTCGCCAAGAGCTTTCAACGTTTGGCGCGGAGCGAAAATGCGCCGAATGGTCGTGCACTTTTGGCCTGCCTTGAGTGTTATTTCTTTCAGGGCTTCTCTGACGAGAAGATCGAAGAGGTCGCTTCCGGGCGCGCAGTCCAGTCCCAGGATGGCGGAGTTGATACTGTCGGCTTCGATGTTCACCCGCACGGAGCGATGGACGACGTTCGAATGTGTTCGAATGCGCGCGGCTGTATCAGCGGAACCGGTGAAGGAGACGATATCTTCTTCGCGGACGTGATCGAGAAGTTCGCGAGCCGAGCCGCAAACCAGAGAAACTGACCCCGGCGGGAGGATTCCAGATTTGACGACGTCCGCCACCATCTTGTGAGCGAGCCAGGCGGTCGGTGAAGCTGGCTTCACCAAGATAGGGACACCGGAAAGAAGGGCGGGGGCGGCCTTTTCGCAAAAGCCCCAGGCCGGAAAATTGAACGCGTTGATGAAAATGGCTGCCCCTTTGGCGGGCGTGAGGAAATGCTGAGCGCCGAAGACGCCCGTCTTTGACAAAGACAGTTGCGCGCCTTCCTTCAACATTTTTCCTTCAGCGAGGGCGCGGCCAATCTTCGCGTAATACTTCATGGTGTAGAGCGCGCCGTCGACGTCAAAGGAAGCGTCCGCTTGCGTGGCGCCGAGGTTCAGAAGAGAAAGCCGGAAATACTCATCGCGGTTTGCGGAGAGCATCTCGCCAATCTTGGCTAGCAAATCCGCGTGCTGGGCGTAGGTGAGTTGGCGAAGAGCGGGTCCGCCTTGAGTGCGAGCGAATTCCAGGGCGGCCTTGAGATCAACCCCTTCAGAGGAAATCCGGGCCAGTTCGTCTCCCGTTACGGGATCTAGCAGCGGCGTGCCGGGGCCTGATCCGTCAACCCATTGGCCTGCGAGAAAATTAGGAAGCTTCATTGGCGGCTCCATGGAACAAAAGCGAGCCACTAAAATAACAAACGCAGCTCGCCAAGGCAAAGCGCTCAGTATAGTGCATTATTTTGCATGTTTGGATTATCAGGACTTGGTGATGTTCACCCTTGGTCGGGATCTCAAATAAGCGCATCTTATTCATAAAGCTAAGTGTTATGACCAAAGCCGACAACGTGACGGTTTCTATGGTCCGCGAACGATTGCCCTAAGTTTCCTTTGTTGACAGGACGCTCGGTTCATGTAGTATAGTGCATGCTAGCAATTATTGCAATGAGCGCTCGCGCAACCACACCGGGAAAGGCGTCTACGCCTAATTCGCGGCGCTTCTCCGCTTACGGAGACTCCTTAGCGTTTCTAGCCAAACGCGTTCGTGAACTGCGAAACCGCCGAGGCATGACACGGAAACAAATGTCGCACGAGGCTGATATATCCGAACGGCATCTGGCGCAACTCGAAAGCGGCGAAGGAAATATCTCTGTGGTGCTGCTCCAGAGAATCGCTGCCGCACTGCATGTGCCCATCGCGAACTTGTTTGCGCCGCAAACGAAGGAACCAGCTGAGAAGAAAGTGATCCAAAGATTTCTGGAACGGCTACCCGAACACCGGCTGGAGGATGTGGTCTCCCGGCTGATGCGGGATTTTGGTCAGGAAGAAAAAATGCGCAGGATGCGGGTTGCGCTAATTGGAGTGCGCGGCGCGGGCAAGTCTACCCTTGGTGGGATGCTGGCGAAGGAGATGGGACACCGTTTTGTGGAACTCGACAAGGAAATTGAGGAAGACACGGGGATGCCTCTGGGCGAGATTTTTTCGCTCTACGGTCAATCCGGCTTTCGTGCGATTGAAAAACGCACGCTGGAAAAAGTGCTAAAGGAGCATGATCGCGCCCTGATTTCAGTGGGGGGCGGGGTCGTTTCCGAGAAAGATACTTTCGATTATCTTCTGGCCCACTGCTACACGGTGTGGATCAAAGCGCAACCGGAAGAACTTATGTCGCGGGTGATGGCACAGGGGGACTTTCGGCCCATGGCGGCGAATAACCGGGCTATGGAGGATCTGCGAAGGATTCTGGAAGCGCGCGAACCACTCTACAGGAAAGCGGATTTATTGCTGGACACTTCGGGAGCTTCCGTCGAAGAAAGTTTTGCGAAATTGAAAGCATCGCTGCAAGCGAATTTGCACTAGGAGGACGGCGTGGATGTAGCAGTCACTCAAGAGGTGAAGACAAAGCCACCGGTCGTGGATTATCAGACTGAGCCTTCGCGCTACAAACATTGGAAGTTTTCTTTAGATGGTCCGGTGGCGACGCTTACGATGGACGTGGCGGAAGACGGCGGGATTCGTCCCGGCTACAAGTTGAAACTGAATTCTTACGACTTAGGCGTGGATATCGAGCTCCACGACGCGCTGCAACGCATTCGCTTTGAGCATCCGGAGATCCGCGCGGTCGTTTTCGCCAGCGCCAAGAATCGTATTTTTTGCTCTGGGGCCAACATCTACATGCTGGGACTTTCGACGCACGCCTGGAAAGTAAATTTCTGCAAGTTCACGAATGAAACGCGGAATGGAATCGAGGACGCGAGCCGGAATTCGGGATTGAAGTTTCTGGCAGCGTGCAACGGAACGACCGCGGGCGGCGGTTACGAACTCGCGCTCGCTTGCGATGAAATTATCCTAATCGATGACCGGTCCTCGGCAGTCAGCTTGCCAGAACTTCCATTGCTTGGCGTTTTGCCGGGAACGGGCGGGCTCACGCGCCTGACCGACAAACGAAGGGTCCGCAAAGACCTCGCAGATATGTTCTGCACCAACCAGGACGGAGTGCGCGGGCAAAGAGCGAAGGATTGGCGTCTAGTCGACGACATCGTCAAGCCGCAGCAGTTTGCGGAACATATTAAGCAGCGCGCTCTCAAGCTTGCGGAATTGTCCAACCGTCCGGCGGGGGCGAAGGGCGTGGCGCTGACGCCGTTGGAGAAAACAACCGATGCGGGATTGCATTATGAATACGTAGACGTACAACTGAACCGCGCAACTCGCACGGCGACGATTACCGTGCGTGCGCCAGAGTCGGTGGACGAACAAACAGTCGAAAAAGCTCTTGCGGCAGGTGCCAACTGGTGGCCGCTGCAAATGGCACGCGAACTAGATGACGCCATCCTGAGCTTGCGGACGAACGAACTGGAAATCGGACTTTGGGTGATGAAAACCGCCGGGAATCCCGATGCCGTTGTCGGAATGGACAAATTCATTTTGAGCCACCAGGACAATTGGTTCGCGCGAGAAGTGCTGGGGATGATGAGACGCACGTTCGCGCGGCTGGAAGTCACATCGCGATCGATGTTCGCCATCGTGGAGCCGGGATCCTGCTTTGCCGGAACGCTGCTCGAACTGGCCCTGGCGGCGGACCGCGTCTACATGCGAGATATGGAAGAAGGCGATAGCGTTCCTGCTCTAACTCTATCTGAGATGAATTTCGGGCCGTTGCCGATGGTGAATCACCTTTCGCGGCTCGCGGCGCGATTCTATGAGGACGCCGCTCAAGTCGAATTGCTTCGGAGTTTGATTGGGAAGAAGCTCTTGGCGCGCGAAGCGCTCGAAGCCGGGCTCGTCACGGCCGCGCCTGACGACCTCGACTGGGACGATGAAATCCGCCAGGCGATGGAATCGCGCGCGGCGCAATCGCCGGATGCGCTGACGGGCCTGGAGGCAAATTTGCGTTTTGGCGCAGGCGAAACGGCGGAAACGCGGGTTTTTGGACGCTTGTCTGCCTGGCAAAACTGGATTTTCATCCGGCCGAATGCGGTTGGTCCCAACGGCGCACTGAAGGTATATGGCACAGGCGCGCCGGTGAAATTCGACTGGGAAAAAGTCTAGTGAAGAGATTTCGGCGAAGGCTGAGGGGAAGTCATGATCAATTACACGGAAAAAATTCCAAACAATGTGGATTTGGGGCGCGACCGCGTTTTGCAGCGCGCCCTCGAGCATTGGCAGCCGGCATTTCTCGGCTGGTGGTTCGACATGGGGCCCACCGAGAGCCGCAACTATGACGTCTATCTGCGCACGGCCATCAGCGTAGAGCCGGACGGCTGGGCACAATTCGATTACGTGAAGATGCCGGATTATCGCTGGGGAATTTTTCTGCAGCCGCGCGACGAGAAGCGGCAGGTGAATTTTGGCACGCACAAGGGTCAGCTCGCGTGGCAAGACGTTCCGGGAGAATATCGCTCGACGCTGCGGCGCATCATTGTGACGCAGGGGGATACCGAACCAGCATCGGTGGAACAGCAGAAAATGCTTGGGCTTTCCTGCCCGTCTTTGTATGACTTGCGAAATATTTTTCAGGTGAACGTCGAAGAAGGGCGCCATTTGTGGGCCATGGTTTATTTGCTGCATCGCTATTTCGGCCGCGATGGCCGCGAAGAGGCGGAATCCTTGCTGGCGCGGCGCTCCGGCGACACTGACAATCCGCGAATTCTGGGGGCGTTCAATGAGCCGACGCCGGATTGGCTGGCGTTTTACATGTTCACTTTTTTCACTGACCGCGACGGAAAATTTCAGCTCTGCGCACTGGCAGAATCCGGCTTCGATCCGCTCGCGCGGACCTGCCGCTTCATGCTGACCGAGGAAGCGCATCACATGTTTGTCGGCGAGACGGGCGTGAGCCGCATCATTCAACGCACTTGCGAAGTGATGAAAGAAAACAAAGTGGAAGATCCGTCGGCCGTACGCGCGCTGGGAGTTATTGACCTAGAGACAATCCAGAAGTATTTGAACTTCCATTACAGCGTAACGTTGGACCTCTACGGCTCGGATGTTTCCTCGAACGCCGCGAACTATTTCACCAGTGGATTGAAAGGACGTTTCCGCGAGACCAAGCTCGAGGACGATCATGTGCTGATCGACTCCCATTATCCGGTCTCCGAAGTTGTCGGCGATAAGATCGTGAGGAAAGAAGTCCCGGCACTGACGGCCCTGAACGAACGTTTGCGTGATGATTATATTGATGAGATTGCCGACGGCGTCAGCCGCTGGCAAAGGGTCATCGATCAAGCTGGAATTCCTTTCAAGTTGACCTTGCCGCACAAGGGCTTTCACCGCGCGATTGGAAATCTTGCTGGGCACTTCATCAGCCCAGAGGGCGAAGTCTTGACCGAAGAAGCCTGGAAGAAACACGAATTCGAATGGCTGCCGAGCTCAAAGGACTATGAATTCGTGCAATCCCTTATGACCGGTCGCGTCGCCGAACCGGGAAAATTCGCGAACTGGATTGCGCCGCCGCTCCGCAGTATCAATAACAAGCCGATGGACTTCGAGTACGTCCGTTTCAACTGATAGGCGCGTAGACTCGTGCTCTTTCAGGTGTGAGGTTCCGTGCAGCCGATCATCGACATCCATGTCCACATCATGCCCTACCACATGATGAAGCCATCGGCGATGGAGTTAATGAGGAAGGGGCGCAAGGACTACGCGGACGTGGAAAGGTATTGTGCCGATCCAAAAGCCTTTCTCACGTTTTTGGATTCGCTTGGCGTGGAACGCGCGGGACTCATCAACTACGTCGCGCCAAAAATTATCGGCTTCACTCCTGAAGTCAATGACTGGAGCGCAAAGTACTGCAGTGCCGCTCCCGATCGTCTCATCGCCTTCGGCGGCGTGCAACCGGGAACGGTTCCCGACACTGGCGCCGAGGTGGACCGCCTGGCGAAGCTCGGGATTCGTGCCATCAAAATGCATCCATCGCATCAAGCACTTTCGCCGAATAGCTACATGAGCGGCAACCGCGGTTTGGAGGCCGTGTATGAACGAGCGCAAGCGAACGGCATGCCGATTATGGTCCATACGGGAACTTCCATTTTCCCCGGGGCCCGCAATCTGCACGCGCAACCGATGCTCTGCGACGACATTTCGATCGATTACCCGAACCTGGTGGTCATCCTGGCTCATGGGGGCCGGCCGCTCTGGATGAATGAGGCTTTCTTTCTCGTGCGCCGGCACAAGAACATGTACATGGACATTTCGGGGGTTCCGCCGCAAAAGCTGATGGAATATTTTCCGCGCATCGAAGAAATCGCCGACAAGGTTCTGTGGGGCACGGACTGGCCTGGCCCTGGCGTTCCCGAAATCAAGGGCAACATCGAGAAGTTCAAGATGCTGCCGATCAACGAGGCGGCGAAGCGAAAGATTCTTTACGACAACGCAGCACGGCTGTTCCCGAAGTAAGGGATGGCCGCCGCTGGGCGTTACCGTGGTGCAATCTGGCAGCTTGCAAGGGTTAAATTAAAGATGAACAACGCACTTCGGTTGGACAACGCAGTTCAGAGGTGATGGAGAGTGGCAACGTTTCCAATTGAATCGCAGAAGACGGCGCAAATCCGGTTCACGCTGAACGGCGAGGAAGTGGATGTTTCGTTCGCGCCGTACAAGACGCTGCTGGAAGTTCTTCGCGAGGACTTGGGCCACACTGGCACGAAACACGGTTGCGAGTTGGGCGAATGCGGCGCGTGCGCCATTCTTCTGGACGGCAAGCCTGTGCTCTCCTGTCTGCTTCTTGCGTTGGAGTGCGGCGGAAGAAAAGTCTTAACGGTGGAGGGGCTCAGCGGCGATGGAAGGCTGCATCCACTGCAAGACGCATTTGCAGATCTCGGCGCTGCTCAGTGCGGTTACTGTACGCCGGGGATTTTGGTCACCGCAAAAGCCCTGCTCGATGCGAATCCGCATCCAAGCCGCGATCAAATCCGCGAGGCGCTTTCGGGGAATCTTTGCCGATGCACGGGGTATCTGCAGATTTTTGAGGCCGTGGAAGCTGCGATGGTCAAGATCGCGGAAGAAACGAAAGCATCACACTGAAAATTGCTGGAGCGCTCTGTTGGAAACAGTTTGAGAGACCTGATGCCAGAACAAAAAGAAAAGGCGAAGTCGACGAGGGCGGCGCGTTCCGACCCGAATCACGAAGACCTGCGTGTCATTGGCGTCCCTCGCCGCCGCGTGGACGGCCGCGCCAAGGTGACCGGGCAAACCCGCTTCGCCGACGACATTATTCTGCTGCGCATGGTGCACTGCAAGCTCCTGCGTTCGCCGCATCCTCACGCACGCATCCGCAAAATCGACGTTTCGCGCGCCATGGCCTATCCGGGCGTGCATCTGGTTCTTACAGGCAAAGATCTCCCCATCCAGTACGGGATTCTCCCCGTCAGCCAGGACGAGCAGGCGCTTTGCCTGGATCATGTGCGGCATGTGGGCGATCCGGTCGCCGCGGTCGTGGCCCGTGAAGAATTGACGGCATTCGAGGCATTGGACTTGATTGACGTTGACTACGAGATTCTCCCAACCATCTCCGACCCCGAAGAAGCACTGGCGACACCGGAACCGCGCATCCACGAATACGGCGAAGAAGGAAACATTCACAAGCAGGTGGCGTTGGAATTCGGAAACGTGGAACAGGGATTCGCCGAAGCGGATGAAATCTTCGAAGACACTTTCTTCTATCAGGGAAACACGCATCTTCCCATCGAGCAGCACGCAACGGTCGCCATCAAGGATCCCGACGGCAAGCTGACCATCTGGTCGAGCACCCAAACGCCGCACTATTTGCATCGTGCAATGGCGAAGGTACTCGAAATGCCGCCCGCACACATTCGCGTCATCGCCACGCCGAATGGCGGCGGATTCGGCGGCAAGAGCGATCCCTTCAATCACGAGATTGTGGTGGCGAAAGCGGCGCTCCAGCTCGACCGTCCCGTAAAAATTTGTCTCACGCGCGAAGAGGTCTTCTATTGCCATCGCGGGCGTCACCCGGTGCTGATGAAATTCAAAACAGGAGTGAAGAAGGACGGCACGATCACCGGCGTGCATTTGCAAACGTTGATTGATGGCGGCGCTTACGGTTCGTACGGCGTAGCGAGCACCTATTACGCAGGCGCGTTGCAGACGACGACTTATCACATTCCGCGTTATCGCTATGAAGGCTGCCGCACTTTCACAAACAAGCCGCCGTGCGGGCCCAAGCGCGGACACGGCACACCACAGCCGCGTTTTGGCCAGGAAGTGCAGCTCGACAAGATCGCCGAGAAGCTTCATATCGATCCGGCGGAGTTGCGCTTGCGGATTGTCGAAGCTCCGAACGCAGTGACGGCCAATTTTCTCCAGCTGGGCACCGTGAATCTCACTGAGTGTATCCAGCGGGTGGTAAGAGTCTCGGACTGGAGAAATAAATTCCGAAAGCTCCCAGAGGGGCACGGCGTAGGCCTGGCATGCTCCGCCTATCTCACCGGCGCGGGCCTGCCCATTTATTGGAATAAAATGCCGCATTCCGGCGTGCAACTGAAATTCGATCGTGGCGGCGGCATCAGCATTTTCTGTGGCGCGACGGAAATCGGCCAAGGCTCCGACGATGTTCTTGCGGGAATCGTTGCGGAAGTTCTCGGCATCGATCCGTTCGATGTGCGGTTGTTCACGGGCGACACGGACTTAGGCCCAGTGGATTTGGGTTCGTACTCGAGCCGCGTCACCCTGATGGCGGGAAACGCGGCGATACAAGCGGCGGAACGCGGCAAGGCGCTGCTCGCCGAAGCCGTCGCGCTGAAGCTGGACGTGCCCAAAGAGAGATTGCGTTTCGCCGACAAACGCGTCTTCGATTCAACGACACCCGATAAAGGCGTCAGTTTCGCCGAAGCAATTTGTCTCGCGGAGGCGCGCTTCGGCACGATTGGCACCGTAGGCTCGTACACTCCGCCGAAATCTCCCGCTCTTTACAAGGGCGGGGGTGTGGGCCCTTCACCGACTTATTCCTATTCCGCAGCGGTTGTTGAAGTCGAGGTAAACCCTATAACCGGCTGGGTGCACGTCCCCAAAGTCTGGATTGCCCACGACATTGGCCGCGCGCTGAATCCAACGCTCGTGCGCGGGCAAGTGGAAGGCAGCGTCTACATGGGCCTGGGCGAAGCGCTGATGGAAGAGCAGGAGTTCCGCCGTTTGCCCAAGCGGCTATCGCATGCGCTGGTACACAAATTTCCTTCCATGCTCGAATACAAGAGCCCGACTTCGCTGGATATGCCCGAGGTGGTCACGGAATTGATCGAAGATCCGGATCCACGCGGGCCGTTTGGCGCAAAGGAAGTCGGTCAAGGGCCGCTGCTGCCGATCATGCCGGCGGTCGCGAACGCCGTTTACGACGCTGTGGGCGTGAGAATCGATGGAGTGCCCATTACTCCAGAAAAAATCATGAAAGCGCTCGCCGAGAAAAAAGCCGGCCGCGAACCGCGCTTTGGCCCAGACCACTTTCCCCACCTGATCTGGCCGGAGCCGCTGCGCGTTCCTCCGCCGTGGGAAGGCGGCGATGGGAACGCCGTGAACGACGCTCATCGAGAGAAACCGCGCGCCGCAAAAGAGAAGGTTCTCGCGCCATGATGCGCCTCCCCTTATTCGAATTTCGCGCGCCCCATACAGTGGCGGAAGCTGCGAACATCCTCAATGGCGAAGGCCCCCAGACCATGCCACTCGCAGGCGGCACAGACTTGCTTCCTAACATGAAGCGTCGGCAGCAAGTCCCCAAAACTTTGATGAGCCTGAGCCGCATTGCTGAGTTGCATCAGGCAAAGTTCGCCGCCTCAGGCTCGCGACTCGGCGCTTGCCTCACACTTTCCGAGATCGCCGTCGACCCGCGCTTTCGGAATGGCATGACCGCGCTCGCTCAGGCCGCCTCGTTCGTTGCCACGCCGCAAATTCGTAACATGGCCACGCTCGGAGGGAATCTCTGCCTCGACACGCGCTGCAATTATTACGACCAGAATTACGAATGGCGAAAAGCCATCGGCTTCTGCCTGAAAAAAGATGGCGACACGTGCTGGGTCGCGCCGGGGAGTTCGAAGTGTATGGCCGTCTCGTCAACGGACACGGCGCCTGCACTCATGGCGTTGGGCGCGCGCGTCCGGCTAGTGTCGCGTTCGGGCGAACGCGAGGTTCTCCTCACCGACCTTTATCAAAATGATGGCATCAACTACATCAAGCGCCGGGCCGACGAACTGCTCACCGACGTGCTCGTGGATTCTTTGCACGGCTGGAAGAGCACGTACTGGAAGCTGCGGCGCCGTGGCGCGTTTGATTTTCCGGTCCTTTCGGTCGCCGCAGCCGCGAAAGTCTCTAAGGACGGCATGGTTGAAGATGCTCGCATCGTGGTGGGTTCTGTAGCTTGCCTGCCGCTCGTTGCTCAGGAAGCCTCACGCTTCTTAAAGGGCCGGCCGTTGAATCCGGATTCCATCGCGCAAGCCGCGGCTCTGGCCGCGCACATCGCCAAGCCGCTGGACAACACCGACTTCGACATGACCTGGCGCAAGCGCGTGACCGCCGAATTTGTGACTTATGCTCTTCGCGAGCTTCGCGGCGAAGACATGCGCGGCGAACGACTGCTCTTGACGCGTCATTCGTCCAGCCTTTAATCGGCTCCTGGCGCGTTTTGGCACAATGGCTCGCTTTGCAGAGCGCGGTTGACGGCATGCGCAATCCCGATTAAATTAGATAAGTAGAATCGCGGCTGTCCCGATCCTCGGGAATCCTGCTGCGATTCCTTTTTGTTCCTTCCCGGTGCTGCTCCGCTCAATCGGGGCAAACCCCACGGATGGGAGGTCGTCCAATTGGTAGGACTCCAGACTCTGGATCTGGCTATCCTGGTTCGAGTCCAGGCCTCCCAGCCAAACCTTTCAATGGGTTAGCGAATTCTTGGACATCCCGTCTGCGAACTCGCGCGCATAAGTCCGCTTCTACTCGCCGAGCCAGCGAACAGAAACAGTTCGACATCAGAGCGCAATACGACGCATCATAGCTCGTCATAAACTCTCGGGCGGCTAAAGACGATTGCGAATTCTTCTGCTCAACCTTTACTATCCGCCGGACACTTCGGCCACCGCGAGAATGGCCCATACGGTCGTGGACGCCATTTGCGTTCATCATCGCGTCACTGTGCTCTGCGGGAGGCCGTCGTACGACCCCACGGAGCGGCGTTCCTGGCGCCTTTATCAGACCGAGAACGACGGCCTGGTGCGAATCATCCGTGTTGGCTCTACTGCTTTTCCACGCTTCAACATGAAAAAGCGCCTAATGAATTACTTGAGCTACGTCTGGCTGGCTATTCCGCGTGCGCTCTTTCTGGATTGTGACGTCGTCCTCGCCATGACTGACCCGCCCTTCCAGGGAATAGCGGGAGCGTTTGTGGCCATGTTGAAGCGAAAACCCTGCGTCTACAACATCCGCGACCTGTATCCGGACATGGCCATAGGCGGCAATATCGTTCAGCCTGGCTTGCTCGCGCGCCTATGGGAAAAAATGCACCGCTGGGCTTTGCGGCGCGCCGGGTGCGTCACTGTTCTCGGCGAGGATATGCGCGCCCGAATCATCGCCAAAGGAGTTGAGCCTTCTCGCGTCGTGGTCATTCGGGATGGTGCGGAACTTCCCAACCCGACGGAGCCTGCAGTCCTTCTCGATCCCGAAGTCGTCCGCGCGATTCGAGGCGGCTTTTCGTTCGTCTTGTTGCATGCCGGTAATCTCGGCTTTTACGGCGCATGGAATACCTTGATTACCGCGGCCCGGAAAATGGCAAGAGACGGCGTGGGCTTGGTTTTCGTGGGCGGGGGCGCGTTGCGGTCCCAACTGGAAATTGCCGCCGCAGGAGCCGAAAACATTCGCTTCCTGAATTATTTCCCTTCCGACAAAATCGCTTCGGTTCTCGCCTCTGCGGATGCGCATATCGTCACGATAAAGCGCGGGCTCGAAGGAGTGGTGGTTCCAAGCAAAATGTATGGAATCCTCGCCGCCGGAAAGCCGATTGTCGCCGTAGCCCCAAAGGAAACGGACGTCGTCTCACTTGGCCAGAAGCAAGGCTTTGCCGCGGCCGCCGACCCCGACAAGCCCACGGAGCTTGTCAGCGTGATTCGCGAGCTTATCGGTGACGCTACGAAACTGAGAGCCTTGGGGGAAGCTGCTCGCAGCGCCGCACCTTCCTATGACCGGTCTCTGGAGCTTCAAAAATATCAGGAGATTCTTAACCGCTTGACAGTGTGATAAGGCTCTAAGCTCGACACAATTTCCTGGATTACGTTTCCGAGGCCTCCTAATTGCTCTTCACCAGGTGCGCGAGTCTTCGCGCCACATCAGCCCAGTGAATTAAGCAAATCAGTTTTTCCCGGGGATTGCCCCGCGACAAAAATCGCAGTATCGTGTTTACGCTGCGTGGGGCAGCCATTTTCAGTTTCTAACTTGGGAGCCGGACCCAACCCGGCAAGAATTACGGAAGTTGCCCGCCGAACTGCCCTGGGCGGAACTTGTCCTCCGTATGAAATGGGGTTGCATGGCCGCAGGCCTGCTTGCTTTCTTCGTTTCCCTGATTGCTTCCATGATGTTGGTCGTTCCTGTGCGTGCCTTCGCCCTCCGCGTCGGCATGGTAGATCTTCCCGGCCCGCGAAAGGTGCACCACGCTCCAATTCCCCTTCTTGGCGGCTTGGCCATGTACGTGGCTGTCGTGATTGCCGTCTTGCTGGCTTTTCAGGGAGCTGCTCGAACTCAAATTGCGGGCATCCTGATCGGAGCGACCCTGGTGGCTGCCGTCGGCATTCTCGATGATCGCGGGCTCCTTCATCACCAAGTCAAGCTATTCGTTGGCATGCCCGTGGCCGCGGGAATTCTCCTTTTCACGGGGATCCGAGCCCAGGTTTTCAACGTGCTACTGGGCGGACGCAGCGGTGAGCTCTTGGACGCGGCTCTGACCGTCCTTTGGGTGGTTGGCGTCACCGCCTCCTTCAGCATTCTCGATCACATGGACGGCTTATGCGCCGGCGTTGCTGCTATGGCATCCGTATTCTTCGCGCTTCTCGCCTATCTAAATGAGCAGACACTGGTCACGGTTCTAGCGGCGGCGGTTCTCGGAGCAGCCACCGGATTCTTGCGTTGGAACTTTAAACCCGCCAAGATTTTCATGGGTGACGGTGGCGCAATGTTTTTGGGTTTTCTGATGGCCACCTTGGGTCTCAAGCTGCGCTTAGAAAACGCCTCGCATCTTTCCTCCTGGTTGGCGCCTCTGTTGATTTTAGGGGTGGCCATTTTTGATACTACCTTGGTTACCATCTCTCGCTCTCGCCGCGGGTTGCTGCCCTTTGCCACGCCCGGCAAAGACCACGCCGCCCACCGCCTCTCCAATCTCGGGCTCGGACACCGCGGAGCCGTCATCACTCTCTATTTTCTTGGCGCCCTTGGAGGCTGCGCCGCACTGCTTGTCAGCTACCTCTCGACGCGCAGAGCCTTGGTTCTTGGAGCGCTGATCCTCACGATTATTTTGATTGGTGTTGCCTACCTGGAACGCGCCCCCTATGAGCGCCAGGAGCGCAAAATCTCTCCTGCCTAACCCTCTTGAGCCGCTCACGGGGAGGCGTTTAACTGCTTTAACCCGCGTCTTTCTTTGCCCTTACGAGGCGTTTCTGTATACTTACAAAGCCCCTCCCACCCAAATTTGAGTTCCCCAGGGTCGGGCGGAAAGCAAAATCCAATCTTTGATTTGGTCTCCCGGCGACGATGAGAGAGAACGCGCACCATTGGGAACATATAGGACTGTGAACGAAGGTAAATCCCGGCAGGAAAAAAGCAGCAAATCAAGAGAAGTAATTGTTGTCGGAGCTTCTGCCGCCGGGCTCTTCACCGCCGCCAGCGTAGCCCGCGGCGGGCGCCCCGTGCGCGTCCTGGAATCCAAGCCGCAGCTTGAGCCGGTCTCGCGCACCCTGATTGTGACCGATCATTTCCGCACTCAAATGGCGGCTGTAGCCCAGGACAGCGTCATCAACGAAATCCGCCGCTTTGAACTCTTTACCGACGGTCGCTCCGCGCAAATTGCCCTCAAGAATCCGGACCTGATTATCGAACGCTCCCGTTTGATTGCTGCCCTCGCGCGAGAAGCGCAGCAGGCGGGAACTTCCTTCTCTTTTGATACGCGTTTCCTTGGTGTTGGTCCGAATGAGCGCGGGTTGCGTCTGGAAATCGAAAGCGGCGGCAAACTTGAAGAGCTTCACGCTGACAGCATCGTCGGTGCGGACGGCGCCGCGAGCCGAGTCGCCCGCTCGGCCGGTTGGCCCCCCGTGGAAACCGTTCCGCTCGTGCAAGCCATCGTCCGGCTTCCCAAGGATTGTCCGCCGGACACCACCCGCGTCTGGTTTATTCCCGACGATACTCCTTATTTTTACTGGCTGATTCCTGAATCTCCTGATCGCGCCGCGCTTGGCGTAATTGGGGAGCACGGACGCGACACGAAACGCTGCTTCGAAAATTTCCTCGAAAAGAAAAAGTTGGAACCATTGGAATGGCAGGGCGCTCGCATTCCTGTTTATAGGCGATGGGTCCCGGTGCGCAGGCAAATTGGCAACGGAGAAGTCTTTCTGGTTGGGGACGCCGCTGCCCAGGTAAAGGTATCCACGGTTGGCGGCATCGTCACCGGCTTCCGCGGCGCGCTCGGCGTGGCCCAGGCGTTATTGAGAAAAGGGGCCGGCAAGGAATTGGCCGCGTTGCGCCGCGAACTAGGCACCCACTGGATGATTCGCCGCGCCCTCCATCATTTTCAGCAGAAGGACTACTCTCAACTGGTGGATTTGCTCGATGCTTCCGCCCGCGAATCGCTGGCCGAGTTTCATCGCGACGAGTCCACGCGTCTCCTTTGGAACCTGGTTCGCCGCCAGCCACGGCTCCTGCTTTTGGGGCTGCGCGGCCTGCTGATGGGAAGAAGAATTAGGGATTAAGAACAGAGCTGCCAGTCCCAACTCTGTCTGTTGTTTAGGCAAGAGCAAGTCACGAATGCCTTTTTTCTTTCTCTCGCTTCAGTCACAATACAAACTAGCTTCCAAGCACACAGGTTATTGCCTGTTAAGCTCCAACTCAGGGAGGATCTCTTTTGCGTCTTTCTGTCATCGGATGTGGATACGTCGGGCTGGTCACCGGTGCCTGCCTCGCGGAAGCGGGACATAACGTCGTTTGCACGGATATTGATAAAGACCGCATTGCCAAGCTCCAGGCAGGCGGTGTCCCCATTTATGAAGAGCACCTCGAACAGATTCTCACTTCCGCCCGCACGACTGGCCATATTTCGTACACCGCCGACGCCGGCGAGGCAATTCGCGGAGGAGATGCCATTTTTATTTGCGTTGGCACTCCGCCGAAAGAATCCGGTGACGCCGACCTTTCCGCCATCGATCACGTGGCCCGGCAAATCGCCGCAGAAGCGAAAACTCCCAAGTTGGTGATCGAGAAAAGCACCGTTCCCGCCCGCACCGGAATCGAGCTCAACCGCGCGCTCGCCGCTTATTCCCGAAACAGCAACATAAAATTCCGAGTGGCTTCCAACCCAGAGTTCCTTCGCGAAGGGACGGCTGTCGGAGATTTCTTTCACCCCGACCGCATCGTCGTTGGCGTCGAAGATCCTTCCTCTGCTGCGGAACTTCGAGAGATCTACCGCCCTATTCTTGAGAAGAGTTTTCAATGCCCGGTGCACAACGGAACCTGCCCCCCGGGCCAGAAAGCCGAGTTCCTCGTTACGACCATCAGCAGCGCGGAGCTCATCAAACACGCTTCCAATTCCTTCCTGGCGTTGAAGATCAGCTACGCCAACGTGATCGCCGATTTGTGCGAAAAGATTGGAGCCAACGTCGAAGAAGTCACGCGCGCCATGGGGCTTGATCCGCGTATCGGCGGCCAGTTCCTGAAGGCTGGTTTGGGCTATGGCGGTTTTTGCTTTCCCAAAGACGTCCAGGCGTTCATTTACCTGGCTGCAAAAGTTGGCGTGGACTTCGACATCCTGAAAGCCGCCGAACGCGTTAACAAACAGCGCATCGCGCACTTTTTTGAAAAGATCCATCAGGCGCTATGGGTAGTGAAAGGCAAGCGCATCGCTGTTCTCGGACTCGCCTTTAAAGCCAATACCGACGACATTCGTTTTGCCCCGGCTTTGGAAGTCGTCAAGGGTCTCATCGAAGAGGGCGCCGTCATTCACGCCACGGACCCGGAGGCGCTGTCTCGCACCAAGTCGCTGTTTCCCCAGCTTCACTATCACGAGGATCCATACGAGGCCCTGCAGGATGCCGACGCGGCGCTCCTTTGCACCGAGTGGGATTCTTTTCGCAAACTGGATTGGCAGCGTGCCGGGAAATCCATGGCCCGCAAGCTGGTGATTGACGGAAGGAATCTCTACGTGCCTCAGGAAATGCGCAACCTGGGCTTCGAGTACTATTCTTTCGGGAGAGACTAAGAAGCCGCCCCGCTGTTTTTCTTAAAAGTTTCTCTGAAATAGTCCAAAGTGAGTTTGAGCCCTTCTTCCAGTCCTACTTTTGGCTCCCACTTCAGGATGCGCTTTGCTTTGCTGATGTCCGGGCAGCGGCGCTTCGGATCATCTTGTGGTAATGGCTGGAAGACAAGGGGGGGCGGGTTGTCGAAGTGTTTCCGGATGCGCTCGGCAAAATCGATAAGTGTGATCTCCTGCGGATTCCCGATGTTCGTGGGCAAATGTTCGTCGGACATCATCAGCCGGTAAATGCCTTCAATCAGGTCCGAAACGTAACAAAAACTTCGCGTTTGCTTCCCATCTCCGTAAACCGTCAGCGGCATGCCGCTCAGCGCCTGAAAAACGAAATTGGGCAGAGCGCGGCCATCGTTCAGCCGCATGCGCGGGCCGTAAGTATTGAAGATGCGCACGATTCGCGTGTCTACGTTGTGATAGCGGTGATACGCCATCGTCATCGCTTCAGCAAACCTCTTCGCTTCATCGTATACGCCGCGCGGCCCGATGGGATTTACGTGGCCCCAATATTCTTCGTTCTGCGGAGAAACTTCCGGATCGCCATAGCATTCGCTCGTCGAAGCCAGAAAGAATTTCGCCTTCTTTGCTTTCGCCAGGCCCAGCGCATTGTGTGTCCCAAGCGCGCCCACTTTCAGCGTGGGAATGGGCATCTTCAGGTAATCCACCGGGCTTGCCGGCGATGCAAAATGAAGTACGTAGTCCACGGGTCCGGGCACATCTATGTAGTTCGAAACATCCGCGCGCAGAATGCGGAAGTTCGGATGCTTCATCAAGTGCGCGACGTTGCTGTCCACTCCCGTGACCAGATTGTCCAGCGCTAGCACGTCCCAGCCTTCTTTTATCAGGCGGTCGCACAGATGTGATCCCAGGAACCCCGCCCCTCCCGTCACAACCGCTCGCATGCATCCTCCTCGCAAATGCAAACCGACAGTTTACGCGCAGCCTCGACAATTGACCACCGCATCGCGCCGGGATAGCATGCGCGAGTTTCCCATGGCCGCTTCTCCAAACTCTGCCTCCGTTGTTGTTCCCCGAAACCGGCGCAGATTCGTTCTCGCCGCCCTCGCTTGCATTTTCTTGGCGCTTGCCATGGTCGCGTTTTTCGGCGTCGGGCGCTGGCTCGTCGTGGAAGATCCCTTAGCTAAAGTGGACGCCATTGCCGTTCTCAGCGGCGGACTCCCAGTGCGCGCCCTCGAAGCCGCCAGGCTCTATCGCCAAGGTTATGCGCCGGAAGTTTGGCTCACTCACACCGCCGAGCCCGGAGAATCACTAAAGGCCTTGGGAATTCCTTTCGAGGGCGAAGAAGTCTACAGTGCCCGCGTCCTAATTCACGAAGGAGTCCCTGCGGACGCCATTCATGTGCTGGAGACCTCCATAGTGAACACAGCCGACGAAATGCGCGTGATTAGCCAGGCGCTCCAGCAAGAGAAGGATCGTTCCGTCATCCTGGTCACCAGCAAGCCTCACACCCGCCGCGCGCGGCTGCTCTGGCGAAAACTTGCTCCCGGAGAATGCCGCGCCATCGTTCGCCCCGCCTCAGAAGATCCCTTTGATCCTCACCACTGGTGGCGCAGCACGGGCGATGCTCTCGACGTGGTCCGCGAAGTCCTCGGAATACTCAACGCCTGGGCCGGCCTGCCGCTCACGCGCACTCGCTGATTTCTGGCATCTACCTTTCAAAAGAAAAAGAACCGTTTCCTTCTCGGCGGGGCCACTGGCTCTTCCACCTCGGGAACATGCGGCAAATCCCGCCCTTCAAACGCCGCCCTGGGATTCTCCACAAACAACGCACGACCGGTCTCTTCGCCAAACCGATCCGCCACTACGTCATAAGCGGTCTGCAGCCGAAGCGGCCGGTTTCGATTGTTGTGTGCATCGCTCGCCGCAAAATGCACCATCCCTTCCCCAATCCAGTGCAGCGCTATCTGCTGCGCCGTCGCCCCGAACCCTCCCGTCAGCGCATTTCCCGTCACCTGAACAAAGCAGCCGCGCCTGACCCATTCTCTCAGCCGCTCCGGATGCGTTCGTAAAATCACGTTGCGTTCCGGGTGCGTCACGATCAGCCGCAGCCCCGAAAGCTGCATCTCGTGCAATGTCCGGTCCATCGCCGGCGGAATTGAGATCTCGTTGAACTCCACTAACAAATAATCGTGCTGATTGATGCAAAATTGCCTCCGCTGTTTCTTCAACAGCGCCAGATTCTCGGGACTCACGTGAAAGTCGCAGCCCGTAGCGACTTGAAGCCGGCTGCCGACCCTCGCTTGCAGTTCGTCACGCAGCCGCTGGACCTGCGTGAAATCAAACCAGAACCTGTCGTTCGAATGCGGCGTGGCCACCACATGCGTGATGCCGTCCGCGATCGCCGTCTCCGCCATCTCCAACGATTCTTCCATTTTGTCGGGACCGTCATCCAGCCCCGGCAGAATGTGACAGTGCAAATCAACCATTCCAATCCGCCTTCATCCCCACCACGCACTAAACGCCTGCCACACGCCCAGTGCGAACAAGATCGCCGCAAAAACCTGCCGCATCCTCTCAGGCTGTACTCTCTCTGCCAGCCTTCCTCCCACAACGCCGCCCAAAAATACTCCGGGAATCAGCAACCATCCCGTCCTCCAGGAAACAAAGCCCGCCCTTCCGTAAGCTATAAACGCCAGCACTCCCGTCGGTGGAATCAGCGCCACCAGACTCGTCCCCTGCGCCCGGTGCTGGCTGAATCCATAAAGCAAAACAAGCAGCGGCACCAGCAGCACGCCACCGCCAATTCCAAACATCCCGGAAGCAGCTCCGCAAAGGCACGCCACCGCGAAAATCCCTGCGTCGCGTCCAACGCTTTTAACCACGGGCGCTCTCTTCTTTGGCGGCAACAGGCTTGCTTTCGAGTTCCGCTTTTCTCCACAGCAAAATCGCAGAAAGCACCAAAAAGCAGCCGAACAGCCCCTTCAAATGCCGCGAAGCTAGCGGCAGCGCCACCAAGCTCCCTCCGTACGCCCCAAGAAGCATTCCCACGGCGCACAGGATTCCCGCCCTCAAATCCACCTGCCCTTGCTTCCAGTATTCTCGCAAGGCTCCCAGTCCAATAGGCGGCAACAAAATGAAAAGGGACGTGCCCTGCGCAAGGTGCTGGTCCATTCCCAGCAGATAGACCATCGCGGGCACCAGGACGACGCCACCACCGATGCCCAATAGTCCCACTAGCACACCCACACCGAGTCCCAGCAGGAGGATGATCAAGGTCATGTCAATTTCGGGCGCAGCGAGCCAATCTTCGGCGAAAAAAACGCTGTGCGTCTTCCATCTTCTCTTGTCTTGAGGGCTCGCGGCAACCTTCCAAGAACTGTACCGAAATATAGAGGGAAAACCCGATTTTTGTGTTTTCCGGCAAACTGTTATATTTTCACTCTTGCCGCGTTACGCTGATTCCTGTCGGCCGGTGTGGGGCACTGTCTGCAGGAAAGGCGAATCCCGGAGAATGTAATCTTTTTGACTTCGACCTGCCGAAGTCAAACCACAGGAGTCAGGTCAACCTATGCCCATCGAACGAAAAGCCGAATTCTTCAAAGGCGCCCAGCTCAAAGTAGGAATCATCGGCTGCGGCTACGTCGGCTTGCCCCTCGCCCTGCGTTTTGCCGAAGCCGGCCACAAGGTCACCGGATTTGACACCGATCCCGACAAAGTTTCCATGCTGAATTCCGGCCGTTCCTACATTCAGCACATTCCTCAAAATAAGATTCAGCAGTTTGTCATCAGCCGCCACTTCAGCGCCACCGCAGATTTTGCAAAACTAAGAGAGTGCGACGCCGTTCTCATCTGCGTCCCCACCCCTCTCGACGAGCGCCGCGAACCCGATTTGAGTTACGTCGAGCAAACCGCTCTTTCCATTTATCCCCATCTGCAAAAAGGGCAGCTCATCGTTCTCGAATCCACCACCTATCCCGGCACCACCGAAGAACTCGTCCTCCCCATTCTCGAAAAAAGCGGCCTGAGCTGTCCCATCGCCTCGGGCATTGAAAACGAGGACGTCCCCTGCGATTTCTGGCTCGCCTTCTCGCCCGAACGCGAAGATCCCGGCAACAAACAATTCGGCCTCGCGCAAATTCCCAAAGTCGTCGGCGGCCTGAATCCTCCCAGCGGCCGCGCCGCGCAGGCGCTTTACAGCCAGGTTGTCGCCCGAGTCGTTCCGGTCAGTTCCACGCGCGCTGCGGAAATGGCCAAACTCCTCGAAAATATTTTTCGCTGTGTCAACATTGCTCTCGTCAACGAGCTCAAGCAGCTCTGTTTGCGCATGAACATGGACATCTGGGAAATCATCGACGCGGCCGCGACGAAGCCCTTCGGCTTCATGCCGTTCTATCCCGGCCCCGGTCTTGGCGGCCACTGCATTCCGGTCGATCCTTATTACCTTTCCTGGAAAGCGCGCGAGCACGATTTTGCCACGCGTTTTATCGAACTGGCTGGCGAAGTGAACACCGCCATGCCCTATCACGTCGCCGAAGCCACCGCCAATGCCTTGAACGATCACAAGAAAAGTATGAAAGGCTCGAAGATTCTGCTCTTAGGCGTGGCTTATAAAAAAGACGTGGACGACTTGCGCGAATCTCCGTCGCTCAAAATTATGCAGCTCTTTCTCCAGCGCGGCGCGCATCTCGATTACAACGATCCCTACTTCCCTCAGCTCCACAAGATGCGCCACTACAATTACGAACACATGAAGTCCGTGTCGCTGGATTCCAAGACGCTCGCAAGCTACGACGCCGTCGTGATCGCCACGGACCATTCCATCTACGACTATGTCGCCATCGTGGACAGCGCGAAACTCGTCATTGATACGCGCAACGCCACCCGCCGCGTCATGCGCCACCGCGAAAAAATCGTCCTCTGCTAGTGTGTCGGCTTTGTAGGGGCGCGCTTTAGCGCGTCCCCGAGCGTATTGCTATTTACTCTGCCTTCGGCTTCGACTCCGCTATCACCGGCAAGTCTTTCACCAGTTCCACGTGCGCCGTTGCAACCGGCAAGATGGCTTCTAGCAGCACTGGTGTGCGGCCGGCGTCGTTCGCCAGATACAGTGTGAAGGAAGCGTCTTTCGACTCCACGCCATTTTCAAAAACGTGAATCTCGATTTTCGACGCGCGAAAATCTCCCGCGGGCACGCCCACCGCCGCCTCGGCGCTCGCCAGCTTCGCGCGGACGTCATACAGTTTGTGCCCGTCGTACACCGGGCTGCTTACTTGCTTCGTGCTGCTCCAATCCGTGGTCCGCAGAAACCCCATGAACCCCAGCGGATCGCGCGTTCCCGCCACCACGCGCGCCTGCGTGGCCTCGCGGGAAGCAGGCTCTTTGCCGGTCGCCGTCATGCGCTGGATCGACTGCACCTTTTCCCCTCGCTCGTTCAGCCGCATCTCATACTGCAGCGAAGCCAGCGTCCCCGAATCGCTGTACGAATCGAATTGATCGTCCAGCTCAAAAACCATGCGCAGCGGTTTCAACGTGTGCGCCGACGCCTGCAAGTGCCAGACGTTCTTGCCCAGAAAATTTCCTTTGCCCGCCACCTTCAGCGTCAGCGTCGCCACGTTCTCAAGTTTCGAGACGTTTGCCGTGTAGTTCAGCACTTCGCCGGCCTTCAGCGGCAGCTCCGGCGCAGGCGCCGTCTTTTTGTTCTTGGTGGATGTGTCCGGCTTTTCGATCCGCGCAACCGGTGGCGGACTTGCCGCCGACGCCTCACGAAATTCCGTCGGCTCCGGGGAAATGGTATCCGCACGCGGCGGCGTCACGTTTCGGGCGCGTATCCAGATAAGAGCTCCCGCCACCAAACCCAGCGCCACCAGAGTGCCAACCGAAATGACGATCTTTCTTGCCATGTCTATCTAGTTAGACGTTCCTTTATTGGGTGAAGTTCCTACGGACGGAAGCATTCCTCGAAAGTGGTTTCAGACCCATGATTAACCTTACGCTCGAATCAGGCATTCCTAAATGTTTGCCAGGCGCATTCCGTCGTACAATGTCTCTTTGTACGCGGAAATTCTCCGGCTCCCTTCGCCGGCGCGCCGCGAACTATCTGTAATCAGCGTATCAAAACGCAAGCCCGCCGTCTTTCGCAGGCTGCGTCCGGTATCCTTGAGGCCACCTGTCGCTTGCCAGCGTGCTCCCGGCTTCGCGGTGGTTGCCCGAGCTCCGGCAAAGAGCTCTAAACTCGAGTTCCGGCAAGGAGCTCTAAAGTTGCAGCTTAGGAGGCTCTCCGAATGCGTTACTTGGTGACCGGCGGCGCCGGCTTCATCGGCTCAAATACGGTGGACGAACTCGTCCAGCGCGGCCACAGCGTCGTCGTCCTCGACGATCTTTCCGCCGGCAAAGAAGACAATCTCGCTGAGATTCGCGGCAAAATCACCGTCATCAAGGGCAGCCTCACGGACATCGAAATCGTCCGCAAGGCCATGCATGAAGCCGAATACGTCCTCCACCTCGGCGCCCGCACTTCCGTCCCGCGTTCGGTGAAAGATCCTCTCGAAACCAACCGCATCAATATCGAAGGCACGCTCAACGTTCTCGTCGCCGCCAAGGAAATGAAGGTCAAGCGCGTGGTCTTCGCCGCGTCCTCTTCCGCTTACGGCGAGACGCCCACTCTTCCCAAAGTCGAAGACATGCAGCCCGCGCCCATTTCTCCCTACGGCGTCAGCAAATACGTCGGCGAACTTTACGGCGCGGCCTTTCTCAAGTGCTACGGCCTCGAAACCGTTTCCCTCCGCTACTTCAATATTTTCGGCCCGCGCCAGGATCCCAGTTCGCCCTATTCCGGCGTGCTCGCCAAGTTCTGCACCGCGTTTCTCGAGGATGCCAAGCCCGTCGTGTTCGGCGATGGCGAGCAGACCCGCGATTTCACTTTCGTGGACAACGCCGTCCACGCCAATCTGCTCGCCTGCGAAGCGCCCAACGTGGCCGGCAAAGTCTTCAACGTCGGCTGCGGCGACCGCATCTCCCTCAATCAAGTCCTCGCCGCGCTCCGCAAAATCACCGGCAAGCCGCTCGAAGCCAAATACGAACCCGCCCGCGAAGGCGACATCCGCGACTCCCAGGCCGACATCTCCCAAGCCCGCAAACATCTCGGCTACGAGCCCCAAGTCGCATTCGAGCAAGGTCTCCGCCTCACCTTCGACTGGTACCGCGACTCCCAACTCAAAGCCGCCGCCAAAGAAGCCGCCGCGAAAGAAGCAGCCTCAAAGGACGCCGCAGCCCGCGAGGCTGCCGCCAAGGACACACCTAAAGAGCCCGCCGCCAAAGCCGAAAATTGACACACCCGATAAGGGTGCGTCATTCCGAGCACAGCGAGGAATCTCTCTTCTCAAGTAAGGGCAAGATATCGAAGATTCCGGGCAGGGTGCATCGTGCCCATTTTGCAGCGCCGTCCCTTTAGGGCGGCATCTTTTCCGGTCAAACCTCGCGATAACGAATGCGGTCTGGTTGGACAATCCACAACTGGCCTTCAGGCGATCGGCCTTTCAACACGGGAACGATGCGCGTTAGGATGGAAATCAGCGTCAGCTTATCCTGGGATTTGCTTCGGAAAACGATGATCCCCGCGTGCGTTCCTGGAGGATGCGCCTGAACGTTGGCGAAGTCCAGAGGCTTACCGGCACGCGCGTTTCGGTGCGGCACCCGTCCAGAAGCGTGGAGTCCGCAGCCCCACTAAGATTCTCCTCCGCAACCGTTGCTGCATCCGAAACCCGCTTCTTGTAGGATCTCGGCAAACTCTGCGGGAAGGTTCTCGTCGATCTTGAATTTCAAGCCTTAATTTCCAGCGGCAGTTCGACCGTGCCCTCGCGCGCCAACTCAGCCGCGTACGCCAGCGCTGCGTCAATGTCGCCTTCCTGGAGCGTGGGATAGCTCCGGAGAATCTCTTCGCGAGGCACGCCCGCGGCGACATTGTCCACCACCACAGACACAGTGATTCGCGTCCCGCGAATGCACGCCCTTCCGTGGCAAATCGCAGGATTCACGCTAATCCGCTCGCGCCAATTCTTCATAAGCCCATTCTAACCTCACCGCAGAGCCCGCGCCATCCCTTCGATTCGCACCGCCACTCCCAAGCCAAAGCCGCCGCCAAAGAACCCGCAGCGAAAGAAGCAGCAGCCAAGGACGCCGCAGCCCGCGAGGCTGCTGCCAAGGACGCACCCAAAGAGCCCGCCGCCAAAGCCGAAAATTAGCGAAAGCGACTGGGTGGTTGCTAACTACTTCGTAACACAACCAGGGCTAAACCATTGCCAGCGATTTGGTGATGATATGCTATAAGTGTGCTAAGGCACACCTGTTCCTCGCCCGGAGGCGGCAAGGCACACAGACATTTCATTGACCGGGGCGACAGCAATGATTGGGCTCTCCCAACCCGAAAGCAATTTCTCGCGTCTAACCCTTGTGGATTTCTGTGAATATCACAGTATCTCCTCAGCTTTTCCGAAGCGACGCCGGACACCCTCATTGCGACTGAATTCAACACCCGCTACGATGCGTTGCTCGACATACATGGCCAAAAGCAAGCCACATCCTGGACAAATTGTCCTTTTCCCAAGCGCGCCCGGCGAAGCAAGCAGCGTCTCGACCGGATTAGTGACCGGTGTTCTTAACCGCACGGCGACTGCGCCTGACCTGCGGGCCGTTATCGCCCCCGAACGTGCGGAGTGCCAAGTGGTGCTGTCAGGGTCCTACAGAAAGGATTTCGAAACTCTCAAGGCCACCTACGAAGCGCTCCGCGACCTTGGCTGTGTCGTCCTATCACCTAGCAACGTGACCCCTGTACATGAAACAGACGGCTTCGTGTATATGAAGGGTGAAGAGGCCCAGGCCCCCGAGGCGATCGAGGCTCGTCATCTGAACGCAATTCAAAAAGCGAACTTCGTCTGGTTGCATGCACCTAATGGCTACATTGGCCCAACTGCCTCTCTGGAGATTGGGTTTGCTCGTGCCGTCGGTGTTCCTGTCTTCGCAAAGGAAGAGATCAAAGACCCAGTAATCCACTCCCTTGTCGAGTTGGCGCCCTCTCTGGCAGCAGCCATCGAGACAATTAAGACTCACGCGTTGCCACCGCCACAGCCTGCTCTCGCGGCGTTCCAGCACTACTATCGCAGAGTAGCAATTCAGCGGGGCTACAAGTCCGAGAGCCCAAAAGATTGCCTGCTGCTTATGGTCGAAGAAGTGGGTGAACTCGCACGAGAAATCCGGCGCCGCGAACGCTTGGTTCGGCACGGTCCATCTTCGCAATCGGACGAAAGCAAAGAACTCGCAGATATTTTCCTTTATGTCGTCCACATGGCCAACGTGCTAGACGTCGACCTGTCAAAGGTAGTCCAGGAAAAGGAACTCATTAACTTACAGCGCTTTCTCCATCGATAGTCTCCGATGATTACATTCCAGGAGCTTGCCGAAAGCCGATACCTCCTTCAACAATTCTGCAAGCTTCACTTTCCCAGCATTGAATATTTTTCTGCAGGTTTGAGCTTTGCGGTTCACAGAGAAGAGGTGGAATCAGGACAATTGGCAGGGGACCAGGCGCGCCACCTCACATCAAGCGCGACCTGCTACAACTCACTCCTCGAATGCCCGCAGCGTTACAGACCAGAAGACTCTCGGGATATAAAAAAGTCCTCTGAGAGCTACGCTAAGGCAGCGCTCAAGAGAGGACAGCCCGACTGGACATCTGACGGCTCTGCGCCGATCTATTGTCGGTGTCGAACTCTTCCATTCGTTATAGCGAACATTTCGGAGTGGGATGCGTGTATCGACAGCCACATCCGTACAATACTGGACCAAATGGATCAGCCAGAACGATTCGCCATTGGAGAAGCTGATCCCCCGGATGATCCAACCAAATGGTATCGCCCAAACGCTTACCATACTTATTGGGCCCTCGATTTGCTTGACCGAGTCCAGCGTGCCTTTGGAACGACCAAGGAGTATCAGAAACTCGACGGGGCTATCCAAATCAACAAACGCACCACCCAAATGCAACAGTGGTGTCGGGAATCACTCGGGTATCAGGTCTCTTTACACTCTGCCGAATCGACCCTACTCGACTCAGACCAACTCGCATGGTCTCTCGCAAGTGTGACAAGGTTGGCTAAAGCACTTCGGGCAAACCCGGCAGAGCAAGATTTTGTAAAACAAGCATTCAAATGTCTCTTCGGGACCCAGAAAAAGAATGGGAACTGGCAGCACTACGCACCGTTGTTTCACTACAAGGACACCGGGAATGCATATTGCTATATCTTTGAGAGTTTTGCGGAACTCCTTCGCAAAGCGCTCGCCGCTGGAGCAGAATTCTTGCGGGCGATGCTCAAGGAAAGGTTCCCCGACCTAATGAAGCTTTGGAAATACGCCGAATCTACGCAGATTGTCCTCGACACCCCAACCAAAGCCCTGGCTTGGTCATCCGGTCATCGAATCAACAGCCCAGATGCGGAGAGCTGGGCAACTGCAAGTGTCTTCGCCTATGCCCAGAATCTCCGACGACTCGTGGGAATCTGGGCGCGCGAGGAAGCCCTTCTCGCACTACCCAGGAAAACTCCCCATGCCTCCCCAAAGTCCGCAATGGAAACACTAAAGAAGAGAACAAGAACCTGGGCTTCAAAGAACACTCTCACGGATGAGCTGACAAGTCTCTTCTTACACCGATCGTCTCAAAAGAGAAGCCTGAATTCGAAGGGCTTGAACCCGATAAACTGCCAATTGAAGAGAACTCAGCACGAGCCGCTATTTTGTATGGCCCACCAGGCACTAGCAAGACAACCATAGTAAGAGCGCTTGCAGGTGCTATCGGATGGGACTACATCGAGCTTCACGCTAGCCACTTCGTAGCGGAGGGCCTACCAAACGTTCAACGAAGGGCAGACGAGGTTTTCTCAAGGTTAATGGAACTCGACCACGCGATAATTCTGTTTGACGAGATTGATGAACTCGTCAGGGAAAGAGAGGACGAACCAGATTCATTCGGCAGATTCTTGACGACCAGCATGCTTCCGAAACTCGCAGAACTTTGGAAGAGTAGGAAAGTCATGTATTTTATCGCTTCCAACCACATCAGCTACTTCGATCGCGCAATAACGCGAAGTGAGCGTTTCGACGCAGTGATTTTTGTCCGCCCACCCTCTCTAGAGGCCAAGAAAGAAGAGTTAGAACGATTATTTCGAGAGAGACACGGCAAGAATGTTGTGTTTGGCGTTTCAAAGAAAGAAATTGACCTAGCAATGCCCAAGTTCAAACCCGGAGATGATCCCAAGAAACTTGCGAAGAAGGACCTGCCCGCTAAGAATGCTCTTGCAAAATTCGTCCTACTACGATGGGACGAACTTGCAGAACTAGCGGTACATCTGAACGAGCACGTCGCCGACGGGGAAACCATCGATAAACTTAAGCTGTCAGAGGCCTTGAAGAATGTCCGGGACGGTCGTTGGAGAACTCAGCGAGAATACTTTGAGTACTGGCAGGGCCCAAGCTATGAGCGGAGAGATTTCGGCAAGACGCGTACGTGGGATGTACGAGCGAAAGAGCCTCTACGAGGTAACAGCACTCGCACGACTTAAGCGAGACAAGACCGAATCACAACCAACCATGCCCTGAGAATATCCGCGAACCTGTCGGCCGGGAACACGATACACGAAGGACGATGCTGTTAGGAACGTCCTGTGGAAAAGTGGAAAAACACACAAATTTCCACAGCCCTCAAACTTGACACCCCTTCGAACGGGTGCCACGATTTGATTGACCTCCCCAAAAGTAAGACTCGTTCAGCAACAATGAAGGAGTCTTACCGTGCAGAAAAGAGCTCCCACACAGGTCTCAAAGCTAATTCGTGCGGCGCACGAGGGCGTCAGTTTGCTCGAAGCATACGAGAGACTCGCAGTTAGACTGTTCTTGTTCGCCATGCTGGTATACGAGTTAGCTCGCGCAATCAGCAGCAGATGACTTCGGCGGGACGCGACTATGACTGAGCAAGGCGATACGAACCCATGACGCTAGATCCACTAACCATTCCGGCACTTCTACCTCACACAATACAAACAACTTAGAACTTCCTGCCAAACGGGCGATCCAACGGAAAATTTCTTCCGTTCTAACTTCCAGTATTCAAACGACTTACATTTCTCTTGACAAAACGTATCCAAGTAGTATAATATTGTTGTGAATAGACCAGCCCATCGCCGCTCTGTACTCTCCGCTTCATCGCCGACTTCTCGTTCTTGGCACCCCTACAAAGTTCCGTATATTCTTCCAAGCGACTATCCGACGAGGATAGTCGTCCTGAGCGAGCGTAGCGGAGCGAAGGATCCCTCGTCCCTCGCCGAAGCGACTCGCTACAATCTTCCGTATATTCTTCCAAGTTCCGTATCCTCTAACCCTTGTGTTTTCACACTCTTCACAAAACTGCCGGGGTGTACCTACTTTCTTCCCAATTTGGAACTCGCCACCCAGCCGCAATTTACGCAGTTTGCGTCCTGTGTCTCGGACCGGGACACCCCTAGCCCGTGTCTTGTATTTTCAAGAACTTACAACAGTAGCAATTTGCAAGCCCTTTGCTTTGATGACGTTGCAACAGTGGGGTGGGGTGGGTACCCCTCCCGCCCCAACATTCGTGCATGCGCACGGAGACACCCAGCAAGGAGGTGCCGCTTTTCCGGGGATTTTTCCCGCCATGAAGTAGACTGGGCGATGAAGTAGACCGGCTACAGCTCCCAGCCCTTGCGCCGTTCGGGAGCCACCATTTTTTGAGCGGCTTCGGAGTTGGTCACTTTCAGGTTTGTCCGATCCCACTCCAATCTTTGTCCTGTGCGGATGGCGAGATTCCCGAGCTGGAGCGTTTCGGTGACCATTCCTGAAAACTCAAAATTTCCGCCGGGTTTGACTTTGCCGCCTTTGCAGGCATCGAGCCATTCACGTTCGTTGCCCGGTGAACGTGGCAACGTCTTTGGCGGTTGTTTGTAAGCATCCATCTTTGCCTTCGGAATCAGCCGCGGGTTCGCGCCGTTGAATCCACAAAGGATTTTGCCGTGATCTCCCACGAACAAAAGGCCTTCGTTGTCTTCTTCCTCGTCACCAGTTTTCGCCGGCGGATTCTCCAGCAATTCTTCGGGAGTTGGCGGCCGCAATCCGCCGTCGTACCACGTGAAGTTCAATGCGGGCATCTCGCCGCGCGGGCCGAAGTGGTAGCGGATGACGGACGCAAGCGGATATGTTTCGTCGTAGCGATCCGTGGAACTGGCTTCTACGCTGATGGGCGCTTCGAGCTTCATCACGCGGAAAATCGTGTCGTAGCTGTAGCAGCCCATGTCGCCCAGTGCGCCGCACCCGAAATCGTCCCAGCCGCGCCACACAAAGGGCAGATACGCATGATGGAACGGCCGCTCGGGGGCCGGCCCCAGCCACATATCCCAATCCAAACCCTCGGGAATCGGCTGCGTTTCCTTCGGGCGCTCGACCCCCTGCGGCCAAAACGGGCGCGACGACCAGTTGTGAACTTCGCGCACCGGACCAATCGCGCCAGCCCAGATCCATTCGCAAAGCAAGCGCGTAGCTTCCGAAGCTTGATTGCCAACGGCAATTTGCGTCGCGACTCCGGTTTGGCGCGCGATGTCAGCGATCTGCCGCGCTTCGTAAATCGTGTGCGTAAGCGGCTTCTGGCAGAAAACATGCTTGCGCTTCTTCATCGCCGCCGCGGAGATGACGGCGTGGAGATGGTCCGTCGTGCAAACAACCACAGCATCCACATCGTTCTGTTTCTCGAGCAATTCGCGGTAATCGCTGTAGGCGGCGCAGCCGTTGTATTTGCCGGAAGATTTCTGCGAGGCGTAAAGGGCGTTCACGATTTGCTGGCTAGGCTCGCGGCCGGCGACCCCGCTGGTCACCTTCAAGGTATGCGACAGTTGAATGGGCTGGTCCGGGCTGAGCCAATCCCAGCCGCTGTCCACGCCAAGAAGACCCCGGACGGATTTGCAGAATTCGTGCGTGTCCCACTGGGGATAATCCGCGCTGGCCTTGTTGACGTCACAAACGGCCACTCCTTGAACGTCAGCTTCTTTCAAGAAGTGCAGCATCACGCGCAAGCCTTGCGCGCCCACTCCGATAAATGCGATGTTCACTTTGTCGCTGGGGGGCACGAAGCCCGGCCCGCCTAAAACGTAACGAGGCACGATGGAAAAGGCCATCGCCGCTCCAGCGCTTTGACCCAGGAACTCACGGCGGCTGAGGGAAGTGCCGGGTTTGGTGGTCTTGGCTTGAAGCGGTGTTTGGTTTGATGCTTTGCGGCTTTTCATCTTGCACCTCGGACAGCGGGGAGAATATCACTCAGAGAGCTTGAGCGAAAGGCGAACGAAGAGCCACACAGCCCAATTCGCGATCTTCTGTCATTTATTTCCGGCGCGGACACCGAAAGGGCTTTCCTCTCGTCAAAGTTTAGGAGTAATCTGCGATTCTGCGGTTTGCGGAGGTCCCCATGAAACGGCGTGAATTCCTCCATCGAGCGGCTTGCGCGGCCGGTGCTGCCTGGTTACCTTCATCGAACTTCGCGCGCAAGGAGCTGGAGCTTCCGGCGCTTCCGCGGAAGTTCAGCGCTTCGGACACGGTGACGCTGGGAAAGACAGGGATCCAAACAAGCCGCTTGGCTATGGGAACCGGAACGGTTGGCAGCGGGCATCATTCCCACCAGACCGCGCTGGGCATCAACGGACTCTCCGACCTGCTGCTCAACGGCTACGACCGTGGATTGAGATTTTTTGACTCAGCGGATTCGTACGGCAGCCATCCGCACGTGGCGGAGGCCCTGAAACATGTGCCACGGGACAAAGTGACCGTGCTTACCAAGAGCTGGGCACGCGACGCTGCGACCGCGCGCGCCGACCTGGACCGTTTTCGCAAGGAACTCGGCATAGACCACATCGACATTTGCCTGATGCATTGCCTCACCGAAGGGGACTGGACCGAACGCTTCCAGCCCGTGATGGACGTCCTCTCAGAAGCGAAGCAGAAGGGAATCATTCGGGCTCACGGTTGCTCGTGCCACAGCATCGAAGCGCTCCGTACGGCCGCCAAATCTCCCTGGGTCGACATCCATCTTGTTCGCATCAATCCCGTTGGAGCCTACATGGACGCGGCGCCGGACACCGTCGTGAGCGTAATCCGCGAGATGCGCGCCAACCACCACGCCGTCGTGGGGATGAAGATTCTTGGCCAGGGTGACTTGCGCAACCGCCAGGACGAGGCCCTGCACTTCGCGCTTTCGTTGGACTTGCTCGACGCCTTCACCATCGGCGCCGAATCCAAATCCGAGCAGGAAGATCTAATCCGGCGCATCGCAGCGGCCTAATCTGTCACGCCCGTTCGCTAAGTTAAAACACATCAGGCCCGGAACGATTGAAAGCTACAGCCCGCCGGGGTATGCGCTCAACTCTTAGCTCTGCGTCGCTTTCGCTCGATCATCGCCGTTATTCCTTGGTTCGTGCTTCCCGGAGGAATCGGCTGGTTTCCTCATCGCGCTCAAAATCGTCCAGAGTGTAGTCAAAGGGAACTCCGGCCCGCTGCATGAATTCGTCTACTTCCGCTCCAGTCTCGAATCCAAGCATCCGCCTTACCTGCGAACGACTCAGGACTCTGGCCCGATACCCTTCGATCGCAAGCGTTTCAAGTGCGTGCTTGGGCAAATTACCCCACTGCTTTTCCAAGTGAAGCTCAATGTCCTCTGGAAGCTCAATCTTCAGGGCCATGGTGTTTCTCTCGAAACCCGCCTGTGTTCCGTTCGACGGTAATTGTCCGGCTGACAAAAAGCATCATACCACGTCCATTCCTTGAGGTTCTGACACGCTGCGATGGGGACTCCTATTGAGACACCGCTCCAATGGAGGCTCAGAGCGACAAATTCTACTATTTTGACGAGAGAGATTTCGCTGGCCACTTCAGGCCGACTTAAGGTAAAATGCCTCAACTCTGGAATCGCCCACGTTGTTTGGGAATTGTCGTGTTCTCATTGCGCCGGGGCAGCGCTTAGGAATGAAGATGGTCATCCCGCGAATCGCCCGAATTTTTTAATCCGCTCCTGCGGATTCTGATCTTTCCCTGTCTTCTACCATTTAATCTCCGCAACCGTGTTTGCGCCGCGCTTACATTGGCGCCGCCATACACAGAGAGCTTAGGTTTTTATGTCTTCGGCTGAACACGTTGTTGTTCCAGTGGCGGCTCCACCTCCGATTTGGAGTTCTATCCGGGAAGCGCTTCGCGGGTCGCATCAGGATTTCACTACCGGCAGCTTGAACCGCGCGATTTTGCTTCTCGCCATCCCCATGGTGCTCGAAATGGTGCTGGAGTCTCTCTTCGCCGTTGTCGACGTTTTCTGGGTCGGCCGTCTTGGCGCGGACGCTATCGCCACCGTCGGCCTTACGGAGTCCATGCTTAGTCTCGTGATGGCCGTCGGATTCGGTCTCAGTCTTTCCACGACCGCTATGGTCGCGCGTCGCATAGGCGAAAAAGATCCGGCAGGTGCGGCCGTCGCCGGCGTTCAAGCGATCGTGATCGGTCTGGCACTCTCAGCGATGGTTGGCTTGCCTTGTCTCTTTTTCGCTCCGAATCTTCTGCGGCTGATGGGAGCTTCGCCGCAAATCGTCGCCACTGGCTCTGAATATGCGCGCATAGCGCTGGGTGGCGGCGGTGTGATCATGATGCTGTTCCTCAACAACGCAATCTTCCGGGGCGCGGGTGATGCCGCTATCGCCATGCGCCTGCTCTGGGTCTCGAACATCATTAATCTTATCCTCGACCCCTGCCTCATTTTCGGTTGGGGTCCTTTCCCTAAGCTCGGTGTCACCGGCGCAGCTCTTGCCACGTTTACCGGACGAAGCATCGGCGTACTCTATCAGTTCTATCGCCTTCTCCGGGGGACCGAACGCATTCATGTCTTGCGCAGCCAACTCCGTGTCAACCTTGGCGTTCTGCTCCGGCTGCTGCGTGTTTCGCTGACCGGCATTTTGCAATTCGTGATTGCGCACACCAGTTGGATCGGACTGATGCGTATCGCCAGCATGTTCGGCTCGATGGTTCTCGCCGGCTACACCATCGCCATCCGCATTCTCATTTTCATACTGTTGCCGAGCTGGGGCTTGAGTAATGCCGCCGCCACGCTCGTCGGTCAAAATCTTGGCGCCAGGCAGCCCGAACGCGCGCAGATTTCTGTTTGGCGAACAGGCTTTTACAACATGCTGTTTCTCGGTGGCATCGGCATCTTCTTCCTGGTCTTTGCCACGCCCGTCGTTCGTCTTTTCACTCGCGATCCGGCGGTCGTGCCGCTGGCCGCCACCTGTTTGCGCATTTTGAGCTACGGCAACATTGGCTACGCCTACGGCATGGTGATGCTCCAGGCTTTCAACGGCGCGGGCGATACCGTGACGCCCACGTGGGTCCACTTGTTCGGCTTCTGGCTGCTCGAAATTCCACTGGCGTATTACTTGGCGATTCCCAGGCATGTGGGAGCGAACGGTGTTTACATCTCCATCGTTGTGGCCGAATGCGCCATCGCTGCTGCCGGAATTCTCCTTTTCCGCCGCGGCCGCTGGAAAGGCCAGCAGATTTAGCCGGGGCGAGCCCTATTTGCGTGGCAGGCGTATAATCTCCGCCACATTCGCCACAAGGGAGGTTCCTCATGGCCAAGACCAAACAATTCACCATCACCGTTGACAACCAGCCCGGTGCAGTCGCACGCATCGCGAAGGCACTCGGGGACTCGAAAGTCAATATCCTGTCGCTCCTGGGAACGGCACAGGGGACGGCGGGCACCGTTCAGCTCGTCGCCGAAGACGCCAAGAAAGCCAAGAAAGCTCTGGATGCGGCCCACATCTCCTATCAGGAGACGCCCGGAGCAGCACGAGCTGCCCAACAAGGCCGGAGCACTGGCGCAATGCCTGGCGTCTCTCGAGAAGAGGGGCGTCAACCTGGGCTCCATCCACGCGACGGCCCCGAAGGGCGGGAAGAAGGCCGTCGTCGTGTACACCGTGGAAGCCGCCGCGAAAGCCGCAACGGCCTCTGCGTAAAGCCCGGTCTTTATCTGAACTCTCGAATTGCGCGGCAAATCTGAGTCGCCCTGAGCGCATACCGTCCCTTGTGTGTCTTCCACGACCGAGGCTTGGAAAAGCCGTAAGCGGTTGACTGAACTGGCGTTCATTTACTCGGAAATGCGGAGAGTTGAGAAACGAATTGCATCCTGCCGCCACCATTCATGAACGGAGGCCCTGCCATGCCTAACGAAGAAGCGAAAAGCATTAAGGTTCTTTCCATTGACGGTGGCGGAATCCGGGGAATCATCCCTGCGATCATTCTCGATGCGCTGCAGCAGCGCGTAGGAAAGGAGCCATGGCAGACTTTCGATCTCATTGCCGGTACTTCCACGGGAGGAATCATCACGGTCGGCATCGGCACGGCCTGTAATAACGGCAAGCCCTATTCCTCCCAGGAACTTGTGGGCATGTATGTTAAAAACGGCCAGACGATCTTCAAAAAGAGCTTCTTTGAAGCGGAAAAAGAGATCCTTTTTCCCAAGTACTCTCCCGACGGCCTGCAAACTGTCCTGGAGAGATTTTTTGGTGACACGCAATTCGACACCGCTTTCACGCCTTTGCTGGTCTCCAGCTACGATTTACAAACACAAATGCCTTTCTTCTTCAAAAGTCACAAAATCAGCAAAGACTCGAGCTACAACTGGCCGATCCAGCAGATCGCCCGGGCCACTTCGGCTGCTCCCACATTCTTCCCGCCTTTTCACCTCGTTCGCGACGGGCAAGACTACGCCCTCGTGGACGGCGGCGTGTTTGTGAACAACCCGGCCATGGCCGCGTACGTCGAGGCGCGGCGGTTGTATCCAGACGTAAAGAATGTGGTCGTCGTTTCTGTGGGCACTGGAGACCGCAAGGACAACATCACTTATGCCCAGGCTAAGGACTGGGGCCTGCTTGGTTGGGCAAAGCGGATCGTGCCAGTTTTGATGGACAGTGTGTCCGAGGCCGTGGATTATGAATTGGGAAGTATGCCGGAGTGTACCTATTATCGGCTTCAGGTTCCCAACCTGCTGCAAGATGCCGCCGACATGGACAATGTGACCCCGGAAAACATCGCGAATCTGCAGCAGATTGCCAAAGACTATCTCGCTGACCCATCTACCGCGGCCCTTCTGCAAACCATTTCAGCCGCGCTCCAATCCGGGCGCGGTTCCGACATGCCCGGGATTGGTCCGAAAGGCCGCGAAGCGACAGCCTAGCGTCCGTCCTCTTATCGGCTATCAGTTATCAAGAGCAAAGTAGGCCCTTCGAGCCCGGCCCTGCTGCTTGTCCGCCTGTTCGAGTTCGCACTGTGTTAAACTAGACACGCCCATTCGGACCCTCCAGTCCTCCATCCCGTAGAAGCGTATCCTTAAGTTGTTAAAAATAAACTATTTAGGAGACACTGCAAACAAACCGTGCCCCGCGGCCATGGAGGTGCAAATCCTGCATCGCGAAGGTAGGAAAACGGATTTGAACCTCATCTAAGGGAAGGAGGCTTCGGCCATGTCGGTAAAGAACTTCCTCAAGAAACTGCTCCGATACACGCTTTGCCTGGCCGCAGGCCTGTTCACCTTTGCCGCCTGCGGGTACACCGACTATCGGCTCTGGCCGCTGGACCTGCCTGCCTCGGCGCACCCGCGTGTACCAGTGACCGCCTTGAAGGACAAGAGGCTGGTGGTTCCCTTTAGCCCAGAAGTTCCTGCCGCGGAAATCGCTACCTTCAACGACCAGATGGAAGCTTTTCTGCGCTTTGAATATTTGCGCGGCCAGGAAGCTCGCCAAGGGCACGACACGTCTCACATGTACTTGACGGCCCTGAACACAAAAAAGGGACCGCAGTACAAGATATACGTGGTCACCGATAACGATCTGCTCACCGCCGTGCCGCAAGTTGCAAGCCTCAAGAGCCGCAACCTCATCAAGCATTATGAATTCCAGACCTGGTCGCAGAAGGAATACAACTATTACCAGGGGCAGAGCCACACATTCGATGTGGCCTACGACGTGCCGTCGCAGCAGAAGCTCGAAGGAATTAACTCTTCCCAATTGCTTCCTGCGCTGGCGCAATTCCTAATCTTCAAGTCGCAAACCGACAATCGCGTGGTGGACAACAGTGATTCCGCGGCGCGGCCGCTGACGCGCGAGCAGGCCACGCAGCTTGCCACGGACATTCTTGATGTCGCGCACTTCTATGACCTGCCGCTCGATTACTTCATGGGTGTGGGCGCAATGGAAAACGACTACATGGACGTGGATGGGGACCTGACTCACGCGGTGTGGAAGAAGCGCGCGGACCGCGGAGACATCGTGCTCCGGCGCACACGCAAGCGCGTCATGGTGAGCGACTACGCTATGGGCACGTGGCAAATCACTCGCGAAACCGTGCGAGCCGCGCACCAACTCTATTTGCACGATAAGCGCGACTACAGCCAGTTGCCCGCGCGGCTTCGGCCTTCGCACGAACTTGATTTGAATAATGTTCCCGACGCGGTCCTTACGACCTACGCCGGTTTGTTGCTGCGCGACCTGCTCGACCATTTCGGCGGCGATGTCGAGAAAGCCATTGGCGCCTATAACGGCGGCGTCAAAACACCCAACCCTGCCTATGCCAACAGCGTTAAAAACATCGCGGATTACGCGCGCCGCATCCTGGAGCATTCAACCGCACAGGACGACCCGAACGCCAAGCCAAAGAGTTTAGACAAATCGCAGGGCGCCACACCATGCAAGCCCGCCGCATCCGCCGATCCACAGAGCCCGAATTCGCAGAGCACTAACAACGCAAGTAGCTGCGTATCGCCGGCCCCAAACACAGCTACGGACACCACACAGAATCCCCCGGCGAAGCCCAAGCCTCCTTACCGCCGCACCGATGACTAAATGAGCTAATCTCTTAGGGTGTGGAAGTTGCCTTCTTCCAACTCCAAGGTGATGGGGGCGGCGGAATTGATTCGCGACGTCGACATAATCATTCAATCGATTTGTAACCTCTGTTTAGGAGTGAACGTCCGGCAACTCAAGGTCTCCCATCCGGGCGCTGACGACGACGGAATTTGGTTTTTTACGCAGCCTCAAAGCGAATTCGAAGTCCAAATCGAATCACCTACAGGGATGTGCCCATTCTTGATCGAAACGGATGAGTCTGACGACCAGTTTACTGGGGGCTCTATAGAAGAAACCGTGCAGGTCCTCGCGGAGCTCCTCCACGTTAAACCTCCGGATCGCCGAAGATCCATTCGTCAGTAACCTAAGATGGTCGGTGGCGTGCTTCTTTTGTGGAAATTCGGTTAAGCAGAGAAAGGAGCCACGACCCTCAGTGATCGTGGGACATACCGGCCATTTCGTGCGTGGGAGGCGCTTTGCGGCGTAGCGCGGCCATTTTTGCATCGTCGGTAGCCACGAAGTAGCCGACCGCGATGCCCATGGCGCCGTCGCGCAACAGCTTGCCGGTTGGATTGTCATAGGTGGCGGAAGTCTTCAGAACATCCCCCGCGGAGAATTTGAAGCCGCCTTCCTGAACGAACAATTCCACGGGTATGGACTCAAGCAAGCCCTTTTCGTCCACTTTGGCGTCGAGCGTGGCCACGGTTTCTTTACGCGAAACGTCTTGTAACACAATCTGCCGGCCATAGTCGTGAAGATGTCCGCCGACTCCGAGCAGCACGCCGTCGTATTTCACAGTTACCGTTCCCGATTTTTCGCTTTTACCGGCGGGAACGTCATAACCGGAATTTCCGCAGGACTTCACGTCCATCCACGCGGGATAAACATTTTTTCGGGGAGCTGTACTTTCGGTTGCATCCTGATACGGGATCACCACTTGGAGGTAAACCTTGTCGTAGGAAATGGCCGTCGGGTTGTAGACCATCGTCTCGATGCGAATTTTGTCGTCCTTTTGCACGTGATAGCCAAAGCCGGGCACTTCGGCCCAGTCGGTCATTTCGCTGCCGGCGCCGAAAATGTGCTCTTCCTTGTTGGGGCAAAGAAAGTCGGAGCGATTCTCATTCCAGAACGCCGTGTGGTGCAGAAGAGTTCCGGGAACAGCGTTGCCTGACACATCCACGAGTTTCGGGTGATAAGCCAGAAGCCAGCCGTCGAATGGGATTTGCCACTCTTGATCCGGGGGCTGCGGCATTTTCATGTGACCGGTGTGGGCGGGAAGATTCATCGGACCGACGCGGAGAGTCGCCGTGTGCGCGGCGGCGTCCAACTTCACGTCGAGCGTTACGCCTTTGGCTACTGCATGGTGCATGCCTTCCTGCATGAAACCGCCCTGATGATGGTGCTCCATGTCCATTGGTGGCATGGCAGGCTTTTCTTGAGCGCTGGCAAGGCCTGCGGCCAGCGAACTTACTCCGATGAACGTGAACAAGGGTTTCCAATTCAGCATGGCGCTACTCCCAACCGCTGCGCGACCCGCGCAAACGCATCTGCATCTCCATAATAGCTAAGATGCATGTTTCGCGCCTTGGGAACGCTGCCAACCCGGCAACGTGTGGATTTTCCAGCAGAAAAAGCTACAATCTCGGCGCATGAGAGCTCTCCGCTGTTCCCCTTCACTCCTTATTCTGTTCGCATTGGCATTCCTCTTTACGCCGGACCCGGTGCGTGCGCAGAAACCTGCGACCGCGGACTTACTTGTTCTGACGAACGCGACAGTCGTAGACGTTCGAACGGGAACGGTGAAGCCCGACCAAACGGTAGTTCTCGAGCGCAATCGGATTTACTCCATAGGGCCGAGCAAATCCGCCAAGTATCCCCGCAACGCGGACACTGTGAATTGCAAGGGCGGGTACTTGATTCCGGGCCTCTGGGACATGCATGTGCATCTGGAGTTCGGCGACTGGTTCCCCGATGCCAAGAACATTTCCCTCCCGCTCTTTATCGCCAACGGCGTGACCAGCGTTCGTGATATGGGAAGCGAACTGGACGTGGTTCAGAATTGGCGCAACGAGATTGAAGCCGGGAACATGATTGGGCCACGGATTCTTACTTCCGGCCCCATGCTCGACGGACCGAAGCCGCGCTTCCCCAGTTCCATCGCGATAGCTACTCCAGCGGACGCACGCAGAGCCGTGGATCAATTGAAGGATCGCGGTGCGGATTTCATCAAGCTGCAATCGCTGATCCCGCGCGAGGCGGTGCTGGCCATCGCGGACGAGGCGAAGAAACAAGAGATTGCCTTCGAGGGCCACGTGCCGGATGCAATGCGTGCCAGCGAAATGTCCGAAGCCGGGATGAAGAGCTTCGAGCATCTGATCGGGATTTTTGAGGGGAGTTCGCCGGCAGAAGACGATTTTCTGAAGGGCGGCAAAACAGAAGGAAAGTTTCTGGCGACGTTCGACGAAGCGCGCTTCGCAGCTTTGGCTGCATTGCTGGCAAAGAATCATACGTGGCAATGCCCGACGCTGGTTTGGGAACGCGGCGGAAATCTGCTGGACGTGAGTGATTTCAGCGGAGACACGCGCGTCAAATATGTGCCCGCGGTATGGAAAAGCAAAACGTGGAAGCGATTTACGGACGAAATCACGCAGGGTTACGGCACGGACGATCTTGCCACGCGCAAGAAATTCATCGAGAAAGAACTCGAGGTTGTGCGGATGCTTCACAAGGCGGGCATCGAGTTTCTTGCTGGGACGGACACGCCCGCCGGCGTCCACATTTTTCCTGGCTTCAGTTTGCATGAAGAACTGCAACGATTCGTGGCCGCCGGATTCACGCCACTGGAAGCGTTGCAGACTGCCACGCTCAACCCGGCGAAGTTCTTTGGAATGGAAACGCAGCTCGGCACAATTGAAGAAGGCAAGCTCGCCGACCTGGTGCTGCTTGCCGCGAATCCGCTCGAGGATATTTCCAATACACAGAAGATTGCGGGCGTCTTTTTTAACGGAAGATACTTTTATCACGCGGAAATCGAAAAGATGCTCGCAGGCGTGGAGTCCGCTGCCCGAAAACAACCCTAAATCAGCTTGAAGACGGCCTTGGCCGATTTCCGTTTCAGTGAACCGATCCGATGAAGACGCCAAACGGCGCAATCTTCAGATCCTCTAGGGGCACGGCATCTTTGTCGATTTCGGGGGCAGCGAGGAGAGGCTTCGCTGAACCGCCTTTGATGCCAAGCGAGGCGAGATCCAGTTTCACGGTGTGCTCCTCCGGGCTCATATTTAGCACGACTACAATCGATTCGCCGTTGCCGGGATTCTTGCGCAAGAAGGCGAGTACGTAGGGATCATCGCGATTCAAGGACACATAGCTTCCATAGCGCGTGTCCTCCAATGCAGGCTCACTTTCTCGCAGGGCGAGCAGCTTCTTATAAAACGAGAAAATCGACCGCGGATCCTTTGATTCCACGCTGACGTTGTACTCGTCGGCGCTGGGCGGGATTGGAAGCCAGGTATGGTCCGCAGTGCTGAACCCTGCATCTTTCGAATTGTCCCACTGCATCGGAGTGCGCTCGCCGTCGCGGCCTTTTTCTTCGGGCCAGCCGATTTTGCCGATGGGATCCTGGACGTCTTCCTTGCGCGCGGGCACCGTGGTGCGCATGCCAATCTCTTCACCGTAATACATGAGCGGCGTCGCGCGCGGTGTCAGCAAGAGAGCGGCCATCAGCTTGGCGATTTGGTCGTTGTGTGCGCCATCGCCGTAGCGGTCCCAGGTGCGCGCCTGATCGTGGTTGCTGAAGAAATAGTGAGGCTGCCCATGGGCGGGATTGTTCTCGACTTGATCCAGCAGCTTGCGGAAATCCGGCGACGATAGTTTGTTCACGTCGGCAATCTGAAAATCCATGGGCAATTGCACTTCGTCATTTTTGGGGCCGTACATTTTCGTAAGTTCTTTGATGTTCGGCTCATCGGCTTCGCTTATCAGAACCGGATTCCCCGGATAGGCATCCACGACCTTGCGCATTTCTCGCAGCACGTCGTGAATTTCCGGCAAGTTGTCGGTGTACTTGTGCTGAATATTCGGGTCGCCATAGGCATTCTTGCCGGGAAGAATCGGATCGTCGTGAAGGTTCGGGTCTTCGAATAATCGCGAGACGGCGTCAAGGCGGAAACCGGCGACGCCGCGGTCCAGCCAGAAGCGCATGGCGTCGTACATGGCCTTGCGCACTTCGGGATTGCGCCAATTCAGGTCCGGCTGCTCGACATAAAAGTGATGGTAGTAATACTGACCGGTGGCGGGATCGAGTTGCCACGCGGAATGGCCGAACCACGATTGCCAGTTGTTGGGAGGCTCGCCGGGGCCCTTGCCGTCGCGCCAGATGTACCAATCCCGCTTCGGATTCGTGCGCGAGGAACGCGACTCTTTAAACCAGGCGTGTTGGTCGGAAGTGTGGTTTGGCACGAAATCCATAATCACGCGGATGTTGCGCTTCTTCGCCTCGGCCATCATGTGCTCGAAATCCGCCATCGTGCCATAGAGCGGATCGAGCGCGGAGTAATCCGCAACGTCGTAACCGAAATCGACGAGGGGAGAGGGATACATCGGGGTAATCCAGATGGCGCTGATGCCGAGGTCGTGCAAGTAGTCGAGACGGGAGGTGATGCCGTTGATGTCGCCGACGCCGTCGCCATTCGAGTCTTGGAAGCTGCGCGGGTAGATTTCGTAGAACACCGCGTGCTTCCACCACGGGTCTTGAGCACTCTGCGCCGCCTGTGCCGCCGAACTGGTGTGCTTGTGCGCTGCTTTCGGAGCGGGTGACTGCCGCGCTGTGGCCGGAATCGTGGAAACGCAAAGGCCTAGCGCGATGGTAAGAAAAGAGAATTTAGCGAACTTGAGCACGGCTCCTCTCCTGAAATGCTTCTTTAGTTCAAATTCTTTGGCTACGCTGCTTCACCTGGGTTTTAGAAGTCAAAGAATGCAAGAGAACCGGTCCGACTTCGGCCCGAAGCCTCAGCCTAAGAAGACCGGCCACTACGGTTTTGCATCCGCACGGCTCTGCAACTGTTCCGACAGCTTGAGTTCGCGCTCGGCGTCTTCGTTCCGGCCCAGGTCGCGGTACGCCAGGCCGAGCAAGTGATGTGGAATTGCATTATTCGGATCCATCGCGATGGCGCGCTGTAAAGCACGGACCGCCAGCGCGGACTCACCCTTTTTCTCCAGCACTTTGCCCATCAGGATGTACGGCCCGGTGGACGTGGCATCCAGCCAGAGCGAGCGCTGCAACAGTTTCTCGGCTTCCTCGTATTTCTGCGCGCGCGAGTAGGCGTCCGCGAGCTTGTAATACACCGCGGCATCGCCTGGGTTCAGTTCCAGTTCCTTCTGAAATTCCGCAGTGGCTTCCGGAATGCGTGACTTGTAGAGATAGATTTCGCCAAGCAAGGAGTGAGCCAGCGGAAGCTTGGGGTCCAGCTCGACGGCCTTTTTTGCATATTCCTCGGCAGGCAGGTCGAAGTCATAGCGCAGCATCATGCGGGCGGTGAACAGATAGCTGGCGGCGGAATCGGGCGGAACGGCGAACATCTTGGCGAACGCTTTGCGCGAGTTTGGAAAATCCTTCGTTTGCATGTAGCAAATGCCGAGAATGTACGAGGCGTCCAAGTTCGCGGTGGGAAACCAGGTTTGGACTTTTTCCAAAGCTGGAATGGCATCCGCAGGACGGCCGGCGAGGTAATCCGAAATGCCCAGCAGTTGCAAGGCTTCGTTATCTCCCGGAGCTTCCACAAGCGCTTTTTTCAAGTTGGTTATGGCATTCGGAAAATCGCTCTTTTTGTAGTAGACAATTCCCAATTCATGCGAGAGCCCCTTCAGACCGGGTTGCTTTGAACCGAGCGCGTCGAGTTGCGCTATCGCTTCGTCAAATTTTCCTTGCTGCGCCAGGCGCCTCGCTTCGGCAAATGCCGTCTCCGGCGAGATCGTTTGTTTCGGTTGAGGCGTTTCGATTTGTTGAACCCTCGCGTGTTCTGGCAGCGCGCGAGCTTGAAAGAGGAGCGAAAGAATCGCTAGTTCCGTCAGCGCTACTAAGCGCAATGTGCTCGATATCCGCATAACTCCAATTTCATCCACGTGCCAGCTTATCTAAACGGCTCGCCGAAAAAAAACGGGGAGCCGGTGAGGGCTCCCCGTCGGGGTGGTGGGGTGTCCGTACTTCCCGTTAGAAAGAGAACCGCAGCCCAAAGGTCAAGAGCCGCATGGACGTGTTGTTTTCAATGTTGGTGATTCGTCCTGCGTCACCACCGCAATCGATACAAGTATTACCCTGCGTGTAGTTGAAGCCCAGGACCGGATGGTTGAAGATGTTGTTGGCGTCCATACGAAACTCCGCCTTGTAGCGCTCCGTGATGCGGAAATTCTTCGCTACCGAGAGATTAGAGGTAAACAGGTGCGGCCCTCGGAACGAGTCGTAACCAATATTGCCGAGCGTCCCGGCGGCTGGGCGAGAAAAAAGGCCTCCTGTCGCCCCGTTTGTGGTTAGTGCCGGAATCGGTGTGAACCAAGTCAGGAATCCATTGGCATCTCTCTTGGCTCCCAGAGGGAACGAGCCAGAGGCTCGATCGGGGCGGCAAATGCTGACATTCTCGTCTTGGCTGCACTCGTTATAACTGGGGGTCCATGGCAGACCGCCGCTCCAGTCGGTGATGCTAGTCAGCCTCCATCCGCCGACGACGTAATCCATCAGCGTGTTGGCATCGCTCATGTACTTCTTGCCCTTGCCGAACGGCAACTCATAGAGGACGTTCGTTACCCAAGCGTGATTGCGGTTGATGTTCATGGGGCCATAAGCCATCTTCGGATCGATGCCGAAGTAGTTGTTGTCGTAGAACCTCGCCATGGACCAGGTATAGTGGGAAACGAACTGCAGTCCTTGCGAGATTCTCTTATCAACTTTGATCTGCAACGCGTTGTACTTGCTGCTCGCGTCCATTCCGAAGTAGTTTCCCATATCCGACGAGCAACACGTCAGAGTCTTGCCAGTCGACGGATCGATGAGTCCCGGGTAGGTGAATCTGTTGAAGAAGGGGCGGAAGTTGTCTGGAGTTGCACTCCCGAAACCGGCAATGCTTCTCTCATTGGCATTGTATGTGGGCCCGTCACCGGCGAACCCGTGCGTACCCTTGTTACCGATGTATGCAGCTTCAATGGTCATTGTAGATGTCAGTTGGTGTTCAACCGTGGCGTTCCACATATCTATCGCGGCTATCCGTTGTTTCGTTGGCCGAATCCTCGGATCCACGCTGTTATCAAATCCCCGCAGTGGAATCGTGCCGTTCGCGAGGGGCGTCGGAAACACAGCGGGTGGCGGACCTACCGCAGAATCCATCTGGTACACAGGAACGTTGTCGTTGATATTCGCGGAATTCACGTCATGGGCGCTGACCGCTTCATGGACCAAGACGGGCAGATTTTGTGTCACGGCATGGCCGAAATTCGAGCCGAATACTCCGATATCGAAGCTGCGCCCGTAGCCGATACGCACGACGGTCTTCGGTTTCAGTTGATAGGCGATGCCGATTCGTGGCCCGAATGCGCCAAGGTAGTTTTCAATGTTTCCGTTGAGTCCGTAGGGTCCGAAACCGGCCACTCGGATGACGCCGTCTGCGAGGTTTGCAAAACCTCCGTTACCCTTGGCATTGACGGATTCTGGAAAATAATCCTCCCACCGCATACCGTAAGTGAAGGTCAATTTGTTGGTCATGCGGAACCTATCCTGAGCATAGAAGAAGAATCGCTTCTGATTCTCCTTCGCACTTTGGCTCACGCTGGCAAAGCGCTCAAAGTGCGTGACCTCACCCAGAAGGAATGACGCCAAGTCCAAGCCGCCGGTGTTGCTACCGGTAGCTGGATCAAACAGCGAGGTCGCTTTGTGGTTAAAGGAGAGCTCTCCAGTGCGATTGGCGTCGCTCGGGAAGCGGAAGTTATCTGCGAAACGAAGGTCTACGCCGAACTTCATCTCATGATTGCCGCTGATCTTGGTCCAGTTATTCACGAATTGATACTGATGCTCTTTCTCAATTAGTGGGCAGTTGCAGCGCGACGGATCCAACCCGTCGCCGAAATTGGTGAGGGTGCCGTCAAACCTGAAGTCTGGAAGACCGCCAGTCGATGAATCGCCGGAGATGTTCAACCCGTTTAGACCCAACGCTTCGGCGGCCGTGGCGTTCGCATCGGGCTTGATGGAATGCGGATTGTATTGGAACCAGCCGAAGCGGAAGTCGGTAAGCAATGTTGAGCTAATGGCTTTGTCGAATCCAGCCGCGAGACTATGGTTGTGAATGTTGGAGCTACCACTCAGTCCCCCGATTCCGGTTCCCTGGCCGCCCAGCCCGATACCCAATATGGGCTGGCCATTGAGGCTGTAGAAGGCGCGCGTGTAACGACCAAAAATGTGCAAATTGCCGGGGGCCTGATAGTCGCCCCGCGCGTCGAAGGCATTCCCGTGAAACGGGCCAGAACCGTTACCAAAAAAGTTAAAAGCCTCCACGTTGCCGTTTGCTGGCTGAGGAAACTGTTTCAATAACTTGACCGCTACAGGAGAAAGCCGACCCACGGGGATCAGATTTCCTGGGAACGCAGTGCGGTTCGCCCCCGTGTTGGGGTCGCCTGTGTTTGGATCGTACACGACGCCATTGCTCTTCGAATATCCTGTGAGGTATTCACTTAGGTCGCAAAAGCCCGACGTCGCCGTGCACGTACTAAGCACCTTGGAAGTAGGAATCGTTATACTATCGGTGACTCCGTTCGCCTGCCTCGTTCCTTGATAATCCGCAAAGAAGAATAATTTATTCTTCATTACCGGACCGCCCACGGAGCCACCAAACTGATTCCACTTCGCACTTGGCAGTGGGCCGGGAGCCTGCGTGAACGGATTGCGCGCTTGGGTAGCATCTGAGTTCCTGAACCAGAAGGCGCTCCCATGGAAGTCGTTAGTGCCCGATTTAGTTGACGCCACTACCAAGCCAGCGATTGACTTGCCGAATTCTGCATCGTAATCGGACACTGTAATCTTGGCCTCCTCTACGGAGTCCAAGTTCGGATTGATAATAATAATGCCCAAGATGGGGTCCTGGTTGTCGGTCCCGTCCAGTTCATAGCCGGTGCCGCTGAAGTGTTGGCCCTGCACGAAAGTTTGCTGGGACCCCTGCGGATTCTCCGTGGCGGCGTGGCTCCAGCCAATTTGCTGGGTACCCGGCGCGGAGAGCAAGAGGGATTGGAAATTGCGGTTGACCAGGGGCAGCTTTTCGACGTAATCGGAGTTGAAATCCAACGCGACATCAGCGCGGTCGGTCTTCAGCTGTGGAACTTCCCCGGTGACTTCCACGGATTGCGTGACTGCGCCGACCTGCAGCTGTGCATCGACGCGAGAGCTGGTGTCAACCTGGACGATAACGCTGGGTACGTCGTAAGCCTTGAAACCCGGAGCCTCGACACGCACTTTGTACGTGTCAGGGATCAGGTGAAGTGCCTCGTAGTTGCCCGTATCATTGGTTGTGGTCTCTTGGCTCGTGTTTTTCGTAATGGAAGTGACTGTGACTTTCGCTCCCGCCACAGCATTTCCCTGCGGATCCGTTACCGTTCCAGCGATGCTCCCGTAAACCGCCTGGCCAGAGGCGGTCGTAGTACACAGCAAAAACGCTAAACAGCTAACCAAAAGCAGCCCCAAACTAACTTGCCTTCTCATTACACCCCTCCTGAGCACTCTGCATCCTTTTGCGATTTCTCGACTGAATGTAATAGCCTGCTTCAAAGCTGCTGATTCACTGCATAGACCGGTTTCTGATGCGGCAACGAAAAAATAACCGACTACCTTGGTGCTCACACACCAAGAGTTTCAAAATGACAATGGTTTAAACGGCAGCCTGTCGAACCGGTGCGTCCGCAGTGAATCTCCCCCAAACTCCTCGACACCGCCAACAAACATTCCTGCATTACCACCGGGAGCGCATTCTCAATGAATGAGAAAACACTTTCCCGTGCACCCAAGACTGGGCCGACGAACAATTGTGATGGCTTCTATCAGTTTTTTGGGTAACGGGTATAGTCTCTAAGAGTCTGATACGGTTACCTGGGGCAAGTTGTGGCCCTTCAATACGCTACGACGACTGTTACTTATGTAGTGTTACAATGTCCGGGCCGAGGCGGGTGGCAGGAAGTGTCGGACAAGGCTCATTACCGGGGACAGGTCGAAAAGCTTCTTAGCAGCCATGCCTTGCACGGCTCAGAATCTTTGTGCAAGTTGCTGCGGTATCTTGCCGATCAAGCCTTGGAACATCCGGGGGCCTCTCCCAAGGAATATCAAATTGCGACGGAAGTCTTTGGGCGGCCGAGTAATTTTGACCCGCACCTGGATTCCACGGTTCGCGTCCAAGCCGGGCGCTTACGCGGCAAGTTGGCCGAGTACTATGCAACAGAGGGGGCCGAGGACACGTTTCTGGTCGACTTCCCCAGGGGAACCTACGCGCTCACTTTTCACGAACGTCCAGCTGGGGCCGGGCGAAACCACGGAAGCGGGCTCAACGAAGGAGCGCCGGATGGCGGACGAACTTCGCGGACGTGGCTGATTGCAGTCATCCTGCTATGTGCTTTCCTCGCTTCTGTCGTTGCCGTGGCCACGGACCGGTTCCTCAACCGCCGAACGGCTGAAGCACGGCTCGACACGGAAAGCACGGAGGTGCCGACCGTTCTGCGCGTTTTCTGGAAGGGTTTTCTCACGGCGCCCCAGGAGCCCTGGGTCATTTTCAGCAATGCAGCTTTTGTGGGGCGGCCTGACAGCGGGATGCGTTATTACAAATCTGCCCGCGATGGACAAGCGCACATTCTTGATCACTATACCGGAGTTGGGGAGGTTCTGGCTGTGCACGCGCTGGACAACGTTTTCGTGAGATTGCATCAGCCCATTCGTGTCAAACGTGGAAGCTTGTTCTCCTTGGATGACGCGAAAAACAACGATCTGATCTTCATCGGATCGCCGTCGGAAAACCTCACACTTCTTGAGATTCCAAGCACCAAGGAATTTGTCTTCCGCCTGATCGCCTCGGGTCCCCGAGCCGGCAACGTGGAAATCGTGAATGTTCACCCAGGAGCGGACGAGCCAAAATCTTTTCTTGCTACTCCGTCGGATGAGACGCTTGCGGACGACTATTCCGTCGTCGCGCTCGTGAAGGGACTGAACCCTTCGCGCTCAGAATTGATTCTTGCGGGGACGACGACGATCGGGACGCAGGCGGCCGTCGAGTACGTTTGCCAGCCCGATTATCTCCAACAGCTCCTTCTGAGGTTATCCGTTTCCAATTCCGGCGAATTGAAGCCGTTTGAAGCGGTCATTCATGTGAAAGTGACTCGTGGCGTTCCCGTGGGATCGGAGCTTGTCGCCTTGCGGAAAGAACCGACTTAAGATTTAGTTTGGCTCGAAAGCACCGTTTCAGCGCGCCGATGGCTTCAATCGGGGATCGAGTTCAGCCGCCGTCTTGAATTCTTTCGCTGCGCCTTCCTTGTCGCCCTTTCTCTGTAACGCCAAACCAAGCTGATAGTGAGCGGGAGCGTAGCCTGGCACCGATTCAATAGCGGTGCGAAATTGCGAAATTGCTCCGTCAATGTCGCCTGCGTTTAGCAAACGCTTCCCCGAATTCGTGGCAAAGAGCGCCGCTTGCTCGCTCGTCTTGCGCTTTGCGACTTCCGCGCCTGCCCGGCTTTCCGCGGCGGCGCCTTCGTTGTCACCGAGTTGCCGCAGCACGGTCGCCAGGGTTGTGTGCGCGCCGGCGAACTCCGGCTGGAGGCGAATCGCTTCTCGCAGAGCTTTTGCCGCCTCGGGCAAATCGCCCTTTTGTTTCAACACCGTGCCGAGCGTGTAGTACGCCTCTGCGTAATCCGGCTTGGCATGGATTGCGGCCGTCAACTCTTCGGCGGCAGCGGGAAAGTCGCCTTGTTGCCACAGAGTCACGCCAAGTGTGTAATGCGCGTCGGCTTGCTGAGGATCCAGCTCTGCAGCTTTGCGGAACTCCGAAACCGCCTCCGGCAGTTTGTCTTTTAATTTGAGCGCCAACCCAAGGTCATAGTGGAGCGTGGCGTCCTGCGGGGATAATTTCAGAGCCTGCTGAAAATTGGCCATGGCGGAATCAAAGTCCGCCACTTGCAAATACGCTGCTCCGAGGTTTCCGATGTACCCGGTGTCTTCCGGATGCAAGCGGATTGCGACCTGAAATTGGGTGATGGCGCCCTTGGCGTCGCCCGTTTGAAGGTAAGATAGCCCCAAGTTGTTGTAAATGTCCGGATTGTTTGGTTGCAACTTCAATGCCTGGCGAAAGGCCGCCGCCGCTTGCTCCGCTTCGCCTTGGCGCTGCAGCAGCAAGCCCAAACTGTTTTGCGCATCCGGATAATTCGGATTGAGTTTCACGCACGCTTGCAACTCGCCGATTGCCCCGGCGGCTTTGTCTTGCGCCTTCAGGAGCTGCGCATAGTAGTAGCGGGCGCCCGGATCGTATGGGTCCAATCGCGCCGCTGCCTGAAGATGTTCCTCCGCCTGGGTCATCGAGTTTTCTTGAAATTGCAAGACGCCGAGATGGAGATGCGCCTTTGCAAAATCGGGTTGTAACCGAAGCGCCTCGGAGAATGCTGCTTCGGCATTTTGGTTGTCGGATTTTTGCGCGAGTACCGTTCCCAGGTCGTCGTGCAATTCCGCCCGCTGCGGCTCCAGTTCGATTCCACGGCGGAACTCGGCGATGGCGCCAGCAAAATCCTTGGAAAAATCGAGCGTGCGACCTAAAGTGCGGTGCGTCTCGGAGTCGTTGGGCGCCAGGCGCACGGCTTCGCGCGATTCGTGAAGCGCCCCGGGCAAATCTCCCTTGCGGATGAGCGCGTTCGCAAAGTTCACGCGCGCCTGCACAAAATCAGGTTTCAGGCGCAACGCCTCTTCAAACTGGCGGATGGCAGGTTCGACTTCGTTCTTTGCGAGCAAGACCCAGCCCAACGAGTTGTGCCCCTCGGGGCTTTGCGGTGCGAGACGAACGACCTTTTCGAATGCGGTGCGCGCGGAATCCAGGTCGCCTTTTTGCAACGCAGTCATCCCTTGCTTGTAAGTCGTGGCTGCCTTAGATGCCGATTCTGGCGTGGAACCCGAGTTGGCCGTTTGTCCTTTGCAGGTTCTCCCTGCAAAGAACGAACACAGGAAAAGAAGCAAGCAGCATTGGAGAAAACGCTCGTGCCGGCAAACCAAAGTCGATTTGAATTGAAAAATGCCCATGATCCCAGAAACAAAAATCCTAGCACGATTGCGCGAAGGCCATCTTGCACGCGCAGGAACTGACGTGGTTTGACTTCGGGTTGACCCTTGCCGACCGCCAACTTACTATTCTTAAGGCTTGATGACTCACCATTTCTCTTCTTTCCGGACGCTTTTTTTGTTGGGCCTTTGCGCCTGGCTCTCGATCCAACTCAACGGTTCGGCACAGGAAGGTTCGGAGCAAGCGCAGGCCAAAACTCGTGCGCCAATTGTGCACTTTACAGATATCGCCGCGAAGGCCGGGCTCACCGCGCCCATCGTTTTCGGCGGAGAAACGACGAAGAAATACATCATCGAAACCACAGGGACTGGAGTCGCGATTTTCGATTACGACAATGACGGCTGGCCTGACATTTTTATTGTGAACGGCACGAAACTGGAAGGTTTTCCCAGCGGCAAAGCACCGACAAGCCATCTCTATCACAACAATCACGACGGCACGTTCACCGACGTCACGGAGAAAGCGGGCCTCACGCATACGGGCTGGGGACAGGGAGTTTGCGCCGGCGATTATGATAACGACGGATTCGAGGATCTTTACGTCACTTATTACGGAAAAAATGTGTTGTACCACAACAACGGGAACGGCACGTTCACGGACGTCAGCGAAAAAGCCGGGGTTGCGGGCACCAAGGCCTGGAGCACAGGGTGCGCGTTTGTGGATTACGACCGCGACGGCAAACTCGATTTAATGGTTGCGAATTACGTTGACTACGACTCCGCGACGGCGTTTGCTCCGGGCGAGAAGGCTTCTTGCATGTGGAAGGGAGTTCCCGTGATGTGCGGGCCGCGTGGATTGCCGTGGGGAAAGAATACTTTGTACCACAACCTAGGCAACGGGACCTTTGAGGATGTGACGAAGAAAGCAAAAATCGATCAGACCAACGGCCACTACGCTTTCAGCGTATCCACGTTCGATTACGACGACGACGGCTGGCCGGACATTTTTGTGGCCTGCGATAGCACGGCCAGCGTTCTCTACCACAACAATCGTGACGGAACTTTCACGGACGTTGCCGTTATTTCTGGTGCCGCTTTCAACGACGATGGCCGCGAGCAGGCGGGCATGGGCTCGACGGTCGGCGACTATGACGGAGACGGCAGGCCCGATATTTTCAAAACGAATTTTTCCGACGATACTTCCACGCTTTTGCACAACAACGGCGACGGCACATTTGACGACAAGACGTTTCCCGCCGGGTTTGGATTGAACACGCAATATCTGGGCTGGGGCACGATGTTCCTCGACGTGAACAACGACGGCTGGCCCGATCTGCTCCTGGTCAACGGCCATGTTTATCCCGAAGTGGACAGCCAGCACCTCGGCAGCAGTTTTCTCGAGCCCAAAATTCTTTATCACAATAACGGGAACGGCACGTTCACGGATATCTCCGCCAGCGCGGGCCCGGCGATCACGGCGACGAGTTCCGCTCGAGGGCTGGCGGTTGGCGATCTTTGGAACGACGGTCGCATGTCGGCGGTGATTAGCAATATGAGCGCCGCGCCGATGTTGCTGGTGAATGATTTGCGCAATGGGAATCATTGGATAGCGTTTCGCACGGTTGGCGCGTTCAAGAAAGAGGTTAAGGAGGTTAAAGAGGGAAAGGAGGTCAACGACAAGTCGACCAATGATGTTTCCGCCATTTCCTTTGCCTCCAATCGTGACGGTATCGGCGCCAAGATTACCGTCAAGGTGGGGAACCGTTTGCTGGTGGACGAGGTTCGTAGCGGCTCGAGCTATGACTCGAACAACGACATGCGCGTTCATTTTGGGCTCGGCGAAGCGACAAAGATTGATTGGGTCCAAGTGCGCTGGCCAAGCGGACTGACGGAGCGCTTTGGGAATTTGCCCGTCGACTCGTTTCAGACTCTGCGAGAGGGTACCGGCACATCTGTAAACGCCGATCTACGCAAGCCATAGGATCTTTTGCCAAGAGTTACCAAATATTGTCACTGAAACAACCACTCTTTGTTTGATTGTTTGCGCTGCATACGAAACGTAAGCCACCACCAGAGCAAGGGGCTCCTGATGCGTTTCACCGGGACTCTATCGGTCGGAACACTCAACTTCACTCCAACTGGCATAAGGGCCCGCCGCGCTTCATCATCATTCGCCGGTACCCATACAAAACAAAAACTGGTTCCCTGTAATTCGAAACAGCCTGCGAGCAAGACTCCCCTTCCTTGCGTGATTCCTTGCTCAAAAGTCTGTCGAGCAGCGATTTCGCGCGCCTCAGATGCGGGAATTCTCGCGTAGAGCAGTCTCGTCCCCGTGACCAACAAATCCTCGGTCTGAATCCACGCAATCTTATCCGGCCAATGATTGGTTCCGAGAAACTGTTGGAATCCAGCGACCTCGCTTTCAAATGACCTGTTCTCGGGCACTTTTTCTCCCCTAGTTCCTTTCAAGGTGCAGATGATGTTTGGCAGTGCTTGTTCAGAAACCGAAACACATCGTCGGCCCAGACGGAGCTTCCGAAATAGCCAAACGTGTGTCCATCTTGGACCGAGTCCCCAAAGGCAGGGTAAATTTTTAGTTCGAAATCCTTGCCGGCGGCCTTCATGGCGTCCGAAAGGACTCGGCTCGGGGAGAGATCGTAATCATTAGCGGCTTGAAAGAAAAAGATGGGAGCGCGGGAATTGCGAACGCTGCGTGTCATCAAAGATTGAAGTTCGGGCGCTTGGGCCCAGCTCTGAGCTCCACCTGCGGAATCGATCGCCGCGCAATAGGAACCATGCTCGGCGCCTAGTACCGCCTCGATGCCACCGAAGGAATTACCCGCCACGGCGATGCTGTCTGCCTTAACGAGCTTCTGTGTTTGCAACCATGCCAGCGCAGCGAGTTGATCGTTTAGGTGGTCCGTCTCCAGCAAGCGCACCAGGTTGCGGCACCGCTTGTGATGCCCCCTATTTTTGTCGCCGCGGCGATTTCATCGCCAATGTATTTGCCCGTCGAAGCACTGAGACCTTGCCCTCTTCGATACGGCCCGAAGAAGACCCATCCATGTTTTGCGAACACCGGCCCAAGCGCATCGAAAGCTCCCTTGCTGAGCATGCCGGGTGCGCTCCCATGGTTGTAAACAACTGCCGGAAACGGCCCATCACCTTCCGGCCTGAACAACACTCCGTGAAGCGTGAGCTCCCCGCTCGGAAATGTGAACACCTCGCCTTCGGATGATGGAGATTGCGATGGCGTCGACGAGGGACCTGAGTCTTGGGGTTCGTGGGCTTCAGCCACTCCGACGTATTTGTCCGCCCCGCCGTAATAAAAGAGCCACCGGTCTTTCATTCGAATCATGCCTTCGACAAAAACAACGTTGGGGACCTGGCCGATTTTTTCCCACTCTTTTTCGGGAGAGAAAATCGGAGTGTCAGAGCGGTAGAGAACTTTGCGCGGGTCGTGCGTGTCGAAGACGGCGAGGCCGGTGCGATAAACAAGGCTGTCGTCGGCGCCGTTGTAAATCAGAACGATTCCGCTCGAGGTGAGAATCGGCGGCGGGCCTGGTTCGACCACGCGAGAGTCAAACATGCCGGGACGCTTCGGAAGTACAGGCGTTTCTGTCGCCTCCGTCCAATGAATCAAATCCGTGGAGTAAGAAAGCCCCATCTGGTCGGTGTTGTCGGCGGCGGTGCCAAGCCAATACATCCAATATTTGCCGTCAATTTTTTCAGGAACAATCGCGCCGGATTTCGTCCAGGCCTTGTTCCAGTTTCCTTTGTAGGCGGGGAGAATCACACCCTTGCGCTCCCAGTGAAACAGGTCGCGCGAGGTGGCGAGACAAAGCTGTGCGTCCCTTTTGTTGTAGCCCGTGTAGGTGAGGTAGTACGTGTCGCCGAATTTCTGCAGGCGCGGGTCTTCCACGCCGCCATCTTTCTCATAATCCGTTGCGGGAGAAAGAACAGGTTCGTTGCGGCGCGTGAAATGAATCCCGTCCGTACTTTCGGCGTATCCCAGGCGGGAAGTCCCCGAGGGGTCTTGGGCGCGGTAAAGCATGACGACTTTGCCGTTGTGAAGAACTACGGCGGGATTGAACGTGCCCGCGGACTCCCACGTTGTGCCTTGCGGCGAAAGGATTGGAGTTTCCGAAGCGCGCGTCCATGCGCCGAAGGGAAGGTTGACGCTTTTCTCAGCTCGGCCTGCCAATGCAACGGCGACGGCCGACAGAGCAACAACAAACGCGAAAGCCGCCGAGATTCTTGCGCGCCTCACTCCAAAAGTCTAGCACCGAACTGTGTTCCCTCTCGCTCGTTATCTGACGGATCTGATTGGCGCCCTTATTCGTATCGCAGAGCAACCATTGGATCGACCCGCATTGCCCTTCGCGCGGGGATGTAGCACGCCAGGAGCGCAACGAAGATGAGAAGCGAGGCAACGGCAGCAAAGGTCATTGGATCGTGCGCAGTCACGCCAAACAGCAGGCTGGTCATCAGGCGAGCCAACGCGAAAGCCGCGCTCACCCCGATCACAACCCCGGTCAGAATTGTCTTCGCGGCCTGCCCAAGAACCATTTGCAGTACGTTTCCTTGTTGTGCCCCCAGCGCCACACGAATTCCAATTTCGCGCTGACGCTGGGACACCGTATACGAAATTACGCCGTAGATGCCGATGAGGCCAAGCACCAGGGCCATCGAGCCTGCGATTCCCAGCATCACCAGTGTGAACGAAGTGCGCGCCATCGATTTGTCGTAGACTTCCTGCATCGTGCGCACGGATGCCAGCGGCAGGTTTGAGTTGGCCGACCAAACCGCTTGGCGAACCTCGCTAAGAAGTCCCTGCGTTCCCGCGCGCCGGCTTCGTATTACAAACGTCTCCGTTCGTAGCGTTTCAGGGGTCTTATTGCCGAACAAATACTGCATCATCGGCGGCCAATAAACGATTTCAGGCGCTTTGTCCTGCAAGCCTCGCTCTCGAACATCCTGGATGACGCCAATCACCTCATGCCAGGGCATGGCGGAGAACTCACGCAATTGCTTGCCGATAGCTGCGGATGGCGATCCCCAGATTTCTCGCGCCAGGTTCTCCGAAATCATCACCACGGGCCGAAGTTCGTATACCTCGGTCCAGGTAAATTCCCGGCCTGCGACCAATCGTGTCCCCGCGGTTTGCAAAAAGCCGGGAGATATATGCTTGTACAGCCGGAGCGGCGGCATCTCGTTGCCGGGGTAGACCTTGTCTTGCGCAAAGATGCAGTCCCAGTCCGAATCGGACCCTTCCATGGGCATTTCGCTAGCAAACCCTGCAGATTCCACGCCTGGAATCGCTACCACTTTGTCGAGGATTTCATTCTGGGTCCGCATGACGCGCTCTGCTTCGCTGATCAACGAAGCAGGAATGCCGATGCGCATGAGCTGCAGATGCCTCGCGTCGGTGAATCCCGGCTCGACCGTTCGCAGCGCCTGGAACGTGCGAATCATGAGACCGGCGCTGACTAGCAACACCAGCGCCATGGCTACCTGTCCAACCACCAAAACATTTCGAGCGCGGTGGCGCTCTCGGCTCGCGCTCATCGACCGCCCAGGGCTCTGCAGGGCCGGCGAAGCCTTCGGACCAGCATACTTGAGCGCAGGAATCAGCCCGAAGAACAAGCTCGAAACGAGAGACAGAAGCAGAGTGAATCCCAGCGTCCGCCCGTCCACGGAAATTTCGCTGAGGCGAGGCAGATTCGCAGGCCCCATTGCGACCAGGAAGCGCACTCCGTTGTAAGCGACAACAACGCCCAGGACGCCACCCACCAAGCCCAGCATCAAGCTTTCCACCAGAAGTCCGCGAACTGCTCGTCCCCAACTCGCGCCAAGCGCGGCGCGAACTGCCAACTCTTGCTGCCGGGCTTCTACGCGAACGAGCAGCAAATTTGTCACGTTGGCACACGCAATCAGCATCACCAGCCCAAGGGTCCCCATCACCACCCAGAGCGCCTCGCTGACGTTGCCGATCACTTCCTGCTTCAGCGGACGAATCATCGGCGTGATTTTCCACGTTTCGTAAAAGTGCGGATTCGTTCCCGGCCCATTTGTAAAAGAGTCCATCCAAATCGGCAGCATGCGTGTGATATCCGCATCCGCTTGGGCGATGCTGACACCCGATTTCAACCGTGCGATTCCGTGATATCCAAATCCCGCCAGGATCAGCTTGCCGCGATCGAACTGGGCTGTCTCGACAAGTTCAAAGCCCGTATCAACAAAGCGAAATCCTCTCGGCAGTACGCCGACAATCTCCGTGGACTGCGAATCAACCATGATTTTCCGGCCAATGACTCCGCGGTCTCCACCGAAGCGTCGTTGCCAGTAACCGTAGCTGAGCATCACTCGTTGCGGTCCGCGCGGTGTCTGGTCCTCTGAGGAAAGCCAGCGGCCCGCTTCCGGTGGAACGCCGAGCGTCTGGAGCACGCCGTCGCTGACTACGACTGCGCGAACCTGTTCCGGCTCTGCGAGCCCGGTGACGTTGGAGATATCCGTTGTCCAAACGCCCAAGGATTGAAATGTGCAGTTGTTCTCCCTGTAAGTGAAATACATCGAAGGAGAAAGCAGCAGACCGCTTTCGAAGTCCGCCAGCCCTGGTGCTCCGGGAGCGATTTGGTGCAACGCTACCAGTTCCTCGGGCCGCGGGTAATTCAACGGCTTCAGCAGCACGCTATTCACCACGCTGAATACGGCCGCGTTGGCGCCGATTCCGATGGCAATCGTCAACAAAACGACGGCGGTGAAGCCCGGAGACTTGCGCAGCATCCGCGCGCCGAAACGCAAATCCTGGAATAGCGTGGGCAGAAGATGAGCGCCGGCGGCTTCGCGGCATTCTTCTTTGAATTTTTCATGTCCTCCGAATTCGATGCGAGCGCACCGCTCAGCCTCAGCTCGCGTGAGCCCGCTGCGTTCCAAATCGTCCGCGCGATTCTGCACGTGCATGCGCAGCTCTTCTTCCGTATCGTTTTCCACGCGTGTGCGATGGAACAGCGCCGAAACGACGGAACGAAGCGAAGACAGCAGGCTCATACTTCCTCGGGTTGCGTGTTGAGAGCGGACGCGATCGCAGCGGCGAGGCGGTTCCAACCGTCGGCTTCCTGACGCAGGCGCTTGCGGCCTGCCGAGGTCAGCTCATAGAATTTCGCGCGCCGATTGTTGTCGGAAGTGCCCCAGCTTGCTTTGAGCAAGCCCTGACGTACGAGCCGGAACAATGCGGGGTAAAGGGCGCCTTGTTCAACCAGCAGCGCTCCTTGAGAGATTTGCTCGATACGCAGCAGCACGCCGTAGCCGTGGAGAGGGCCAAGCGACACGGCCTTCAAAATCAGGAGGTCCAGTGTTCCCGGAAGGATTTGCGCTTGCGATGACATGCTGCCTCCTAAGTGGATTAGGAGGGTACAATACACTCTCCTAAGTTGTCAAGGAGAGAGCGGGCGAAGGGATTCACGGCTTCTTGAGCTTTGGCGGGTCAAACGTCATGCTGCGCACAATCCCTTCACCCTCTTTGACAAAGATAACCTGATTCGGCTTGATGTCCTTCAGAGTTTCGACCAGCCCGCTGGGCCATCGAATCTCCAGCAAGTCTACCTTCTCAGCCTTTCCGATCCCGAAATGGACACGCAAATCGTTCTGGGAAAAATAGCCGCCGCCGCTGCGCACTTCATCGATTTGAGAATGCGCATTCTTTTCTCCCGGCAAATGCGTGACGCATCGCAGCCGCGCCCCAATCCCGCTGCGATTGGATTTCGTTCCAATCGTTTTGATCTTGATCCAGTTGTTGCCTGTGGTCGAATCGCATCGTAGAAGCTGGGGAAGATCATTCACCGTATTCACAACGACATCGAGGTCGCCGTCGTTATCAAAGTCCCCGAAAGCGCAGCCGCGTGCCGCAACCGGCGCAGAAATCCCCGCGCCAGCGTCGTACGAAACATCATCAAAGCGCCCGTTTCGCAGATTCTTGTAAAGCAATTTGCGCTGGGGATAACCTGCCTCCGTCTTTAGTTGCTGCACTTCCGGATAGACGTGCCCGTTGCAAATCAGAATGTCCGCCCAACCATCATTGTCCATGTCGAAAAAGCCGCAGCCCCAGCCCAGATACTGCGTGTGCTTGCCGAGCCCGCCCTGAAACGTGGTGTCTTCAAAAGTGCCGCGGCCCAAGTTGTGATACAGCGACGGCGTGTCTCCCGCAAAATTGGTCTTCACCAAATCGAGATTGCCGTCTAGGTCGTAATCTGCCGCCGAAATGCCCATGCCTGCTTGTGGCTTGCCATCGGCGCTCAGCGCACAACCGGCCTCCATCGCAATATCAACAAACGTTCCATTCTTTTTGTTCTGATACAGCGCGCTCGCCGTCGAGTCGTTCGCCACATAAATATCCGGCCAGCCGTCGTTGTCGAGGTCCGCCGTCAGCACTCCCAAACTGTAAGTCCCGTTGGCCTTTAGAATCCCCGACTTTTCGGTGACGTCCGTAAACGTCCCGTTCCCATTGTTGCGATACAAAATATTTTTCCCGCCCATCAGACCCGGCGGCCCGCAAGCCACCATGATTCCCTTGTAGAGGCAAGGCCCCGATTCCGGCACCGGCGCGGTCTTCAAATCCATATCAATGTAGTTAGCGACAAAGAGGTCGAGATGCCCGTCGCGATCATAGTCCACGAAAGCGCAGCCCGTGTTCCATCGCTTACCCGTGCTTTTCACGCCCGATTTCTCGCTCACATCCGCGAACGTGCCGTTGCCGTTGTTGTGATACAGCACGTTTTCTCCAAAGTAGGTCACGAACAAATCGTCGAAGCCATCGTTGTCGTAGTCGCCGACGCAGACCCCCTGGCCCCATCCCGAGCGCACGAGCCCGGCTTTCTTCGTCACGTCCGTAAACGTTCCGTCGCGGTTGTTCTTGAAAAGATGATTGCTCGGTTCCTGACCAAGAGGAAAGCCTTCGAGGCGCCAGCCGTTCACCAGGAAAATATCGAGCCAGCCATCATTGTCATAGTCGTAGAAGGCGACGCCGCAGCCTGTTGTCTCCAAGAGATATTTGTTTTTGTGTTCGCCGCCGTAAATCGTTTTGGCATTCAGTCCGGAATCGCGCGCGACGTTTAAGAAAGTGACGCCCAAATCCTGTTTCAGCTTCGCGGGCGCCGCTGCTACAGTTCCAGCGGGTTCCACGACTGCTGGGGAAGTATTGGTTGAACTAGCTTGTTGCTTCCGCAGCGGCAGAGCCAGTGCAAGAACCTTTTCCAAAGGGAGCACCAGTGTGGACCGGCACAGCGAATGCAAGAATTTTCGTCGTGTGGAAGCCAATCGACCCGGTCCCTTTCCTGAAGATGCTGTGCCAGAATCGCGCGCTTTCTTTTATAGTAAGGCGCGCGTGGCATTGCAAGTTTGGCCGTGGCGGAGCGAAAGAATGAGAATCTCGCGCGAGTTCTTTGAATCCCCTCGAGGAAAAGTCTCTCCCAACTGGCGAAAGCGAATTATTCTGTGCTTTGGGGCAACCCTGCTCCTCGCCGCCGCCCCACCGTGCTCCATGAGCCAGCAAAACCAACCCGCTGCCGAGCACCTGCAGCTTTCCCGCCCTGTGCGTCCCTGGGAATTCTTGCCTGTCACGGGAACGCGCGCAGCCTTATTCGGAAACGAAAGCGGCACGATGGAAGCGTGGGTCTATCCGCTGAAAATCTTCCGCGAGTTCCATTTGGATTTTCTCACTGAAGGGCACGTCCTTCCCGCCGAGACGCTTGCCCGTACTCTCACCGTGCGCCCCGAGTCCGCCACGATTCTTTACGCAGGCGATACTTTCACCGTGCGCGAAACATTTTTTGTACCCGTTGACGCGCAGGGAGCCGCCATCCTCCTCGACGCCGAAACGGAGCAGCCGCTCGAAGTCGAGGCAGTGTTCCATCGCGATTACCAACTCATGTGGCCGGCGGCCCTAGGTGCGACTTATCTGAATTGGAACGCGCAGCAGCACGCCTTCTATTTCAGTGAAGAGCAGAGGAAATTCTCAGCGTTCGTTGGCTCACCCACCGCCGCTGATCCTCATGCCGAATTCCAAACCAACTATGCCGAATCGCAAACCAGTTCCTTCCGCCTCGGTTCCACCGCAAAAGGCAAAGACAGCAAGCTCATCGTCATCGCCGCTTCCATGGAAGGCCGCGACGCAGCGTTAAAGACTTATCAGCATCTGACTGCCGACTACGCTGCTCTGCAGCGAGAAGCCGCGAGGTATTACCAGGACTATCTTGCGCGGACGGTCAATCTAGAACTTCCCGACACGCAAATCCAGCAAGCCTATGACTGGGCGCGCATCAGCGAGTTCCAGGGCCTAGTCACGAACCCCTTTTTCGGCACTGGTCTCGTCGCCGGCTATCGCACTTCCGGCACCAGCCAGCGCCCGGGCTTCGCCTGGTTTTTCGGCCGCGATTCTTTCTGGACTTCGCTCGCCCTCAATGCTTCCGGGGACTTTTCCACTGCGCGAATCGCCCTAGCGTTTATTAGCAAATTCCAGCGCGAAGACGGAAAGATCCCGCATGAGATTTCCCAAGGCGCAAACTTCGTAGATTGGTTCAAGGGCTACCCGTATCCCTACGCCTCCGCCGACGCCACCCCGCTCTACGTTATTGCCATGAAAGATTACGTTACTGCGAGCGGCGACGTGGCGTTTGCCAAAGAGAAATGGGACAGCCTCCGGAAAGCGTACGAATTCCTGCGCTCCACTTACGACGAGCACGGCTTCGCAAAAAATCAAGGCGTCGGCCACGGCTGGGTCGAGGGTGGCCCCCTGCTCCCTGTGAAAACCGAGCTGTATCAAACCGGCCTTGGCATTGAAGCGTTGCGTGCGCTCTCAAGTCTCGCGCATCTCACCGGCAAAGAAGATGAAAGTAAGGAACTGGCGAAAAACTTCGCGCAACAAAAGCCGCTCATGAACGATGCCTTCTGGCTCGCCGACAAAAATCGTTTCGCCTTCGCGCTCGACAACAACAATCATCCGGTGGACGAGCCAACCGTGCTCTCGACCGTGCCGATGTGGTTCGGTTTGCTCGATGAACCGAAAGCCGACAGCATGATTACGCAGCTCGCCGCCCTCGATCAGCAAACCGATTGGGGGATGCGCATCATCTCGGACCATTCGCCAAAATTCAGCGGCGGCGGCTACCATTACGGGTCAGTATGGCCGCTGTTCACCGGCTGGGCCGCGGTCGGCGAGTACCGCTATCACCGCGCTCTTCCCGCATACGAAAATCTCCGCGCCAACGCGTTGCTCGGGTTTGACGGCTCGCTCGGCCACTTCTCCGAAGTGCTTTCAGGCGATTTTTACCAGTCACTCTCGACCAGCTCGCCGCACCAGATCTGGTCCGCGGCCATGGTCGTCAGTCCTGTGCTGCGCGGCCTGTTTGGCCTCGCTCCTGACGCCGCGGCGGCCAAGCTCACATTCGCCCCGCACGTTCCCGCCGATTGGACTGCGTTTGCCATCCACAATGTTGCCGTCGGCCAGGCGAGAATTGATTTGCACTATGCCAAGGACCTTGAAGGAATCACGTTGGAGGCGAAGTCTTCAGGTGATTCCTCTCTCACGCTCGACTTCCAACCAGCTGTCAGCCTGCGTGCGAAAGTGCTTGGCGCGACATTGAGCGGTCGTCCTGTTCCGTTTCACGTGGAAGGAAATGCTTCCGATCAACATGTGCTGGTGCGCGTTCCTCTCTCCAACGGAGCGAACACGCTACACATCCGCCTCAAAGACGACTTTGGCCTAGCCTACGATTCCACGCTGCCAGCGCTCGGAGATACCTCCGAAGGCCTGCGGGTCGTCTCCGAAGCTTGGTCGCCCTCTCACGATCGCCTTACTCTTGGCGTCTCGGGCCGATCCGGCCGTCAGTACCGGCTCTTCGTCTGGAACCCCGCGCAAATCGCTTCCGTCTCCGGCGCCACACTCTCCAAGGGTTCTAACGGCAAGGCCAATTTGCTTGTGGAATTCCCCGCTAACCCTAGCGACTCTATCGGCCACACAACGATCTCCATTCAATTCGGCTCCACCGGCCGCTGAAAAAAGTTCGGCCCCGGCAGGATTGAACCGGCCGGAGCCGAATGGAAATGCAAATGAAACCGGTTGAAGTCCGGGGTTAGTTAGCTTTTCACTGGGACGGTAACAGGCTTGGACAGTTTGAACATCAGCTCTGTCTTAGCGGTAAGAATGGAATTGTCGGCTTTCTTTTCTTTGCTTGTGTGCGCGCTTTTGTCGTTCGACTTGGTTTTCAACTTGTCGGACGGGCGGCGGAGGTTGGTTTGCAAGCCGTAGGACCTTCCATGAAGAGTTACGGACGCGAGTTCGACCTTCAGCTCGTTCTTCTTAACGTGTACCACTTTCCCGGTGACGTGTGCGCCCTTGGGCAGCACGGTTTTGCCATCTATTTTGACGGGGGCAGCGAGGCTGGCGGCAAAAGTGTCACCCTCATGAGTTTTTGTACTATGAAGCGTCTGGTCCACAACGGCCGTAAGCTGCGTGCCTTTAGGCACCGTGATCGCCGGGCCCGTTGGCTGCGTTGACTTCGCTGAGACGGGCGTTACTTGGGGTGTTTCGGCCTTCGCGACGGCGGGCTTTACCGCGGGTTTAGGTGCCGCTTTGGCGGACTGTTTGGCCTTAGGAGCCTGGTTTGCGGCCTGCTGGTCCTGCTGGCCGGAGCAGCCAGCAAAGGTGATTAGGCCCGCGACTGCCACAGTAAGTCCAAGCTTACGAGAGAGATGCGAATGGAACATGTTTACACCTCCTGAAGATAGCCCAATGGACTGGGAGGAGGTGGCCGGGTGAACCCCTTCGCCGAATCAGACTGCGGAAAGAAAGCTCGAAATTACGGGTATCCCTTGAGCTTGAGGAAATTGTAGCTAGATTCGGCAGACAGAGAAGCAAGCATCAAGAGCGCGTGTCGTTCCGGGCACCGGACTATCGGGCAGCGCCTTGGGACAATGGCCGGGTAGGCTAGGGACAAGCAAACTACTCCAGCCCCCAAGCCAGCCGCCTATGGATCGCGGTTGGGATGTGCGACGGAGCGGCGAAACTGAGGCAGGTGGATTTGCACAGAGGTGCACAGACCTGAGGGAAAATAATTTATTGAGGGGCCTTGACGAATTAAGAAAAACTGGTATCATTACGGATGGTTCGAGGGCTTTTGAGAGCCGAGGGCCGCTCAGGGGCATCACAGTCGGATCGAGAAGTCTTCCAGCCCGAGAAAAACGAAGGCGAGAAGTAGATCCTATAGTGGGGTTCTTTACGAGTACAGGGTAGAAAGAAGTCGAGCAACGCGTGGAGCCACTCAGTGTGGGTGGTTGCGCCCGGCGCTCGACGCCGGGTTTTTTATTTTGCGGCAGTGATTAGTGGCAGGGGCGAAGTGGAAGAAGTTCCGCGGGGAATTTCGAAACAAGTCCAAGGCAACTAACGCACCAAGCAAAATCCCAGAAGCTGGGGCAGAGCTGGAAGGCACGTTCGCGCAAAGCGGACAAGTAAGTCCCGCCAGACACGTCCTGAGGCATTCAGGGCATTCCGATAGACTCGGATAAAAGGTTCTTTGACAACAGAAAGGCTGGCAAGCCCACGCCGATAACTTTGTGCGGATTACGGTCCGCGCGAGGGAGTGAGGGTGTGGGTTATTACAAGTTTGCTCGAGATTGAGCAACTGTGGAACAAGGCGGCTTATTCAAATCAGAAGTCAGGGTTTCATCTCTCTGATTGCTGAATCCGAAGACTGTGGAGTCGAAAGCCTGCGTCAGTTTCTTAGTCGCTTCGAAAGAAGCGATTGGACGAAACCGTAGCCCATGCCCGGGTGAGCGGAGAGCTGATGCGAGGATGTATGGAGCTGCAGAAATCGGGACGTCAAGTTGTAGTGGCAGGTCTTTTTTAGGCTGAGGCTTCTAGCCGAAGCCAGACCCGTTCTTTACTGCGAAGACGGATTGGGTAAGTTTTATGATTAAGCTACTAAGGGCGTACGGTGGATGCCTTGGCGCCAGAAGGCGATGAAGGACGTGGCAAGCTGCGATAAGCCCCGGGGAGCCGCAAGCAGGCTTTGATCCGAGGATGTCC
>DATEGP010000022.1:0-26746 GCA_035280045.1 Candidatus Acidiferrum sp.
ACGCTGAGTTCCGCCAAACGTTTGAGCAAGCTGGGATCGTTAATGCGCATGTTGCGCCGGATGCTCCGCTGAAAGCAAAGTGATGAAATCGTTGCTGGCGCGGCTGACGTTGCCTGCCCCGATGGTCAGAATCGCGTCGCCGGGACGCGCCTGCTTGACCAAGAGGTCGATGCCTTGCTGAAGCGAAAGCGCGTAGTGAACGTTTTTGTGGCCGGCGCCGCGAATGGCGTTGGCGAGTGCTTCGCTGGTCACGCCGGGGATCGGCGCTTCGCTGGCCGGATAGATATCGGCCAAGACGAGAACATCCGCTTGGTTGAAGGCGCGGCAGAATTCATCCCAGAGATGCTGCGTGCGGGTGTAGCGATGTGGCTGGAAAAGCACCAGCAACCGGTTGAACTTGCAGCCGCGCGCGGCGTCGAGCGTTGCGCGGATTTCAGCGGGGTGATGGCCGTAATCGTCGATGACGGTGATGTCGTTGACCCTGCCCTTGATGTCGAAGCGGCGGCCGACACCAGCGAATTTTGCCAGGCCTTCGCGAATCAGGTCGGAAGCGACATTGAGATATAGGGCCACGGCAGCGGCGGCGGCGGCGTTGCGCACGTTGTGCATTCCGGGAGGATGCGACAGATGGAAGAGGCCGAGGTCATCGCCTTTGTAGGTGAGGCGGAACTCGCTTTGGAGACCATCGAGCTTTACGTCGCTGATGACGAGGTCGGCTTGGCTCGATGTTCCGTAAGTGATGATGGGGCGCTTCACGCTGGGAACAATGGCCTGAACGTTGGGTTCGTCCACACAAAGAATCGCCGCACCATGGAACGGCACGCGATTCACAAATTGAATGAAGGCGTCCTGGATGTCTTCGAGCGAAGTGTATTGGTCGAGATGCTCGCGGTCGATGGTGGTGACGACAGCAACGACAGGCGCGAGCATTAAGAAGCTGCGATCGCTTTCGTCGGCTTCGACTACAAAATATTCACCTTTGCCCAAGCGGGCGGTCGTGCCTGCTTGATTGACGCGGCCGCCGATGACGAATGTGGGATCGAGATGAGCGGCTGCTAGAACCGAAGCAACCATTGAAGTCGTGGTGGTTTTGCCGTGGGCTCCGGCGACGGCGATGCCGTACTTCAGGCGCATCAATTCGGCGAGCATTTCGGCGCGCGGAATGACGGGAATCTTTCTATTGTGTGCTTCGACGACTTCCGGATTGTCCGGCTTCACGGCGGAAGAGGTCACAACAACGTGCGCGCCATCGGCGTTTGAGGCTTTGTGACCATCGAAGATCGTTGCGCCCAATTTCTGGAGGCGTTCAGTAATGTTCGAAAGCTTTACATCCGATCCGGAGACGGAATAGCCGAGTGTCAAAAGAACTTCGGCGATGCCGCTCATGCCGATGCCGCCGATGCCGACCAAGTGAATGCGCTGAAAATTGCGAAAAGAGACCATCATGGTTTTGCCCTCACCGTTTAGCTTGCACGTTTGCGGCCTCTTCGATCAGATTCACGATTTCCTGTGTGGCATGAGGGCGGGCCAGTGCGCGCGCGTTGGAAGAAAGCTTTTCAATTTCGCCCGGATGGTCGAGCAACGAAAAAATCTCTCCGGTTAATTTTTCGGCGGTGAGTTCCGGCTCGGTGATGAGCCGGCCTGCGGAAGCGCGCGCCATTTCCTGAGCATTGCGCAGTTGATGGCTGTCTGTGGCTCTTCCAAATGGAATGAAGATGGCGGCGCGGCCCGCGGCGGCGACTTCCGCGGCGGTGATGGCTCCCGCGCGGCAAACGATGACGTCGGCCCAGGCGAAGCGCTCGGGCATGTTGGTCATGAACGGAATGACTTCAGCGAGGATTTCGCGGCGCGCGTACGCGGTGCGCACGGCGTCGTAATCGCGTTCGCCAGTCTGGTGCACGATGCTTAGTACGCTCTTTCGCGTGGCGAGACGGTCCATGGAGTCCACGAACGCGCGATTGATGGGCAATGCTCCCTGGCTGCCGCCGGTAATCAGCAGGCGCAAAGGACTCGAGCGCTTACGCGGTGGAATGGAAAAGAATTCCGCTCGCACGGGGTTGCCGGTAACGACGGCTTTTTTTCCCCAAGCCTGCGCAGAGAGTTCATAGCCCGTGGCAATGCGTTTCGAGAGGCGCGCGAGAAGCTTGTTGGTAAGGCCTGGCTCCGCGTTCGGCTCAAAAATGATGTTGGGCACGCCTCCGAGCCACGTGGCGAGCATCATCGGCCCTGCGGCGTATCCGCCGACGCCAAACGCCGCGACTGGCTTGTGCTTGCGCAATACTCGGCGCGCGTCAAACATCGCGGGAAGCAGCATCGTCAAATTCTTGAACAGTGTCGCGCCGCCCTTGCCCTTCAGGCCAGCGACGCGAAGCGTTTCCAGCGGCAGGCCCGCCTGAGGCACCAGCTTCATCTCAAGTCCGCGTTGCGTTCCAACTAGCACGACTTCTCTTTCTTTACCCCGAGCCAGCCATTCGCGTGCGACGGCCACTGCCGGAAAAACGTGTCCGCCTGTGCCGCCGCCTGCGATCAACAACTTCATGGCTGAGATTTCCGCCAAGCACGGGCGCAGCAAGCTGCGCGACTACAAGGAAAACAAAAGCGCATCACGACGAGACCTCGGCGGCTTGCTGCGAAATATTAAGCAGCACGCCCGTGCCAAGCAGCATCACCAGCAAACTCGAGCCGCCATAACTGATGAATGGCAGCGGAATCCCTTTTGTCGGGACCATTCCCAGAACCACGGCGAAGTTGATCAGCGCCTGCCACAAAACCATAGTGGTGATTCCGAGCGCGAGCAGGCGGCCAAACGCATCCGGCGCTGCGAAGGCTGCGCGGATGCCGCGCCTTCCGTAAACGACAAAGAGCGTGATGACGAGTACGGCGCCAATGAAACCGAGTTCCTCGCAAATCACGGCGTAAATGAAATCGGTGTGCGCTTCGGGCAAGTAGAAAAGTTTTTGCTTGCTTTCCATCAAGCCGACGCCGGTGAGTCCGCCGGAGCCGACGGCGATGAGTGACTGCCTCAGCTGAAAGCCTGCGCCCTGCGGGTCGGAGCCGGGATCCCAAAAAGATAGAAACCGAGCCATGCGATACGGAGCAAGCGTGATGAGGAGATAGAGAGTAGGCACAGCGGCCGCGACGCCTGTAGCAATCCACTTCCAGGAGAGTCCCGCGACGAAGAGAATCGTCGTAGCAAACAGAAGGATGTCAACGGATGTGCCAAGGTCAGGCTGCGCGAGGATCAATCCGGCGCAAACCAATACCGGCGCGAAGGCAGGTAGAATCGTGTGGAGAAAATCCTCTTTGCGAAAACCCATGGCGTCTTTGCCGCGCCGCCTCTGATCCAGGAACCACGCCAGATAAAGAATGACGGCAAGCTTGGCCAGCTCCGAAGGCTGGATTCCCACCGGGCCGAAGCGAATCCAGCGATGCGTGGCATGAGTACGGTCGAGGAAAAACGCGAGAACCAGCATCAACACGATGGTGCAGAGCACTGTGTAAATTACGGCCGGCTGGCGCAGCTTGTGATAGTCCATGCGCATCAGAACAAACATTCCGAGAAGGCCGATCAACAGCCAAGCGGCTTGCCGCACGAGGAAGATATAAGAATGACCGTACAACTGCTCGGCAGTGACCGCGGAAGCGCTGAGGATCATGACCGCGCCAAAAAGGCAGAGCGCGAGCGTCGCTCCAAAAAGCCAGCGGTCACTGTCGGTTCGTCTCGGCACGTTCTCACCGACCTCCTGAGGTTGTGCTCGCGGCTTGTCGCTCGAGCTGATGCACGAGTTCCTTGAAATTGCGGCCGCGGTGCTCGTAATTTTGAAATTGGTCGAAGCTGGCGCAGGCCGGCGCGAGCAAGACAACATCACCGGCGCGGGCCGCGTGAGCTGCGGTTTCGACGGCGCGCTCGAGCGTTCCGGCTTGCTCGATAGCCACGCTGCCTGCGATTTGTTTCTCGATTTTGTCCGCAGCAGCGCCAATCAATAAAGCGAGGATGGCTTTTTCGCGCAGCGGCGCTTGCAGCACAGTGTAGTCGCTGCCCTTATCCTTGCCGCCGAGAATAATCAAGATGCGGCCAGGAAAGGCGTCGAGCGCTTTCAGAGTCGCGTCCACGTTGGTGGCCTTCGAATCGTTGTAAAAACGCACGCCGCTAATTTCCGCGACAAATTCGAGGCGATGCTCGACTCCCGCGAACGAGCGCACGCCTTTGGCGATGGCGGCCGGCTCCGCGCCCGCGAGACGCGTTGCAGCCACGGCCGCGAGAACGTTTTCGACGTTGTGCGCACCAGCCAGGGGAATGTCTGCGAGTTTGAGGATGGATTCCTCGGCTCCCTCGCGGCGAAACAGAATGTCGCTTTCCTTGACGAAAGCCCCTTGCGCGACGCGCTGCTTGCGGCTAAACCAATAGACTTGCGGCTTTGCGGGAGCGTATGGCGTCGTGCCAGGATCATCCGCATTCAAAACGGCGCTGTCAGATTCCGTCTGGTTCTCGAAGATTCGCGCCTTGGCCGCGCCATAACTCTCGAGCGTGTGATGGCGGTCCAGATGATCGGGCGTGAGATTCAAGAACACGCTGATACTGGGACGGAACTTTTCAATCAGCTCCAGTTGGAAGCTGCTCAGCTCCGCGACGGTGATCCTTTTTTCGCTGAACTTTTCCACGCAGGAGATCAAGGGCGTACCGATGTTGCCCGCGAGAATCGTGGAGAACCCAGCGCTGCGCAAAATGTGTTCGATGAGCGAGGTAGTTGTCGTTTTCCCGTTCGACCCAGTGATCCCGATAAGCCGCCCTTTCAGGAAACGGTAGGCAAGTTCGATTTCGCTCCAAATCGTGACACCTTTGGTGCGCGCAAATTGCAGAAGCGGTGCGTCAGCAGGCGCGCCGGGGCTGGGAATGATTAGATCCGCTTCCAAAGCTATTTCTTCACGATGGCCGCCGAGTTCCAGAACAACTCCAGCCTTCTGCAGCGCAATGACTGTATCGCCCAGCTCTTTCTCCGTCCGCGTATCCGTAGCAGTCACACGTGCGCGGCGCGCAGCACAAAACTGGGCCGTCGCCACTCCCGTTCTCGCCAAGCCCACGACGAGGACGCGTTTATTTCGAAGTTCGATAGATGCGGACATTTTCGTTTCGTTCCGGAATCTCCTACCTCAATTTCAAAGTCGTCAGCGCGAACAGCGCGAAAACCAGTGCGGCAATCCAGAAACGCACAATCACCTTGGATTCGCTCCAGCCCAGCAATTCGAAATGATGATGAATCGGCGCCATGCGAAAAACGCGCTTGCCGCGCAGCTTGAACGAGAACACTTGCAAAATGACGGAGAGCGCTTCCACGACAAAAATGCCGCCCACGAAGAACAGAAGGATTTCCTGCTTGATGATGACGGCGATGGTTCCGAGCGTTCCGCCAAGCGACAGCGAGCCGACGTCGCCCATAAAAATTTCCGCCGGATGCGCGTTGTACCAGAGGAATCCGAGCGACGCCCCAACGAGCGCGCCACAAAAAACTGTGAGTTCACCGACTTTGGGGATGTATTGGATGTCGAGATACGCCGCCCAGCGAAAGTTGCTGCTGACGTAGGTGAGCACGGTGAGCGCTCCCGCTGCGATGACCGTGCACCCGATAGCGAGGCCGTCGAGCCCGTCAGTGAGATTCACCGCGTTCGAGGAGCCGACAATCACCAAACAAACGAAGATGAGAAATGGGATGAAGGCCAGCGGCCACCAATACGGCGTCTTCATCAGGGAATGAATCACGAGATCCGGGTGAAAACGCTTTGCAAAGGGAATCACTAATTGCGTGGAGTAAACGTTGCGCGTGAGCAGCACCGACAAGGAACCGCCCACCACGAGGCTGACAACAACCTGAAAATAGATTTTCTTCTTCGCCGTGAGGCCCAGATTCTGCTGCTTCGAGACTTTAGCGTAATCATCAATGAAGCCGATAATCGCAAATCCCGCCAAAGCGAAGAGCGCGATCAAAATGAAAGGATTCGTCAGATCGGCCCAGAGCAGCGACGGAATCGCAGTGGACAACACGATGAGCACGCCGCCCATCGTCGGCGTTCCCGCTTTTTTCTGATGCGCCTGAGGACCTTCTTCACGGATGTACTGGCCGATTTGAAGTTCGCGCAAATGGCGGATCAGCCACGGCCCGAAGACGAGCGCGAGGAACATCGCGGTCAGGCTGGCGTAAACCGTGCGAACCGTGATGTATCGAAAGACGTTCAGCGGGCTGAAGTAGCGCCGCAAGACTTCGACGAGGAGGTAGTAAAGCATCCTAGTGACGAACCTCCTGGCGCGAATACTCTCCCGGCGCAGCGTGGCGGGCGATCAGGGCTTCGACAATTTGCTCCATCTTCACTCCGCGCGAACCCTTCACCAGCAGCAAGTCACCGGGAGAAACTAGCGTCTCCAAAAATTCAGCAGCTTCCTTTGGCGTGGCGAAAAACTTGGTGTGTCCGCGAGACAGCCCCGCGGCTACGGCACCTTCCACAATTTGCGACGCGTCGCCAGCGACGCCGATGACCCAATCCACTTTGCCGGTTTTCGCCGCGAACTGTCCCGCTTCGCGGTGCAGCTCCGGCGAAGCGGTGCCCAGTTCACGCATCTCGCCCGCGACTAAAATGCGCCGCGGGAAATTGGGCGTCGCCGCCAGCAGTTCGGTCATCGCCTGCAGCGCCGCAGGACTGGAGTTGTAACTGTCATTGATGAGCGCCGCTCCATTCGAAAACCGCAAAAGTTCTCCGCGCATCGCCGGCGCACGCAGCGTGTTGAAAACCGCCTGCGCTTCTGCTGCGCCGATTCCCCAAACGCTCGCTGCCGCCAGCGCCGCCAGCGCGTTGCCAATGGCGTGACGCCCCGGAACCGCCAGCTCTAAGCGCACACGGCCCTCGGGACTCAGGTAATCAAAGGCCGATCCCAATGCGCCGCGGTCTTCGATTTCTGCCGCCATGAAAAACGCCTGTTTCTCAATTCCGTACGTCAGGACGCGCCCTGGTGCATACGGCCCGAACGCGGCCACGCGCGGATCGTCGGCATTCAAGACCGCCGTGGAACCGCGGCCGTTCAATCCTTCAATCAGTTCGCGCTTGGCCAGTGCAATCTCATCCACTGAAGAAAAGAATTCCAGGTGCGCGGGAGAGACGCGCGTGACGACGCCAATGTCTGGCCGTGCAATGGCCGCAAGCCGCGACAGCTCGCCGCGCCGCGACATTCCCATTTCCAGCACCGCCGCTTGATGCGTTTCTTCCAGGCGAAACAGCGTCAACGGCAGGCCGTACTCGTTATTCAAATTTCCTTCGGATTTCAGGACCCGCAGCTTCGTGCCCAGCAAGGCCGCCAGAATTTCCTTCGTGGTGGTCTTGCCGACGGAGCCTGTGACGCCGGCAATTTTCCCGCCCCACGCTTCCCGAACGGCGCGAGCCAGTTGTTTGAGGGCCTCGAAAGTGTCGGCCACGGGAATGCAGCGGTCGCCCACCCAGCCCGCAAACTGCGGGAGTTTGTCTTGCGCCACAACGGCTGCAATGGCGCCAAGCTCCAGCGCGCTGGCCACATGATCGTGTCCGTCGTGACGCGGTCCGTGGATGGCCACGAACAGTTCTCCGGCACGTACCGTGCGAGAATCAATCGACACACCGGCCAGCCGGGCCAGGGGGTCGAGCCCCGCTCCCGGCCGAGAACCCAAAGCCTCAGCCACCTGTGCAATCGTCCACCGCATAAGTTCCTCAAAGGGTTGGTCTTATTCCAGTATCCCGTCCAGTACCCCACGACGCGTTCGGTTTTCAACGTTTTGAGGGCTCCTCCTTTAGAACGAGGTCCGTCATTGGCCGCTCCACCTGCAGGGCCCGAGCGCCCTCGTTATTGCGTTAAAACAAGCGCGCTAGGTGCCAAACCCTGAGCCGTTTTTCGGCCCTTCAAAACCGCGCCCGCCAAGCGCGCGGCGCGCCATTTTGCGATCGTCGAACTCGAGCGTGCGGTCCGCGAGAATCTGATAATTTTCGTGGCCCTTCCCCGCCAGTAGCACGATGTCGCCAGCGCGGGCTTCGTCCATGGCCATGCCAATGGCTTTTTCGCGGTCGGGCTCGATCAGATATTTTCCGTTCGTTTTCTGCAGACCAACCACGATGTCGCTGATGATTTTCAGCGGGTCTTCCGTACGCGGATTGTCGCTCGAAAGAATCGTCAGGTCGCTAAGCCGTCCCGCGACTTCTCCCATCACCGGCCGCTTAGTGCGATCTTTCAGTCCGCCACAGCCAAAAAGCGTGATGATGCGGCCTTTGGGATTCAGTTCGCGCGCGGTGCGAATGAGATTTTCCAGCGCATCGTCTGTGTGCGCGTAATCCACAATCACCAGAAACGGCTGGCCTTGATCGACGCGCTGGAAGCGCCCGGAAACGTTTTCGAGGCTCTGGATGCCTTTCTCGATGATTTCATTGGAAAAGCCAAGCGCTTGCGCCGCGCCAATCGCGGCGAGCAAGTTGTAGACGTTGATCCGGCCAACGAGCCGCGAAGTCACCTCCAGTTTGCCGTTTGGCGTTTGCGCGGTGAAGTACAAGCCCTCGAAACTGAGCTGAAATTTCTTTGTGGTGATATGCGCATCGGATTCGAGCCCGTAGGTCACGGTGTTCTTTGCGATGCCAGCCAATTGTTTGCCGTAGCCATCGTCGGTATTCAGAATCGCAACTTCCGGCGCGCCTGCGCCCGTGCCTTCAAACAAGTGCCTTTTCGCCGCGAAATAGTCCTCAAACGTCTTGTGATAATCCATGTGCTCGCGCGTCAGATTCGTGAACACCGCTGCTTGAAAATGGCAGCCCCACAGGCGGTCCATCGAAAGGGAATGCGAACTCGCCTCCAGCACCGCGTACTTGCCTCCGGCGTCGCGAATCTCGGCAAAAAATCCCTGCAAGTCCACGGATTCAGGAGTCGTGTTCGGCGCGGGATAGTCGCCCAGCGGGGTGTGGTAGGCAATCGTTCCAAACAAGCCCGTTTTAGCGCCGGAGGCTTTGACGATCGCGTCAACCAGCGAAGTTGTGGTGGTTTTTCCGTTCGTTCCGGTTACCGCCACGAGTTGGAGAGCATTTGCCGGGTGCTCGAAGAAGTTCGCAGCCGTAGTTGCCAGCGCTTTCCGCTCGTCGCGCACTTGAACCCAGGCAACGCGCGAGGAAAACTTCTCGAATGCCGGCTCCTCGCTGGCAACGGCCGCTGCGCCGCGTTTCACGGCGTCTTCAATGAAAGCATTTCCGTCTGCCTTCGCGCCGTGCAAGGCAAAAAACAGTGCGCCTTCGTGCACCTTGCGCGAATCGCATGTTACTTGTTGAATTTCGATGCGTTCTGCGGAACTCGGCAGTGTAGCCTCTGCTCCACGAAGCAGTTCGCTCAATTTCTTCCCGGTTTTCCCTCCGGCGGATTTAACAGAGTGTTTCAGCGGCGCTTCCTGCTCGGTCGTGGTGGTGGTTCTCACCTGTTGTTCTGGGCTGAGTGTCATCTTCATCCTAATGCCTGCGCTTCCGTTTCGGCCGGACGATCTTTTTCGCTGGTGCTCCGAATTGCACCGTCAGTTTTGCGCCGCGCCGGAGTTTCATTCCCGCCGCTGGTGCTTGACTTACTGCAAGACCGCTGCCAACCAAAAAGGGGTCGAGACCCAGCTTCAAACACGTCTCCGTCACCTTCCGCATTGTCTTCCCGGAGAAATCCGGTGTGGGGATATCGTCCCCTTCGTCAACGGCGACAGTCACCCCCGGCGCCTGGTCTTTTGTACTCCTCGCAATGGTCCCGGAGGACTCGGCTGGGGGTAGGTCCGGTTGAGCAGTAAAGTCAGTTGGGGTGAAGTCCGAAAGCGCTGCTAAGTTTGATGCATTTCTATCCTTGTACGCAACTTGAATCAACCGTGGCTCAATAGGCACGTCGCGCGGTACATCCAGATAAGGCAAAACTTGTTCCGCAATTCGCTTGAAGACCGGCGCGGCCACTTGCCCGCCTTCGTGCTCTCCCACCGGCGAGTCCAACGAAATTAGAATCGCGACCGCCGGATTGCTGATGGGCGCGAACCCAGTGAAGGAGGCAATCAGTTGCGTGCGGGAATACCGGCCCGTGGCAGGATCGATCTTTTGAGCCGATCCCGTTTTGCCCGCGGCGGTCCAGCCATTCAAGTGGGCTAGCGGGCCCGTGCCATTCAAAATCACACCTTCCATCAAGCGGCGAAGTGTAGCCGCCGTTTCGGGCCGGATGACGCGCCTCGGCTCAACTGGTGCAAGCACTCCTTGCATAGGCAAAACTTGATTGTCGCGGCGCAGTTGCGCTCCAACGTGCGGTCTGTAGAGCATTCCTCCGTTCGCAATAGCCGAAACCGCACTGATCAACTGTATAGGCGTGACGCCCACCTCTTGCCCCATGGAAATCGAGCCAATGGAGATTGCCGACCAGTTCTCCAGCCGCCTCACCAAACCCTTGCTCTCTCCAGGCAAATCCACGCCGGTAAGCTGGCCGAACCCAAACGCGCGAATGTAGTCGTAAAATTTCGGTGCGCCCAGCCGCAGCGCAATCTTGATCGCGCCCACGTCACTCGACTTCGCCAGGATCTCTGAAACCGTCAGCAAGCCGAATGGTTTATGGTCGCGAATGCGGTGGCCGGCCAGATATACGGCGCCATTCTCGCAATCGAAAACTTCATCCGGCCGCACGATGCCCTGATCGAAAGCCGCAGCCAGCGTGACCAACTTGAATGTTGAACCGGGCTCATACAGGGCCGTAACCGCGCGGTCCATCCGCGCATCCGCAGACGCTTCATTCGCCGCGTTGGGATTAAATTTCGGCCAGTTGGCCAGACCGAGAATTTCCCCGTTGTTGGGATTCATCACCACAACGCTTCCGGCCAGAGAGCGCGTTTTGGCGATGGCGGCCGCAAGCTCCCGCTCCGCGATGTATTGAATTTGTTCGTCCAGCGTCAGCACCACATCCGCGCCGCGTTCGCGTTGCGCCTCGACGCCATCAAACCAACGCTGTCGCGCGTCTGCCATCACCACAATCTTTTCGCTCTTGCCCCGAATCTGGTTGTCCAGCTCGTACTCGATTCCGCCCAAGCCTTTTTCATCGAGGTCCACGAACCCCAGCACATGAGCGGCAAGGTCGCGCTTCGGATAGATGCGCTGATTCTCTTTCTGAAAATAAATGCCCTTCAGATTCAACGCCTCAACCGCTTCCTTCTTGTCCGGCGGCACTTTCCGCGCAATCCAGACGAAGTTTTGCGCTGAACTCAATTTGGCTTCCAGTATTTCGACTGGAATTCCCAGCACCCGCGAGAGCAATTGCGCTGCAAGCTGAGGATCTCCCACATCAATGGGGTCCGCGAACACCGAGTCCACCGGAATGCTCATCGCCAGCGGATCCATGTTGCGGTCGTAAATCGAACCACGCTTCGGTGTGATTTCAATCGTGCGCTGCTGCTGGCGTGCTGCGAGCGCCAGGTAGCTGCTGTGGCGGAAAAGTTGTAAGTAACCAAGCCGGCCCAGGACTGCGACGAGGCAAAGGAGGATTACGCTCGCAACGATGAGGAGCCGCTCGCTCGCCGTGAACTCACGCTTGTCGGTCACCGCTCGGCGGTCAGCCTTCACGACGTGCGCGCGGTATGGGGGCATGATGAGTTCAGTTCGGCCAGCGCACCGCTTCAATGTTCAATTTCAAGGTTCATTGCTGAGGGTGCAAATTTCTGAAAGTCTTCCAACGCTGCCGCCACGATCACTCAGGCCAACTATTGCGAGCGGCTCTGGCGCACGGATCTCGCCGCAGCCACCTGAGCTCCTGCGGGAGCGTCGTACTCGCGCACTTGCGTCGGCAGCGGCTCGGTCAGCCCCAATTGGCGGCGCGCAATCACGTCAATGCGCATCGGGTTCCGTAAACTGGCAATCTCGAGCTTCAACGAAGAATTCAGCGTCGCGGCCTCGACTTGTTTCGCCTTCACTTCCTCCAATTGGAAACTCAGATCAATGCAGCGAAAGTGCTGGTAGATGTACAGCATGAAGAAAGCGGCCACGAATGTGCCCAATGCCAGCGTGCGGTAGTAATAGCGCAGCTTCACCGGCTCAATCCGGCGCACCAGCCGCGAATTATCAATCCGCTTGACGGTTTGAAACTCCCGCATCGCTCCTGCTTTTTTCTTGCTCGCCATGACTACACTCTTTCCGCGCACCGCAGTTTCGCGCTTCGCGAACGCGGGTTGCCCGCCGTCTCTTCCTCGGTGGGCTGGATCACATGTTTCGTCAGCACGCGGAGCGTTCCTGTCCGCTCACCCTCTTGAAACGCGCGCTTCACGAGGCGGTCTTCCCGCGAGTGGTAACTCAGCACCACCCAGCTGCCTCCCTAATTCATTGCGGCTGGGGTCCGAAAAAGAAACTGCCCGAGTTCCTCCAACTCTCGATTCACCGCTATCCGCAGCGCCAGAAACGTTTTTGTTGCGGGATGCAGTCTCTGCCTTCCCCATTGCTTTCGGACCCCTGCCACAGTCGTTGCCAGGTGTGCCGTGTCGCGTATCGGCCGCGCTCTCACGATCGCCCTGGCGATCCTTCTGGAATCGTGCTCATCCGCTTCGCGGTAGAGCAAGTCGGCCAGCTCTCTCTCCGGCCATCGATTCACAATTTCCTCCGCCGTCAATTCGCCTTCGGCGTCCATGCGCATGTCCAGCGGACCGGCTTCGCGGAACGAAAATCCCCGCGCCGCCTGGTCAAGCTGCATGCTCGAAACCCCCAAGTCGGCCAAGACCCCGTCCGCCGGCGGAATCCCCAACTCTTGCGCGACCTCCGCAATTCTCGAGAACGGCGCCTGAACCACTTTCACTCTCTCCCCAAAGATCTTCAGCCGCTCCTGCGCCATGCCGAGCGCCTGTGCGTCCCGGTCCAGACTGATCAGCCTTCCAGAGGTCAATTTCCGTGCGATCTCTTCGGAGTGTCCGCCGGCTCCCAGCGTTGCGTCGATATATTTTCCGTCCGGCTTTACGCGCAGCCATTCGAGCACCTCTCGCAACATCACCGGCGTGTGCGCCGCACCCAAACTCTCAACCCGTCCGCTGTCATCCTAAAGGCATGCGATGAGCACGCCCGAACGATCTCAACACTAAATTCGTGCAACCACTGCTCTGCCCAAGCTCACTTGCCTAAATCCCAAGGTCTTCCAGCGCCTTATCGTCTTCGTCCGTGTAGGGCTCATCCTTAAGCTGATCCAGCATGCGCGTGTGGTTCATCACTTCCAAATAGTCCAGGTTCCCCAGCACGTCCACATCGCCCTTGGTTTGCGCCGATTCCCGCAGCACGGTCGGCAGAAGCAGCCTTCCCTGCCCATCCAGTTCCACCGTCTGCCCGTAATAGCTAGTCCGCATCAAAAACTTCCTTTTCGCCCGGTTCGTGCTCGGCATCTTTTCCAACTTGTCTTCAATCTCCGACCAAACCTTCATTGGATAAATCCTTGCTGTCTCACCCGTGGTGCTGGTGATATAAAACTGGTTCCCGTACTCCTTCAATTGCTCGAGAAACACGGCGGGTATCTTCAGACGACCCTTCTCGTCCATCTTGGCTGGACAGTTTCCCCGCAGCTTCATGCGCCTCGCTCAGCGCGACGACCCCCGTTCGGCTGGGATCGAACGCGAAAATGTGGTCTAGAATGGCCAAAATGCCCACTTTCACCACAACCTGCGAATCCGTTCTACTTTGCCCTACGACCTTCCAACTATCGCCCGTCTTGCCCACCTTCTACCACTTTGCTCCACATCGTACCCAGTTCTGGAGGCTTGTCAAGAGAAATCGTGCGTTTTCCCTGAAAAAATTTGTGGAATTTGTTCTATGTCAAGCGCAGGACTCGGGTCTCAAGCGGTCGTGGGCCCAATTCGCAAAAATCTTCTAGGTCTAGTGGCAGAACTCGCGCCTCGCGAGTAGCCTGGACTGGAAGCTGCAGCTTTCGATCTTATCCACGGTGATCGCACCCGTCTTCGGATCGAGTGTTCCCGGCAGCTTCACGTTTTGTCCTGCCCACTTGTTCGGCCTTCGTATTTTCAAATCGGCACCGGACGAGATTTTCCCGGGAATGCCCAGCGGCCTCAGCGTTTCTAGTCGCGGCGATTCGCGCTTTCCTCGCCTCCGCCTGCAAATCGAGTCGATAGAAGCACATTGCTGGCCACCTTCCCCATCACTTTGCCCTTGATTTTGGTCCATGGCGTGCTAAGCTTAGTGAGGTTTTGAATGATTTCGAGTTCGTAAGGAGCGCGCTTCCATGGAGTGGACCACCCCGCGGCACGAAGAGATTGACCTCAACTGCGAAGTCAACTCGTACGCCAACGCTGAACTCTAAAAATTCTGTCCGCCACGCGAACAAGGTGGCTGGCGTACTGGAATGCGCGTAAAAGTCCTCGGATCTGCAGCCGGGGGCGGCTTTCCTCAATGGAATTGCCAATGTGCGAACTGTAGTGGTCTGCGCCACGGCAAAGTGAAAGCTCGATCGCGCTCGCAAACGCAAGTTATCTTTTCTCCCGACAGCAAAGTTTGGTTTTTGCTCTGCGCTTCCCCGGATTTGCGTCAGCAAGTCCTTGGCGCACGGGAACTCTCTCCGCCTGAGAATGTTTCTTCGCCATCGCCGATAGGCGGCGTGTTCCTGCCGAGCTCTGATGTTGATTCCGTGATGGGGCTGCTTCATCTGCGCGAATTTCAGAGCTTCTTTGTGTTTTCGACACGCGGCGTGCAGTGCATTCTGCAGAAAGAAAACCATATCTTCCGTGTTTTGGGGCGCGCCAATCCGCCCGTGAAATGGCAGACTCTGTCGGCCAAAGGGCGTTTAGGCTGTCACTTATCAGAGGATTCTTCAGGACCAGCGGACTTCATCTGCACCACGGTGCCGCTTGGGGGCTGTTATCCCGATTACGTCAGCGAAGCGACCCTCGGGGCGATTCCGCCGGAGGAGGCGTCGGTGGGATTTGTCATGGAGCAAGGGGAAAAGCGTCTCTTTTTTGCTCCGTCGCTTTCCGGATCTTCGGCGATGTGGAAGTCGGCGGCCGAGTCCGCTAACACAACCTTCATTGACGGCACCTTCTGGAGCGACGACGAATTGATGCGCACCGGCCGCAGCAAAAAAACGGCGCGCGAAATCGGCCACTTGCCGCTTTCCGGCCCGGATGGCCTTCTCGAACAATTTCCTGCCAAGGCCAAAGGCCGGAAAATCCTGATTCACATCAACAATACGAATCCTATCCTTGACGAAAAAAGCGCGGAACATCGCGCCGTGCTGGATGCCGGCTTCGAAATCGCCTACGATGGAATGGAGTTCGAACTTTAGAGACATGACGGCGCCTATAGGCAACGCGGTGGAAAAGCCGCTTCTCTCCGAAGCGGAATTCATCGCCGGCTTCAACACTATTGGCGAAGAGCGCTATCACCACAAGCATCCATTTCATTTGCTGATGCACGAAGGCAAACTCACGCGCGGCCAGCTTCAGGCATGGGCTCTGAATCGTTACTTTTATCAGAGCCGCATTCCCATTAAAGACGCGGCGATTCTCGCGCGGAGCGAAGATCCCGCGTTCCGCCTTGCATGGCGTAAGCGCATCCTCGATCACGATGGCGACGGCACCAAACCCGGCGGCATCGAAAAATGGCTAAAGCTGGTCGAAGCAGCCGGGCTTGCGCGCGAGCATGCGCTACGCGGCAATGGGATTCTGCCTGCCACGCGTTTCGCCGTGCAAGCCTACGTGGACTTTGTCTCGACGCATTCGCATCTCGAGGCCGTCGCCTCCTCGCTCACTGAGCTCTTCTCTCGCAAGCTCATCGTCTTGCGCATGGACCGCCTCCGCCAGCACTATCCTTGGCTTTCAAGCGGCCTCGACTATTTCACCGGCCGCCTTACGCAAGCTCCCGAAGATGCGGAGTTCGCCCTCGCTTGGGTGGTAAAGCATTCGCGCACGCGGGAGGAACAGGACAAGGCTCACGCCGCTCTGCGCGCCAAGTGCGACATCCTCTGGGCGCAGCTCGACGCTCTCTATTTCGCATACGTGAATCCCGGCTGGCCTCCCCCTGGTGCCTTCCAACCGGCCAAGGAAAATGCATGAGCGTGGATTTGAACAGCAAGCCGCGGCTCGCCGCCGGATGCCGCATGGGAGAGAACAACAATCAGCGCGTTCTTCTGATGCCGGAACGCGCGCTGCGCCTCAACGGCCCGAGCCTGGAAATCGTTTCGCGCTGCGATGGCAAGCACTCGGTGTCGCAAATCATCGGCGAGTTGCAATTGCTCTATTCCAAAGCCGAGCCGCACAAGGTTGAACAGGATATCCTCGGCTATCTCTCGCTTCTGCAAAAGGAACGCGCCCTGGATTTCGAATCAGGCGCCGTGTAGGGCCGCCTTCTGGAGGCGGCCGCTCAACGCTGCCAATGCCAACCACCCAACAAAACCCGCTCGCTATCGTCGCCGAACTTACGCATCGTTGCCCGCTGCACTGCGTCTATTGCTCGAATCCGCTCGAACTGCAATCCCGCGCCAGCGAACTTTCCACTGAGACTTGGTCGCGTGTCTTCAGAGAAGCTGCCGAAGGGGGTGTTCTCCAGGCCGATTTCACCGGCGGCGAACCTCTCGCGCGGCCTGACATTGCGGAACTCATTCGCCGCGCGCGCGCCGCTGGCCTTTACGTCAGCCTCATCACTTCTGGCCTTCCACTGGATGAAGCCAAACTCGAGGCCCTGGTGCAAGCCGGTCTCGATCATTTTCAGCTCAGCTTTCAGGGGGCGCGCGAAGAAACGGCCAATGATGTTTCTGGCACGAAGTCCCATCAGCAAAAGCTCCGCGTTCTGGAATGGCTTAAACACTATCGCATCGGTATCACGCTGAATTTCGTCATCCACCGCCGCAATATCGACGAACTCGAGGAAATGCTCTCCATCGTGACGCAATCCGGCGCGGGCTGCGTGGAATTTGCCAGCGTGCAGTATTACGGCTGGGCTTTTGCGAACCGCGAAAAGCTTCTGCCCACGCGCAAGCAACTGGATTACTGCGTCGAGCGTTTGAAACGCGCCGAAGAAGAATTGAAAGGCAAGACTCGCGTCGTCTTCGTCGTGCCCGACTATTACGCCAAATACCCCAAGCCCTGCGTCGGCGGCTGGGGCCGCAAACTCATGCTCATCACTCCGAGCGGCAACGCCCTTCCCTGCCACGCCGCCCCCATCATTCCTGGACTGAAATTTGAGAACGTGAAGAACCGCAGCTTGCGCGAAATCTGGGAACACTCCGAAGCGTTCCAGAAATTCCGCGGTGAAGATTGGATGCAGGAACCGTGCAAGTCCTGCGACCGCCGCTCACAGGACTTCGGCGGCTGCCGTTGCCAAGCGATACTTCTTGCGGGCGACGCCACCGCAACCGATCCCGTTTGCTCGCTCGCTCCCCAACGCCCCAAAGTGGACGCCATCCTCGCCCAAATAAGCGAGCAACATCCTGCGGGGACTGGACCCGTAGCGCCTCTGACGGTTACGGCCGGCAAGATTGAATGGCTTTACCGTCCAAACCCCTCTTGATGCAACCGTCAACCGCGTTTTTCGAGCCAGAGGATCTCTAAGCCTTGGTGGATCAATAGATTGCACACCGCAGTTAAGGTTTTACTTTAAACTTTGCGCCGCAAAGTAGGTGCCGCTGGTCAGCTTGTCGTTTTGAATTCTGCTAACTCCTTTTGCTTCAGTCATCTGCGGCTTCCTTCTTGGCTTCGCTGGGCGCCGGGAGCGGCCCGACCGCGCGCGAAACAAAGAGCAGGCAGCCTAACAAGACCAAGGATCCAAACACCGTCAGAGTGTGTGGCGCTCCAATGCGCTTGGCGAAGCCACCGGCGATCAGCGCGCCGATCGGCTGCACGCCCATAAACATCGTCGCATACACCGCCATTACACGGCTGCGGAGTTCATCGGGCACGCGATTCTGGATCAGTGTATTCGTTGCGGCCATCTGCGATGTCGCCGCGAAACCAACAACGAACAGTACGACGACGCAAAGCTGGAAACTCTTCGCCCTCGAAAAAATCAGTAACCCAATCGCGCATGTGGTTGAAGTCGCCGCAATCCATCGCCGCAATCCCTTGTAGTCGGTCCGCGCCGCAAAGTGCAACGCGCCCAGCACGGCGCCCACTCCCGCGGCGCTCATCAGCAATCCCAGCGTACGCGCATTGCCCTTCAAAATATCCTGAGCATAAATCGGCATGAACACCGAGTACTGCAAACCGAAAAGGCTGAGCACGCTCAGCAAAAGCAATGTCGAGCGGATTGGCAGGTCGCTCATCGCAAAGCGGAATCCCTGCACCAAACTCTCGAAGGGCGATTCATCGCCTGGCTTGATCTCTGTCTTGGGGATTCGCATCAGCAGCAGCGCCACGATCACCGCAACAAAACTCAGGCCGTTCAGAAAGAAGCACCAGCCTTCTCCTACCCACGCAACGGTAAAACCCGCAATCGCCGGGCCGACGACGCGCGCGCCATTGAAAATCGACGAATTCAGCGCGATGGCGTTCGGCAAATCTTCCTTCCCTACCATCTGCACCAGGAACGCCTGGCGGATGGGAACGTCGAAGGCGTTCACAACACCCAGCATGAACGCAATCGCAACGACCACCCATGCGCCCTGCCAGTTCTGAATTCTGCCCGTCAGCGTTAGTGCCGACAGAACAAACGCCAGCACCATCGAAACGGTTTGCGTGGCAATTACGCCTCGGTGCCGGTTGTAGTGGTCGCCCAGGTATCCGCCCAGCGACGAGAGAAACAGCATGGGCACCTGGCTTGCGAATCCGAAGATTCCCAGCAGTGCGGCCGAACCAGTCAGCCTGTAGACGAGCCAGAGCTGCGCGGTGGTCTGCATCCACGTTCCGATGAGCGATATGAGTTGCCCCGCGATAAAGAGTTGGAAGTTGCGGTGCTGCATCGCGCGGAAGCGGGTAGAGAAAAAGGCCGGGGAGCTTGTGGACAAGGACGAAATAATTTTCCTCCACTCGTTTGATGCGAGAAATCTAATCTAGTCAACATGCCGCGAACGAATGAAGATTGTCAACTTAGTGGTGAAAAAATGAGAAGACGATTTGGCAGGATTTGCTTTTTCTGAAACTAAAAACTAAGAACTAACAACTGAAAACTGCTCACTCGTTCGGCGGGTCGGGCGCACCTACATGCATGTGACTGAGGTCGCGCAGCATGGCCTTGTCCTCTTCGCTCATGTCGCGCGTAAAATTCGGATCGCTCAAATGCTGGTTGCGCGCCGACTCCGGCATATTCTGTAGCACACCTAAACGCTGGCGGATGGCTCTCTGCCTGTCCGGAGACATCTGCTGCCACTTGGGAAACACTTCATTCTTGATGTGGCTCTGTTGCTGTGGTGTGAGTTTTCCCCAGGCGCGAGCGTTGTCTCTAATCTCTTGCTGTTTTTGTGGCGGTAGCCGGTTGAATTTCTCGTAGTTCTGCTTTTCTTTCGGGCTCAAATCCTGAAACCGCTTAGGCTGCGAATTGTTTGCATTCGGCGGACGGTTCGGATTGAAATTCGGCCGCTCGGACTCGTTGCGCGCGTTTTGCGGGCGGTTGCCGCCAATCATGCTCATCGATTCGGGTTGCCGGTTTTGCGGCTCCCGATTTGGTGGAACGTTGTTGCGCGTCCGGTCGTTGTTCGGCCGATTGTTCTGCGCTCTCCGGTTCTCTTGCTGCTGTTGACGGCGTTCCTGCCTGGGAGCTTGCCGCGGTGCTTGTTGTCGCGGAGCTTGCCTCTGCTGTTGCGGCGGCTTGTTCTCGTGCTTCTGCGCCGCACACGGCAGCGCCAACAGCGCAATACAAGCCACTGCCAGCAACCATTTCCCGAATTGGAGTCGCCGCTTCATTTCACCTTGCGTCATTCACCATTACATCTGCGGATTCTGTTGTCCGGGGTCGTCCGCCTGGACCGGCTGGGGCAATTCCGTCAGCACGTCAAAATTCGAAAGCACATCAAGATTTTCGAGCACCGGAATATCAGTCTCGGCGATCTGCGGCTGCGGATTGGGGCGTGTCCCCACCCAAACCGTTGCCAATACCAGCATCGCCGCGGCAAAGGCCACGCGCGGCGCCGGCATAAACCACGCCCACCAGCTCTGCTTTACCGGCAGCGCTGCCACGCGCGAGTGCACGCGCAAATCAAACGCGGGCGACGGTTCGATCACCGGCAGCTCATCCAGCAAACTGCTCACGGCGCGAAATTCATTCACGCGCAGACGGCACGTCGCGCAAGTGGCGAGATGCTTTTCCACCTCGAGCCGCTCGCCATCTTTCAAGCGCCCGTCCACGTATCCCACAATTTTGTTTTCCATCCGGCTGCAACTCATGACTATTTCCCTTCCTGGCCCATTACTTCCCATGCTGCGCGACGAGGGGGGCGAGTTCCACTCGCAGCGTTTCGTATGCCCGGAAGAGCAACGACTTCAGCGCGCTCTCCGAGCATTGCAAAATCTTCGAAATCTCTCCGTAATCCAGCTCCTGATACTTGTGCAGGAGCACCGCCGCGCGCTGCTTTTCCGGAAGCTTTTCAATCGCGTGGCGAATCATCCTTTTTCGCGTTTCCTCGACCAAGTGCTGCTCGATGTTGGGATTCTTTTCGGCAACGTCCAGTTTTTTTTCTTCCCCTTCTTCCGCATCTACGGTCACTGGCGCGTCCAGTGAAATTTCCATCCGCTGGTACCGCGTGTCCCGTACCGAGTTCAACGCCAGATTCGTCGCAATGCGAAAGAGCCACGTCGTGAACTTTGCGCTCGGCACGTAGTCTTCCCGCGCCTTGTACACCCGCAAAAAAACTTCTTGCGCCAAATCTTCCGCCTGCTCCCGGTTGCGCACCATCCGGTACAAGAAATTCACTAAAGGAGTCCTGTAGCGATGCAGGAGTAGCGTGAACGACTGTTCGTCGCCCGCCTTCACGTCCAGCATCAGTTGGACGTCCGACCTGGCCATAGCCGCCACACTGTATCAAACCCAGGGGGGCTCAGAAAGTTGCGAATGAGAGCGGTCTCAAAACGGCGCTAATATGTTGGCAGGACGGGTTTTAAACGCTGCGTTCATCTGGCATTTAGGAGATCGTTTTAGTAGTCCTGAACATGGAATAAGTGCTGCATTATCAATAAGCTAGCGACGCCCAGAAATACCAGTAGGGCCATCCGCCAGTTCGGCTCCCGGTTCACTTCGGGTAGCAGATCCGTTGCCGCCACGTAAACCGTCACGCCACCGGAAAGCGGCAGAGCATATTTGAGCTGCCCTTGCAGGGCGCTGGTCAGCAGCACGCCCACGAGCGTGGCCGCTCCTAATAACCCGGCACCTAGGATAGCGTTGCGCTTGCCGCGGCCACTCGCCAGCGCGACCGAGGCGATCGTGAATCCTTCGGGCAGCTTGTGCAGGAACACCGCGACAAAAAGTACGACGCCGAGCCATGTGGAAATCAGAAATCCTGCTGCGATGGCCACGCCATCAAAAAAGGTGTGAATTGTCATGCCTAACAGCACCGTTTTCCCGGCGTGAATTCCGCTGAACTCTTCGTGGTGCGTTTCTTCGCCAAAATGAAAGTGCGGCGCAATCGTGTGTTCGAATAAATGCACAAGAAAAAAACCGGTGAGCACGAACAGCAGCGCACCTTCGCCAGAAAGCCTTACGGCTTCGGGAATCACCTCCACAAATGCCACGGCCAGCATGTATCCGGCGCCTAGAGCCAAGAAATATTGCAGGTATTGCCGCGGCCAATGCTTTCGAACGACGAAATATCCGCCAAGCAAATTCCCGAGCGCCGCCACGAGTCCCAGCAGCGCCGCTAGAGTCGTTCGAAATGCTACATCATGCGCCATGAAAGAAGTTCACCGTTGGCCGTTCATCGTTCGCCGCAAGAAGGCTGAAGTCCGTACTACTCACCCCGAGTGCCTAAACAGGATCACGTCGCCTTCTTGCACGACGTACTCCTTCCCCTCCAATCGGACCTGCGCTTTCTCTTTTGCCGCGGCGATGCTTCCTGCGGCGAGCAAGTCGTTCCAGCGCACCACTTCGGCGCGGATGAATCCCCGCTCGATATCGCTATGAATCACGCCTGCGGCTTTCACCGCGGGGTCGCCCTTGCGAATCGTCCAGGCGCGCACTTCGGGCTCTCCTGCAGTGAAAAACTGGATCAACCCCAGCAAATCGTATGTCGCGCGAATCAAGCGGTTCAGCCCCGGCTCCTTCAATCCGTACGACGCCAGCAACTCGGCGGTTTCTTTTTCTTCCATCTCCGCGAGTTCTGCTTCCAGACGCCCGCACACGGCTATCACCGCGGCGTTCTTCCGCCCCTGCAAAATGCTCAACTTGTGCCGTTCTACGGCTGTATCCAGCTTGTCCGCCTCTTCGTCTCCTAAATTCAGAACGTAGAGCACCGGCCGCGCGGACAAAAATAAAAATCCGCCAATCGACTTGCGCTCTTCGGGCGTCAACTCGAGTTCGCGCAGCGGCTTCTCGGCTTCTAGTTGGGCTTTGCATTTTTCCAAGACCGATTTTTCGAGTTCGAGAGCGGGATCACGCTTTTTCTTTAGGTCTTTTTCAACGCGCTCAAGCCGCCTCGTAATTTGGTCGTGGTCGGAGAGCATCAGCTCCAAATCCAGATTCGTCGCGTCGCGAAAGGGATCAATGCTGCCTTCCGAGTGCGGCACGCTCGCATCCTCGAACACGCGAATCACGTGCGCAATCACGTCCACTTCACGGAGTTGCGCCAGCGCCTCGCGCATACGCTCGTTCTGCATGCCGCCGAGGTCCACATAATTCACCGTGGCATAAGTGATTTTCTTCGGATTGTAGAGCTTGGCCAGCTCCAGCAGACGCGGCTCCGGCACTTTGGCCACGCCCACGTGCGTAGCCGACGCCCCGCTTTTGCCGTCGACGTGCGCCTTCGTCAAAATCCGGAACAGCGTTGTCTTTCCAACCTGTGGTAGTCCAATAATCCCCGCCTGCACGCGCGCCCTTTCTGTCTGCTAATTTCCCGTCTGCACAAAGCCGTTATCGTAGCACACGCGCCCTTTCTAATTTCCCTTGATTGAACCTGCAAACCGTTTAGATTTATCTACGTATGGCGAAAAGCTATGGGCTACTGAGCGAACTGGAGAATCTGAGCTCAGGGTCTTATCTTTTCCATTTGGAAGAATCTATTTTTGGATGGGCACGCCATTCCTATGCCATTGACCAAGCTGATTCCGTACATTAGGCAACGCGCGGTCCCTGGCTGACAAGACGGCTTTGCTGAAAGCCTTGTGCGCTTAACCGCCGCAGCCGTCCGTGGCATCAGAAACCATTCCTTTGAAACGTTAGCGCCTTTCGAGCCGTCTCAAAACCTATGCTTGGTTTCTGCTGCCCATGAGCCTGACCGTCCTCGATCTCTCTGCCTACGTCGGGCTCGTCGCCGTCGGCGTGGTTACTCTGAACCTGCTCCTCGGGATGCTCATGGCCTTTCGCTACAGCCCGTATCGTGCCTGGCCGCATCGCCGATTCAATTATTTCCGACTGCACAATTGGTCGGGCTACATCGCTCTCTCGGTGTCGCTTCTGCATCCCGCCATTCTGCTTCTGAATAGAGACCCGCGGTTTCGGCTGCTGGATCTTGTCTACCCGGTCCACTCTCCCAGCCAACCCCTCGAAAATACCATCGGTGCCATGGCCTTCTATCTCCTCGCGTTCGTGGTCCTTACTTCCTACATTCGCCTTCGGTTGGGCCGCCATTTGTGGAAGTCTTTTCATTTCAGCATTTACTTCGCGGCCGGCGCTCTTTTCTTTCATAGCCTCTTCATCGAGCCCGCGTTGAAGGGCGACCCGATCGACTGGTTCGACGGCGGCAAGTTTTTCGTCGAATCCTGCTTTGCGCTGATCGCAGTGGTCAGCCTGCTCCGCTGGCGCCACGCTCGCAAGAAATCAGCTCATCTCCGCCAACTCCCTCGCCAGTCGGCGACCTCGCTCTAGCACGAACAAGTGGAGAAAGCACGGGTGTGAAAGACCGCCACAACAACTTTCGACCTTCGCAATCCTCTCATTGACTTGGTAATCTATTCGCCCCGTTTCTGGAATGGAGATTCATGGTTGTCACAGAATTCGAAATGCCACCGTTTGACCTGCATCTTGCGATGGACACCTTGACAGCGAAGGACGAGCGTCTCGTGCCGCTGATTAAGGAAACACGGGAGTTTCGGCTCGAAAAAGGCGCTGCCGAATCGCCTTACGAGGTTCTGGTGGAAGCCGTCACGCACCAATCTATTTCCGGCAAGGCCGCCGCCACCATTTTTGGCCGCGTAAAGCGGCTTGGTTCGAACGGCCGCATTCCTTCGCCGGAAGAAATGCTGAAGCTGCGCAAACCGGCCCTGCGCAAAGCCGGCCTATCAGGCGCAAAAATCCTCGCGATGAAAGACCTTGCCAAGAAGACCATTGAAGGCATCGTCCCCACGCTGGAAGAAGCGCACAAACTCTCTGACGAGGAACTCGTCAAGCGCTTAGTTTCCGTTCGCGGTATTGGGGCCTGGACGGTTGAAATGTTTTTGATTTTTCGCCTAGGCCGACCGGACGTACTTCCCATCCACGACCTTGGCGTGCGCAAAGGATGGGCCATCACCTACGGCAAGAAGCACCTGCCAGCGCCCAAGGAGCTGCTGAAATTCGGCGAACGATGGCGGCCCTACCGCACCGTGGCCTCCTGGTACATGTGGCGCGCCGCTCAGAGAGCCGGCCCCGCCGCCATGCGTAAAATCCGGCCGCAAAAGACCAGCCCACGGCACGTTGCCAAATCAAGCAAGAGACCTCAATCACGGCGAGCCGCAAAGGCCGGTAGTTGAGATTTTTCTTTCCGAGTAAAAAAAGTGGGTACTTAGGAAGGCCGGAGCGCCAGTTCGCGAACCATTAGGAAAACCGCTGCGATTCCGGCCAGTAAGACCCCACTCTCTAGCGAGACGGAAATCGCGTGCAGACGGCTGAATTCGGCCAGCAGTGGACTGTCCGCCGCGGTCGCTTGAATCGACCCCATCTGGATACGCAGCGCGGCCATTCTCGGGCTCACGGTAAATTGTGAGATCGCCGTTAGCGCGATCATCAGCACTACGCAGAGCGCCGCGGGCGTCGCGAGGCTTGCAGACGTCTTCGCCCGCAGGAGGCGCGCAAGCAGAAGGATGCATCCGCAGACGATGCCTCCAATGTGCATTGCGTTAAGCGAATAGCCGACCATCGCGCCGGCCTGGTCCCGACTGCCTAAAATGCGGAACGCCCCCGGCGCCACCACAAAGCTCAGGAAAACGTCGCTTCCCAGCCATAGGCTCAAACCTAGAAACTCGATTGCACGAAGGAAGGTTGACATGCGGAGATTTTAGCTAGAATGGCCTAAGGCGCAAGGAAAGATGGTGGGCGACAAAGGACTTGAACCTTTGACCTCTCCCGTGTGAGGGGAGCGCTCTAACCAACTGAGCTAGTCGCCCGAAGTTGCCAAACGACGCAAACGCGAGGCCGCGAAGCGTCATCTATGTTGTAGCAGGAAGGAACTGAGTTTTCAATTGAAACCCTAACCGCGAGCCGGTTAATGGAAAAGGGACCACTAAGCGGTCAAATGAAGAGGTGGCCGCTAGGGCGGCCAACACATGCCAACTGCAACTGCTCAAGTCGTCTCGCAGCTCCAGCGCTCCATCGCCCGCGCCATTTTTGGCAAGGAAGACGCCATTCAGCTGGTGCTTATCACGCTTCTAGCACGCGGTCATTTGCTTATTGAAGATGTACCTGGCGTCGGCAAGACCACCCTGGCGCAAGCGCTTGCCAAATCTTTTCATTGCAGCTTCCAGCGCATTCAGTTCACTTCAGATTTGCTGCCGAGCGACGTGCTCGGAGTCAGCGTCTACAATCCCGAAAACCGCGAATTTGAATTTCGCCCCGGGCCGATTTTCGCGAACGTCGTGCTCGCCGACGAAATTAACCGCACCACGCCACGAACGCAGTCCGCTTTGCTAGAAGCCATGAACGAGGCGCAGGTCAGCATGGACGGGAAGACTCAGGCGCTGCCGCAGCCGTTTTTCGTGGTGGCCACGCAAAACCCCGTCGAGCATCACGGCACCTACCCGCTGCCTGAGTCACAGCTCGACCGCTTCCTGATGCGCATCAAGATGGGTTATCCCTCGCATGAGACCGAGAGGGAAATCCTGCGCAAACGCATTGGTGAAGATCCGCTGCATTCACTGGAGCCGGTTGCGGATTTGAGCGAAGTGCTCGCGATGCAGGAAGCGGTCAATCGCATCAAGGTGGATTCGAGCCTGCACGATTACGCGCTTGAAATTGTCAACCGGACGCGCAAGACAGAACAGCTTGCGCTCGGGGTCAGCCCACGCGGCACTCTGATGTTGCAGCGAGCGGCGCAGGCGCGCGCGTACCTCGATGGGCGCGATTATTGCCTGCCCGACGACTTCAAGCAGCTCGCGGTTCCTGTTTTCGCGCATCGCGTGGTAGCCAGCTCGCGCCACGCGTCGTTGCAGAAGAAATCGGAGACTACTGAGTCGGTCCTCCGCGAAATCGTCGAATCTGTTGCTGTTCCACTATGAACTCTCAACGCTCTGATGTAGCAGCGGCTTTAAGCCGCTGCGGCGGGATAAACCCGCCGCTACAAGCTACCTTGCATTGCCTATAACCAATCATGGCGGCGATTCGATCCACTTTCGCGCAGATGCTGGCTAAGGCCGACCGGCCCGGCGTGCGCGCGTTTTTCCTTTCCATG
>DATEGP010000023.1:0-15306 GCA_035280045.1 Candidatus Acidiferrum sp.
AGTGCACGTCAGCACCGATTCGTATGCGCGGCCCATCGACCTCACCATTACCGTTCCCGTTCACACATCTCTCAAACTGAGCGCCGTAAACGACGGCAACATCATGGTCACCGGCGTGGACGGCGAACTGGACGTCAACGATGTGAACGGCTCCGTTACCCTGAACAACGTCTCAGGCAGCGCAGTTGCGCACGCGCTAAACGGGCGCGTTCTGGTTACCTTCAATCACATCAATCAGAAGCCGATGGCTTTCAGTTCTTTGAACGGAGACATCGATGTCACGTTTCCAGCCGATTTGAAAGCCAACCTCACGCTCAAGTCCGATCGCGGTGAAATTTTCAGCGATTTCGACGTCCAGGTTCAGGCGTCTGCGCCGAAGCAAACCGTCGAGGATGGCCGGAAGGATGGCGGCAAATACGTAGTCAAAATCGACAGGGCCGTCCACGGAACCATCGGTGGTGGTGGCCCGGAAATGCAATTCACGAATTTCAACGGCAGCATCTACATCCGCAAAGCCGGCGCCCCTCGATGACGCCGGTGCTGCAGGACATAAGTGCGGTGCCGGGATGTCCCAGGTACCGCACGAAATCCACTCCTCACTTCTTCACGAACAGCACGCAGTAATCGTTCTCGGGCCAGTCGTTTACGACTTTTTCCATCTGCAGGCCGGCGGCAGTCAGTTCCTCGATTACGACTTTTTGCGGAATGCCGTGGCCGCCGCGGTTGGCGGGAACGCCTTCTACGGGTTCGAGGCCGGAGCGGGCGGGAAAATCAATAATTGCCAGGCGCCCGCCGGGCTTCAGGGAGCGGACCAAGTTGGCGTCAAACTCGACCGGCTTTGTCAGGTGATGGTACACACGCCGCAAAAAAATCGCGTCGCAACAGGCCGCCGGTAGATTAGTGTCCGCTTCTTTACTTTCCACGACGACTACGTTTTGCAACTTTCGCTTGGTGACTTCGGCCTTCAGCTCTTCAAGTTTTTTGGTGTCAATTTCGGTCGCGTACACTTTTCCTGTCGGGCCCACATGCTCTACCGCAGCAAACGAGTAGATTCCGTCTCCTGCCCCGATGTCCGCCACAACGGTTCCCTGCTTCCATTCCATCAGTGCCGCGAGCCGTTTGATTTGGTCCGCGGCATTGCCTCTCGCAACTGCAGCGAGCGTAGCCGCAGCGGCGCACGCCAGAACCAGTAAACCTAACCCCTTCCACGATTCCTTGTTCAACTTCATAGTGTCGGCGCCTTTACGCCTCTAGCCTTCTGACGCACGCCGGGAGGTGTCGTTTCACTGACTCCATTTGGTGGGCGTGCGGACCCAGCGGTGAGGGCGCAGTTTTGCGTGGAAGTCCGCGGGCAGAGGCCCTTTGTCGCTGGCGGCAACATTAGATTCGACGTTTTTGTGTTTGCGCATGCCGGGGATGATGGTGTGCACGTCGGGATTGTTCAGAATGAAGCGCAGCGCCATTTCCGGCATGGTCATACCATCGTTCAGGAGCGGCTTGAGAGCGTTGACGCGCTCAACACTGGCTTTGAGATTTTCGGGGACGAAGTAGGTGCTGCGCCAGTCGCTCGTGGGCCACTTGGAATCGAGCGTGAGCGTGCCCGTGAGAGACCCCTCGTCAAACGGCACGCGGGCGATCACGGCAACATCCTTCTCGCGGCAGGCGGGAAAGAGTTCGTCTTCAGGATTTTGATCGAAGATGTTGTAAATGACCTGGACGGCGTCAATGCGGCCGGTGCGGACGGCGCTGATGCCGTTGGCGGGCTCCCAGCGGTTGAGGCTGAGGCCGACGGCGAGCACTTTGCCGCTGCTGCGCAGCTTTTCGATGGCCAGCGAAATCCGCTCGTCTTTAAGCCACCCATCTTCCCAGGTGTGGAGCTGGATGAGGTCGAGCGCTTCAACGTCGAGATTCTTAAGGCTCTTGTCCACGTACTCGAAGATGTAGTCGGGCGGGTAGCTTTCGTCGAGGGAGTATTCGGGGCGAGAGGGCCAGCGGCGGTTTTTCGGGGGAACTTTCGTAGCGACATAGAGCCTCTTGTCGGGCCCACCGGCCTCGGCGTTATTCCTGTTCGCGCGAAGAGTTCTTCCGAGAAGCTGCTCGCTGTGACCGTCACCGTAGGCCCATGCGGTATCGAAGAAATTGCAGCCGAGATCGACGGAGCGCTGGAGCGAATTGAGCGATTCCTTGTCGTCGGAGCCGGTCCAACCCCCCATCCCCCACATGCCATAGCCAATTTCGCTGACGTTCCATCCGGAGCGGCCGAAGCGGCGGTAGCGCATTTTGAGAATCCTCTCGCCTTCAGTTTAGGGGCTCCATTATAGACGGAGGAATCTGGCGGCCACGGGGAAAGACTGGGGTGCCCCCCCACCTTTTTGTAAGTGCGCATTCTAAAGGAGTTACAGACAAGGTTTTTGTAAGTGCGGATTCTAAAGGAGTTGCGGGAGGACAACTTCGGCCAAAACCCGGCAAAACGCGGTGTTTGCTTGTAAGTGCGCATTCTAAAGGACTTACGGCGACGTGTTTCCTTAGGAAGTTATCCGTGCAGCGGGCTGAAACCAAAGACGGCTGCCCGGAGGGTCCAACAAGAGACGACGAGGCGTCTATTGTGACATGGATAGTATACTATCTATATACTTCTGTCAAGCGGAAATCGAAGATTTTTCAAAAATCCTTATAAACAAGGATTTAGAAGAGCAGTTGGACCGAAAGTGTCAGGCGGTTTGCTTGAGGGAGTTTGACCCGAGACTCGGCTTAATTGAGATACTGTTGGGTTTAGAATGACTCGCACCCTGGAGCCGGAGTGATGCGTCATAAGCCTACTTGGTCTTGGATTGTCGCAACCCTTCTTTCTGCCGCTGTCGCGACGGCAAGCGTGCAAACTCCTAGCGCGCGAATCGAACAGGCGTCGTTCGTCCCGCTTGGCGGGCTGGAACAGTGGATCAACATTAGTGGCGACGACCGTTCGAACCCTGTGCTGCTGGTCGTACACGGAGGCCCGGGGGAAGCGCAATGGCCGCAAGCGGAAGTCTACAGGCCATGGGAGAAGACCTTCACGGTCGTGCAATGGGACCAACGCGGCGCCGGCCATACCTTCGGCCGCTACGGCACAAACACGCCTGATGTGACGCTCGACCGCATCTCCAAAGACGGCATTGAACTCGCTGAATACCTTTGCCGCGAACTCGGTAAAAAGAAAATCATCGTGCTCGGCCACTCTTGGGGTTCCATCGTCGCGACCCGAATGGTGCAGATGCGCCCGGATCTCTTCGCCGCCTACGTTGGCACAGGCCAGGTGGCAAGCTGGGCCGCAATGGTTAACACGCAATACGAACTCGTGCTGACGAAGGCGCGCAAAGATGGCGACCAGGCCGCCACCAAAGAAATCGAAGCCAACCGGCCCGACCCGGCGAACGCAAACCAATACTTCAGCTTCAGCAACAAATATCATGTGCGCTCGCTCTGGGCCCCCGCCGACCAAGCCTGGCTGCAACACCTGCGCTCGCAACTTCCCGACCTCCAGGCGCGCAATCCTGAACAATCCAAGTACCTCGAAGAAGGCATGGAGTTCCAAAGCGAGCATGTCCTGCCCGATCAGCTGGCAATTAACCTGCCGAAGACTGCCTGCAACATCCACACTGCCTACTTTGTGATTCAAGGCCAAGACGACATCATCACGCCCACGCAGGCGGCGGTTGATTACTTCAAATGCGTTAAGGCGCCGAAAAAAGAATTGTTCTTGATACACAATGCCGGCCACTTCGCCTTCATGACTGCATCAAACGAATTCCTAGGCCTGCTGACCTCCAAAATTCGTCCGGTTGTTCTAGCGCGTGGCGGATGAGGCGCGGAAAATCGACCCTGGGCAGGTGTCATTCTCAGTTGGTTCTTCCGGAGAGTATTAGCGTAAGAGCAAGGAACCCGAGTCAGTTCTTCCGGGCGCCAAGGTTCTTTGCTTGAAAGATTGAGTCCCTAGCAGGCTGCCACAGGGTCAATAGGGTAGCGAAGGTTTCGTTCAGGCGGTTTGTTTGAGGGCGCGCTCGACGAGGGTGAGGCAGCGCTCGGCCTGCTCGCGGAGCATTTCTTCTTCTTCGGTGACTTCCGTTTTCATGCTGTGAAACTCATCGGCGATGGCCAGGGCCGCGAGTACGGCGAGTTTTTGCGTGTCTACGATTCCTGCGGCTTCGGCGATGGCGTGCATTTTTTCGTCCACATATTTGGCGAGTTTTTGGACGTACTTTTCTTCCAGTTCTCCGCAGATGGAGTAGACCTGGCCGAAGATTTGGACCTTTACCGGAGCGCTCATGGGGCGGAATTGTAGCGCAGTGCAGAGCGCCGCGGGATTCATTCTTTAGCTGGCGCGGAGCTGCGCTTGGTGGCGCTGCTCGAGGATGGAAACAATCTTTTGGGCGAACTGATTAATCTGCGCGTCGGTCAGTGTGGCTTCGCGGCTCTGGAGTGTTACTCGAACGAGCAGGGAGTATTTCCCTGCGGGAACATTTTTGCCGCGGAAGAGATCGACGGCTTCGATGGAAGCAATTTCTGGAATGTTGAGCGAGCGGATGGATTCGGAAATCTGGGCGAATGTGATTCCATCGGTGAGGAGCAAAGAAAAATCACGTTCGACGGCCGGGAAACGCGGAAGCGGCTCGTAGCGGCGCGTGTCCTTCGCTTTTTCCATCGAGGTGTAAAGGGGATCGAGTTCTACCTCGGCAAGAAAAACCTCTTGGCGCAATTTCAGTTTGTCGGCAACGCGGCGCGCGAGCTGCCCCGCCATCCCAACTTCACCTTTGTCGAACTGTATTCTTCCGCGCTTAGCCGCGTGCAACCAGTCTGGGCCGCCGTCGTGCCATGCCAAGCCACCATTGCCTGACGTCGAAGTTAGTTGACCAATCGAGTCGAGAGCGCCCTTTATGTCAGCGAAAGAGAACTCACGTTGTGTGTCATAAAGCCCCTTTTCGCGGGCTTCGCCGGTTACGCCGAGGGTGAGCACCGGCGTCTCGACGGATTTGTCTCCCTGCAGACGATAGTGGCGGCCGATTTCGAAGAGGCGCGCGTTGCGCTGGCCGTGGTTGAGGTTCCATTCGAGGGCCGCGGCCATAGTGACGATGCCCGTGGACTTCAGGACGCTCGCTTCTTCGGAAAGCGGATTCGCAAGACGTGCCGGGGAAACTTCGGCGGAGCGAAAGAGGGCGTCGCGCTCTTCGGCGACGTGCGGAATCGTGACGATTTCGCAGTAGCCCAAGCCGATGAGGCGCTCGCGCAAACGCGTTTCCGCTTCGTGATGCGGCCGGCGGGCGGCTCCCTGGCGGGCGGCAGGCAGGCGCGGAGGGAATTTATCGAGGCCGTAGATGCGTGCGATTTCCTCGATCAAATCGATTTCGCGTTCGACTTCGGCGCGCCAGGAAGGCTGCGTGCATTCCCAGGCGGCGAGGAGCGAGCCTTCGGCGCCGCGATTCTGATCCACGCGAACGGGAGCGAAGCCGAGCGCGCTAAGGCTGGCTTCGATTTGCTTATCGGGAACGTCCGCGCCCATGACGCGAAGAAGTTCCTTGCGCGTGACCTGGATTTTCTTCGGGGCGCGCTTGCCTGGATATACATCCACAACACCCGCAAGCAACTCGCCGCCGGCAAGCTGAAGAATCAGTTCGGCGCAGCGCCGCGAAGCCAGTTCGGCCATTTCCGGATCGGCGCCTCGGCCAAAGCGCGTGGACGCTTCGGTGTGCAATTTCAGGAAGCGAGCGGCGCGGCGAACCGGAACAGGTTCGAACCAGGCGCACTCGATCAAAGCGTTTTTCGTGGAGAACGAGATTTCGGTTTCGGCACCGCCCATGATGCCGCCGATGCCGATGGCGCGGGAGCCGTCGCCGTCGGAAATCATGCAGATGCCGGGATCAAATTCACGCTCGACGCCGTCGAGCGTCCGCATTTTTTCCTTGGGTTTGGCTGCGCGAACAACGATCTTGTGATCGCGGACTTTGTCGTAGTCGAAGGTGTGGAGAGCGTGGCCGAGTTCGAGCATCACGTAGTTTGAGATGTCCACAACATTGCTGATGCTGGCGACGCCGGAAGCTTCGAGGCGATCCTTCAGCCATTTTGGGGAGGGCTGAATCTTGACGTTGCGAATGACACGGGCGGTGAAGCGTCCGCAAAGCGCAGGCGCTTGAATTTCGACTTTGATGGCGTCGCTGGCCTTAGCTGAGCTTTCCTTGGGCTTTGGCGAAACAGTTTTCAGCGGGAGTTTGTAAATGGCACCAACTTCGCGCGCAATGCCGAAGTGCCCCAGACAGTCGGGGCGGTTGGAACCGACTTCGGCGTCAATCACCGCACCGTGCGGGCCGCCTTCGACGCTACCCACGTTGGTGCCGGAGAGGGCGAGGCGCGAGCCGAGTTCCTGCGGCGGCGCGGTGACGTCGACGAAGTCCTTCAGCCAGTTGTAGACGACCTTCATTCCAATTCCTTCTCAGCGAATCGCCACGCCGGCAACGTGCGGCGAGAGAATGGGCAGCAGCGTAGGCGCCCGAAAATGATGAAGCGTGATTTTAGAAAACCCCGCGCTCTCGATGGCTGTCCAGGTTTCGCGGTTAGGATGACAGCCCACGGCGAAATGCACCAGGAACGGCCTGAACCAGTTCTGCAAGCTTCTCAACCAAGTCCCGCGCGGTGCGGCCACGTGCTCAATGAACACAAAGCGCGCTCCGGGCTTGAGCACGCGGCGAACTTCTTTGAGCACTTCCTTGGGGTCGCATACCGAGCAAAGAACCAGAGTGCATACAACCGCATCCACGCTCTGGTCCGGCGCGTCTAACCGCTCGGCATTGCCCGTGCGCAAATCCACTTGCAAGCCGCAGCGTTTCGCTTCTTTCCGCAAATAGGCCTGCATAAAAGGGTTCGGTTCAATGCCGATCCATTGCACGCCAGGATCGTAGTGACTCAGATTCACGCCTGCGCCCGGTCCGATCTCCAGCACCTTGCCTCTCAGGTCACCGAGTAAGCTGCGTTTGCGCGCCGCCATTAAGCGCTCATATTTCGCGTTGACTTTCGGGAGCAGGAACGCAAAGACACGAGCACGCCAGCCGCGGTGCGACGGAGAGGCATCATCAATCGCGGTCATCGCTTTCATCTGAGCCGTGGCGCTCATGGGAATTGTCGCAGGAAACGAACGTCGTTTTGGAAAAAAACCTGGATGTCGTCGATGCCATACTTCAGCATGGCCAGGCGGTCGATGCCCATGCCGAAGGCGAAGCCGCTGACTTTTGTGGCGTCGTAGTTGACGAAGCCGTAGACGGCAGGATCCACCATGCCGGCGCCGAAGAGTTCTATCCAGCCGGCGCCTTTGCATTTCGAGCAGGTTCCTCCGCCAGCGGCGTTGCCGCTGCCGCCGCAGAAAATGCAGGAGACGTCGAATTCGACGGACGGCTCGGTGAACGGGAAATAGCTTGGGCGAAAACGCGTTTTCACGCCCGCGCCGAAGAATTGCTTCACGAAATATTCGATGGTGCCCGTGAAATCACAGAAAGTGATGTCGGTGTCCACGGCAAGGCCTTCGACCTGATGGAACATGAAGGAGTGCGTGGCGTCTGGATTGTCGCGGCGATAAACCTTGCCGGGAACGATGACGCGCACGGGCGGCTTCCGCTTCTCCATGGTGCGAATTTGCATGGGAGAAGTGTGCGTGCGCAGAAGGAGCGGACTTGCCGCGCCCTTGGGCAGGTCGATGTAAAACGTGTCCATGTCGTCGCGGACAGGGTGAAACTCAGGGATATTCAGCGCCTCGAAGTTGTAATAAGGCGTTTCAATTTCCGGGCCTTCGACAATCGAGAAGCCGATGGAGAAGAAGATGTCTTCGAGTTCCTGAAGGACCTGCCGGATGAGGTGATGCGAGCCGATGGGATGGATGACGCCGGGGAGAGAAAGGTCTACGCGTTCGCGAGAGAGAGCGGATTCTTCGGCGCCGGATTCGATGGCGACGCGACGCGCTTCGATTTGCGATTCAACGTGAGCACGAAGTTCATTCAGCTGTTGCCCGACAGCACGCTTGAGTTCTGGAGTGGCGGGTTTCAGCCAGTTATCTGTGATTTGAGTGAGAACGCCGGATTTGCGGGCGAGCCAACGGTCGCGGAAGAGCTTCCAGGCCGATTCGTCGTGCGCGCAAGCACAATCGTCGTCGAAGCGCCCGCGCAGATCCGCGAACAAAGCCGTGAGTTCCTCGGGACGAGTGATGCCGAGATGCACCAGAGGCAGCGCCGTTTTGTTGTTTGAATCGCTCATCGAGTTTTACTTATCCCCGCGCTTTGACGGCGAAGGCGCGAAAAGAAGTTATGATACGCACTACCGAAGCCTAAGAGCAGTACAGCCACCAACATCCGCTGAACTGCTACCTCGTCGGAAAACAGCGAGTACACAAGAGCTACGACCGCACCAACCAAACAGACCGAATCGGGCCAATTCGGTTTGGCGCTCACAAACCTATAGCTTAGAAGAGCCATCGCCAGAAATATGCAAGCATACTCTGCGAATAAAATTCTCGGAGCAACAATACTGGGAACAGATATCGTCCTCCCCAGTACACCAGCCAGGATGGTTCTAAGGGTAAACAGGCAGCAAGCAGCAAAAAACCACTTAGCCCACCAACGAACGGTTGCCAGAAGGAAGACGGACACAGCAAAAACGATCCCGATCCCGAGCGCAAGATCTCCCCACCCCCCGACGCTAATGAGCCGTAACCCTCTGCCTAGCAGACCAAGAATTACTATCGTTCCGACTATGATGAGCGCAAGCCGAAGGCCAGACTTCACGTCTTTTAGCCAAGCCGCCATCGTCTCCCGTTTTCTAGCACGCAAGCTGCGACGACCAGAGAAACGCAGCCCTCCGAGGAAGGCCGCTACAGTATTAAGCCTTTCTTGCTTTAACGGGGGATTCGGCGGCTTTGGCTTTTTCCGCGAGCTGGGCAAAGCCGGCGGCGTCCTTGACGGCAATGTCCGCGAGGACTTTGCGATCGAGCGCCACGCCCGCGGCTTTGAGGCCGTGAATCAACTGGCCGTACGTCAAGCCGTTGAGACGCGCGGCGGCGCCGATGCGCTGAATCCAAAGGCGGCGGTACTGGCGTTTTTTGTTGCGGCGGTCGCGGAAGGCATAGCGATCGGCGCGATTGGCCGCCTCTTGAGCGGACTGGTAGAGCTTGCTCTTGGTGAGGAAAAAGCCCTTCGTCCTCTTGAGATACTTCTTGCGCCGAGCCCGGCGCTTGGTGCCGCGTTTTACGCGTGCCATGGGTTTGCTCCTTCGATTTAGCCGGACTCGTGCGCTTCGCGACGCTCGATTTGATGGGCGGGGCTAAAGCCCCGCTTCTACAAGAGCGGCGACGACGAAAGCGTCAAGCCGGATGCAGATTTTTCGGGAAACAAAACAGGTTGCAGAGACGCGCAGCGAAGCGCGTCGCGCAACGGGTTTGTTTCCGGTGTAATGCGAGTAGCTCCGCGTTGCCGCGGTAACGGCCTAAGGCCGCCGCTACGTCGTCCCGACAATGCCAGGACCATTCGGCCGGCAGGCACCCGTGAAGCGCTGCCTGGCACGAAAATCGAACAGCGAAACTCGAAAAGCGCAATTCGAAAAAGCCAAACTCGCAGCGGCTTCGGCCGCTTCAACGAGGGCACGATGTATCGTGCTCCTACGGAGAAATCTTTAGCCGTAGGGCAGCATCTGCTTGATGCTGGCCACGTCGGCCGCGTTGACGGTCGTCTGCTTCTTCAGCTTGCGCATGCGGCCGGAGGCCTTAAGCCCTGTAAAGTGGCGCTTGGCCGTGTGGCCGCGTAAAATCTTACCGCCGGCGGTGACCTTGAAGCGCTTGCGCGCGCCGCGATGTGTCTTCAACTTCATTTTCGGTTTTGATGCGTTACGTGGCATAGCGAAACCTTTCTTGAATCTCAAGAGCGGACGGCCACAGAAGGCCGTTCCCACAGATTCTTTTAGACCGCCTTTACTACGCTTGCGCGCTTTGTCCCACGGAGCGCGGAACCCCAGTGCCTTTTCTCGGCGCCAGCAGCGCCACCAGAACGTTGCCTTCCATGCGCGGCATGGTTTCGATCTGGCCCTGGTCGCCAATTTCCGTGAGCAGGCGTTCCATCTTCTTGCGACCCACTTCCTGGTGGGCCATTTCGCGGCCGCGATGAAAAATCATGGCGCGCACTTTGTGGCCGTCGCCGAGGAAGCGGATGATCTGATTCTTGCGAACCTGATAATCGTGCTCCGCGGTGTTGGGCCGAAACTTCACTTCCTTCAGTTGCGAACCTCGGCTGCTCTTGCGCTGTTCGTGAGCCTTCTTGTTCTGCTGGTACTGAAATTTCCCGTAGTCGGTGATTTTGCAGACCGGCGGGTCAGCGGTGGGCGAAATTTCCACCAGATCGAGTCCACGTTCCCGCGCGAGCTTCATGGCCTCGAAAGGCTGCATGACGCCGAGCTGCCCACCTTCTTCATCAATCACCCGGATTTCGCGCGCCCGGATGCGCTCGTTCACGCGCGTGCGGTCACTCGGCCGGAAGTTACGTTCAGCGATAAGTCCTCCAAGAAGCGATAGGCACCTGCTTTCCCCGGATTGACCAGGAGCCGGCCCCCAAATGCACAAACACCAGCCCTCGGAAGAGACAGCCCCGGGGGACGGGTTAGAAAGTATAGCATGGCAGACGCGTTGCGCCGCAATAGGCGGAACGGTCACGATGTCAGCTTGAGTTCCCTCCCGGCACATTTTATGACAGCGCGGATTTGGGACTCGGCGGCCTTGGAGATTGCAACGCCAAGACCAAGCTGATCCGCTGTCTTTGTGAGTGCGTCGGGATCGGGAGTGAGGAGCTCGAAACTTTCGAGGTGGCAACCGGGAGGTGCGTCAACGGAGGGATGCGTAGTGTCGGCGCTCCATTCAATGAAAAACGGAAGCAGGCCCTCGTGATCGTCTTTGAGTCGCAGTGCCTTCCAGTGAAGAATTTTGCCATCCGGACGCTGGCGCGAACCAGGTTGCGGACCTTCAAACTCGACTCCTTCTTGCCGGAGGTGCGCGGCAAATTTTTCGAGGTCATCGCGATGTTCGGCCCAGCCGATGACACGCGGTTCCTTGAGCTTAGTGATGACAGAATATTGTCCTACCACGGACTGCTTGGGATCAGGCGCGATGATTTCCAGGTAGCGACGGGGATTCAATTCTTCGCGTCTGGGCTCGCCGAGAGAAAGGAGCGCGTTTTGTGTGCCGCGTCCGGGATGAACGCCGCCAAAAAAAGGGGGAATGCCGGTATGCTTTTCGACGAAGGCGATGCCGCGCTCAAGGTCATTGCAGCCCAGAAGAATGTGATCGAGCGAGGCAGGAAAACCGGCAACATTGGGCTCAGTTGTCCAAATGGAAGGTGTTACGGCTGCTCCCGCGGTGAAAGCAAGGAAAGTTCGGCGCGAGATATTCTCCATTTTCATCCTCCGCTAAATCGAAGACTACTCGTTTGACCCTCAATTGTGGAGCGCGTTGCTCCGCCGACTCAGGTGCGCGATGCCGATGCAGGCTTATGCGCGCGTATGTAGGCACGGCGGCTTTGATATTCTACTTCCGGCGCATAGGGATCGCGCTCCAGCGAGTCTTCAATCGCAAAGCCTGCGAAACCGAGATAGCGCTCGACCTCTTTCCTGGCATAAAGAACTAGGTCCAGAGAAACCTGGTGGCCCCAAAGATTTTCTTCGTGCAAAACTTCCAGGCCAATGTGAAATGCCAGAAAGAGCAGGCCGCCCGGCTTCAACGCGCGAAACATCTCGCGAAATGCTGGGAGAATATCCGTCTTAGGGATATGCACGATCGAGTAGAAGGCCACGATAGCGGCCCACGCACCATCTTCCACGTCAAGCGCCAGCATGTTGCCCTGGTGAAACTCGATTGCCGGGTTTAGCTTGCGTGCTTGCTCTAACATGCCTGGAGAAAGATCGATACCGAAAATGTCCACGCCCCGGTCACGCAAGTAGCGCGCTACATGTCCCGGGCCACAGCCGAGATCGCACACGCGGCCATCTCCCTTCGCACGCGCCGCGAACTCGTCAAGAAGCATGCGGTCAAGCGGTTTGTGTTCGAGTTCGCCGGCAATTCTGTTGGTGTACTCCTCGGCGATGCGGTCGTAGCTGGTTTGACAGTCCGAGAGCTTTTGAGGATCCATGGGCACCCTTGTGAACCTTACAACAAACTCGCCTAGGGCCTCATCAAGCCCTGCCTGGCGTCATCCACAAAATTGCGGCTCTGTGTTAAGTCTTTCGGTTTTCTCTTGGTCTCGTCAACCGATGTAGAAATGCCCCCACCCCACCCGTCATCTCTACAGAGGCGGCTTAGCGGTCACGCTTCGCCACCCGATTCGAGAGGTGATGCGATGTGCCCATTTTGCTTATCGACCATTGGACTGGTCGTAGCCAGCACGGTCTCTACCGGTGGGCTGACGGCCCTGGCCGTGAAATTGTCTCGCAAGAAAACCGACGTGAAAGAGATTCCAACCATCCAAATGAAAGCAAAGGAGAAATAACGTGGCAACAAGAAACGAAAGAGGCAACGAACTCGAGAAAGGAAATCTTGCGATGAAGACGCCGCCGATTGTCTCGCAGCAGGAATGGGAAGCCGCGCGCCAGCAGCTCCTCGTGAAAGAAAAGGCCTTCACCCGCTCGCGCGACGCGCTGGCCGCTGAACGCCGCCGCATGCCGTGGCTGGCCGTGGACAAGAAGTACGAATTCGACAGTCCACACGGCAAGAAAAACCTGCTCGATTTGTTCGAGGGCCGCCGTCAATTGGTCATCTACCGCGCCTTCTTCGAGCCGGGCGTCTTCGGCTGGCCCGACCACGCCTGCCGCGGCTGCTCCCTGGGTGCCGATCAGGTTGGGCACCTGTCCCATCTGAACGCTCGCGACACCACGCTCGCCTACGCCTCACGCGCGCCGCAGGCCGACATCGCACGCCTGAAAGCGCGCATGGGCTGGGAGATGCCCTGGTACACCATCACCGACAGCTTCGACAAAGATTTCGGCGTCGACCAATGGCACGGCCACAACGTGTTCTTCCGTGACGGCGAGCGCATCTTCCGCACCTACTTCATCAACAACCGCGGCGACGAAGCGATGGGCACCATCTGGAGCTATCTCGACCTCACTCCCCTCGGCCGCCAGGAAACTTGGGAAGACTCGCCAGAAGGTTACCCCCAGACCGCGCCCTACAAGTGGTGGAACTGGCACGACAATTACGACGCAGAAGCCTCGCCTGACCCGAGGTGGATCGCCATTACAACCGACCCTCAAGAAGCCGCCCGAAAGCGCGCCGCAGAAGAGAAAGCATGACTTGGACAACATCGGGGCCTTGCGCCCCGATTCCCAAAAATTCTTGTTAACTTCGACTGCCTTCCAGTCGTATCTAGATAGAGTCTAGCGTTCGTTACTTAATCCATAGGAGGCCAGTCGCGCGGAGAAGTCGGCAGATTTGGTCAACATCGGCGTGTTGGGCGTTCCTGCTGACGATTCTTGCCGCAAGCTCGATAACGGCTCTTGCTCTCCCCTCTTCTCGTCTCTTAGATTTCCGCTTGACAGTTCAAATACAGGCATGGTAGAAAAACAAACGTATGTAGTAGAAAGGAATTCATGAACCTGCCAAGACTCACGAAACTCGAACTTCAGATCATGGAATCCCTCTGGAACCACGGCGCCTGCTCCATACGCGAGATTCAGGAATCTTTCCCGGAGCGAAAGCGCCCGGCCTACACCACTATTCAAACCACGGTCTATCGCATGGAGCGCAAAAAGGTTCTCCAGCGAATCAAGAAAATCGGCAACGCCCACATCTTCGAAGCCATTGTTTCGCGCCACGCCGCCCAGCGCCGGTTGATCGACGAGCTGTTGAACCTGTTTGGTGGCAGCTCCCAGCCCGTCATGGCGCACCTCATTGAATCCGGCAAGCTCACTCTGGAAGAAGTTAGGGAAGCGGAGAAAACCCTGCGGAAGCTCGCGAGAAAGGACAAATCATGACGACTATTCTTTCCATCGCTCCACTTTCGCCTTCCGATTGGGCCGCCACCGGAGCGCCCTTGGCCAACCACTTATGGCAATCCACTGTATTTGCTGGCGCGATTTGGCTTCTGACGCTTTTGCTGAGAAAAAACCATGCGCAATCCCGCTATGTTCTCTGGCTCATCGCCTCCGCGAAATTCCTGACTCCCTTTTCACTGCTGATTGGCCTGGGGAGCCATCTTCCCTGGTTAAAAGCTCCAGCAATCGCCCAGCCGGCAGTTTTTCTTGCAATAGAAACGTTGGGAGAGCCTTTTCCCCCCGCCAATCCAACGCACGTCGCACCGCTGCCCGCTCCCGGCGCACTACAAATCGTAATTCGCCTCCTGCCGGCTATCCTGCTGGTGGCATGGTTGGTCGGATGCTTCGCCGTACTCCTGACCTGGTATCTGCGTTGGCGACGGCTGAATGCAACGGGGCGCGCAGCTCTGCCCCTTCAGTCCGGTCGTGAACTCGAAGCTCTTCGCCGGACGCAGCAAACCGCGCAGTTCCATAGGCAAATCGCCCTCCTCCTCTCGCAATCCGCTCTGGAACCGGGGATTCTCGGCATCTTCCGCCCAGCCCTGCTGCTGCCTGCCGGCATCTCCGAAAAATTAACCGACGCCCAACTCGACTCCGTCATCGCCCACGAACTCTGCCACGTTCGCCGTCGCGACAATCTCGCCGCCGCCCTCCACATGCTCGTCGAAGCCCTCTTCTGGTTTCATCCGCTCGTCTGGTGGATGGGCACGCGCCTGGTGGACGAACGCGAGCGCGCCTGCGACGAGGAAGTTCTCCGCCTCGGGGCCGATCCCCACGTCTACGCCGAAAGCATCCTGAAGGTTTGCAAATTCTATCTCGAGCCGCCTTTGTTCTGCGCGGCCGGAGTCACAGGTTCCAATCTCAAAAAAAGAATCGAGGCCATCATGTCCAATCGCATCGCACCTAATCTGGAGTGGAGCAAGAAGCTTCTCCTTAGCACCATGGGAGTCGCCGCAGTCGCGATCCCAATCGTCTTCGGCGTGCTACACCCATCGCAAAGCAGCGCCCAAGCGCAAATTTCAAATCCCGCCATCGCGCCCGCGTTCGAAACCGTTTCCATCAAGCCAAACACGACCGGCGAGCCCATGTCCGGGTTTAAGATCAAAGGCCGCCCGATGTCTGCGACTGTATTTGCTAATGATCGATTTCAGGCCACCAACGTTACGCTCCAGCAGCTCATTCAGAGAACCTATCGCGTTCAACCCTTGCAGGTCTCCGGCGGACCGTATT
>DATEGP010000024.1:0-184438 GCA_035280045.1 Candidatus Acidiferrum sp.
AGAAAGAAACTGCCCGAGTTCCTCCAACTCTCGATTCACCGCTATCCGCAGCGCCAGAAACGTTTTTGTTGCGGGATGCAGTCTCTGCCTTCCCCATTGCTTTCGGACCCCTGCCACAGTCGTTGCCAGGTGCGCGGTGTCGCGTATCGGCCGCGCTCTCACGATCGCCCTGGCGATCCTTCTGGAATCGTGCTCATCCGCTTCACGGTAGAGCAAGTCGGCCAGCTCTCTTTCCGGCCATCGATTCACAATTTCCTCCGCCGTCAATTCGTCTTCGGCGTCCATCCGCATATCCAATGGACCGGCTTCGCGGAAAGAAAACCCCCGCGCTGCCTGGTCAAGCTGCATGCTCGAAACTCCCAAGTCGGCCAAGACCCCGTCCGCCGGCGGAATCCCCAACTCTTGTGCGGCCTCCGCAATCCGGGAGAACGGCGCGTGTACCACCGTCACCCTCGCTCCAAAGGTCTTCAGCCTCTCCCGCGCCATGCCGAGCGCCTGTGCGTCCCGGTCCAGACTGATCAGCCTTCCAGAGGTCAATTTCCGGGCGATCGCTTCGGAGTGTCCGCCGGCTCCCAGCGTTACGTCGATGTACGTTCCGTCCGGCTTTACGCGCAGCCATTCGAGCACCTCCCGCAACATCACCGGCGTGTGCGCCGCACCCAAACTCATTCACCATCGCGACTTCTCAAATCCCCAAATCTTCCAGCGCCTTGTCGTCCTCGTCCGTGTACGGCTCGTTCTTCAACTGATCCAGCACACGCGCGTGGTTCATTACTTCCAGATAATCCAGGTTGCCCAGCACATCCACGTCGCCTTTGGTTTGCGCTGATTCCCGCAGCACAGTCGGCAGGAGCAGTCTTCCCTGCCCATCCAGTTCCACCGTCTGGCCGTAATAGCTGGTCCGCATCAAAAACTTCCTCTTCGCCCGGTTCGTGCTCGGCATTTTCTCCAGCCGGTCTTCAATCTCCGACCAGACCTTCATCGGATAAATTCGGGCCGTCTCACCGGTGGTGCTGGTGATGTAAAACTGGTTTCCAAACTCCTTCAATTGCTCGAGAAACACGGCGGGTATTTTCAGACGACCCTTCTCGTCCACCTTCGCTGGACAGTTGCCCCGCAGCTTCATTTGCCCCGCTCAGTTCGACCCGCTTGCCGGAATCGAACGCGAAAATGTGGTCCAGAATGGCCAAATTGCCCACCTTCGCCACAACCTAAGGAAGTTGTTCTACTTTGCCCTACAGCCTGCTATTTAATGCCCCGTATACCCACAATCTACCACTTCGCTCCACATCGTACCCGGATTTGCTGGCTTGTCAAGAAAAATCGCGTATTTTGGCGAAAAACCTGAGCCACAAGAGGTTGTGGTTCAGGCCCCAAGAATCTTCAAGAGGTAGTGGTAGACGTTAGCGTGGACGTTGTTGAATCGAGAGAAGCTTTTTGGAAACTCCGAGAGTTCGAACGCTAATTTGGTTTCGCTGGGCCCCCAAGGGTAGGAGCCAGGGCTTCGATTTTCTCTACGGTAATCATATTCGTTTTGGGATCCAGAGTTCCTGTCACTTTTACTTTTTGCCCCAGCCACTGCTCTGCCAGAACCTGCGCATCGATTTTGTAAACTTTGTCTTTTGTTTGCAGCATGAACCTTCCGCCGCGTTCCTTCACGCAATAGCGCGCGCAATCACCGTCCGTCTTGATCTCCGGCTTCATAGCGATCATTTCTTTGTGCGATTGAGTCAACGAGTGTACGTTTAACGCGCATTGCGAGTCCGCAATTTCACCCCGAAACGTTTTTTCGTCGGCTGCGCTCCCTTGAGTCGGGCACATGGCTACCGCTGTGAGAAATGCAGCCCAGAAGATCGCTGCGGATTTCTTTCTCATCCTTCTACTCCTTGTTGCCAAGCCTTCGACATCCTCGATCACTGATTTCAGGGTAACACGATGACCTTCATGTCCATCCCTTCGTGTTCCTGGCTGCAAATCACAGTACAAACCACGACGTAGTCCCCCGGCTCGCTCGGCGCGATGACCTCGAACTCTTGAACGCCGGGCTTCAACTCGAAATCCCACTCAGGTATTGGCTTTCGATCTTTCGCGTGAAGCAGTGTGAATCCGTGAACCGCGCCATCGCGGTTTACATTTCTTGCCTTCTTTGCCGAGATTCGCAGCGTAATCTTTTCGCCCGCCTTCAACTTCAGAACCGGCTGTTTCTGCCCTTCCATGCGGAACCGGCTGTCGTGATCCGCAAGGATTTCGATAACGCGCTTCTCACTCTGTGCGCCTTGCCCCAGAGCGCAAAGGCAGCACGCGAGTATCGTCATGGGCCACAGCCAGGCGAGCATCCATTTCGAGTACAAGGAGCGCCCGCTCATTGCGTCATGTATTTCAAGATTAACCGCATGTCTTCGTCCGTGAGCATGGCTCGAACTCTCATATGCCGAATGGCTGCAGCCATCACGCGAGGAGGAAACTTGCGCGGCGGCTGATGGCAGCGTCCACAGTTTTCACGGAACCGCTGCTCTCCTTCTGCCCGCTGCGATGGTCCACTGTTTGAAGAAGGGCGGCCCTGCAGCGAACGGCGTGCTCCTTGCGGCGATCCGTCTTTATCCGCGGGATTTGAAGCTGCCGCTGAAAGCGATGCGCTGGAAGTAGGTTTGGAACTGGACGACGTTTCCGGTTTTGCGGGTTCCTGGGCAATCGCCACCCCCACCAAGAACATCATCGAGCTGAGGCAGAAAATCCGGATACAGGTCTTCTTCATTGTGAAGCTCCCGTGGGCCCCAGCGGCGCGATGAAGCGATACGTGAAGGCCAGTGTCCAAACGTTCGCATTCCCCAGGCTGCTGAACTGACGACCGTAATTCGTGGTGAATTTCAGTCCATCCATGAAGTAATAGTTCGCGCCGAACTCGAACAGCTTCGTATTCACTGGAGGAAGCGAGTCGCTTACTAATTGTCCCGTGAAAAACTGTTGGTATCGCGCCACCAACTGCGTTCGCCGCATTTCGTTTTGCCAGAACGGAAGCTGGCTCAGCTTGTATGCAGGCTCGAGCCAGTACCCGCTGCCGCGTTTCGAACGCGCGTACTCCCACCTTACATCCAGAGGCAAGGCCAGAGGCTGCCAAATCGCGTGAAACCCAAACAGATTGGAGCGCTCCTGCTGCAGCAAATGCTGGAACGAGCCGCCAACTTCCAATCGAGCTTTCGGAACAAAAATTCCAACCCGCCCGCCGGCAAACCGGTCCGAATCCACGGGGGTCGTCGTCACAGCCGTGGAAAAATAAACCGTGTAATTAATGTCGAACTGCGGACGTGCTTTAAATCCCCCGCGAACCATCGCTCCCGTGCTCGCATTACTTGGCCCGATTCCGATCGGCAGGATCAACGGGTCAGACTGGAGGTTCCGGATCCACGCCGGATAGAGCCGCTCGTTGAAAATCCCGAAGGGCGTAAGAAAACGCCCGACGCTAATCGTCGCGTATTTATTCGCGATGAAGTCCAGTTGCGCGTATTCGACTTCCTTCTCAACGGGGCCGCCGTGAAACCCGGGCCTTCCGGGCACTTCCACTAAATCGTTTTCGAATGTGGCCCGTGTTTCGAAGAGCCATCGTTGCCCAATCGGCAAGAGCACTACCGGCGTGGCAATGGGGTGTATATCGGGCTGCCCACCGGTGAAATTGCTGACAAGTGCCACGCTTCCCTGAAGGATGGGTGTTGGCTTGACATCTTCATCGGCTGGCCCCTGGGCCAGCACAGCAGGCATAAGAAGCAGGCTTAAGATTGCAGCCAGACTTACGCGAATCCGCAGGCGGGCAACGCTTAAGGCGAGCTTACTGATAGGGGAGTCCTGTTGTGATGGAGGCCAGTGCGCCTCGACGAGAGTGCCAAGTCTTTTCATCGAATCCTTACCTGGGGGCTAAATCGCTCGTTTTTCTGCTGTGAATTTCAGCTTGGGCGAGGCAGCGGGGAGGGTCAAGTCACCTTGCTTTGGGATGTGTCCGGCTTGGTATTTGCTAATCGGCTCCGGAAGAGATTTTCCCTGGAATATCCTCTTTCTGGGCACGGTCGTATGGTGTTGCCGCCGCGATGGAGCTTGTCCCAACCCGCAAGTCTTCCCAATTGAAGCACTTGGCAACTGGGACTTGGATCAATTTGCCCTTGATTTTGGTCTTTGGCGTGCTACACTTACTCAAGTTTTGAGGCCCAAAATTCATTAAGGAGCCCGTTTCCATGGAATGGACCACCCCTCGGCACGAAGAGATTGACCTCAACTGCGAAGTCAGCTCCTACGCCAACGCCGAACTCTAATCATTCTGTCCGCCACGCGAGCAAGCTGGCTGGCGCACGGGAATGCGTGTAAAGGTCCTCGGATCTGCTGCCGGGGGCGGCTTTCCCCAATGGAATTGTCAGTGTCCGAACTGTAGTGGCTTGCGCCACGCAAAGATAAAGGCTCGTCCGCGCACTCAAACTCAAGTCATTTTCTCCGTTGATTCCAAAGTTTGGTTTCTTCTAGGCGCTTCTCCAGATTTACGCCAGCAAGTGCTTGTCGCACGCGAGCTGGCTCCTCCTGAGGATCATTTATCGCCATCCCCGATTGGCGGCGTGTTCCTTCCGAGCGCTGATGTGGATTCCGTGATGGGGCTGCTACATCTGCGCGAGTTTCAAAGCTTCTTTGTGTTTTCGACACGTGGCGTGCAGTGCGTTCTTCAGAAGGAAAACAGAATCTTCCGCGTTCTTGAGCGCGCCAATCCGCCCGTGAAGTGGCAAACTCTCGTAGCAAAGGGACGTTTGGGTTGCCACTTATCCGAAGATTCTTCCGGACCGGCGGACTTCATCTGCAGCACCGTGCCGCTTGGAGGCTGTTATCCGGATTACGTCAGCGAGGAAACTCTCCACACCGTTCCGCCGGAAGACGCGTCCGTCGGTTTTGTCATGGAACAAGCCGACAAGCGTCTCTTCTTTGCCCCGTCGCTTTCCGGCTCTTCCGCCATGTGGAAGTCCGCGGCCGAGTCTGCTAACGCAACTCTCATTGACGGCACTTTCTGGAGCGACGACGAATTGATGCACACAGGCCGCAGCAAGAAAACCGCGCGCGAAATCGGCCACTTGCCGCTCTCCGGACCCGGCGGGTTGCTCGAACAATTTCCCCCGAAAGCCAAGGGCCGGAAAATCCTGATTCACATCAACAACACGAATCCTATCCTTGACGAAAAAAGCGCCGAACATCGCGCCGTGCTGGATGCCGGCTTCGAAATCGCCTACGATGGCATGGAGTTCGAACTTTAGGCTTATGACTGCACCAATCGCCAACGTCGTGGAAAAGCCTTTTCTTGCCGAAGCAGAATTTATAGCTGGCTTCCATGCCATTGGCGAGGAGCGCTATCACCACAAGCATCCGTTTCATCTGCTGATGCACGAAGGCAGGCTCACGCGGGGCCAGCTTCAGGCCTGGGCGCTCAATCGCTACTTTTATCAGAGCAGAATCCCCATCAAAGACGCTGCAATCCTCGCGCGCAGCGAAGATCCGGCGTTCCGCTTCGCATGGCGCAAGCGCATCCTCGATCACGATGGCGACGGCACAAAGCCGGGCGGCATCGAAAAATGGCTGAAGCTGGTCGAGGCCACGGGGCTTTCGCGCGAGCACGCGCTGCGCGGCGATGGCATTCTTCCCGCCACGCGCTTTGCTGTGCAAGCCTACGTGGACTTCGTCTCCACGCGGTCGCATCTTGAAGCCGTGGCTTCTTCGCTCACCGAACTTTTTTCTCACAAGCTCATCGCTCTGCGCATGGACCGCCTGCGCGAGCACTATCCTTGGCTTTCCGGCGGGCTTGACTACTTCACCGGACGCCTGACGCAAGCTCCCGAAGACGCGGAGTTCGCACTTGCGTGGGTCGTAAAGCATGCGCGCACGCGCGAAGAGCAGGACAAAGCTCACGCCGCCCTGCGAGGAAAGTGCGACATCCTCTGGGCGCAGCTCGACGCTCTCTACTTCGCTTACGTGAATCCCGGCTGGCCTCCGCCGGGCGCTTTCCAGCCCGCCAAGGAAAATGCATGAGCGTGGACTTGAACAGCAAGCCGCGGCTCGCGGCTGGATGCCGCATGGGCGAAAATAATAATCAGCGCGTCTTGCTGATGCCGGAACGCGCGCTGCGCCTCAACGGCCCCAGCCTCGAAATCGTTTTGCGTTGTGACGGCAAGCACTCCGTGTCACAAATCATTGGCGAGCTGCAATTGCTTTACTCGAAAGCGGAGCCGCACAAAGTCGAACAGGATATCCTCGGCTATCTCGCACTCCTGCAAAACGAGCGCGCCCTCGATTTTGAATCGGGGTCGTCGTAGGGCCCGCCTTCTGGGGCGGGCCGCTCTACGTTGCCCATGCCAACCACGTCAAACCCGCTAGCTCTGGTCGCCGAACTCACGCACCGCTGCCCGCTTCACTGCGTTTACTGTTCAAATCCACTCGAACTGGAATCTCGAACGAACGAGCTTTCCACTGACGTGTGGACTCGTGTGTTTAAGGAAGCTGCCGAAGCCGGAGTCCTACAAGCGGATTTCACTGGCGGCGAGCCTCTCGCGCGCCCTGACATCGTGGGGCTGGTTCGCAACGCCCGTGCTGCCGGGCTTTACATCAGCCTCATCACGTCTGGCCTTCCGCTGGACGAAGCCAAGCTCGAAGCCCTGGTACAAGCCGGACTCGATCATTTCCAGCTTAGCTTCCAGGGCGCGCGCGAAGAAACCGCCAACGACATTTCCGGCACGAAGTCGCATCAACAAAAGCTGCGCGTTCTGGAATGGCTCAAACGCTATCGCATCGGAGTCACGCTGAATTTCGTAATCCACCGCCGCAATATCGACGAACTCGAAATGATGCTCGCGATCGTGAAGGAATCCGGCGCGGGCTGCGTGGAATTTGCCAGCGTGCAATATTACGGATGGGCTTTTGCGAACCGCGAGAAGCTTCTGCCAACACGCCAGCAACTGGACTATTGCGTCGAGCGCCTGAAACGCGCCGAAGAAGAATTGCAAGGCAAGACGCGCATCCTCTTTGTCGTGCCCGACTATTACGCCAAATACCCCAAGCCCTGCGTGGGCGGCTGGGGCCGCAAACTGATGCTCATCACACCAAGCGGCGACGCGCTTCCCTGCCACGCCGCGCCCATCATCCCTGGCCTGAAATTTGAGAACGTAAAGAACCGCAGCTTGCGCGAAATCTGGGAACACTCTGACGCGTTTCAGAGATTCCGAGGCGAAGAGTGGATGCAGGAGCCGTGCAAATCCTGCGACCGCCGCGCCCAGGACTTCGGCGGCTGCCGCTGTCAAGCGATGTTAATCGCGGGCGACGCCACCGCAACGGACGCTGTTTGCTCCCTCGCTCCGCAGCGCCAGAAAGTCGATGCCATCCTCGCGCAAATCAACGGCTCACCAAGCGTTGGAGCCAAGGGTGTTTCATCCACAGACCCGCTCACGAAGCCCGAGTGGCTCTACCGCCCGAACCCCTCTTGATTCAACGGCAGTTTTGACGTCGAACGCTGGCTAGGCCTGAGTCCGTCAGTAAATTCCAGCCGCAGCTAAAGTCTTACTTTAAAACTTTGCGCCGCAAAGTAACTTGCGGCTGGCCGCAACAAGGCGACGCCGATACTTAAAACGCCTTGTTTACCGTCAACTCTTTAGTGCATCAGTCATCTGCGGCGGCCTTTGTGGCTTCTCCCTTACCCTGCAACCTCAGAACAACGCGAGAAAGGAAAACCAGGCTTCCTAGCAGCACCAAGGATCCGAATACAGACAAGGTGTGGGGCGCACCAAGCCGTTTTACAACTCCAGCCGAGATCAGGGCGCCGACTGGCTGCACGCCCATGAACATCGTCGCGTACACCGCCATCACGCGGCTGCGCAGCTCATCGGGTACGCGATTTTGGATCAGAGTGTTCGTGGCAGCCATCTGCGAAGTCGCTGCAAACCCCACGACCAACAGCACGGCTGCGCACAACCAAAAACCCTTGGCTCCAGAAAAAATCAGCAAGCCGATCGAGCACGTCGTCGAAGTTGCCGCGATCCACCGCGCCAGGCCCTTGTAACTTGTTCGCGCCGCAAAGTGCAGCGCGCCCAGCACCGCTCCGATCCCCGCCGCGCTCATCAGGTATCCCTGTATCTTTATGTCCCCTCTCAAAATGTCCTTCGCGTAAATCGGCATGAAAACGGAATACTGCAAGCCGAAGAGGCTCAGCACGCTAAGCAGCAAGAGCGCCGACCGCACTGGAAAATCACTCATCGCAAAATGGAACCCCTGCATAAGACTCTTTAGCGGCCCTTCGTCCTCGCTGGGCATCGTTTGTGTGCGTTCGATCTTCATCATCAGCAGCGCCACGATCACCGCTATGAAGCTCAATCCGTTCAGGAAAAAACACCAGCCTTCCCCTACCCATGCGACCGTAAGGGCGCCGATGGCAGGGCCTACGACTCGCGCGCCATTAAAAATCGAGGAGTTCAGCGCGATCGCATTCGGCAGATCTTCCTTCCCTACCATCTGCACTAAAAATGCCTGGCGGATGGGTACGTCGAAAGCGTTCACAATTCCCAGCATGAACGCGATCGCCACGACCACCCAGGCGCCACGCCAACCTTGAATGCTGTGAGATAGCATCAGAGCCGCCAGCACGAACGCCAGCACCATCGAAACCGTCTGCGTGGCAATCACGCCGCGATGCCGGTTGTAGTGATCACCGAGATATCCGCCGAACGAGGAAAGAAACAGCATCGGCACCTGGCTCGCAAAGGCAAACACGCCCAGCAGCACGGCGGAATGCGTCAGCTCGTAAACCAGCCACTGCTGCGCCGTGTTCTGCATCCACGTTCCGATGAGGGAAATGAGTTGCCCGGCGATAAAGAGCTGGAAGTTGCGGTGCTGCATCGCGCGGAAGCGGGTGGAAAAACTGACAGGGGAGCTTGTGGACAAAGACGAGATGACTTTCCTCCACTCGTTTGATGCGAGAAACCTAGTCTAGTCAACATGCCGCGAACAAACGAAGCTTGTCAACTTAGCACGGAAAAGGAGGGGAGACGATTTGGCAGGATTTGTCTTTTCTGGAACTAACAACAAAGCACTAACAACTGAAAACTGCTTATTCGTTCGGCGGGTCTGGCGCTCCCATGTGCATGTGGCTCAAGTCGCGCAGCATGGCTTTGTCTTCTTCGCTCATGCCGCGCGTGAAGTTTGGATCGTTCAAATGCTGGTTGCGCGCTGACTCCGGCATATTCTGTAGCACACCCAGTCGCTGCCGGATAGCCTTCTGCCGCTGGGGAGGCATTTGCTGCCATTTCGGAAACACATCATTCTTGATGTGGCTTTGTTGCTCTACTGTGAGTTTCCCCCAGGCGCGAGCGTTGTCTCGAATCTCTTGCTGTTTTTGCGGCGGCAGCCGATTGAACTTCTCATAGTTCTGCTTTTCTTTGGGGCTCAAATCCTGGAAACGCCGGGGCTGTGAATTGTTTGCGCTCGGCGGACGGTTTGGATTGAAATTCGGCCGTTCGGACTCGCTGCGCGCGTTCGGCGGGCGATTCCCGCCAATCATGCTCATTGAATCGGGTTTCCGGTTTTGCGGCTCCCGGTTTGACGCGGCATTGTTGCGCGGCCGATCGTTATTCGGCCGATTGTTCTGCCCTTTCCGATTTTCTTGCTGCTGTTGGCGGCGCTCCTGCCGCGGCGCTGGCTGTCGCGGGGCCTGACGCGGTTGCTGTGGCGGTCTATTCGCCTCACGCTTCTGCGCCGCGCACGGGAGCGTCAAAAGCGCGATGCTTGCCGCCGCCAGCAACCATTTCTCGAATTGGATCCGCCGCTTCATTTCACCTTGCGTCTTTCACCATTCCATCCGGCCCATTACATCTGGGGATTCGTCTGCCCGCCGTCGTCCGCCTGCACTGGGGGAGGCAATTCCGTCAGAACATCAAAATTCGAAAGCACATCCAGATTTTCCAGTACCGGAATATCAGTCTCGGCGATCTGCGGCTGTGGATTGGGGCGCGTCCCTACCCAAACCGTCGCCAGCAGCAACGTCGCTGCTGCAATGACCACACGCGGCGCCGGCAGAAACGCCGCCCACCAACTCTGCTTCACGGGCAGAGCCGCCACGCGCGCATGCACGCGCAAGTCAAACGCAGGGGACGGTTCGATTACAGGCAGTTCATCCAGCAAGCTGCTCACCGCGCGAAATTCATTCACGCGGAGACGGCACGTAGGGCAAGTAGCAAGGTGCTTTTCCACCTCAAGCCGCTCGCTTTCCTTCAAGCGCCCGTCCACATATCCCAGAATTTTGTTTTCCATCCGGCTGCAACTCATGACTTTCTTCCCTTCTGGCCCCAATTGCTACTTCCCATGCTGCGCCACGAGGGGGGCGAGTTCCACTCGCAGCGTTTCGTATGCCCGGAAGAGCAGCGACTTGAGCGCGCTCTCCGAACATTGCAAAATCTTCGAAATCTCTCCGTAATCCAGCTCCTGATACTTGTGCAGAAGCACCGCCGCGCGCTGCTTTTCCGGCAGCTTTTCAATCGCGTGGCGGATCATCTTTTTGCGCGTCTCTTCCACCAAGTGCTGCTCGATGTTCGGATTCTTTTCGGCAACGTCCAGCGTTTTTTCTTCACCTTCTTCCGCATCCACGGTCACAGGCGCGTCGATGGAGATTTCCATCCGCTGATACCGCGTGTCGCGCACCGAGTTCAGCGCCAGATTTGTCGCGATTCGGAACAGCCACGTCGTGAACTTTGCGCTCGGCACGTAATCTTCGCGCGCCTTGTACACCCGCAAGAAAACTTCTTGCGCCAGGTCTTCCGCCTGCTCCCGGTTGCGCACCATCCGGTACAGGAAATTCACCAAGGGAGTCCTATATCGATGCAAGAGTAAGGTGAACGACTGTTCGTCGCCCGCCTTCACGTCCAGCATCAGTTGGACGTCCGACCTGGCCATAGCCGCCACACTGTATCAAACCCAGGGTGTCTCAGAAAGTTGCGAATGAAAGGGGGCTAATGCGTTGGTGGGTCGGGCCTTAGGCGCCGCGTTCATCTGGCATTTAGGAGATCGTTTTTGCAAACCTAAACATGAAATAAGTGCTGCATTATCAATAGACTAGCCACGCCGACAAAGACCAGAAGGGCCATCCGCCAGTTCGGCTCCCGGTTTACTTCGGGGAGCAGGTCGGTTGCCGCCACGTATACGGTTACGCCTCCCGACAGCGGCAGCGCATACTTTAACTGACCCTGCAGGGCGCTGGTCAGCAGCACGCCACACAGCGTTGCCGCCCCTAACAACCCGGCTCCGAGGATCGCGTTGCGCTTGTCGCGCCCGCTTGCCAAGGCAACCGAGGCGATTGTGAAGCCTTCGGGCAGTTTATGCAGGAATACCGCCACGAACAGCACGACGCCGAGCCAGGTTGAAATTAGGAATCCAGCGGCGATGGCCACGCCGTCAAAAAACGTGTGAATGGTCATGCCAAGCAGAACCGTTTTGCCAGCGTGAACTCCGTGGAACTCTTCGTGGTGGGTTTCCTCGCCAAAATGAAAGTGCGGGGCAATGGTGTGTTCGAACAGGTGAACGAGGAAGAATCCAATCAGCACATATAGCAGTGCGCTTGTCCCCGAAAGCCGCACCGATTCCGGGATCACTTCCAGGAACCCCACCGCTAGCATGTATCCGGCGCCTAGGGCGAGGAAATATTGCAGGTATTGGCGCGGCCAGTGCTTTCGAACGACGAAGTACCCGCCGAGCAAATTCCCGAGCGCCGCGACAAGCCCCAGCAGCGACGCTAAGGTCGTCCGAAATGCGACATCATGCTCCATGAACAGGTTCACAGTTGACAGTTTACCGTTGGCCGTAAGAAGACAAAGAGGCATAGATTGAAGTCTGTACTCACCCCGAGTGCCGGAACAAAATCACGTCGCCTTCTTGCACAACGTACTCTTTTCCTTCCAGCCGCACTTGCGCTTTTTCTTTTGCCGCGGCGATGCTTCCTGCCGCGAGCAAATCGCTCCAGCGCACGACTTCTGCGCGAATAAAGCCTCGCTCGATGTCACTATGAATTACGCCGGCGGCCTTTACAGCAGGATCGCCTTTGTGAATTGTCCAGGCGCGCACTTCTGGCTCTCCTGCCGTGAAAAACTGAATCAATCCCAGCAGATCGTATGTCGCGCGAATTAAACGGTTCAGCCCAGGCTCTTTCAATCCATACGAGGCTAGCAGCTCCGCTGCTTCCTTTTCCTCCATCTCTGCGAGTTCGGCTTCGAGGCGCCCGCACACGGCTACGACCGCAGCATTCTTGCGTTCTTGCAGCGCGCTCAACTTGTGGCGTTCCACGGCCGTGTCAAGCTTGTCCGCCTCTTCGTCTCCTAAATTCAGCACGTAAAGCACGGGCCGTGCGGACAAAAACAAGAACCCGCCGATGGACTTGCGTTCTTCGGGCGTCAACTCCAATTCCCGCAGCGGTTTCTCTGCTTCCAATTGCGCTTTGCACTTTTCCAGCGCCGTTTTTTCGAGTTCCAGCGCTGGATCACGCTTTTTCTTCAAGTCTTTTTCCACGCGTTCGAGCCGACGCGTGATCTGGTCATGGTCTGAGAGCATCAACTCCAAATCCAGGTTGGTCGCGTCGCGAAGTGGATCAATGCTGCCTTCCGAGTGCGGTACGCTGGCATCCTCGAACACACGAATCACGTGCGCAATCACGTCCACCTCGCGGAGTTGCGCCAGCGCCTCCCGCATACGCTCTTTCTGCATGCCGCCGAGGTCCACATAATTCACGGTCGCGTAGGTGATTTTTTTCGGGTTGTAGAGCTTCGCCAGTTCCAGTAGCCGCGGCTCCGGCACTCTGGCCACGCCGACGTGCGTTGCCGAGGCCCCGCTCTTCCCCTCGACCTGCGCCTTCGTCAAAATCCGAAACAGCGTCGTTTTTCCAACCTGAGGTAGTCCAATAATCCCAGCTTGCACGCGTACGCCTTCTCTCTATTAAATTTCCGCGAACTCAAACCCCTCATGCTAACACAGACGCTCCATCGCCCTTGCTCGAGGCAGGCTTATTCACCAAACATTTTTTCCTTGAGGGATATGCTGTTAAGCGGGCTTGATGTTCGCTTTCAAGATTTCACGGAACTCTTCGAGACGCTTCTTATCAAAACCGCGCTTTGGCAACATCACGAAAGTTTTGTCAGAATTATAGAAAAGAAATGCTCCTCGCGTTTCTGAGAATTTTCGGAAGTGTTCGTATCTAAGGATTACTTTTCGGTCCGCGCCTCTAATGCAGATAGTGTTTGGCGTGACCGTAGTTTCGAATTCAGGGAGAGTCTTGGCAAGGTCCTTGTACTTGCCGTATTGGAGAAGGGGTCCTATTGAGAACCACAAAGCGAGCGCCAAGCAGAATATCGATAAGCCTAATCCTAAACTGTCACTGCCCGGCTGGCCTGCGTTTCTAACTTGGTCCCAGAACAAACCTGCACTAACGGCGAACAACCCCATTAACAGCAAAATCCCCGTCGGACGATATTGCCAGTGAGTTGACCCCGCACCCAGGGTGTAATCCATACCTGATTGGGATAGCCGAACCGAAAAAATTGTGTTTACGGCTGCTGACGCCACAGTTTTTTCTACTTGATCTTCCAAGGATGCGAGCTGGTCAGAAGTAAAAACCCGCTTGGGCAACACATAAACATTGGAACGACTTGATAGGGTGAAAATTCTTTCCCCTTTCCAATATCCCGCAAAGGTGTCCCAAGGTCGAAAATCTGTGCCGTACTCCGACTCAAACGTCCACCCAACTTCTTCAGTCTCGAACGTTCTTTGTTTGTCTTTCACAAGGGCATCAAAGTCTACTTGGATGCTGGCCTCAATCGAACTAACGTCCTTTTCCTTTTGCCAACGCCAGACGACCGGGGTCGCCAGCAGAAATAGAGCTCCTACGATCAGAAATTTAATTGCTACGCGGCGTGCATCGGGCAGGCCCTGCAAAATCAAAATGCCTATGACTAGTGCTATTCCACAGGCGCCCACCATGACGGCAAGAAGCCCCAAGCTGAGTGAACGATCTGCATTCTTTAGACGACTCTTCTGTGACTCGAGGTACTCGTTATAGTTCAGAGTAAACGCGACTTTCATAGGCATGACGGCGGCGCGAGAGAATCTTAGCACTTATCGGAAACCCGGCATGCCCTGAAACGTTACCCCCTTTCGAGCCGTCTCAACGCCTATGCACAGCCGTTACCCCTCATGAGCCTAAAGGTACTCGACCTTTCCGCATACGTCGGACTCATAGCCGTGGGCGTAGTCACGCTGAACCTGCTGCTTGGGACGCTCATGGCGTTTCGGTACAGCCCACATCGTTCCTGGCCGCATCGCCGGTTCAACTATTTTCGTCTGCACAACTGGTCGGGCTACATCGCTCTGTCGGTGTCGCTCCTGCATCCGGCCATTCTGCTTCTCAACAAGGACCCGCGATTTCGCCTCAAGGATCTCGTCTATCCTGTTCATTCTCCCAGCCAGCCGCTTGAAAACACTATCGGCGCATTGGCCTTCTATTTGCTCGCTTTCGTGGTCATCACTTCTTATCTTCGGGTTCGCCTAGGCCGACACCTCTGGAAGTCGTTCCACTTCAGCATTTATTTCGCGGCTGCTGCCCTTTTCTTTCATAGCCTGTTCACCCAACCCGCGTTGAAGGGCGACCCGATCGACTGGTTCGATGGCGGCAAGCTCTTCGTCGAGTGCTGCTTTGTGCTGATCGCCGTGGTCAGCCTGCTTCGCTGGCGTTATTCCCGCCGAAAAGCCCTCCATCTGCGCAAAGTTTCCCGCCAACCTGCAGCCTCAACGGAGCCGTTGTAGCGGCCGCCTTCTGAGGCGGGCGCTTTTTCCCTCATATTCACCACGATTTTCGCGTTAGAATCTCTCCCACCGTTTCCCTAGACCGTCATGTTCCACCATAAAAACATCCGTCTGCGCCAATTCAATTACGTCGGCCAGCAGTGTTATTTCCTGACGCTTTGTTGTTTCGATCGACGGCCCGTGTTTGCAGATCCCAAACAATGCGCTTGGCTATTGGAAGAGTTCCGTGCGGAATCGGCTGGGCGATCTTTCGCGATTCATGCCTATTGCATCATGCCCGGCCATTTCCACTTCTTGACGGAGGGACAGGAACCCTCGAGCGACCTGCTCGCATTCGTTAAAAGCTTCAAAATCAAGACCAGCCGCCTATACCAGGCCGAGACATCCCAAACGTTATGGCAGAAGAAATTCTTCGATCATATTCTCCGCACTCACGAATCAATTGAATTAGTTGCCTGGTATATTTGGTTGAATCCGGTGCGCAAAGGGCTTTCAACGGTCGTCGGTGAATATCCGTTCGCCGGCTCTTTCACGGAGACTTCAAAACGGATAACTTCTATGCCGTCTGCATGGATTCCTCCATGGAAATCAAACGCGCCCGCCTCAGAAGGCGGCCGCTACAACCCCGGATAGGAGATTCATGGTTGCCACAGAATACGAAATGCCGCAGTTTGACTTGCGCCTGGCCATGGACACTTTGGCGGCGAAGGACCCGCAACTCGCTCCGCTGATCAAAGAAACGCGGGAATTTCGCGTCGAAAAGGGCGCTGTGGAGTCTCCTTACGAGGTTCTTGTGGAGGCCATCACGCACCAATCCATTTCCGGAAAGGCTGCGGCTACAATTTTCGGCCGAGTGAGAGCGCTAGGCTCGAACGATCGCATTCCGACGCCTGAAGAAATGCTCAAGCTGCGCAAACCCGCTCTTCGCAAGGCCGGCCTATCCGGCGCGAAAATCCTGGCGATGAAAGACCTGGCCAAGAAGACCATTGACGGCGTCGTGCCTACCCTGGAAGAAGCGCATAAACTCTCCGACGAAGAACTTGTCAAGCGGCTTGTCTCCGTTCGCGGCATTGGCGCGTGGACTGTTGAAATGTTTCTCATCTTCAGGCTTGGCCGACCCGACGTTCTTCCCATCCATGACCTCGGCGTCCGCAAAGGCTGGGCCATTACTTACGGCAAGAAGCACATGCCCGCGCCCAAGGAGCTGCTGAAATTTGGTGAACGCTGGCGCCCATACCGTACGGTCGCTTCGTGGTACATGTGGCGGGCCTGCCAGCGCGCCGGCAACGCCGCAATGCGCAAAATCCGCCCAGCCAAAACCCGCAAACGCCCTTTACAGCCGCGCGCCGCAAGCGCAGGTAGGTTGTGAGTAGCCTGTTTTCGACGGGCTTAAAGCCGTGCGGCAGATTGGATCTTTCCCAGCACCTGATTTGGGTCGAATTTGCCTTGGATCCAGGTCCGGTGCCACTCGTAAGTCTTGCCTTCGCGCGTGGTCAAGACAACCGTATCGGCATCATCGCCAAGGCCAACCACAACCTCGACACCGACAATCTTGTCGTAAGGAATCACATTCAAAGTGAATCCGGGTTCGTAAACAAGGTAAGTTCTCGTGAAATGAAACGGCCCAAAGACTTCATGCAAGAGCTCCATCTCACGATTCACAGCCGGGCCAATATCCTTTGGATTGCCGTGGGCGCCGATAGCACGACGCACGGGGTGCTTATTGGGACGGAAATGCCAGTAAATCGGAAATGCGGAGACAATGATTGCAATCACGCCAGTAGGGAAAATTCGCCACCATTCCGCCTCCCATTGCGATCCGGCCTTCCAAGCAAAATAGGCAGCGCCGAAACCAAAAACCGACGCAATTAACGCATAGCTAAGATTGATGGTCGCCCTTTTTCTCTCTGTGTAGGTTCTCACGTTGTGGCTTTTCCTAACATGCGCAAGCCTCAAGCTTTGGCTGCGAGTTCGCGGACCATCAAATACAGGGCGCCTAGTCCCGCCATCAGAACGCCGCTCTCCAGCGAGACGGAAATTCCGTGCAGGCGGCTGAATTCCGCGAGCAGCGGGCTGTAAGCGCTTGTCGCCTGGATGGAGCCCATTTGCACGCGCAGCGCGGCCATTTTTGCGCTGACTGTGTACTGCGATATCGCCGTAAGCGCGATCATCAGCACTATGCAGAGGACCGCTGGCGTGGCCAGGCTCGCAAATGTTTTCGTCCGCAACAGCCGAGCTAGTAGGATAGCGCAGCCGCAGATAATTCCGCCGATGTGCATCGCGTTAAGCGAATAGCCGACCATGGCGCCGGCCTGGTCGCGGCTCCCCAGAATGCGGAATGCTCCCGGCGCCACCACAAAGCTCAAGAAAACATCGCTTCCCAGCCACAGGCTCAAACCTAGAAACTCGATTGCACGAAGGAAGGTTGACATGCGGAGATTTTAGCTAGAATGGCTTAAGGCGCAAAGAAAGATGGTGGGCGACAAAGGACTTGAACCTTTGACCTCTCCCGTGTGAGGGGAGCGCTCTAACCAACTGAGCTAGTCGCCCCGAAGCTGCCAATTGACGTCAACGCAAGGCTGCGAAGCGTCATCTATGTTGTAGCAGGAAAGGGCCACGGTTTTCAATTGAAAGCATAACCGCGAAGCGGTTCCACTAATGCCAACTGCCACCTCTCAAGTCGTCTCGCAGCTGCAGCGGTCCATTGCGCGCGCCATTTTCGGCAAGGAAGACGCCATTCAGCTTGCGCTCATCACGCTTCTTGCGCGCGGGCATTTGCTTATTGAAGACGTGCCGGGCGTAGGAAAAACCACGCTCGCGCAGGCGCTCGCGAAATCCTTTCATTGCAGCTTCCAGCGCATTCAATTCACTTCGGATTTGCTGCCGAGCGATGTGCTTGGCGTGAGCGTCTACAATCCGGAAAACCGCGAATTTGAATTTCGCCCGGGGCCAATTTTTGCGAACGTCGTGCTGGCTGACGAAATCAACCGCACCACTCCGCGCACCCAGTCGGCGTTGCTGGAAGCGATGAACGAAGCGCAGGTCAGCATGGACGGCAAGACCCAGACGCTGCCGCAACCGTTTTTTGTGGTGGCCACACAGAATCCTGTCGAGCATCACGGCACCTATCCGCTGCCGGAATCACAGCTCGACCGCTTCTTGATGCGTATCAAGATGGGCTATCCGTCGCATGAGACCGAGCGCGAAATTCTGCGCAAGCGCATTGGGGAGGATCCGATTCAATCGCTCGAGCCGGTCGCGGATTTGAGTGAAGTGCTGGCGATGCAGGAAGCGGTCAACCATATCAAGGTGGACTCCAGCTTGCACGATTACGCGCTGGAAATTGTCAATCGCACGCGCAAGACCGAGCAGCTTGCGCTGGGCGTCAGCCCGCGCGGCACATTGATGCTACAGCGCGCCGCGCAGGCCCGCGCGTTCCTCGATGGCCGCGATTATTGCCTGCCCGACGATTTCAAGCAGCTTGCGGTTCCCGTTTTTGCGCATCGTGTGGTGGCGAGCTCGCGGCACGCGTCACTCCAGAAAAAATCGGAGACGACGGAATCGGTCCTGCGCGAAATCGTCGAATCTGTTGCTGTTCCGCTATGAGCTTGGCGTAAGTCATGGCGGCGATTCGCTCCACTCTCGCACAGATGGTTGCCAAAGCCGACCGTCCGGCCGTCCGCGCGTTTTTTCTTTCCATGGCCGCGCTTTCCGGCGCCCTGCTGTTGGCGCTTTATTCCAGTGCCGCTGCGGAGCTTGGCCAGATTGTGCTCGCCAGTACTACGGCGCTCGCGGCCCTGGCCATTGCCGGATGGGTTGCGGTCACTTTGGTGCCCACGCTGGCGCGCCGCACGCCGCTGCGCTGGATCGGTTACAGAATCCAGTACAGGATTTCTCGGGAGGGCTGGATCTATTTCGGGGGACTTCTCCTCGTCGCACTAGCCGCACTCAACACAGGCAATAATCTTCTCTTCCTGATCCTTGCCTGCCTCATTGCCCTTATTCTGATGTCCGGGATTCTATCTTCCATCAGCCTCTCCGGCATCGAAATGCGACTGCTTCTCCCCGACTATATTTTCGCAGGGCAATCCGTGCGCGCCTTCGTCGAACTGGACAATCAAAAACTCACGCTGCCTTCTTTCTCCTTGCGCGTCGAAGCGGCCCGCGAAAAAGGCGCGGCTCTCTCGGCGATTCTCGAGAAGCCGGTCTACTTTCCCTATGTGCCCAAGCAGGAGCGCTTGCAGCAGAGCGTTCCGCTGACCTTCCACCGCCGGGGAATTTACCGGCAGGATGCGTTCCGAATCGTGACGCGTTTTCCATTCGGCTTTTTGCAGAAGTCGCGGCGATTGGACCTGAAGAGCGAAGCGATCGTTTATCCCTCCGTGGACCCGACCCCGGAATACATAGAGCTTTTGCCGGTTCTTCAGGGAGCGCTCGAAAGCGTCACCAAGGGGCGCGGCCAGGATTTGTACGCGCTGCGCGACTACGTCCACACGGACAGCGCGCGGCTGGTGCACTGGAAAGCGACGGCGCGTTCCGGCTCGCTGATGGTACGGGAATTCACGCGCGAAGAAGATTCCCGGGTGCTGCTGGTGCTCGATCCTCATTCTGCAGCGGCCCAGCCATCCTCAGCAAATTCGTCATCAACACAAACACCAATCAATGAACGATTTGAACGCGCGGTGGCCCTCTGCGCCAACATCGCCTGGCACTTTTATCAGGCCAATTCCATGCTGCAATTCCGCAGCGTGGGCTTTGATACGCCGCTGGCTCCAGCCGAAAGAAATATTTTTGCAATTCTGGGCCACCTTGCCGCTGTGCAGCCGCTGCCGGTTGATTCAGAGCAAAAGCTCATTGGCGAGCTGGCTTCGAACCCGGAAATCTTCAAAATCATCGTAACCAGCCAGCCGCGCGGGTTCTTCCCTCACGCGGTGTGGAGCACGTCTTACATCGTCTTCCTCGACTAAAAAACGCCGCCTTCAGGTTTTAGGGCGCTCGTTCTCGAATAACCCTCCTACTTGTGCGAAAATCGCGGCTCGCTATGCTGAAGGGACGAGAACTCACCGCATTTCACAAACAACTGCTCGCCTGGTTTCGTCAATTCCGGCGGGACCTACCCTGGCGGCGCACGCGGGACGCATACTGCGTGTGGCTCTCCGAAATCATGTTGCAGCAAACACGTGTGGCCGCCGTAATTCCTTATTACGAACGTTTTCTCAAGCGCTTTCCGAATGTGCGCGCGCTGGCAGGCGCGCACGAGGATGAAGTGCTGCGGCTGTGGTCGGGGCTAGGTTATTACAGCCGGGCCCGGCACCTGCACAAGGCGGCAAAGAAGATTGTTGGTGAACATGGAGGAAGGTTTCCGTCGCACCTGGAAGATGTGCTTAAGCTGCCGGGAATTGGGAACTACACAGCTGCGGCCATTCTCAGCATCGCTTTCGGGCAAAAGCAGGCTGTGCTGGACGGCAACGTGGCCCGTGTTCTCGCGCGTTTGGGAGCCGTTCGCGGGGACTTGAGAGAATCGGGCCGCTGGCAAGAGTTGCAAAAATGCGCGGATGCTTATCTTGAGCCGAAAGCGCCCGGCGACTGGAACCAGGCAATGATGGAACTTGGCGCGACGCTATGCTCGCCAAAATCGCCGCAATGCCTGCTCTGCCCCGTCGGTCAATTTTGTAAAGGCCGCAAGCTTGGCATCGCGGATCTGCTGCCGGAGAAGCGCAAGAAACGCACGACCGTGGAGATCCGACTTGCCGCGGCTGTCTTCGCGGATGACCAAGGCCGGACGCTTCTGCTTCCTCCGCCTAAAGAGAAAAATGTAGAAGCGCTCGCTGATCACATTCCGACGCTCGCTTCCAATTTGTGGCACTTCCCCACGGTCTCCGTGAACGGAGACCCTGTCGCCAGGTTGCGCGACCAACTGCGAAAGCTGCAAGTCCAAAGCCGCAATGGCAGCTTTCGCTTCGTGGCTGCGGACGAAATTCGCCACACCGTGACCTACCGTGAAATTACAGTTGAGCCGTTTCGCATCAGCGTGAAAAAACTTCCCCCCATCAAGGGCGCGGAACAAGTTCCACTGGGCGAAATCACGGTTCTTCCGGTCTCCAACCTCACGCGAAAAGTTGCCCGCGCTGTCCTCGCGGCAACTGCTCCCGCCCGATAGCAACTGCTGGCGTTTATCCTTTCGGCGGCTCATTCAAGGACCTCCGCTTGGTAGTGACCGCTGATGTTACGATAGGAAATTCCCATGGCCGCGACCGCAACAACTCAGGCCGCACCCGCATTGCCCGCGGAACAATACTTTCGCGCATCGCTTTCCTTCCTTGTTCTAACTTCAACCCTCACACTGGCAAGCACAGGAAAACTGGATTTACTCACTTCATTGATTGCCCCGCTCGCGGCCCTGCACAAAGGCTATCGCTGGTGGCACGGGCGTCCCGCTGAGCTCTCTTCTCGCGCCGCCACCTGGTGCCTGCTCGTGTATCTCGCGTTCTTCCCGGTGGACGCCCTGTTTCTGTCACGTTTTTTTGTTGGTGGGTCCGCGAATCCCCCGCTTTTTGCGCTGCTTCTGGCTGTGGTGCACTTCCTGATTGTGGCCATGCTGGTTCGCTTTTACAGCGCTTCAACGGATCGCGACGCGCTTTTCCTTAGTATGTTGTCATTCGCGGCGATTCTTGCGGCGGCCATTCTCACCGTCGACACGCTGTTCCTGACGTTGTTTTTTCTTTTCCTTTTGAGCGGAATCTCCACATTCATCGCATTGGAACTGCGTCGCGGAGCCACCGGAGCCGTAACACAGGTTTCCGCACAACGGGGAACGGAGCGCAAGCTCACCCGCTCGCTGAGTCTGGCGTCGCTGAGCGTAGCCGTGGGCGCCATTGTTGTTGGCGGCATGTTCTTCTTTTTCTTCCCGCGATTTAGCGCGGGTTACCTGGGGCGCGTCAGTTTCAGCCCCACGCTCATGACCGGTTTCACCGAGGACGTCGAGCTCGGTCAGATTGGTGAAATCAAGAAGAGTTCCGCGGTGGTCATGCGCGTGGAGACGGACAAGCCGATCGGGTATGAATGGCTGCGCTGGAGGGGTATAGCGCTAACGACCTTCGATGGGAAACGGTGGACCTCCAACGTAGCAAGACAGCAAAGGTTGCAGTCGGGCGCAGACGGATGGATTCATACGTCAGAAACGGTGCAGATGGGGAACAACTTTGGGCAGACCATCCACTACACGGTTTTCCTTGAGCCCGTGGCCACGGATGCGATTTTTGTTGGAGGAAGAGCTCTGTCTCTTCAAGGGAATTTCACAGGTGGGGCGACAAATTCCTTTGCCGCGATGCAGCGCAATTACCTGGTAACGGATGCAACAGAAACGATCAGAAATCCGTTCCGCAACTTCACTGCGATCCGTTACGCAGGCATTTCGCGCCTCCCGCCGCGAGATTCCGCGAAGCTCCGGGCTGCAGGAACCGACTACTCCGGTGACATTATTTCGACCTATTTGCAGCTTCCTGATCAACTGGACCGCCGCATTCCGGAGTTGGCGCGCGAAATCACAAGGAATGCTCAGACGCCTTTCGACAAGGCACTACGCATCGAGAGCTACCTTCGCACGAGGTTCGCTTACACGTTGAATCTCACCGGCAAGCCAGGGCAGGATCCGCTAGCGCATTTCCTGTTCGAAACGCGGGCAGGACATTGCGAATATTTTGCGTCGGCGATGGCCATCATGCTGCGAACGCTCAGCATTCCTTCCCGCGAAGTGAACGGGTTTCTTCCCGGAGAGTACAACGATCTTGGCGGCGACTACATCGTGCGCGCGAGCGACGCGCACAGTTGGGTGGAAGTGTACTTCCCGGGGAACGGCTGGCAGGTCTTTGATCCCACGCCGTCCAGCATCGAAGGCGGGAGTAGTTTTTTGACGCGGCTTGGGATGTACGTCGACTGGATGCAGATCACATGGAATGAGTGGGTGATCGGCTACGATTTCGCGCACCAAGTAGCGCTGGCGCAGAACTTGCAGCGCGGCTCGAAGAATTGGGGAGATTCGGCGCGCACATGGTTCGACCGGAAACAGCAGGAAGGCAAACGATGGCTGAAATCCTGGCAGCTGGAACACGGCTCACTGGGATATTTGCTTCCCGTGGTGCTGGTGCTGCTGCTGCTGGCGCTGCGCTACAACGTGCCTGCGGAAGTGATGCGGCGGATCCGCCTGTTTCTACGGATTCGAGCGGCCAAGTCCGGACGGTCCGATCCACAACTGGCCTCGCGGCTTTATGCGGAATTGATGCGTGTGCTGGCACGGCGCGGATTGTTACGCGCAGAAACGCAAACACCCCTTGAGTTTGCGGCAGCCGTGGAGTCACCGCGGCTTGCGCCTGCCGTCCAGGAATTCACGCAGCTATACGTGCACGCGCGCTTTGGCGGCGCTCCGTGCGACACAACAAGACTCGGGCAATTGCTCGAGCAGGTTCGGGCTGCACTGCGGACGCGCCCGCAGTCCTCCATTAATCAAACCTAGTAAGCCATTCCAAATTCAGGCTCGATAGGCGGCGCATGGTAGAATTTAGAATTGCGCTAAGGAGTGATTTTTCTGCGTATGACGAAGGTCGGATTTGTGAGCCTGGGATGCCCGAAGAACCTCGTGGACAGCGAGGTGATGATGGGCATTCTTGCGCACCATGGCTATGAACTGACGCCCCGCGCCGATGAAGCGGAAGTGTTGGTGGTGAACACATGCAGCTTCATCGAGGCGGCGCAAAAGGAGTCGGTGGACGCGATCCTGGAAATGGCGGAGCACAAGAAATTCGGTGCGGCAAAAAAATTGATTGTTGCGGGTTGTCTTGTGGAGCGGTACCGCGAGCAGATTCTGGAGCAAGTGCCGGAAGTGGACGCGGTGGTGGGAACCGGCGAAGTCGAGCGCATTCTGGAGGCTGTGCACGGCGACCTGCGCGTGCTGCCGGCGCAACCGCCGACCTTCTTGTATCACGATTTCACGCCTCGCATCGTCACCACGCCCAAACATGCGGCGTACATCAAGATTGCGGAAGGCTGCGATCATCCTTGCACGTTTTGCATCATTCCAGAGCTACGCGGAAAATTCCGAAGCCGCCGATTTGAGTCAGTCGTGCGCGAAGCCGAGAACCTTGCCGCTGCTGGCACACGTGAAGTCACCCTGATCGGCCAGGACACAACCTCTTATGGAGAAGACTTGGGCCTGCGCGACGGGCTGGCGCAATTACTTGCGAAGCTCGCGCAAAATGAAGAGTTGCTGTGGGTGCGATTTCTCTACGCCTATCCAAACCGTGTGACACAAAAGTTGCTGGACACCATTGCAAAGCATCCGCGGCTGGCAAAGTACATTGACGTGCCGCTGCAGCATGCCAGCCGGAACGTTTTAGCGCACATGAAGCGCGGCTCAAATGGCGATGCGTTCCTGCACTTGCTCGATCGCATGAGAAAGACGATTCCCGGTGTGTCTCTGCGCACGTCGTTCATCGTTGGATTCCCGAGCGAAACAGAAAAGGATTTTGAGGAACTGTGCGATTTCGTGAAGGCCGCGCAGCTTGACTGGATGGGCGTGTTTGAATACTCAGACGTGGATAACGCCGAGAGCCACTCTCTGATTGAAAAAGTGGATGCGGCCACGATTTCTGACCGGCGCAACCGTTTGATGGCGATTCAGAAGAAGATATCGCGAGAGAATTTGCGCGCGAAATATCGTGCAGCAAAGAAAGAGACTTTCCTGGCCCTGGTGGAAGGTCCGTCGAGAGACAATCCGCTGGTTTGGGAGGCACGTCTGGAAGGCATGGCGCCGGAGATCGATGGAAAACTCTATTTGACGGATATCGAACTGCCGGGCAGCGAAATTGCGGAAGCAGGGGACGTGGTGTGCGTGCAAATCACGAAGTCTGATGCCTACGACTTGATTGGGCGCGTAGTGGGAATCCTTCCGAGGCCGGCAAAAAGAACGGACGCGAATGCCTCAGTTACACCGCCAACTCAGCCCGCAGATAAGCTTCATAGAATTGCTACTGGAGCGCCCCTGCGCGTCCTAGGGTAGGCTATACTTTTCGACGGCGCTTCCTCTGCGAACTCATTCTGGCTTGCGTCGCGGGTTTCGGGTTTTCTCAACGCAGAGTTCGCAGAGAACAGAGAGAAGAGAGTTCGCCATGAAGCACCGATGTCCGATTTGCAAAGCGGAGACGGATTCAGAAGTCCACAAGGATTTTCCGTTTTGCAGCGAGCGTTGCAGGACGCAGGACTTGGGCAACTGGGGCAGCGAGAAGTACGTGGTCTCCGATCCCATTTTCGACGAAGAAGAAGCCGCGGAAGGAGAGCGCAAAACGATTCTGCTCGATCTCGACAAACCCGATGACAACGAATCCTAGCGCTGCGCACACATTGGATGCACCGCCTGAAAAACCCCGACTGGCGCTTGCCATCGCGACAGTCTTCGGGATTGGTTACCTGCGCAAAGCGCCCGGGACTTTCGGGTCCCTGGCCGGCGTCGCAACTGCTTTCCTTTCGGCCATATTCTTTTTGCACCCGCGTTCTGTTCGCGATCTGTTTTCCCTCCACCCGCTGGCTGAAACCATTCTGAGAGAAAACCTGTTTGGCGCACCGGGGACAAACGTTCATAGCTCCACGCTCGCCCTGCCGTTGCTCATTACCGGCGTGCTCTTCCTTTTGCTGTCGGCCCTTGGGGTCTGGAGCGCTTCGCGTGTGGCTTCCTACGCGCGTGTCGAGGACCCTCAGTACGTGGTCATTGACGAAGTGGCTGGCCAGCACCTGGCACTGCTGCTGCCTCTGATCCCCATCGCTTTGCCGCACTTGATGACGCATTTCGACTTCTCCGAATACACGATTTTCTTTGCCTTGAGCCTCGCCAACTGGAAATACCTGCTTTTGGGTTTTATACTTTTTCGAGTGTTCGATATCTGGAAGCCGTGGCCCATTCACCGCTTGGAGAAATTGCGCGGCGGATGGGGCATCATGGCGGATGACTGGATGGCGGGAGTGTTCGCCGCCATCCTGTTGCGCGTGGCGTTGTATTTCGGCCTTCTGACGATTCACATTGGTTGGGTATGAAATTCGGCTTCGGCTCCTCCGCTGAAAAGAACGGCATTCCGCAAATTGAGAGAGTTGCGCCCGCAGCGGCCATCCCCGGCGGGGAGATGACCATTCACGGGCACGGATTCGTTTCGCGCGCGCAGGCGCGGCCGGTGGTGCGTTTTGGCGAAGCGGAGGCGAGCCTGGCGCTGGCCAGCGAAAGCCGACTGATTGCACGCGTCCCGGAAGGCGCCAGTGGCGGCACCGTGCGCGTGGCATCCGACGGGCACGAGAGCTCGCCGCATCCCGTCCACATTGGTATTCAAATCGCGGACAATTTACATCCCGTCGCCAACCCCGCGGTGGATCACGATGGAAACATTTATGTAACGTTCTCTGGGCCACGCGGGCAGAAGGTTCCCGTTTCGCTCTACAAAATCACTGCGAACTATGACGTGAAACCGTTCGTGACTTCGCTCGTGAATCCTACGGGACTGGCTCTCGACCGCGAAGGAAATCTCTTCGTTTCGTGCCGGAATGACGGAACGATTCATCGGGTTAGCGCTGACGGCCGCTCGGAGTCCTGGATCGAAGGCATGGGCATCGCCACAGGTATTGCCTTCGATCGCGTGGGAAATTTGTATGTGGGCGACCGCAGCGGGACAATTTTCAAGATCAGCCAGTCGCGCGAAATTTTTGTTTTTGCCACGCTCGAGCCGTCGGTGGCTGCTTATCACCTGGCGTTTCACCCAAACGGCGATTTGTATGTGTCAGGGCCAACGACGTCCAGCTTTGATCGACTCTATCGCATCACGCCGGGCGGCGAAGTCAGCGTATTCTTCCGTGGACTCGGCCGTCCGCAAGGGCTGGCGTTTGATCGCGACGGCAATTTGTTTGTGGCTGCCTCTTACCAAGGCTGGCGTGGAATCGTACGTATCGACACGCAATCTCACGCAGATATCGCGCTGAGCGGTTCGGGACTTGTGGGGCTCGCGTTGCAATCCTCTGGACGCGCGATCCTGGCCACCAGCGGCGCGCTCTTCACGCTGGATTGGGACGTGCGTGGCATGCCATTGGTCGGATCATTGAGCTGATGAAAGCCGAGATCATTGCGGTTGGTTCGGAACTGCTGACTCCGGACCGCTTGGATACCAACTCGCTCTTTCTCACCGAGGAACTTAACAAGCTCGGAATTGAAGTGGTTCGCAAGACGATTGTCGGCGACAACCGCGAATTGCTGGCGGAAGCGTTTCGTGACGCGCTTGAGCGCGTGCCGTTAATTCTTGCGAGCGGCGGGCTTGGCCCCACGGAAGACGACTTGACCCGGGAAACCGTTGCGGAACTGCTTCATCGCAAGCTCATCTTGAACGAGGCCATCCTCAAGTACATAGAAGGGCGCTTCCGGCAGTTGGGCCGGGAAATGCCTTCGGTGAACGTGCGGCAAGCGATGGTGCCCGAAGACGCAGAAGTGCTGGACAATCCTCGTGGCTCCGCGCCGGGACTGTGGATTGAGGACAGGGGGCGCTACGTTGCCCTGCTCCCCGGCCCGCCGCGCGAACTAAAGCCGATGTATCTAGAACAAGTTTTGCCTCGGCTGGAAAAACGACGCTCGAACGTACGCATGTTTTACCGCCAGTTGCGCGTCGCGGGAATGGGAGAGTCAGCGCTCGAACAACGCATCAAGCCGATTTACATGCGCTACCCAGACGTAAACACCACGATTCTCGCGGCGCCTGGCGAAATCCAGATCCATCTGCGCATGTGGACAGACAACGCCATGCAAGCGCAGCAAACGCTCGATGAGATCGTGCAAAGTTTCGAACTGGCGCTCACGGACAGGATTTACTCGAAAGACGGCGCTTCCATGGAGGAAGTGATTGCGCAACTGCTCCGGACAAATCAGGCGACGATTTCCGCGGCAGAAAGCTGTACCGGAGGCTTGCTGGCCGAACGCCTAACCAGCATTGCGGGCAGTTCGTCGTATTTTCTGGGCGGTGTGGTTTGTTACAGCAACGATTTAAAAACGTCCTGGGCGAATGTGCCGGCGGAGCTGATTCAATCGAAGGGCGCGGTGAGCAGCGAAGTAGCAAAAGCGCTGGCGGACGGCATCCGTCGTAGCGTGGGAAGTACGCTTGGCGTTGGCATCACGGGTATTGCCGGCCCCGGCGGCGGCAGTGAGGAGAAACCCGTCGGTACCGTCCACATTGCCCTCTCGCACGCTGGCGGAGTGAAGGAGCGCGGCGTGCGATTCCCCGGGGACCGCGAAGCCGTTCGTTGGCATGCTTCGCAGCTGGCGCTGGACATGGTGCGTTTGCATTTTCTTTACAACGGCGGCGAACCGCCGAGTCAAGGCGCGAAAAGGTCCTAAGCGGTGCGCCTTTTCGTTGCGCTGGAAATTCCCTCGGCGGTACGCGAAAATCTGGCCACATTGCTCGCCTCCATGCGCGCCATCACTAAGGAACCGCGCTGGGTGCGGGCAGAGAATCTCCACGTCACATTGAAATTCCTGGGAGAAGTCGCTGAGGGCAAAGGTGATGCAGTTCGCAGTGCGCTTGGGAAGATTCGCTCCGACAATGCTGTCAGTATGGAATTCCACAGATTGGGATTCTTCCCAAACGAAAAACACCCGCGCGTCTTCTGGGCCGGAATGGAGGCGTCATCGAACTTGAAAACGCTGGCCGGGGATATCGAAACCGCGATTGAGAAGCTCGGAATTCCGCGCGAAAAGCGGGAGTTCGCACCGCATCTGACACTGGCGCGATTTGAACGTCCGCGCCTCCCGGAAGCGCTGCGCGAACTCATCGCAGAGAATCAACAGCGCGCGTTTGGCTCCTTACACACGAACCAGTTTCACCTGATTCAAAGCAAGCTGAAACCTACCGGAGCGGAGTACACTACCCTCGCAACTTTCCAGTTTGCTCAAATGCGGAATAAAATCGCGTGAGAGCTGCAAACTTTCCGATGACTCTTGTAGCCATCCCCATCGCCGCCTACTTACTTGGTTCGATTCCGTTTGGACTGCTCTTGACAAAGGCATTCGGACGCGGCGACGTCCGCAAGGTTGGCAGTGGAAACATTGGCGCCACCAACGTCGCGCGCGCGGCGGGACTTCTGGCGGGCATATCCACTTTGGTGCTCGACGTAGCGAAAGGTGCGGGCGCGGTCTTGCTCGCGGAAAGACTTTCGAATAACACCGCGACCTGGATGATGATCGCTGCGTTTGCAGCGCTGCTTGGGCACTGCTTCCCCATCTGGTTGAGGTTCAAAGGTGGTAAGGGCGTTGCGACGGCGGCGGGAATATTTCTGGTCTTATCGCCCCTCGCATGTCTCGCGGCGGTTGCTTTTTTCGTTCTCGTGGTGGTTTTCTGGAGGTACGTTTCGCTTGGCTCGGTCTCAGCCGCTGCCGCAATGCCGCTTTTGATTTATTTTCTTTGGGCGCCGCGCCACGCTCCTCCGTCGCCGGTTATGCTCGGTGTGGTAGCCGTTGCGCTGCTCATCATTTACAAACACCTCGGAAACTTGCAGCGCTTGGTTGAAGGGGCCGAGCCCAAGTTTTCTTTCTCCAAGAACAAGGGTGCGGAATGACGCGGATCGCCATCCTCGGAGCAGGCAGCTGGGGAACGGCGCTTTCCGTCCTGCTGTCGCGCGCACGAAAACCGCACGAGATTTCGCTCTGGGCACGGAACGCGGAATTTGCAGAAACGCTGCAGGGGCAGCGCGAAAACAAAACTTATCTTGCAGGTGTTCGATTACCGAACGCCATTAACGCGACTCACGAAATGGCCCAAGCGGTCGGCGGCGCGCACATTGTAATCGGCGCGATGCCCTCGGTGCACGCACGTGCGGTTTACACTCAAGCTCTTCCCTACGTCACACCCGGGATGGTCTTTGTGAGCGCCACGAAAGGGCTTGAGCCTGAAACGCACTTACGCATGAGTTCGGTCCTGGCGCGGGTTCTTGCAAAAGCGGGAACGGCGGACGCGTCCCCGCGCATCGCGGTTCTCTCTGGCCCGTCGTTTGCCGCAGAAGCCGCGCGCGGTGAGCCAACCGCCGTCGTGCTGGCGGCGCAAGATGCGGCGCTCGCAAGCCGACTACAAGAAGAGTTTTCTGGTCCCTCCTTCCGCCTCTACACGAACGACGACGTTCTAGGAGTTGAGCTGTCCGGCGCAATGAAAAACGTAATCGCCATCGCAGCAGGCGCCTGCAAGGGGCTGGGCCTCGGCTCGAACCCTTTGGCAGCGCTAATCACCCGCGGCCTCGCGGAAATGATGCGGCTCGCGTCGGCGGTTGGAGCGCGCCCGGAGACGCTCAGCGGCCTGGCAGGCTTGGGTGATCTGGTCCTAACGTGCACAGGAGCCCTCAGCCGCAACCGTCACGTTGGGATGGAACTCGGCAAAGGCCGCAAGCTCCAGGAAATCCTTGCGGAAATGCGAATGGTCGCAGAAGGCGTGGACACAGCGGCGCCGCTCCTGGCCTTGGCCCGCGAGCACGGAATCGAGATGCCCATTACGGAACAGGTGGATGCCATTTTGCACCGCGGCCAGTCGCCCAAGGACGCCATCCGCGAAATCATGGATCGGCCCCAAAAACGCGAATAGCCGCATAAAATGGCCATTTGCCAGCCCTTTTTGCCGATTAGTACTAAAGTCCTAGTTGCAGTTGAGAGACGCCCCAACTTAGTTGTCCCCCTGCGACAGAACTCTCACCCTAGAATTTAGAGTTAGATGCCGCCCACCGCTCAATCTCTTTGGGCCCTCTGGAAACGTCTGCGCGCAGGCCATGTGCGCATTCTGTGGCTCGTTCTTGGCGCGCTTTTGTTGGTCAGCGTCCTGCCTCTGGGCCTTTATCACCGCCTCGTTTTGCAGCTCAGCCAGGACAAGCTGGTTGACACGGAACGCGTCCAGCAAACCGACTTGGTGCGTTCGCTGGCGCAAGAGATTCAGCACTTTGAATCCAACCTGACCGAACAGCTGATGAGCGATCGGCAAATTTTGGACCTCACCACTACTTCCGCGGGACGGAGCCTCATTGAAGACGTGGAAGATCCTGCCGCCTTGCCCAAGGTGGAGCACCTACTCCAGAGTTTTGTCGAAAGCAACTCGAACACGTTTCTTTATCTGACAGCGGTGGGCAAATCTGGTCGCGGCACAAAAGCATCGCAGGGAAATTTCCAGGCTGAGCAGGACCCCTTCGTGGCGAAGGCGCTGCAGCGCGCGTTTGTCACCTGCCTGCAATCGCAACAGCTCCAAGTAACGAAATTTCGCAGTGATCCGCTGGCGCTGGTTCCCGATAACCGGCCCGCGTTTGTGATTGCCATTCCGCTGAAGGACGCCAACGATAATTTCACCGGCATGCTGGCCGCGGTGGTTTCGCTCGACTCTATCCTTCACCGGCTGCAGGACGCCAGCGTGCGTGGCCGCTCCGTTTTTATCGTGGATCACAACGGCCACATCGTCGCGCATCACGACACGAAGAATTTCGTTCCCGGCGCGGACGCACGCGGCAACACCCTCGTCGACCAAGTACGCACGCTTCCTCAAGACCTGCGCAATACCGAGACGATGCGTTTCTCCGAAATAGTAAAGAAACGCTCTGTCGAGATGATCGGCACCTACAGCACGTTTCCCGAACTTAACTGGGCCGTGATTGCGGAGCGCCGCCTGGATGCCGCGGAAAGCGATACCGGTGTTGATGAACTAAACCGCCAAGCCTTACTGTTTGCCGCAATCGTGGTGCTGGCCGCCATCGTCGTCGGATATTTCTTTGCTGTGGGCATCAGCGGGCCGATTCGTGGCCTTGCAGCCTCAACCCGCGCTATCAGCCGCGGCGAATTCCATCAACGTTCCGTAGCCCGAGGGGCACTGGAAATCAGCGAGCTCGCGGAAAACTTCAACAAGATGGCCGGCGATATCGAAGAATTTATCGAGAAGCTGAAGGAGGCCGCAGAAGAGAATCGCGAATTGTTTATTGGGTCGATTCGCATGCTCGCGGCCGCCATCGACGAAAAGGACCCGTATACGCGCGGTCACTCCGGGCGTGTGGCGAAGTATTCCACGCTCATTGGCCAGGAGCTTGGCCTTTCCACGGAGGAACTGGACAAGCTGCGCATTTCCGCGCTGCTGCACGACGTCGGAAAAATCGGCGTCGAAGACCGCGTTCTAAAAAAGCCTGGCGCGCTGACCCCCGAAGAGTTCGGCTTGATGAAGCAGCACACCGTCAAAGGCGCGAACATCATGCGCCCGGTTTCGCAATTGAAGGAAGTTCTGCCGGGCATTGAATTGCACCACGAACATATTGATGGACGAGGTTATCCGTATGGATTGTCGGGAGCGCAAATTCCGATGATGGCGCGCATCATTGGCGTGGCGGATACGCTCGATGCCATGACCACCAACCGTCCCTACCAAACGGCTATGGATTTGGACTTTGCGATGGAACGAATTCGCACGCTGGCCGGGTCGAAGTTCGATCCGGTCGTCGTGACTGCGCTTGAATCCGCCGTTTCACACGGCAAGCTCCGTCTCAGCGCCGTCGAAGTCCACGTCTAGAACCTTCGTCCTCCATTCCACCTTCAAATACCTTGGACTCTCCGGTGTCGGAAACCGTATCTGCTACAATTAGAGGTTACGCGGAGTGAATTGCGCACGACCGTATGATCTCCCTCTTTGGCAAAAACGAGCCGGAACCGACTTTCCTTGACAAGCTGAAGAAGTCCGTCAGCAAGACGAAGGCGGCGCTCTCCGAAACGGTTGACACGATTTTTCTCGGCGAGCGCAAGATCAATCCTTCGCTCCTCAAGAATCTTGAGAACGCCCTACTCTCGACCGACCTCGGCGTAAAGCCAACCCGCGAAATCCTCGATGCGGTGCGCGAAAAATTGGACCGCGACGCCCTCTCCGACTCCGCGCAGCTCAAGCGCGAAATCAAATCGCACATCCTTCGCATCCTCAATGCGTCAGCAAAACCGGACGCCGCCGGCGCGAGCGGCATCTCCGCTTCGCCGAATGGCACAGGAACTCGCGTCATTTTCATCGTCGGCGTCAACGGCGCCGGCAAAACCACTAGCATCGGCAAACTCGCCAACCGCCTGCGCCGGGAAAAGCGCAGCGTGGTGCTTTGCGCCGCCGACACCTTTCGCGCCGCCGCTATCGAGCAACTCGAAATCTGGGCGCAGCGCAACGGCATCGAAGTGGTCAAGCAAAAGTCCGGCGCCGATCCCGCCGCCGTTGTCTACGACGCCATGGCCGCCGCCAAGGCTCGCTCCGCCGACGTCGTCATTGTGGACACTGCGGGCCGCTTGCACACCAAATCCAACCTTATGGCCGAACTCGAAAAAATGAAGCGTACCGCCGCCAAAGTGATTCCCGGCGCGCCTCACGACGTTCTGCTGGTCCTCGACGCCACCACCGGGCAAAACGGCCTCGCGCAAGCCCGCGAATTCACGTCGACCGTCGGCGTGACAGGCATCATCCTCACCAAGCTGGATGGCACGGCCAAAGGCGGCATCGTCGTCGCTATTTCGCGCGAACTGGGCCTGCCGATACGCTTTGTCGGCACCGGCGAACAAATCAATGATCTAGTTCCTTTCGACGCAGAAGCGTACGCAAATTCCCTTTTCGATTAAATTGTGAACGAACACGACATTCGCTTCATGGAGCACGCGCTGACCCTCGCGCGCAAAGGCATTGGTCTGGCCAGCCCGAATCCTCCGGTCGGCTGCGTCATCGTCAATGAAGGCCAGATCGTCGGCGAAGGTTTTCACCAATACGATTGGCGCGATCATGCGGAAATCGTGGCGCTGAAATCCGCAAAAGAGCGGGCACGCGGCGCAACTCTTTACGTGACCCTCGAGCCTTGCAGGCACACCGGACGAACCGGCCCTTGCACCGAAGCAATTATTTCCGCCGGAGTGCGCCGGGTCGTCGCCGCCATCAAAGACCCGAACCCGCTCAACGCGAGCTGTGGCTTCGAACGCCTGCGCTTGGCGGGCATTGAAGTCGTCAAGGACGTTTGCGAAGAAGAAGGACGCCGATTGAACGAAGCCTTTGCCTGCTGGATTCGAACCAAGAAGCCCTTCGTCACGCTGAAGTCCGCGCTGACTCTCGACGGCCAACTGGCCCTTCCGAACCCACGAAAGAAGGTTGCAGGAAGTACCGGCAAACGCAACGGATCGGAATGGATTACCTCCGAAGAGTCGCGCGCCGAAGTTCACCGCATGCGCCACGCGTCGAACGCTTTGCTTACCGGAATTGGAACGATTCTCGCCGACGACCCGTTCCTTACGGATCGCAGCGGCTTGCAGCGGCGCAGGCGGCTCTTGCGCGTGGTTCTCGATTCCAAGCTGCGCTTGCCGCCGAAATCACGCATCGTCGAAACCGCCGACGGCGATCTCCTCGTCTTCACGACCGCCTCCTTGAAGTCGCCTAAGGCGCGAAAACTACAAAACGCGGGAATCGAAGTCGTGCAAATCAAAGCAAAAGCAGGCCGCCTCGACCTTCGCGCCGTTCTTACTGAATTGGGCAGCCGCGAAATCCTCAGCGTTTTGCTCGAAGCTGGCCCTACGCTCAACGGCGCCGCCCTGGCCGCGGGCATCGTTCACAAACTGTTCCTCTTCTATGCGCCAAAAATTGCGGGCCAAAACATCGTTCCCTTCGCGTTGGCCGCCAACCTGGCTCTTCCTCCGCTGCGCAACATTCGCACACATGGATTTGGCCCAGACATCGCCTTTGAAGCGTACTTGCTAGACGCTTTTCGCGATTGACTTGCCCGTCATCGGCGAACATACTTTCATTCAAGTCCGTTTTAATTTAGTCTCCTCGATTTGCAATTCTGTGTCCGTCAAGGAGTGAACTCATGCGCCTCATCCCTGTCCTTCTGAGCATTTTGCTTTGTTCCGTGGCACCGGGCCTGGTCGCTCAGGAGCATCACCACGAACTCTCCGCGGAGGAGGTAGGCTCGGTTCAGTTCGCCAATTCCTGCTCGAAAGCCGTCACCGTAAGTTTTAACCGCGCGGTAGCCCTCCTGCACTCCTTTCAATATGAACAAACAAGAGAAGCCTTCACAGAAATCTCGAAACAGGATCCGTCCTGCGCGATGGCCCAATGGGGCGTGGCGATGTCGCACTATCACGGTTTGTGGAGGAATGGCGATGCCGCCGCGGGCCGGTTGGCGCTCAAGAAAGCACAGCAGCTTGCCGCTTCCAACTCCGCCACAACCGCTCGCGAAAAGGCCTACATCGAAGCTTTGGCCGCAGTGTATGCAGAAGAAGGCAAGCCCGCTTCCTCTTACGATCAGGCCTTCGAGAAAAAAATGGGTGAATTACAAACCGCTTACCCCGACGATGACGAAGCCGCCATTTTTCACGCGATTACGCTCTACATCGTCGCGCCCAAAACCGACAAGACTTTTGCAAATCAGCGCCGCTGCGGCGAAATCCTCGAACCTCTCTTCCCCAAGCATCCTCACCATCCGGGCATCGCGCACTACATCATTCATTGTTATGACAACCCGGTCCTTGCCGAAAAGGGCCTTTCTGCAGCGCGCCTCTATGCCAAGATTGCGCCGGCTTCCGCTCATGCTAATCACATGCCTTCGCACATCTTCACGCGCGTGGGCTCCTGGGATGAATCCATCGCATCGAACACCAAATCGGCCCAGCTTGCGGCCGCTGCCGAACCCTCTTCGCAAAATGGTGAAGCCCGCGACCAGCATCTTCACGCTATGGACTATCTCGAATACGCGTACCTGCAAAGCGGGCGCGTGAAACAAGCCATGGCTGTGCTTGACGAAATGAACGCTCTCGCGCCGGTTTCCGGACTCACGCTGACGGGTGACTACGCTCTCGCTGCCGTCCCCGCCCGTGCGGCGATTGAACTTGGCGATTGGAAGCAGGCCAGCACATTGACGCCGAGGCCGGGGCTGGTGCCTTGGGCGGAAGCTATCACTTGGGAGGCTATCGGCGAAGGAAGCATCCGCTCAGGAAATCTCGAACGGGCCGCGAAGGCCGAGCAAACGCTCGCCGCGTTGCGGGACGCGACCGCAAAACTGAACAACACCTACTGGGCAAATCAAATTGAAGTGCAGCGTCGCGAAGTTGCTGCCTGGATGGCCGAAAAAGCTGGAAACAAGGCCGACGCGCTTTCCAAGATGCGCTCTGCCGTAGAACTGGAAGAGAGCATGGACAAAGACGCTGTAACGCCCGGAGCAGTGACACCCGCCCGCGAAATGCTCGCGGAACTCTATTCCCTGGAAAATCAGCCGAAGGATTCTCTCGCCGAATACGAAGCCGTCCTCAAGGTCGCCCCGAATCGCTTCAACGCCGTCTACGGAGCCGCTCGCGCCGCCGAAGCCTCTGGAAACAATCAAGTCGCAAAACGCTACTATCAGAAACTCACCGAAATCTCACCCGGCGATGAACGCCCCAAAGTTCCGGTGAAGGTGGCCTCTTCCTCCTCAAACTAAACAGGTGCCTCACTCCGAGCGGAGCAGGCGAGGAATCTTTCTCAGCTTCGAGGATCCACACTCAATCTTGTACTCGCAAAACCGCCGCTCCCGGAATCGCGTCATTCTTCAGCGCATTGAGCGCGCGATTCGCGTCGCGCAACGGGAAAACCTGCACATGCGTCCGAATCGGAATCTCCGCCGCCACGCGTAGAAAATCCTCGCCATCCAGCCGCGTATTGTTGGCCACGCTGCGAATCATCCGCTCTTGATACAGCAAGTCATAAGGAAACGAAGGAATCGGACTCATATGAATTCCTGCAAGCACCAGCACTCCGCCTTTTTTCAGTCCCTTCAGCGCCGCGGGCACGATCTCCCCCGCAGGTGCAAAAACAATGGCCGCATCCAGTTTCTTCGGCGGCTCATCAAATGTTCCCCCGGCCCAAGCGGCCCCTAATTCCATCGCCAGCTTTTGATGCCGCGCATCGCGAGTGGAAGAATAGACCTCCACATTCCAATGCCGCGCCACTTGAATGGCCACGTGAGCCGCGGCTCCGAAGCCATAAAAACCCAGCCTCGCTCCGGGCTTAATTCCTGAAAGCCGCAGCGAGCGAAACCCAATTATCCCAGCGCAGAGAAGCGGCGCGGCCTGCTCATCGGGAAATCCCTCGGGAAGCGGGTAAACAAAATTCTCTGGCGCCACAATGTACTCAGCATACCCACCGTTCACGGTGTAACCGGTGAATTCCGGAGCATCGCACAAATTCTCCGCACCCGCCCGGCAGTACTCGCACGAACCGTCCGTTTTGTGCAACCACGCAATGCCGACTCGCGCACCGATTGCAAATCGCCGCGCATTTATTCCTAGCTTCTCTACCGTGCCCACCACCTGGTGCCCGGGAATCACCGGCGACTTCCGCGGAGGCAGTTCACCTTCAATCACATGCAAGTCCGTTCGACACACTCCGCAGGCATGAACGCGCACGCGAATTTCGCCCTCGCCCGGCTCAGGAACAGGAACTTCAGCAAATTCCAGCGGGTTCGTTTCCACTTTCGCTGGTGCTCGCAAAACGCAAGTTTTCATCGCGGAACCTCGCGCCTAAAGCAGCAGGCTGCCCGGCTCCAGTCTAGTGCTTTCAGCCTTCGGCGCGAAATGCTGTACACTCAATCGCTGAGGCAACAAAAGCAACCGTGTTCACCGGCATTATCGAGCATCTCGGCACCATCGAATCTCTTGATCTGCATCCCGAAGGCGGACGCGTCACCATTCACGCCCCAGCTCTCGGCCCTTCCCTCGCTGTTGCCAACAGCATCGCAGTAAACGGCTGCTGCCTAACCATAACGTCAATCCACAACGGCCGACTCTCCGCCGATCTCTCCGGCGAAACTATTGCCAAGACTTCGTTCGGCACAAGTGGCGGCGCGCTCCGCGTCGGCTCGCGTGTCAATCTCGAGCGGCCCCTCACCGCAGGCAAGGAGTTCGGCGGCCACTTCGTTCTGGGGCATGTAGACACAGTCGGCTGCGTGACGCACCTGACGCAGGAAGGCGAAAACTGGTGGTACGCCGTGCGTGTCCCCGAGGATTTCGCCCGCTATATTGTCCCGAAGGGTTCCATCAGCATTGACGGCATCAGCCTCACCGTCGCGCGCTGGCGCAACAACGTAGCCGAAGCCGCAATCATTCCCTACACCTACGATCACACCAACATCCGCGGCCGCAACCCCGGCGACGCCGTCAACCTCGAAGCCGACATCCTCGGCAAATACATCGAGCGCTACTCGGAATCACGAAACGAAGCTCGCCCGTCTTCCCTGACAATGGAAGCACTGATTCGCGAAGGTTTCTAGGGATTCTTAAACCTGATTCGTTGTCCGAAATCAGGCGCGTCAGCTTTGTTCTTGCGCCTTGGTACGCGCTCCCCGGAAGTACAAAACCAGCCCCAATGCAATTGCTACGGCTGTACCCCCGATGAGTTTGAAGCTGAACACAACCTTGTTCGCTGACTCCCCGGGAGGAACGAAAGACAACGCAATTCCCCCAACCGTGATGAGAAACCCCATCCCCCCAGCAAGCCAGACGCCGCCTCTCCCTCCCGGAATAAGTACGGCATGCGGATTCTCATACCGGTCTTTGCGCCCGGCTAGCTTGATCACTGCGGCGTACATGTACAGGAACGGAATGAAATACAGGATCGTCGCTGCATCGACAAGAATCTGGTACGCCCCACTGATCGTCTCGTTCACATTGCTGAGGATCAGCAACACGAGCGTGATCACCGCCTGCACGAGAATCGCAACGTACGGGGTCCGCCACTTGGGATGCAGTTTCCCGAACGCCGCCGGCATGTATCGGTCCACACCGACGATGAACGGCACCCGCGAAAGCCCGGCAACCGTCGTGCCCACACCCCCCGCATTTCCGAACGTCACCAGAAACGCAGCGATCATTCCAACCAGTCCGATTTTGAGCGCCTCTGAACCGATTGCCAGCGCCTGGTATACGCCCGACTTTGGATCAACTGGCGCTGCCTGCATTATGGCCAGCACCGCAAAAGTTCCGACGATGTAGATGATTGCGATGGAGATTCCCGAGCCCCAGATCGCGCGCGCCAGTGTCCGTTGCGCGTCGCGAATCTCGTCGCTCATGGCGGAAACCAGTTCCAGCCCCGCAAACGCAAAAAGAATCTGCGGCCAGAAATTCACGGTTTCCCAATTCCAGCGGGGCATCATGTTCGCCCATGTAAAGTGCGTCGCGGACCCAAATCTCAGCCATACCGCTCCGCCCACTCCCGCAAGCAGCAGCAAAGGAATGTACGTCATCACCCCGCCTGCGTTTTGAAGCCACTTCCCAACGTTCAACCCAACGATGTTTAAAGCCACGGCCACGAACAGCAAAAATACTGAGCCGCCAAGCAGAAACGCCCGGTTGTCCGCCAAGTGCCCCCACGCACTGCCACCGATGTACGCCCCCATCGCCGCGCTCGCAAGCAGCAGTCCCGGAAAATAAAAGAACGAATAAATCCAATACGTCCATCCCGCAACGAATCCATGAAAATCGCCAAATGCTTCTTTGGACCACACGTATAACCCGCCTTCATGGGGAAACCGGGTTGACAGCTCTGTGATCACAAACGCAGTCGGAACAAAAAAGAACAACGAGGCCAGAACCCAAAGGCTGATGGAGGAAGTTCCATTGTGCGCCGCAGCCGCGATCCAACGGGGACCGAGGACAGAAGCAATGTTGAAGAGCAGGACGTCCCAGAAACCCATTTCCTTGCGAAGTAATTTGATGGGATCCGAGGAACCGCTCGCGCCTTGGCTCACAAAGTCACGTCCAGCGCGGGAATGAGTTCGTCTTGCTTGCGGAAATTCACGATAAACGGATCGGTCGAATTCTCGAATCCGCCCCACGGCCCAAAATACGTCACGCGGCCCTCTTGCAGAAAGACAACGGTATCCGCGAGCTTCTTCGCCAGATGCGTGTCATGCGTTACCACGATCGAAGTTTTGTGAAACGCTTCCTTCAATCGCAAGATCAAATCGCCCATGTGCCCCGCCATGATGGGATCCACCATAGTGGTCGGCTCGTCGTAAAGAATTGCTTCGGGATTCTGAGCGAATGCCCGCCCAATGGCCACCGCGCGCCTCATGCCGGTAGAAAGTTCGCTCGGCAGCTTGTCGAGAACATCGTCCACTTCCAGCAAGTGCGCGATTTTCGAAACGTATTCGTCGATGTCCTGCCAATTCAGCCCCGGCTGCCCATCCAACGGAAACGAAATATTCTCCCGCACCGTCAGCGAATCAAACAGCGCGCCCGATTGAAATACCATCGTTACTTTGCGGCGCACTTCGGAAAATTCTTCTTCCGTGTAATCCGTGACGTCTTCCCCATCGACAATCACGCGCCCCGCGTCCGCCTTCAGAAAGCCCATGATGTGTTTCAGGGTGACGGACTTTCCCACGCCGCTTCGCCCCATGATGACGCAGGTCTCTCCGTGCTTCACCGTGAAGCTGACGTGATCCAGCACCGGGCGTTCATCAAACGCCTTGCACACGTCGCGAAACTCGAAAAAGTTCTCCGATCGCGGGTCGACATAGTCCCGAGCGGACCAATTGCTGGCGTCTTCGCTCGGAAAGTTCAGCTTCGTGGAACCACCTTGGTTGATTTTTAGAACGTCGGTCATCGTTCCCCGGCTTCCAAAATCCGCCGTGCTTCCTCATACTCCGCCGGCGTGTTCATGTTCCAGAAAAGCCGCCCGCTCTTTTCAAATCGTGCCCAATCCTTTTCGCCAACTACCTCCATGCTAACGCGTTTCATCGCCTCGGTCACTTTGCGTGTCCCATCTTCGAACGCATATTGCAACTTACCTGCCGCGCTGGTGTGCCAGCAAGAGCAGAGCGGCTCAAGCCCTGAAAGAGATTGCGGAGTAACTATGGCCGCCCTACTCGCGAGGGCGCGCTCCTTCAAGTACACCAGCCATTCGCCAGTGAGAAAGGGCATGTCGCAGCCGACGATCAAGCACCACGTTTCCCGATGATTTCGCCTTTGGGCATCCATCAAGGCCGTGATGATTCCTCCGAGGGGACCCTCGCCGGGCCAGTGATCCTCCACAACGCGTTCGCCGGAGTCCGCATAGCGACCAGATGGTGCAACTATGCTCACCGTCCCAGTCAGTTCTCTGACCAGCCTGGACATGCGCGTTAGCATGGTTTCGCCGTTCAACTCGGCGCGCGCCTTGTCAACACCAAACCGCGTGCTGCCGCCTCCCGCCATCACGTAACCCGCAAGGCCGTGAGTTTTTGATTCCTTGCTCGCCACTCGGCACTCGTCACTCGCCACTCTTATTCGTCCTCCATCGGTTCGCGCCCCGGCCGTCGTATCCCCAACTCCCTCAGCTTTTCCTGCAAGCTCTGCCGGTGCAGTCCAATCGTCGCTGCCGTACGCGAAACGTTCCAGCGATGCTCGGCCAATTGTTTCATCAAATACGCCACCTCAAATTTGCGCTTCGCCTCGCGAAAATCCCGCTCGCCCATTCCATGATCCTGAACGTCGCTGCCGTGTTTTACGGAAGTCGCTTCGCCGTGCGCTACTTCCGCCGGCAAGTCGTCCACGCCGATTTCTTCCTTGCGGCAAAGCACCACGCTGCGCTCAAGCGCATTCTTCAACTCGCGAACGTTGCCCGGCCAATCGTATTTCTCGACTGCCGCCAGCGCCTCTCGATTCAGCCGCACCGACCGCTCCAGCCGCGCACCATGCATTTGCAGAAAAGCCTCCACCAGCAGCGCGATGTCCCCTTTGTGCGCGCGCAGCGGAGGCAGCTCAAGCGTCACCACACGCAACCGGTAAAACAAATCCTCGCGAAATTTTCCATTGCGAATTTCCGCGGCCAGATTGCGATGCGTCGCGCTAATCACCCGCACATCCACGGGAATCGACTGCGTCCCGCCGAGCCGTTCAATGGTGCGATTCTCAAGCACGCGCAGTACCTTCGCTTGCGTCACCGGATTCATGTCCCCGATTTCATCGAGAAAAATCGTTCCACCCGACGCCAGCTCGAACTTTCCCTTTTTTTGCTGAGCCGCGCCCGTAAAAGCTCCTCGTTCATAGCCAAATAATTCCGACTCAATCAGCGTCTCTGGCAGCGCCGCGCAATTTACAGCAACATACGGTTTCCCCGCCCGTGGCGACCGCGCATGAATTTCTTGCGCCAGCAAATCCTTCCCCGTCCCGCTCTCGCCGAGAATCAGCACCGTCGAGTCCGTGGGCGCCACGCGGTCCGCCATTTCAAACGCGCGCCGCATCTCCGCCGAGCGCCCAATCATTTGCCCAAACTGTCCCTCCGTGGCCATGCGGCGCCGTAGTGCATCATTCTCTTTTTCGAGTGTCGCCAGTTTCAACAGGTTCGCAACGCGTTGCCGCAGTTCATCCAACTCGAATCCCTTAACCAAATAGTCCGCCGCCCCAAGTTGCAGCGCCTGCACCGCCGTTTTCGCAGCGTCCAGCGCGGAAACCATCAGCACCGGCACTTCGCTTCCCTGATCCCGCATCCATTTCAAGAACGACAATCCATCCTGCCCCGGCAGCACCACGTCCAGAAGCACCAAGTCCGCCTGCTCTCGCGGAAGCGCCTCGCGCGCCGCCTCCGCAGAATCCGCTTCCGCAATCCGGTATTTCGATTCCAGTGCGCGCCGCAAGCCATATCGCGCCGCCGGTTCATCATCCACAATGAGAATCGTCTTCATAGCGTCCTCTCCAAAGCCACGCTTCACGCCAACACTTTGTAGCCCTCCGTCCAATGATCCTTGTTCAGTTCGTACTGTGAGATCTGGAATCCAGCTGGCGCCTCGTGAAACCCCGGTTTGTTCGCGAGTCGGGTGATGGCGGCCCTGGCATCCTCTTCCGTTTTGTACACCCCGATCAGCTTTTCGTCCGTGTCCTTCGAATCACGAAACTTGTGTACATGCCATAACAAAAATACGGTTTCCAAGGTCTCCCCCTTTTGCATGAAGGCAACTAACGCTCCATCGGCAGCGTCACCTTAAACCTTGTCCCTTTCCCGTCTTTCACCGGACTCTCCCAATCGATCTTTCCTCCAAATTCCGCCACGCGCCGCGCCACAATTGCCAAACCCAATCCGGTTCCCTGCGATTTTGTCGTAAAGAACGGTTGCAGAATCTTCTCCCGCAGCGCAGCCGGAACCCCTGGTCCGTCATCTTCCACTAGCACGCACAAATCCCCGCTCTCGCTCGCAACACTCGCGCTCACATGTCCTCCGCGGGGCGTAGCCTCTAACGCATTCACAACCAGATTCGACACGATGTCGTTTAAGGCCTCCGGACTTATTGCCGCTCTTGCGTTCACTCCAGAAGGTTTTGTTTGCAATTCCAACCCGCGCCGTTCCGCTTCGTGTGACAACACTCCCGCCACTTCCTCGATCACCGCTGTCGCATCGCAACTGCCCGTTCCATTCCGTCCCCTCACCGCCGGCCGGCTGAACTGCAGCAACTGATTGAGCTTCGTCGAAAGCCGGCTGATTTCGTCCAGCACCATCTTCGTTTCGCCTCGAATCGAATCCGGCAGCTCCGGATTTTCCAATTGCACTTGCAAGATCGTTTTCATCGACCCCAGCGGATTTTTTAGGTTGTGCGAAATGCTCGCAGCCATCTGGCCCACAAGCGCCAGCCTTTCCCGCTCCGCCAATTCTCGTTCGAGCTGCAGTTTTTCTTCGATCAGCCGGCACAAATCCAGCGCCCCCGGCAACTGTTCGCACAAAAACTCCAGCGCCCCCACGGTCTCGCCGGACACCATCGCTCCGTGCGACTTCACCGTAAGTGTTCCAATCTGCTGGCCACCTTGCCGAATGACGAAGACCTCTTCGTTGCTTCGATGGCTGAGTCCGGCGTCCTCCGTTCCACTCAGCGCGAGCTTCACTTCGGCCAGTTGCACTTCTTCTCCAATCCATTTCTTAATGAAGTTGCTCAGTTTCTCCAGATTGCCGAGACGCGCGACTTCCAGAATCGGTCCCATCAGGCGTTGCGCCCGGTCCAGTTCCGTTTGTGCGGTGCGCCGCAACGCCTTTTTCATCAACCGCTGCAACGGCTCGAAAAACACGACCGGTAGAAATAGCAGAATGGCCGCGGTAGCCTCCGGCGGCAAATACGGCTCCATCCACTGGCTGGCTCGCCGGATAAAACCCAGATAGAGAAGCGCTAGAAACGTTGCGAAGACCGCGTAGATTAGATTTCGCTGCCGGCCAATCTGCAGAAAGTTAGATCGCTGGACATTTCGAATTAAGCCAATGAGCGGCCCCACTGCGAATAAGGTCACGATCACGCTGTAAGACGTGACGGACTCTTCGCTACCCACTCCACGCAGATGAACAATGACGTGAAGCGCAGTAAGCCATAGGGCCACTAATGCAAGGTCAAAGAGCAATGTCCAGTGAAAAGACTTCTGCTGGTCGTCAGGCGCAGCCTTCAGGAACCGCCACTGCCAGCCCGCTGAGACGAACAAGCTGGCTAACAGCCAGATCTGAAACCGCAATCCCAAGGAGTTGCTCGGCAATAAGAAATCGAACCCGCTGCGCCGTAACGCTCCGTACAACAACGGCAGCAGTAACACCGCGGGAGCGTAAGCCCCAATCAACCACATCCGCTTTTGGTTTCCACCATGGAGCAATTCTCGGATTTGAGCGTATTCGATATGTAGATGAACGAGCAGTGAGGGCAAAAACCACAGCCCCAAGCACAGGACGGTCCAAGTAAACATCGCCAGCGGTGCCGGGATCGTTGTGTAATAGAGTTGCGCATTCAGGGCCAGCAGCGAAGAGCCAAAGAAAAAAACAAGCGCGAGGCAGAGGAAAAAGAAGATGCGTTCGAAGTCCCTCTGCCTACGGTGGCCCAGGATGACTATCATCCAGAAAAACGGAAGGAGTGTTCCCGCAGTCAGCGCCACCAAGCGAAAATAGACTGTGTAGTGCATGGGGAAAAGCTTGCCGCGATTCTAAGCCTGGAGCTGAAGCAAGGCAATAACCGGCTGCAAGGTTTTTCTTGCACCGCATAAGTAACTGTAATAAATGAACTTAGCTCCAACCTGACCCAAAGCGAATTTGCTGGAGATGTCCGGGAAACCCTTGACAAGCCAGAAGTTTCTGCTATATTAGCACTCGGTTGCGAGGAGTGCTAAACCACTCCATCCGCTTCCAAACCACATCAATAGCCGCAAGATCACCTATGGAGGTTTTCCAAGATGGCAGTGCAACTGACCCCGCTCCACGACCGTGTCATCGTGAAGCGCATTGAAGAGAAAGAAACCGTCAAGGGTGGCATCATCATCCCTGACTCCGCAAAAGAAAAGCCCATGGAGGGAGAAATCATCGCCGTGGGAGCCGGCAAACGCGAGAAGGGCGAATTGATCCCTCTCGACGTCAAGCCCGGCGATCGCGTCCTCTTTGGGAAGTACAGCGGTACGGAAATCAAGATCGAAGATCAAGAGTACCTCATCCTTCGCGAAGAAGAGATTCTGGCGAAGCTGAGCGGCGCCGCCAAGGCCGCCGGTTCCCGCAAGTAGGTTCATTTGTCTGTTGTAGTGGCCGGTCTTTCTTAGGCTGAGGCTTCTTGCCGAAGCCAGACTGGTGCGGTTGTGATTTTCGAGTTTCAAATTTCGAGTTTCGATATTCAGGAGGAATCAAGAAATGGCGAAGCAGATTGTAACAGGTGAGAATTCCCGCCAGGCGATTTTGCGCGGCGTGAACGCTCTTGCCGATGCAGTGAAGATTACCCTCGGCCCCAAGGGCCGCAACGCGGTAATCGAAAAGAAGTTCGGCGCGCCCGTCATCACCAAGGACGGCGTGACCGTGGCAAAGGAAATCGAGCTGAAAGATGCCCTCGAGAACATGGGCGCGCAGATGGTCCGCGAAGTCGCTTCCAAGACTTCCGACGTTGCCGGTGACGGCACCACCACTGCCACCGTGCTCGCGCAGGCTATCTTCCGCGAAGGCGTGAAGACCGTCGCCGCAGGCGCCAGTCCGACCGCTCTCAAGCGCGGCATCGAGAAGGCTGTCGAAGTCGCCGTTGAGGAAATCAAGAAGCTCCACAAAGACGTGAAGGGCGAAATGATCGCGCAGGTCGGCACCATTTCCGCCAATAACGACAAGCAGATTGGCGGCATCATCGCCGAAGCCATGAAGAAGGTCGGCAAGGACGGCGTGATCACCGTGGAAGAGTCCAAGACCATGGAGACCACCCTCGAAGTCGTGGAAGGCATGCAGTTCGACCGCGGCTACCTCTCCCCCTACTTCATCACCGACCCGGACCGCATGGAATGCGCGCTCGAAGACGTCCGCATCCTCATCCACGAAAAGAAAATCAGCTCCATGAAGGACCTGCTGCCGCTTCTCGAAGGCATTGCCAAGGCCGGCAAGCCCCTTCTGATCATCGCGGAAGAGGTCGAAGGCGAAGCGCTCGCAACCCTCGTGGTCAACAAGCTCCGTGGCACACTGCAGTGCGCAGCGGTGAAGGCCCCGGGCTTCGGAGATCGCCGCAAAGCGATGCTCGAAGACATCGCCACACTAACCGGTGGCAAGGCCATCACCGAGGATCTCGGCATCAAGCTTGAGAACGTAAAACTCGAAGACCTCGGCAAAGCCAAAAAGATCACCATCGACAAGGACAACACCACCATCGTGGAGGGCGCGGGCAAGCCGTCCGAAATCGAAGGCCGCGTTAAGCAGATTCGTCAGCAAGTCGAAAACACCACCTCCGACTATGACCGGGAGAAGCTCCAGGAGCGCCTTGCCAAGTTGGTTGGCGGAGTCGCCGTTATTAAGGTTGGCGCAGCGACCGAGACCGAACTGAAGGAAAAGAAAGCTCGCGTCGAGGACGCCATGCACGCCACTCGCGCGGCCGTCGAGGAAGGCATCGTTCCCGGCGGCGGCACGGCGCTCATCCGTTGCCTCGCTGCGGTGGAAAAGCTCAAGCTCCACGATGACGAGGCCGTTGGCGCAGGCATCGTGAAGCGTGCGCTCGAAGAGCCGGCCCGCCAGATTGCTCACAACGCCGGTTCAGAAGGCGCTGTGGTGATCGGCAAGATCCGCGAATCCAAGGAAGAAAACTTTGGTTTTAATGCGGACACCGGCGAATACGGCGACATGGTGAAAATGGGCGTCATTGACCCGGCCAAGGTCACCCGCCTGGCGCTGCAGAACGCAGCTTCCATCGCGGGCTTGATGCTCACCACCGAAGCGCTCGTGGCCGAGCTCAAGGAAGAAGAGAAGAAGGCCGCTGCCGGCGCCCCCGGCGCAGGCGGCATGGGCGGCATGTACTAAGACCAGTAGCACAGACTTTAGTCTGTGCGATTCTTCGCGGGCCAGTCCGAAAGGCTGGCCCGCTTTTTGTTTAAGCCACGGTCCAAGTACAATATTGCTGCTGGACCGACTCCCATGAAGAGAAGAGTCAAACATCCTCAAACACCACGAACCACAAAGGGCAAATACAAGCGCCTGGAGCAGCAAGCTGCCAGATTCTTCGCCTCCAGTGGCGGTCGCGAAGAGATCAAAGCGTTTGAGAAAGCCTCCCTTCGCACATTGGGACGTGATTGAGCCCTTCTTGCCTCTTTTCACGCGAAACGTACACCTGCTCCGGTTGCCTCCCCTCCCCACCTTCGGTACACTCTCCCTGCCTCACCAAGACTCCTCAGGGGGGAGTCAGTCAACATGCCTGGACTCTTGCAGCGCCTACTGCCGCGCGAAGAGGGGTTTTTCGACCTTTTCGCCAAACAAGCCGCCAACATCCTCGAGGGAGCCCACGCCCTGCTCAAGATGCTCACCCATTACACCGGCGTCCCGGAGCAGGTGCAAATCGTCAAGGCCTTCGAACATGAGGGCGACGAAATCACCCACGCCATCTTCACCAAGCTCAACCAAACCTTCATTACGCCCTTCGACCGCGAAGACATTCACGAGCTCTGCAGCCAACTCGATGATGTTATCGACCTCATCGACGCCGCTGCCAGCCGCTTTGTTCTCTACCGAGTAGATTTCGTCCGCCCGGGAACGCTCGACCTGATCAAAATCCTGGTCGCCACAACAGAAGAAGTAGAAGCCGCGGTGCGTGCGCTGGAAACGCCCGAGAAAGCTCTCAAACATTGCATCGAGATCAACCGCTACGAGAACGACAGCGACCGCGTTTGCCGCACCCTCATCGCCCAGCTTTTCGATGAGGAAAAAGACTCCGTTCAAATCATCAAGTGGAAGGAGATTTACGAAGTCATCGAAACCGCCGTCGACAAGTGCGAAGACGTCGCCAACGTCATCGAAGGCGTCATCCTGAAGAGCGCTTAACCCTCTCCATGCTTCCGCAAATTCTCGCTCGCATCGCCGCGATTCCGCCCCTGCTCCTCACCGTCGTTCTTCTGACCCTTATTTTTGAATTTTCCAACGGCTGGCACGACGCCGCCAATTCCATCGCCACGGTCGTCTCTACTCGCGTTTTAAAACCCTTCACGGCCGTTGCCTGGGCCGCCTTCTGGAATTTCATCGCCGCTTTCTTCTTCGGCACCGCGGTGGCCAGCACCATCGGCAAAGGCCTCGTGCGTCTCGACATGATCAATGAACAGGTGATACTTGCCGGCCTCCTTGGAGCCATCCTCTGGAACCTCACCACCTTAATCCTTGGACTGCCCACCAGTTCCTCGCACGCCCTTATGGGGGGATACGGCGGCGCTGCCGTCGCTCACGTGGGCTACCAGGCGCTGATTCTACAAGGCTGGGTCAAACCCGTCCTTTTCATTTTTCTCTCGCCCCTGGTTGGCATGGTGCTGGCGATTCTTCTTACCACCGTCACCAGTTGGATTGTCCGCCGCCAGCGCCCCCTGAAGGTTGATCGCTGGTTCCGCAGGCTCCAACTCTTTTCCGCAGCGCTTTTCAGCCTCGGCCATGGCACCAACGATTCACAGAAAGGCATGGGCATCATCACCGCCGCCCTGGTAACGGGCGGACTCCTGAAGTCCAGCGGCGGCAAGCTCCCTGTTCCCTTCTGGGTGATCATCTGCTGCCACCTCGCCATGGCCGGCGGCACCATGGCCGGCGGCTGGCGCATCATCAAGACTATGGGCCAGCGCATCACGAAGCTCACTCCGTTTGGCGGATTCTCTGCGGAGACTGCCGGCGGCATCACCATCGTCGCCAACGCCATTTTTGGCATTCCAGTCAGTACGACCCACACCATCACCGGAGCTATCGTCGGTGTTGGAGCCTCTCGGCGCCTCACAGCGGTGCGCTGGGGAATCACTCGCCGCATCGTTTGGGCGTGGATTCTTACGATCCCCGGCGCCGCGCTCTTCGGTGCTGTTCTGTTCAAAGCCCTGGTCCACGTCCTTCCCTAGGCCCAGTACCGTCCGCCTTGCAGGGTCTGTTTCGCGTCCCCAAAACTCCTTGGCTAAGTCCCTTGGTTCCTGCTAAAACCCTTCGCACGCAAAGGAGGCCTTTTCATGAGCACTGGAACGTTCGCCAGAACCTCTGCAGCCCCCGCAAGCTCTTCGTCCCCAAACTTCGCGCTTCTGATCTTTCGTATCGCCGGCTCGCTCCCGGTTCTCTACCACGGCGGCGGCATCCTGTTCGGAGCCTTCGGCGGTCCGAGGCCCCAGGGCTTTGCCGACTACCAACACATTTCGCTCATGTACGCCTATTTGGTTGGTTTGGCGCAATTCGCAGGCGGCCTGGCCATTCTCCTAGGCCTTTTCCAGCGCATCGGATCCATCTGCGTCATCGTCGTTATGATCGGTGCTATTTACCGGGTCCACTTGCCGAATGGCTTTGACATCGGAAAGGGTGGAATGGAATTCGCACTGACTGTCTTGCTGATTTCCTTGGGTCTCTTGATCAGCGGCCCGGGGGCATTTTCGCTGGGACGCATCCTCCCTGGCCCATTAAAGAAGCTCTGACCGCAACCACCAGCCACTGTTCGTCGAAGCTACGTTCAAGGAGCGCTCGACCGGCTTGAGTGTTCCCATTTATCTGCGTGCTGAGAGCAATCTTTTTCATCCGAAGCAGAAAAACGCTGCATAGGCGCGTAATCGCACCCCGTTCCATCTCGTTTGAAATCAGCAAGTTGCCTGAAACGCCCCTTGGCAGCAGACATGCCATGAACAGGCGAAAGGCTCAGCTCTCCTTCAACGGGACGGGAGGGAACTGCTTTTGGCTGGCCAGCAGCTTTGGGGGACTCATCGGCTCTTATGGTCATCCTGAACAAATCGGAAGCGGAAGCTCTTCAGCAGCTCTTGAATGGCGAACGCCTGTGGTCCTGGCCCAATGGCAGGGTCCAGCTCGGGCAATCCTTCCCCGACCTGTCTGTCATCAACAATCTGGTGCGCCATGGCCTCTTGAACCAATCCTATGAGCCCACCGAGGCCGCCCGCACCGCTCTGCAAACGTGGCAAAGTTCCATCGGTCTGCCCGCCACAACCGTCGTCCGCGCTTCCGAAAGCGGCCTTCGGCCACGCGTGTCCGGAGACTAACGTAAGAACGCTCAGTTTGTACGGGAACCGCCACAATCACCAAAGTATCTTAAGGTTCCGATAAAGACCAAACGCACGGTCAGAAGTTACTATCGGCAGATCCTCCGCCAAGGCCTGCGCGATCAGTTGCCGGTCAAATGGGTCAGCATGATGAAGCGGCAGATCGAATAAGGTATACGCATGCTTCGCCGTGTAAGGAACTATTTGCAGCTGCAAGTCTTCAACGCCCCGCATCACCGCTTCTTTGTCAAAAGTGAGCTTGCCCCGCGCACTTTTAATCGCTATCTCGGTCAAAGATATGACACTCAACTGCCGAAGAGTTCCCCCGTCTCCAAGGACCGACATAGCCTTCCGCGAAACGCGCTCAGGAGAGCTGACCGCCCACAGAAAGGTAACCGTATCGAGAAGCACGCGCACCTATCGGCCTTCGATGAAAGCTTCGACCTCTTCGTCGGTCATCGGCTTCCACCAGTCCACATCGTGAACCACAACCTTGTCTTTTAGCGTGCCGAACTTCGGCTTTTCACGCTTGGACTTGCTGGTCCGAACGATGTCCACCACTGGCGTGCCGCGTCGGCAAATCGTCACAGCCTCGCCGTCTTCAACCGCCTTGATTAGCTCCGGCAGCTTGTTCTTCGCATCCGCCACGCTTACTTTCATAAACTAAATTATAGCTATCCTAGATAGCTATTTCAAGACAACTTCGATCACATTACTGGAACAGCAGTGGAAAGAACTGCCCGCCTATTTTTTCGCCGCGAGGAATCACAGGAACGCCTTCAAGCAGCGGTTCGTTCGCATTGGACATCACGCCATCGAGGAAAACATTGATCACAGTCGCGCGCCGCGGCCGTGGCGTGTCGTTTGCCCCGGAGCCGTGCATGGTTCTCGCGTGATGAAACGACGCCTCCCCTTTTTTCATTTCCACCGCCACCGGCTTGAATTTTTCTTGCAGCTCTTCGGGTAAGCTGCCCCGGCTCTCTTCCATCCCGCCGGCCAGAACTGGTTTGGGCAAATCCGGCCACTTGTGGCTTCCCGGCACGTAATGCAAACAGCCGTTCTCGCTCGTTGAATCGTCCAACCCGATCCAACACGTGAGATGCGCCAGCGGCGTGGTTCTCGTCCAATACGAATAATCCTGGTGCCACGCCACAACGCCTCCGTGCCGCGCCGGCTTGCAAAAAAGCTGGTCGTGCCAAAAGCGCACCGCTCCGCCAAGCAATTGCGACGCCGGCACCAGAAACGCCGGATTCCACAACAAATCATGAAAACCCGGCTGTACCCGCCACGCACCCAGCGCATGAAACAGCACGCGGTCCGGATCCGTTGATTCATTCGAGTGATACTCGTGGAACAACTGCCGCCCCTCATGCGCCGGATTCATCAGTTGTTCCAGTTCACCGCGCAGAGTTTCCACCTGCTCGTCGCTCAAAACCCGCACACCTTTCAAATAGCCGTTCTCGCGAAAAAACTCCACCTGCTCGTCACTCAGCTGATAGCGCTCCAAGTCCCTCGCAGCTGGACTTCGCGCAAGCAGTGTCCCAATCGGCTTGTGATATTTCGATAAATCCTCAATCATTTTGAAACTCGTCCCTACGTTCTCCATTTCCGGTCTCGCTCGACGCCCTCTCGCCACAAAAGGCTAACCGTCATTTCGAGCGAAGCAGGCCGACGCATTTTCTCCCGCGTTCGCTCCTGCGAACGCGTCGGCCTGCGGAGAGAGAAATCTCTCTTCGGGGTTGAATTCCACGAACGAATTTTCACGTTCTCCATTTCCGACCTTGCTGTGTACTCTCTTGCACGCGAAACGCACTAATCTTGCGAATCAGCGGCAACGGCAACGGTTTCTCCAGCGAAAACTGGACCGATCCACTCGCCGTATTGAATTCTGCCGGCTCCCTTGCGAAGGCTTTCACCGCCGACGGTGTGGGTGCGCCGCAAACGTAACCAGAATCCTCTTATACGAAAACGCCCGGCATCCCCCACTTCAATCCTTCCGTCGCATCCGGCCAGCCTTGCGAACGTACGCACGCAACTCCCCCAGCTTCTTCTGCGTCTCGTTCCGCGCCGCCTGAATATACTCACTAATGCGCGTCGGTCTCACTCTTTTCGTGGTCATGGCTTTCGATTCTAGCGATTCTCCTGCGATTGCTCCAATCCCTTTTCACCGGCCACGGCTCACAAGTCGCGTTCAGGCCTTTACGAAATAGCTCCTGAGATGCGCCAACGCCTCCTCTACAGTTGTCTCAACGGTTTCGCTGCTTCTTTTGATCTTGCCCATCAGCATGGCGCCCTGCATGGAAGCGACACAGAATTCCGCCATACGCTCCGGGTCCGCTTGCTTGACAAGGCTTCCTTTAGCCTTCTCTCTTACAAAGAATGCGGCCAGCTTGTTCTTTACGACTTCGAAAATGAGGCTGAGGTCCTGCCGGATTAATTCATCATTTTCGGTCACCTCATTCCCCAGGGTTCCAAACGGGCAGCCACGCGTCATTTCAAAGCTTTTCTGCAGCTCCACCTGCGCCGCGAACCACTTCTGCAGGTCTCGCCAGGATTTGATTTCATAATTGACGCGCGCAGTTCCTCTCTTGATCTCTTCGAGGTACGTCTGAAGCACCTCATGGATCAACCCTTCTTTGCTCCTGAAATAGTGATAGAACTGTCCTTTCCCCGTTCTCGAAGCTTCAATGATCTGGTCAGGGCTTGTCGCGCGAGCCCCTTGCTTGTGAAACAAGTCGGCCGCCGTTCGAATAATCCGCAGCCGCGTGTCTGCTCCCCTCTCAAAGCGCACTTTCATGCGTCACCGTAAATTATACTCACAGGTACAGAACGAATGGAGCTGCCGCATTGGGCCAAACTCAGACAAGGCGCGATTTTGTACTTGTTTTTTGTCTTCCCTTTCATTATTAAGCTCCCTACTTTGAAGCTACAAGCTCGTTTCTCCGGAAGGGTTCCGCGTTGCCTTCTGCTGTTGGAGGCGCATTGTACCGGAACGTCCTGTGAGATGGTAGCTTAAGTGACTGCAGAGAAATCGTCTAATACGGAAAGGAGCTCCTATGCCCGTTCTTTTTATCGAAGCACCGCCGGGGATTCGCCCCGAGGCCAAACGAAAGATGGTTCAGAAACTTACTGAAGCCATTGACGAGGCCTACCACATCGGAGACACATTGATCTTTCTCCGCGAGTATCCCGTCGAGAACGTAGCCATGGACGGCCGCATCCAGTCCGAGAACCCTAAAATCCTCGAAGCCCTTAAGAAAATAGGCGCTGGAGCTTAGTTCAGGCTGCCAATCGCCGAGTTGAGAGACCTGATCTCTGGAATAAGAGAATACGAGAAGGCTCCGAGAGTTCGTCTTACTGTGCTGTAAAGGTTTGCCACTGGAAATGAGAGAGTCCAGAAAGGGTAGATCTCAGCCATGTCCAATGCAGACAAGACCGTGCTCGTTACTGGAGCGACCGGGCGGCAGGGCGGAGCCGTCATTCGCCACATGCTTCCCAAAGGCTGGAGGCTTAGAGCGCTGACTCGTAACCCAGCAAGTCACAATGCGCAATCTTTGGCGCGCGAGGGCGTCCAATTAGCCCAAGGTGACTTGGAAGATCCCGCCTCCATCGCGCGCGCGGTTCAAGGAGTCTATGGCGTTTACAGTGTTCAGGACTTCTGGGCCGTCGGCGCGAAACGCGAAATCCAGCAAGGCAAGAACATCGCAGCGGCGGCGAAAAAAGCCGGGGTAAAGCATTTCGTATACAGCTCCGTCGGCGGCGCGGAACGCAATACCGGAATTCCGCACTGGGAGAGCAAATGGCAAGTCGAGCAAACCATCAAGGACCTGGGTTTGCCCGCCACTATCATCCGTCCCGCTGCGTTCATGGAGATGTACTACATCGATCAAGTAGAAGTCGGAATCCTCAATGGCAAGCTGGCCGACCCTATTCGCGGCGATAAGCCCTACCAGACTGTAGCCACGGACAACATCGGAGCGTTTGTGGCTTTGGCCTTCGAACGGCCACAGGAGTTTATCGGCCAGGAATTGGAAATCGCCGGGAGCGAGCTGACAAATCTCGAGGCCGCAAAAGTTTTCAGCCGGGTCTTGGGCAAGACCGTGAAATTCCGAAAACTTCCGTTGCCTCTCGTGCGCCTAATATTGGGCAAGGAGTTTTACTCGATGTTCCGCTGGTTTAATGAGTCAGGCTTTCAGGCGGACATTCCCACTCTTCGCAAGCGCTATCCCGAAGTGCATCTTTACAGCCTGGAGGAATGGCTGCGCGCTGAGGGCTGGCAGAAACGCGCCAGGCACATGCGCGCACCGAAAGAGTAGAATCGTTTCACAATCTCATCCAGTGAGTTCCAGGAGAAAACTCAATGAAAATGTCGCATGTGCATTGCCGTGTGCGTGATCTGCCGGCTGCCGCCCGTTGGTTCGAAAAAGTATGCCAGGTCGCCCCGGTTTTCAACAACGACCGGATGGTGTGGCTTTCCTTCGGCGACCTCGGCGTGATTCTGGACGCGGCGCCCGACGACAGCGTCGTCACCATCGGGTTTGACAGCCAAGACTGCGATGCCGACTATCGTTTGGTCACCAGCCGTGGCGCGGAAACCATTGACGCGCCGCAAGACAAGCCCTGGGGCACACGCACCGCCTACCTCAAGGGCCCCGGCGGCATTACCATCGAAATCGAGCAACTTCTGAATCGCACCTAGGGGGATCCCAAGAATACTTTGACCGAGCTCTCCTTGGTCGTCCCGCGTCTCTTGAGCCATGTCTGGTTGGGGCTTGTTTTCCTATCTCGCTGCAAGTAAAAGACATACAAATTTCTTTGAAAATATGCCATTTTCTCTTGAACAATTTACCGATCTACGTTATGATGTTTTGTGAAATTAGACGCGATCTTCTCTACGAGCCCCCGCTGATGACTGTACATCGCCCCGCGTTTCCGAAGCCCAAGATTCCAATCGCAAAACCGAGCCTCATAACTCCTTTAGAATGCGCACTTGCGAGCAAATGCCGCGTTTTGTCGGGTTTTGGCCGAAGTTGCCCGCCCGTAACTCCTTTAGAATCCGCACTTACAAAAACCTCTCCTGTAAACCCTTTAGAATGCGCACTTACAAAAAAAGGGGAGGGGTACCCTGGGAAGGGGCCAAGGCTCCGTTCTCCGTCGGCCGCGTCACGAAAGCCGTACGCGCCAAGGGAGCGTGGAACACCGCGGCTTGCGTCTTTGTTGTCTTCCACTTATAACTAAAAACTAAGGACTAAGTACCTTTCCCTATGACCGAAACCAAATCGCCGTTCGCCACCGTGGAAGAAGCCGTCGAAGAGATTCGCCAGGGACGCATGATCGTCCTGGTGGACGACGAAGATCGCGAGAACGAAGGCGACCTGACCATGGCCGCCGAAAAGATCACGCCCGAAGCTATCAACTTCATGGCCAAGTACGGCCGCGGGCTGATTTGCATGCCGCTGACCGAGGACCGCTGCGACGAGTTGCACCTCCCGCTGATGTCGCCCATCAACACTTCCGTGCATGGCACCGCGTTCACCGAAGCGATTGACGGACGAGTTGGCGTTACCACGGGCATCAGCGCCTCCGACCGCGCCGTCACGATTCTTACCGCCATTGATCCGAAGACCAAGCCTCAGGATCTCGCCCGTCCCGGCCACACTTTCCCGCTGCGCGCCCGCAATGGCGGCGTGCTCGTCCGGGCTGGCCAGACGGAAGCGTCGGTAGACCTCGCGCGCATCGCTGGGCTCTATCCTGCCGGAGTCGTTTGCGAAATCATGAACGAAGACGGCACGATGTCGCGCGTGCCGCAACTCATTGAATTCTGCAAAGAGCACAATTTGAAAATGCTCACGGTGGCGGACCTGATTCGCTACCGAATGCAGCATGAGCGCTACGTTCGGCGCGTAGCGGAAGCCACTCTGCCAACGCGCTTCGGTGAATTTAGAATGATCGCCTACTCGAGCGATGTGGACCACGACCAGCACATCGCACTGGTGCGCGGCAATTTAGAAGGCACGCCGCCCGCGCTCGTGCGCGTTCATTCACACTGCCTTACGGGAGATGTGTTTGGCTCCACGACTTGCGATTGCCGCGACCTGGTCGCGCTCTCGCTTGAAACCATCGCCAAGGAAAACCGCGGCGTCTTCGTTTACCTGCATCATACAGGGCGCGGCTTTTCCGTCGACCCGGCCGAGGAACCCGGCGCGTTGCCGCAAATTCATTTTCACAAGCGCGGCCAGCTCGACCGCGAACCCGCCCGCCAGCGCATGGTCCAGCACGAAAGCGGCATCGGCGCGCAAATCCTGATCGATCTCGGCCTCAGGGACATTCGCGTCCTAACCAACCACCCCAAAAAGGTCGTCGCCCTCGAAGGCTATGGCATCACCATCGCCGACCAAGTCCCGCTGCGCATCGCATCCCTCAAGACCACCCACCAGGTGTTGTGATGGACGCCTCAGCCGAAACCGTTTGTCCGTCTTTCCGAACGGAGCGCAGCGGAGTGAGGAATCTCTCTTACGATTTTTCTTGGGGTTTTTCCGAAGGAGAAACAGGTTTAGTCGCGGGCGCTTCTGTCCTCGGCGGACTGGCTTTTCCGACAGTGAGGTATCTGCGCATTTTGTCGAGGCGCTTTTCGCCGAGGCCGCGAATGACGAGCAAGTCATCGACGCTCTTGAATGGCCCGTACGATTTGCGCATTTGCAGAATCTTCTGCGCCGTCGCTGGCCCAATGCCAGGCACCTGCTGAAGCTCCTGTGAGCTTGCCGTGTTGATGTTGACGGGCTTCGCCGGCGGCTTTTTCTTCGCCGTCGCGCCAGTGACAATCGCGCAGAACGCTGCGAGAAGGGCCAACATTTGGATTGTCGCTCGCATCTAACATAGATTATAGAGGAGTGACGTTAGTAGATACAACCGAAAGGTCGAAGAATTGGTCCAGGCCGGGAGTCAATCCGATGAAAAAAACACGAACTCGGGCTGTCGTTTTAGCCATTTCCCAAGTATGCCTTTTCGCCATTCCACTGTTCTCGCGTCCTACGAAGACGAGCGAGGAGTTTCAGATAGACGCTGGTCGCCCTTTTGTGTATGTCAAATTCGATCATATTGGTCCGGGCGCTCCTAGAAGCGTCTATGAACCTGCGACACGCATATGGCTGCGACTCGCGAACAATTGCCGCATCCCCATCGTCATTCGGGCAAATGGTGTTCCGGATGAGAGTCCTAAGGAGGAAGTCGGACTGGAATACGACGTGGTTCCAAATCGACCTGTGTACCCTGTGATTTCTTTTAGTCGATTCTCGAGACCACGACTGCCTGAAAAAACCAAACCGGGCGTGGTGGCACACGCGAAGGAGACACAAGCGGAAACTTCAGAGATCCCGAGGGGCTACATAGAAGAAGTGGCATTTACGCTCGTCATTGATCCGGGTGAAGAGATCCTCTTTAGCATGCCGGTAAATCACCTTAGCAAACGTTGGCATTTGGTGATCCCGTTTGAATTCGATCTCCCGAGAGGCGAGAGCAAAGGTTTGCGCGATCCCAAGAACGGCGGCATCCCAGTAATGGTTGTGGAATATACGCTCGCGGATTTACCGCCAAAATACCAAGCGGAAATTCCGTTGAAATGAGGTGCCAGGAAAGCGCGGCCGGTCGAAAGAGTTGCGAGAAGCTACTCGAGCTGGTTGCCTTGGGCGTCGAAGATTTCGACTTCGCCGAAGAGCGCGGCTTGGGATTCGATTTGGGCGCGGTCGCCGGCGAGGACGATTTGCATGTTGGCGGAGTCGAGATACTTTCGCGCGGTCTGCAGCAATTCATCGGAGGTGATGGCGCGAACTTTGGCGCGATACGTTTCGAGGTAGTCGTCAGGCAAGTCGTTCTGCGCGACGTTGGAGAATTGGCTGAGCAAGCCATCCTGCGTTGCTAGGCCGAGAGAAAAGACGCCGCTCAGATAATTCTGGGCATCGGCCAATTCCGTTTCCGGCACGGGAAGCGAACGCAGCTTGTTCAGTTCGTAGAACATTTCGGTGAGCGAGGCGGCCACGACGTCGTTGCGCACCGCGGCAGAAATGGAAAAATAGCCGTGCTGGCGCAAGGCATTCACTGCGCTGCGTGGGCTGTACGTGTAACCCTTGTCTTCGCGAATGTTCATCACCAGGCGCGAATTGAAAGCGCCGCCGTACAGAGCGTTGGTCAGGCCGAGCTTGATCCAGTCCGGATCCTTGCGCGTGATGGCGTGGCATCCGGCAAGGATTTGCGTTTGCACCGCGCCGGGAACATGTACGAGATACACGCGGCGGCCGCGGGGATTTGCGGGGGCAGGATACGTTTTAGGTGCTGGCTTGCTGCCGCTCCATGCGCCAAACACTTTTTCGATGCTCTTGAGCAATTCTCGAGGCTCGAAATCGCCGACGATGACGAGCAGTGCATTTTGCGGCGTGTAAAATTCGCGGTAGACAGACTGCAAGTCCTCTCGCTTGTAGGCGGCTACCTGCGCTTCGCTTGGCGAAACCTGCGCGTAAGGGTGAGCGCCAAACAAAACTCTGCGCAAGCGTTCGCCGGCCAAAAATCCTGGCTGCGTGCGATTCAGTTTGACTTCTTCGAGCTTCTGCCGGCGTTCGCGCTCAAATTCTCCTTCGGGAAAGGAAGCTTCGCGTGCAAGTTCCTGCACCAGTTGCAGCAGCGGTTCGGCAAATTCCGACAGCCCGCTGAATGAAATGGCACTGACGTCGGACCCGGCGTCCGTGGAAAGATCCGCGCCAATACGCCGCAAATCTTCCTCGAGTTGGCGGCTGGCGCGCTTCTGCGTGCCGGTCCGGACGACTGTCGCTGCCATTTCCGCAAGCCCGGGAGCGCGGTCCGCCGCCGCGGCATTGCCGGAAAGGCAGATCAACTGCCCGTGAAACTTGGGGATGGAGTGGGACTCCGCGAGAATCACCTGTAAACCGCTGGAGAGTTTTTCCTTGGTGCGCTTTGGCCAGATGACTTCGCGTTCAGGTGCGAGCGGGGGAACGCCTTTTGCGACTTCTACTGCCCGGGAACTCATTACGCGGCCTCCTTGGCGCCAGCTTTTTCCGGCGCGCGAAAAACGATGGCGCGTTTTTCGGGGCGCAAGTATTTTTTAGCCGCGGTGTGAACCTGTTCGGGAGTTACGGCAATGAATCCGTCGAGGATAGTATTAACCAACTGCGGTTCGTTATCGAAGAGGGCGAAACAGGCAAGCAGATGCATCAAGCCGTACTTGGGCATGTAACCGCCACGCCCGCTTTCAAGAGTGGCGTAATAATCGGAGCGCCACTTCACTTTGAGCTGCTGCAATTCGTCGGCGCTGATTCCCTTCTCCTGCGTTTCGCGAATCACGGCATCGAAGGCCGCTAGCGCCGCTTCGCTGGAAAGTTCCGGCTTGTGGAGAATTTTCGTGGTCATTTGGGTCGGCCCGTTGTAGCCGAAAAGATCATCAATGCCACCGTCGGCTTCGACGGCAATTTGTTTTTCCAGGACCAGTTCTCGATGGATTCTGCCGGCTCGGCCTCCATGGAGCGCTTGATCGAGAAGCGCCATGGCACACCAATCCGCGGTGCGGCGTTTCGGCATCAAGTAACCGACTGCGATGGCGGGAAGGGTGCCGAACTTCTCGGGCACACTTCCGCGGCGCTCTTCGTTTTGCTCCGGCTCGCTGGGATCGGCGAACTGTGGAGCGGCGCCCGCAGGGATGCTGCCGAAATGCTTTTCGGCGAGCGCCATACCTTCACCCGGTTTCACATCGCCTAAGAGGAGGAGGACGGCGTTATTGGGTACGTAATAGGTTTTGAAGAAAGCTTGAACGTCGCCGAGGTGGGCGGCGTCGAGGTCGGCGAAGTCACCGTAGAAATTGTGCGCATTGGCCCAGTTGCGGAAGGCCACGGGAGGCATGTCGAGCCAGGGAAATCCGCCATAAGGTTCGTTCATAACGTTGACGCGGACTTCTTCTTTCACCACGTCGCGCTGGTTCTTCAGGTTTTCTTCGTCCACTTTGAGGGCGCGCATGCGGTCGGACTCAAGCCAAAGGACGCGTTCGAGGGCGTTGGAGGGAATGGCTTCGTAATAATTCGTGACGTCGTAGCTCGTGGAGCCGTTCAGCACCCCTCCGCTGGAGTTGATGAGCTTGATGTGCTGCATCTTGGGAGCGTTCGCGGAACCCTGGAACATCATGTGCTCGAAAAGATGAGCGAAGCCGCTGCGCCCTTGAGGCTCGAGACGGAAACCGATTTTGTAGTACACGCCAACGGTGACGACTGGCGCGGCGGAGTCCGGCGCGACGACCACGTGCAGGCCGTTGGGTAGTTTTTTGTGTTCGATTGGAATTTGCAATCGGTTCACCCGTGTCCCCCTCGAGCTTTGGCTTTGGGTTTCAATGCAGCAGAAATCTTTTCCAGCTCCGCCATGGTTCCGGCAGCGTCCTGAGCAAGGATGCGAGCGGCCAGGTGGTTTAAAGCTTCATAAGCCAGCGCAACTTCTTCCTGCGAGTCCTGAAGCGCGCGCAGATGCGACGCTACAATCTTATAATCTCCTCTCGCGAGGGGTCCTGTCCATGCCGCGCGAGGGCCGACGCGCTCAAAATTGTCGAGAACCTGGCGCGTCAAGGGCAGCAGAGCGCGCGTCGCCTCAGTGCGCTTCATCCCAAGCGAGATGAGCAATTGAGTGGCGGCTTCGACCAAAGCAAGAACGTGACCTGCACTCAGTGCGGCAGCGGCGTGATACAAGACTTTTTTCCCTGCGCCAATTTGCACTGGCGATCCGCCAAGCGCTCTTGCAATTTGTCTTGCGGCACGAACGGCGACGACATCTCCCTCGACGGCAAATACTTTTCCTGCCAGGTCAGGCACGCCGACTCCGCTGAAAGTTTGCAAAGGATGCAGGCTTCCGATGGCTGCGCCAAATTCCTTCAGCGGAGCGAGCGAGCGGGAATCCTGCCCGCCGCTGGTATGCAGAACGATTTTACGGCGCAATTCCTCGCCGCCCATGCGGGCGAGTTCGTCCGCCACGCCAGAAATGGCGTCATCCGGCGTGGCAATCAGGACGACGTTCGATACGAGAACATTGCGAGTCAGGCCGGCATGCGGTTTCCCCGCTCCGATGAATCGAACGGCGCGCCGTGAGGAAGCTTCGCTGCGCGTAACAACGACGCCAATCTTCCAACCTAACTCCCGGAGCCGGCGTCCGAGCGCACGCCCAACGCGGCCAGCCCCCACGATGGCCAGAGTCTTTTCCATCTCGTGTTAGCATAACCCGAGGTGACGCGGAGACCAATTTATTGGTGCTGGTGACTGGTGATTCGTGACTGGTGACTGGTGGAAACAATTTGCAGGCCTATACTGTGGTGGAATGATCTTTCCTTTGCTCTAAGGTAAAAACTCTGCACATTCTAGCGATCGCTCTCTTCGGACTCAGCGCATTATTTTGGGTCACTTACGGCCTTCGCGTTGCGTACGGAACCCTACATCTCCAATGGGTGAAGGATTTCCCGCCTGCTCTAGATGCGGAGTGTCCACGCATCTCGATTCTTTTTGCGGCGCGCGATGAAGAAGAGAAGCTGCCGGGCGCGCTTACGACGATGATGGCAATCGATTATCCGGGACTGGAGGTCATTGCGGTGGATGATCGTTCGACGGACGCGACGGGGCGAATCCTAGATGAGTTTGCAAATACTGATTCGCGGCTGCGCGTTGTACACGTGGATGAACTTCCAAAAGGCTGGCTGGGCAAGACGCATGGACTGCAAAAAGCTTATGGCGCATCGTCGGGCGAATGGCTGCTGTTCACGGATGCGGATGTGCGATTCAAGCCGGATGCGCTGCGCCGGGCCATTTCACTAGTGAAAGCGCGCAATCTTGACCATCTATCGCTCTTGGGCGATCTGGACATGGTTGGATTCTGGGAAAAAGTTCTCATTACCTTTTTTGGAATCGGCTTTCATCTAGGGGCGAATCCATCGCAAGTCAGCAATCCGAAGTCTTCGCGCTATGTAGGCGTAGGAGCCTTCCAACTGGTTCGGCGGTCGGCATACGAAGCAAGTGGAACGCATCGGCGGCTGGCAATGGAAGTGGTCGAGGACATGAAGCTGGGAAAAATTGTGAAGCAAAGTGGTTTTCGTTCGGAGTGCGCTGTGGCGGAAGATTTTGTGACGGTGCGGTGGCAAGCGGGTTTTGGCAATTTAGTTCGCGGCGTGACGAAGAATTTTTTTGCGGGAGCGGGATACGACTTAAGGATCGTGGCCGGGCAACTGGCGGGACTGGTCGTGATGAACATCCTGCCCTTTGCCGGTGTTGCATTCGGGCATGGATGGATTCGGGGGCTCAGCGCAGTTGCCGTATTGATTGCGCTGAGTTTTCACGTGGGAGTGGCGTGGGTGATGCGCGTGTCGCCGCTGTACGCGCTGACACATCCATTAGGAGCGGCAATTTTCTCTTACATGTTGCTGCGATCGACGATAGTAACGCTGTGGCAAGGCGGGATCGTCTGGAGAGACACGTTCTATCCGCTGGATGAGCTGAAACGCGGAGTTGTTTAGTTCTTCGGGCGATCGATTGAGTAGCGCACGAGACGCACGCCGTCTTCTTCAAATTCACATTCCAGTTTGAGGCCAAGTTTTTCCATGATGCGAGTGGAAGCAACATTTGCCGGCCGTGCAATGGAAATGATTCGGTCCAACCCAATGCGCTCAAAAGCATCCCGTAGCGCAACACGAGCTGCTTCCGTGGCGAGACCACGACCCCAATACGGCTGGGCAAGCCACCATCCGATCTCTAGATCCGGCGAGTCACGCCAGAAACCGACACCGCAGAACCCGATCATTTCTTGATTGGGCTTTAGAAGGAGCTTCCATCTGCCGAAGCCTCGCTCAGAAAACTGCTCCACCTGACGATTGACGAACAACTGGATGCGCTCGTCGCTCCACGGCACGCCCCCAGTGATATAGCGCATGACTTCGACGTCTGTCGCGATGGGACGCAAGGCGATCCAATCCGAGGTTTGCCAGGTGCTGAGGATGAGCCGCTGGGTCTCAAGAGTCATGGCCGGGTGGGGAAATCAGGTGACACGCGGGCTAAGACCCTGCTGTCCGCGAACTCTGTTCGACAGGATCAGGTCCAGGATCGGATTGGCGAGAAAAGAGCCCCGCCATGTCTTTTTGCTTCAGGGAGCGGATGCGGTCGCGGAGCTGGGCGGCGCGCTCGAATTCAAATTTCTTGGCGGCTTCGCGCATTTGCTTTTCGAGTTGCTGGAGCAATTGAGCGAGTTGCTGCTCGTTCTTGATTTCCGCAGCCGCAGCATCAAGAGTCTTGTCGTCAACAGGAACGGAAACGTAGTCGGCCTCGACGATGCGGGCGAGTTCCATATCCACTGACTTCACGATGGACATGGGCGTGATGTTGTTTTCCTTGTTGTAAGCCATTTGCTTTGCGCGGCGGCGGTTGGTTTCGTCGATGGCCTGATTCATGGAATCGGTACGGCGGTCGGCGTAGAGAATGGCGCGGCTTTCGATGTGACGCGCGCAGCGGCCGATGGTCTGAATCAGGGAGGTGGCGCTGCGGAGGTAGCCTTCTTTGTCAGCGTCAAGGATGGCGACCAGAGAAACTTCGGGGAGATCGAGCCCCTCGCGCAGCAGGTTGATGCCAATAAGCACGTCAAATTCGCCGCGGCGCAGGTCGCGCAGGATTTTGATGCGGTCGAGCGTTTCCACTTCGGAGTGCAGATAGCGGCAGCGAACGCCAACTTCGGTGAAATATTCTGATAGGTCTTCGGCCATGCGCTTGGTCAGGGTGGTGACGAGCACACGTTCGCTCTTCTCGGCGCGCACGCGAATCTGCTCAAGCAAGTCGTCCACCTGACCTTTTACGGGACGAATCTCCACTTCAGGGTCGACGAGGCCAGTGGGACGAATAACCTGTTCGACGATGATTCCGCCGGCGCGCGTGAGTTCGTAGGGACCGGGCGTCGCCGAGACGTAGACGACTTGATTCATGCGGTGCTCGAATTCCTCGAAGGTGAGCGGGCGATTGTCGAGCGCCGAGGGCATGCGGAAGCCGTAATCCACCAGTGTTTGTTTGCGCGAACGGTCGCCGTGAAACATGCCTCGTACTTGCGGAACGGTCTGGTGGGACTCGTCGATGAACAGCAGATAGTCCTGCGGAACGTAATCGAGAAGAGTCGGCGGAGCTTCTCCGGGCAAGCGGCCGCTGAGATGGCGCGAATAGTTTTCGATGCCGTGGCAGTAGCCGATGGTGCGCATCATTTCGATGTCGAAGAGCGTGCGCTGGACGACGCGCTGAGCTTCGACAAACTTTCCCTGCTTCTCGAGTTCTTTTTTCCACCACTCGAGCTCTTCCTGAATTCCGACGATGGCGCGGTCACGCTGGTCCTGCGGCATGACGTAGTGCGTTTTCGGGTAGATGGGGACGCGCGAGAGGTCTTCGTTCCCGGCGCGAACTTCGCCGGTGAGCGGATCGATCTGGCGGAGCGTGTCAATCTGATCGCCCCACATTTCGATGCGATAGGCCTGGTCTTCGTAGGTGGGATAAATCTCAATCATGTCGCCACGAACGCGGAAGGTGCCGCGGCGGAGGTCTTCGCTGCGCTCGTACTGAATGTCCACGAAGCGGTGGAGCAGCGCCTCGCGGGAAGTCTGATGGCCTTTTTCCAGCATAACCAGCATTCCGTAGTAGGCTTCGGGCGAGCCAAGGCCGTAAATGCAGGAGACCGAGGCGACAATGACCACGTCGCGGCGCTCGAAGAGCGAACGCGTGGCGCTCATGCGTAGCTTGTCGAGCTCGTCGTTAATGGTGGCTTCTTTATCAATGTAAAGGTCTGCGGAGGGGACGTAGGCTTCGGGCTGGTAATAATCGTAGTAGCTGACGAAGTATTCGACCGCGTTTTCGGGGAAAAAGGATTTGAATTCGTGATAGAGCTGGGCGGCAAGAGTCTTGTTGTGCGCGAGAACGAGCGCCGGGCGATTGGATTGCTCGATGACCTTGGCCATCGTGAACGTTTTTCCGGAGCCGGTGACTCCGAGAAGAACCTGATGCTTTTCGCCGGCATCGACACCATTGAAAAGCTGATCGATGGCAGCAGGCTGATCACCGCGAGGCTCGTAATTGCTATGCAGCTTGAATTTCATCGAGAGGGTCTCCTGCCGGTTCGCCGGGCATGGCAGAAACTTTCATTATACTCCCGCTGGCAACCTGTGGGCCTTTCGACGGTCGATACCCGTTGAAACGAGGGGTCAGCGCTGAGGCTGCGCTTGAGCTTGCGGAGTTTCTGTAAGAAGCAAGACTTCGAGTTTGCTCTTGGCGTCCACGTTGTACCGCACACCGTTGGAGCCATCGGCTTTGGCGACGACGACGTTCATTTCCTGAGTGGCATCTTCGGTGGCGCGCACGACGAGACCGGTTGAAAGAGAAATGTAAGTGATGATTTCGTTGGAGCCTTTGGCTCTGCCCATGGTCTTCAACTGGTGGAGCTTGAAGTCTTCGGGAGTGGCGTCCTTAGGCGAGGATTTTTGCACGAGCTTCGCTGTGGTGAGGAGCACGGCGCACCTGTCCGCGGAACTGTTTGGAGGCGTTACCTCGCCGAAGGCTGAGAGTTGTGCAGGAGCGCAAGGCTCGTCGCGGACATAAGAAGAATCGCGCGACCAGTTTAGAGCGGCGATCGGGGAAGGAGCCGGCTCCGGCTGATCCGATTTCCACTTGTCGCCGATTTTTGCAGTTGGCGAGGATAGCGCCCAAGCCATGGAAAACCGAGCGAGCCATTCCTGCCAGACTTGCTGCTGCTCGAGAGTCAGTGCGTCAAGACCGATGATTTTTTCCGCGAGACCATTCGCAGAGACGGTGAATTCAACAGGCTTTCCTTCTGGTTTAAGAGATTGCTGGGCTGGTTCTCGCTTCTGTGAAGTATTCTTAGATATCAGCCCGTCAATATCGTTGACAAGAAACTCACTTCGGGCGTGAATGCTCAGCCTGCCACCCGCCTCCTGCACGTCCAAAATTTGGATGCGCAGGAATGCTCGCGTGTCGGCCTTTGCATCTGCGGGCGCCAAAGGAATGACCAAGTTGCTTTCGGTTTTGACATTTTTTTCGCTGCGGAAACGGATGAGATAGGTGAGGGCCTCGCCCGGCTGCAACTTCGGCAAAAGATCAACCCTTGGGTCGCTCGAAGCCACGATGACAGCGGCCCACAGAAACACGCTTGCAGCGAGGATGAATTTACGCTTCATTCGGATCGTTGGATTAATTCAATACGCGCAACAAGGATAGCGCGAAAAATCCTTCGCCCTAAGCCTTCGTTAGAAACGCGGTTCGCCTCCCTTTGAAACTGATAGAAAACGAAGACAGCAAAAATGAATGGCCTGGAAACTCAGTTTGCGACTTGCGGCGGCTCGGGAGTTTTTTCCACAGTCACACGGAGCCCGTCCAGCGGCCCGGAGATTCTTAGCACGTGTCCCTTAGCGGAGGCCTTCTTGGGTCGTACTTTCGCCGCGTCCCGCAATTGCGTGGAAACGCTCAGCTCCGCGTCTGAGCCAAAAGTCAGTGTTCCTTCCACCGAAGTTTGTTCGCGCGGATCATTCAGTTGCAGCCATTGCAGAACGACGCTGCGATTGCGGATGAGGAAAGCGCATTCGCCGGCGGGCCAACGGGAAACTCCCGCGCGAGTAGCGCCGTCGGCAACGCTGGCGGGCAAGTCCCAGCCACGGAGTTCCACTTTTTTTAGATTTACAGCGCCACTTCCGTCGAGGTTTGTGAGCAGCTCTTCGCGACCAACCCCAGCGGTTTTCAATTGCAGGTTCCCGGAGGCGGACCCGTTCAACCCCTCCGCGAGCCGCCCCGTTCCCGGCAGTTTTGCGAGGTTGACGCGGTCGAGATCCGCGCTGACTTCATAGACCGGATGCGGCAGAAAGCTGGCGTTGATTTTCGCTCGCACGCGACCCCCGGCCCATTCGGCTGCGGACTCCGGCACACTCAGCTTTAGGTCGCGCAGAGAGCCCTGCCCTATGACGTTTTCGAGTTTCAGTTTTTCAATGGTCAAGCGGCCGATGCGAAGGCGACCCTCGGCATCAACACGCCGCACAAGTTCGCTGGCAGGCGTCGCGGGAGCGGCGTCACCGGAAAAGGAGTGGAGCAGCCGCTGAAGCCAGCTTGGGCGCGCGCGCGGTCCGACCCAGCGATCCAACTCGGCGGCATTCAAGTGGTCCACCATCAAATCGAATTTCCAATTCCGCGGAGTGTCGTCTTGCGTGTTGCGGTTTTCTTCGATGTTTCCTTGCCAGTTTCCGCCGAACCCTTCCACTCGAAGCAAGCGGGCTTCGTGCTGCCCATCATTCCAACCCAAGCGCGCTTCTGGAAGGCTTAAGGGCTGGTTCAGGCCCGCTACGGTCAGCATTCCTCGATTGATCTCGACCGCGCCATTCCAGCGCCCTTTGAAGGGTTCCTTCCATGCCCACTGCGTAACCGCAGTGGCATGGCCGGTGAGCTCCCATCCATGATTTACCGGACGGCCCAGGGAAACTGCGAGCTTCAGAAAGTCTTCGACCTTGGAAATGTCTCCCTCGATGCTGATGTCTCCCGCATCGGTCTTCAAATCCTGTGTAAATGTCAAATCCGCTGCATTTTCCATTGCCTGCGCAACGCGGCGGCGTTTCGGAGCAATGACGTCGCGGGCATCTCCGCTCAAGGCGACACGCATGGGGCCTATTACAAGGTTGGATCGCTCGAGGCCGCCGTTTACGGGACCGATGCGGACAGGTTGGGCAAATCCAGGCACTTTGATCATTCCACCGTTGCTGGAGAGTGCCGCGGATTCAATAGAAAGAGGCCAGCCGTGCAGAATCATTCCGCCCGTAAAATAGGGGTCGGCGGTGATGCCTTCCGCTACATCCGGATGGAACGCGCGATACCATGCGAGCAGGTCGGAGGCTTGAACACCCATAGAATCCAAGCGCAATTCCGTTGCGGCGGGATTTTCCGAGACGTAACGGAACTTCCCCCGCAGGTTTGAGCGTAATCCTTCCACGGAAAACTGATCGGCAAGCAAGCTGCCAGCTTCTGAGTTCCAGTGGCCGTTGACATTCACGTTCAAGGCAGGATTGTCCGGGCGTTCGCTTAAATCCCAGCGGTGAATCTGCCGCGCATGCGCCTGGACTGAATAGGTCCAGTCACCTGGTGCGTCCGGCGCTACTCCATCGCTTTTCGCTGCGGCGTCCAACGTGAACAGACCGCGAACGCCATAGTCCTGGCCATGGGCAAGGCGAAAGATGTCAGCCAGAGAACCCTCGCTCCAGTGCAGCGTGATTTGCGCCGGCTGCAAGCGAGCGGAAGTGCCCGCCAAATCTCCTCGCACGCGAATCGTTCCCGTGGATTGCAGAGGAACGCCACTCCGCCACGGCTGAGCTTCCAGTTGCAGTTGCCAGCGGCCTTGAGACACCTGCTCGAAACTGCCGGAAACGCCCGTGAAAGCGAAAGGGAGCTTGTCGTCCTGAACCTTGAAATTGATGCGTCCGTCATCAAACACGATTCGTTGGAGGTGATTTACTGGAAGAATCGGAGAGGGCGGCCCGTAAGTAGCTGCGTTCTGCGAAGGGGTAGTTTTCGTTGGTGGAAGCCAGCGCTCCAGGTTCCACTGTCCCTGGCCGTTGCGAACCAGGATGAGGCTCGGCTTGCTGAAAGACAGCGTCCCAAATTCAAAATGACCTCGAAGCAGGCCCATCCATCGCAGGCCCGCGCTCAGTCGTTCCGCACGAAGAAAATACTCGTAGCCAAAAGCAGGATCCTCGCCCACCGTGACGCCATCCGCGGAGAATTGAAGGTTGGGAAAGATGCGCGCGCCAAAACTCTCCACTTGAACGGGGCGGCCAACAGCACGCTCGAGATGAGTGACAAGGAAGGTATGCATGCGATGGGTGCGCACGAGGAGCGAAACTGCAAGCTGTAAGATTACTAGGGCCGCGGCGACGGCCGCGCCGGTCTTCCACCATTTGCGCAAATTGCTCATGCCGTTCGGAAGTTTAAGAGAGTCTCGTTGAAAAAGGTAGCGCCGCGAATCCGGCGAAGCTCAATTGGGTTTAGTGAACGGTGTGGAGCATCCGGCTCCAACGCGTGCGCGTGGGCAGGTGCGCGAGCGTATCGAATACGCCTGCCAGCCGCGACCAGAACGTGCTCTCCCCGCTGTAGTCACTGCTCTTCGCGTCGACCGACCAATAAATCAAAAAGGGCCGCCCCATAATGGCATCGTGATCCACGAACCCCCAGAAGCGGCTGTCCCAGCTCTGGTCGCGATTGTCGCCCATCGCAAAGTACTTCCCCGGCGGCACGACGATTTCATTGCCCTTCATGAATTTCCTCATATCGTGCGCCCATTCCGGCTGCAGACCGGACGCAATCATCTGGCTCGGCGGCGGAGGGAAGTTGTAATTCAACGGATCATAATGAGCCGCCGGGTCATGCACGACGTACGGCTCGTTTAGCAGCCCGCCATTCACATAAACGGCCTGGTCCACGACTTTCACGCGGTCACCCGGCAAGGCAATCACGCGTTTCACGAAGTGCTGATGTTCCTGGTACGGAAATTTAAAGACGATAATGTCGCCGCGCTCAAGCGGACGATAGGGTAGAAATTTCTCGTACCACGCGCCAGTGCCGCCAAAAATAAATTTATTTACCAGCAAATGATCGCCAATCAGCAGAGTACCTTCCATCGAGGCCGAAGGAATCTTGAAGGCCTGCACAATAAACGTCGTGCCAAAAAGAGCCAAAATCACGGTAACGAGCAGAGACTCGAGATATTCGGAAAAAGTGGTCTCTTCGCGGGGCTCCTCGGCTTTGGCCACGGGAGTTGCCGGCGTCACCTCTTGGACTGGGGCCAGTGTTTCTTCAGCCATCCCTGCTCAGCCTTTCACTTCCGATCGTTCAAGATGTTCCAGCGCTCTTCGCGCGGCCTGCTGCTCCGCTTCTTTTTTGGTGCTGCCAACGCCTCTCGCCAGGCATTCACCGTTAACCCAGACTTCGATCTGGAAAGTCTTCTGATGATCCGGCCCGCTCTCCCCTGCCAACCGATACTCCGCAGGCGGCTGCCCGCGCCCTTGTAGAAACTCTTGCAGCGCGGATTTGCGGTCCGACTCTGCGATGCGTTCTCCTCGCTCTTCAAGCGCTTGCTCAAAGAGAACCCGCTGCAACAACTCCCTTGCAGCGCCAAGCCCCGCATCCAGGTAAACGGCCGCAACCACGGCCTCGAAAGCGTCCGCGAGCAACGTTTGCTTTTCGCGACCGCCGGTCTTTTCTTCCCCGCGTCCAAGGCGAAGATGCCCACCCAGGCGCAGTCTGCGGGCTGCCGCCTCCAAAGAACCCGCGTTCACGATGCGCGCGCGGCTCTTCGAAAGTTGCCCCTCTGACCATTCCGGAAAAGCGGCAAGAAGGTATTCGCTCGCAAGAAGCTCAAGAACAGCATCCCCGAGGAATTCCAGCTGTTCATTGTCCGACAGACGCGAGTTTTCCGCTGGATCAGCAACTGCTCCGCGCAACTCGGGGATCGCCGAACTGTGAGTCAACGCCCGGTCGAGCAGTTCCCGGTTCGAGAACTTGTGACCCAGGCGCTCCTCCAGCGCCGTATCGGCAATCCGCATTTCCTGCATATTCGGGCACGCGGCGCCCGGACTTACTTCGGCGCGCTCAACTCCGTGGAACTCTTCTTCTTTGTCTCGTCCGCCTGCGCTTTGCACTGCGCCTGCATCTGGCCGGGCATGGCCGCGCATTTATTGAACGCCGTGATGGCGTCGTCAAAGTGCGAAGTGCTCTTGTTCGCCATACCGAGCAGATAGTAATTCACAGGGTCGGGATTCGGGTCCACTTTGACGGCCTCATCCAGCTCTGTGATGGCTTCCGCATTTTTGCCGCGGCGAATATAAACGAGTCCCAGCCCGCTATGGGCCATGGCCAGGTTCTGATTCTTGGCCGCGGCAAATGCTTCATCGGTCAGGTTCGCCGGCTTCGGAATCGTTGGCGTAATCTCGATCGCTTGCTTGGAGTATTTCTCGGCCTTTTCCAGCAACTGAGCGGCTTCGGTCTGCGGAGTGTTAGAATGGATGTTACGGGGCAGCGTCTGCCCCAAAAGAGCCAGCGTCGTCACGTCATTCGGGACCAATGCGACTTCCTTTTCTCCGTATTCCTGCATTTTCTGCACCTGCCCATCCTGCAAGCAAGCAAAGGCCAGTGGCGCGTACACGGCAGCCTTGTACCGCGTCTCCGGATACTTCTGCAGGAAAGCCTCTCCGGCCTGAATCTTCTGCTTTACATCGCTCTGCGGCACAGCCTGGAACGTCTTGAAGGCTGCGTCTTCCTCGGCGTTCACCGGTGGCGGCGCGCTGTCCAGCGTAAGTGGCGTAACATCCGGCGTCTTGGACTTGTCAGTGGATTGCGCGGGCGGCTGGCTCTGGCCTCCCTGGCCGCTTTGAGAGCTCTGGCTGCCTTGGGCCATGAGAGCTCCGCAAAACCCAAACCACAAACCGGCGGTTATTAGAACCTTCGAATAAAGATTCTGCGTGATTCGCATATGCTTTCTCCTATCAAACATTCTGCTACTCATCACTAGTCTTCTTTCTTCTGATGACTGATCTCAATTAGGGCCGCGCCACTTGCTTGTCGTTTGCATCCGCGGCGAGCTCCTTTTGAGCCGCCTGCCGCGCCTCTTCTGGACCGCCTTGTACGGCTAGCGCTGACTCGTACTCCGTTTTCGCCACGGAGGGATTCCCTTCATAATCATAAATCCGTGCGAGGTAAACATGCGACCATGCCAGTACTCGAGGATCACCCGTGGCCGCATGCTCTCCGCTAGTCAGGCGGCCGAAGACCTCTTTTGCGCGGGCCGCGTCATGATCAATGTAAGCCACCACGCCAAGTCCAAACCAGGCGCGCGGCTGATCCGGATACTTGACCAAAACCTTTTTGAAAGAGGCCTCCGCCGCGCGAGAATTCTTTGCCGCAATCTGTCGCTCGCCTTCGGTAAGCGCGGCAATGACTTCCGCGTCGTTGGGCACAGTCGTCGGTAAAGCTCTTTTGCGCCGTGCTATAGCTTCGGCCACCGGATCATCGGCTTGCACTGCATCAGCAGGAGCGAACTGAAGTGCTGTGAGGCGCTTTGCCTCTGCCTTTTCGTCGATGCTCCTCGCTAATTCGGGGAAATACCGCATCATCGATGGCTCCGACTTCTCGAATCCTTCCAAGGCAGTGACCAGCGGCCGCACCAAAGTGTATCCGTCCACATCATTGCGGCCCAACGCTGCTTCCCGTTCGCCAGGGGACATCTTCTTCATCTTCAATTCCACCGCGCGAACCATGCATTCCGCAAAATACGAAGGAAAATCGTCTTTCAAATCGGTTTCGAGGCGCGGTGCCTTTGCCGCGGCGTCGTAAAGTGGACGCTTCACAGCAATCACGTGCGGATACATCAGCGGCAGCGGGTCGAGCATGAAATGCAAAAACGCATGGCGCACCACGTCCTGAGGAACGTTCTCTGCCCCGCTCAGCACCAGCGCGTAATGGTCGCCAAAATTGCGCACGTTGGTAATCCGCCCCACCAGCGGTTCGACCACAACCGTGAACTTGCGTATGCCATAAGGCTCGAGAATCTCGCGAAGATACGCGGTGGTAGTGAAAACGATTTGCGTCAAGGGCTCTTGCAGACGCTGGATTTCCCGGTCATAAATCGGCTGAACCTGCCGCCAGAGGTCGCCGATTTTTTGCTCCTTGTAATAGTTTGAGAGTAGTTCGCTAAAACCGGGAAGCGCAATCACTTCCGGAGGCAATTCGTCGCGCCTCAAGATCGGTTCAAACCCAGGGGCCGGGCCGGAAACCAGTCCAAACCAAAGATACCTGGAAAGCGTCGCACCCGGGTCGCGCAACTCGTGCTGGCGATAGAACTGCCGTATGGCATCGACGGCCGGCCCTTGTTGCTTGCGTAACCGCTCGCGCATTTGCGCACGGAACGCGGTCCAATTGTCCGAGTTGACGTTCGATTCAAATCCCGCCGCCAGCAGCGCGCACATGGTCGTGAACATGGCCTCGCTGCCGTCCACGGTAATCGCGGTTTGCGGACCGGATTGCGCGCGCAAGGAAGCTGCGGGCGCTCCGGCCTTGGGCGGCGCTTGGGTTCGCGGTTGCGCCGGTACCTGCGCGGCGGCTTGCACCGCCAGCGTTGCACACAGTCCTAAAAGCACAGCGATTCTTTTTGCTGTAATCATTCTTTAATCATTGCGGCTGCCGCAGCCCCCGCTCGAGCATGTCGCTTCTTCTCTTCCGCCTGTGGCGTCTTTCAGCTTGGGAGGGAACATCCAGGACCGGTCAACGTCCTCTCACAATGCTGCGGCATCCTTTCAATCTACCGTCGCCCTTTCTTCCCGTCAAGGAATGGCGTCTTGATTCTGGGACTCCCCGGGCGATCTCTAGGTACCTGAAAAAAAACCACATAACCCTCTCTGAAGCTTGCCTCATTCCGCCAACGTGCAACGCTTGCCTCGACGAATTGCATCTGGTAAGAGTAGAAATTCGCGCGGGACCCGAAACTCGCGCTCTTGAACAGGATGGCATCGCCCGAATGGCTCGCCTCGTTAGACAGATCGTTTTCCTCACTTTGGGTTTTCTGCCTGTCGCTTCCCTTTTGGAAAGTTCTGTCCACGCCCAGCTCGTTCGCGAAGCTGCCCCAACGCAACAAACCGCAACGGACCAGAACAATTCCAAGGCTCCCACCGGCAAGCTGCGTGTTTCGCAAGAAGTGCAGATCACAGGCGACCAGGCCTGGGTTGACACAGGCATCGACGTGCAGCCCCGCGAGCATGTAGTCGTCACCGCCACCGGCACGCTGCGGTTTGGCGACGCGAAGGCAGACAATGGCCCTGATGGCCTCACACGGGGCTTCCGAGATCTCATTCGCGTCCTGCCTTTCAATGAAGCGGGTCGCGGCGCATTGATTGGGCGCATTGGCGATAAAGATGCCTCGCAGCCTTTTTTGGTTGGCGCGCACCGCGATGTGGTTGCCCCCGTTGCTGGCCGTCTGGCGCTGGGAATTAACGAAGCAACCGATGACCCAGGGACCGGAACGTACGTCGTGCGCGTGGAAGTTTATGCACCGGAAGACGGGAAAGCGCGTGCCGTGGCAAAGGAAGTTAGTTCGGTCCCAGGGATTGATAACTCCCTTTTCTCCAAAATCCCACGGCGCGTTGGCGACAAGCAAGGCAATCCCGGCGATATGGTGAATTTTCTGATTCTTGGCTCGCAGACCGCCATGGAAACCGTCTTCACCACTGCCGGCTGGGTGAAAGTGGATGCCGACGTTGGGGCCACCGTCTTACACGGCCTTCTTGAAAGTCTTTCCAAAGAGTCCTATCTCACCATGCCCATGAGCCAGCTCTATCTCTTTGGCCGCCCGCAGGACTATGGCTGGGCGCACGCCGAGCCCATCACCGTGGTGAAAACACGCAATCATCTGCGAGTTTGGAAGGCCCCATTTGAAGTGCATGGACAAACCCTTTGGGTTGGCGCCGCAACTCACGACATTGGCTTCGAGCGCGACCAGCGCAACAATGGTGTCACGCATAAAATCGATCCCGATATTGACCTCGAACGCGATTACGTGGAAAAAACTCTTTCCTCTACCGGACTTGTGACGGAATTCTCTCACTTTCTTCCGGACACCCCTATGAAGGAAGCCAAGACCGCCACTGGCGGCACTTTTCATTCCAACGGGCAAGTCCTCGTAATGAAAGTCGCCGAACCAGCGCCTAGCCAGTAAGCCTGCAGACAGCACTAGTTGAGTCTTTCCCATCTTCCCAGCCGAACCTAACTGTGCGGCTACTTCGCGGGCTCCATCTCCAGCGCGATTACGCGATCGACTTCTTCTGCCTGCGCTTCAGGCAGCTTCAGCACCAATCCTCCTTTGACCGTGCTGAACTCTACGTTGCTTCCGTCGCGTAACAGCTTCGCTGAACGAACCGCGTGCGGAAGACCTGCCAGCGCCAACACCGGCTGATTCCAGTCCATCACGTGCACATACACGGTCGATCCGCGTTGTGTCGTAACGCCCCAAGGCCCCGCCGCCACGGGTCCCCCTCGCGTGCCGTAAATGGACTCTCCATACTTGCTGGTCCACTTTCCTACTTCCGTCAGGCGCTGTATGAACTCCGGTTGAATCTCGCCGTTGGGCATCGGTCCCACGTTCAGAAGGAAATTCGCATTCATGCCCGCCGCACGCACTAAATAGCGAATCAATTGCGCCGTGCTCTTGTAATGATCGTCCGTAATATTGAATCCCCAGGCATTGTTCATCGTTTCGCAAGTCTCCAGCGGCAACGCGCTCACGCCTTGCTCCTGGTTGAAGCCTGTCGTGTGTCCGCCAGGCAAATCCTTCTCGAACATCTGGAAATCTTCGCCGGGAAAAGGGGTTCTGTGATGATTGCTGCCCACCAGCGCCGCCGGTTGCAGCTGATGAATCATGCTGTACGTTCTTGAGAGATGCCAATCCGCGTCCGGCTTGTCCCACATGCCGTCAAACCACACGCCGCCGATTTCTCCGTAGTTCGTCAGCAACTCGCGCAACTGCCCGTCCATAAAGTTCAAATACGCGTCCCAATTCCCCGATTCCGGCCGCCCAGTGTGATGACCTGTCCTTCCGCGCGGAAAATAGTCCTCCGAATGCCAATCGAGTTGCGAGTGATACACGAATAGCTTGATCCCTTGCTTGTGACATTCCGCCGCCAGCATGCCGATGATGTCTTTCCCGTACGGCGTACGCGCCACAACATTCCAGTCCGTCAGCTTCGAATTGAACATCGCGAATCCATCGTGATGCTTTGACGTAATCGTGATGTACTTCATCCCCGCCGCTTTGGCCAGCGCCACCCACGCGGCCGGATCAAACTTCGTTGGATTGAAGAACGCAGGCAGCTTCGCGTAGTCCGTTCGATTGATGGGCCGCGTCTCCATGATCCATTCGCCGTCACCCAGAACGCTGTAAACGCCCCAGTGAATGAACAAGCCGAACTTCGCGTCCTGAAACCACGCGCGCGCCTTCAAATTCTCCGGCGTCGGCGTGTAAGTCTCCTGCGCGCTGGCAACCTCAGCTCCAAGAAGCAATGCGCAAAGGATGGCAATCGCAAAAATAGAAATAGATCGTGAGCAGAAACGCGGATTCATTAAGGACCTCCACCAAGGGCGGAAATTTGCCGTGCGCGGAAATTCTATCCAAAGCCGCGACGAAATCGAGAGAAATTCCGCAGGGCCTGAGATTCAATGCTTTTAAGGAAGAAAAGAGTAAGTGAATTTGATCGCAAAGCGTGTTTCGCGAATCTGCTGCGGATTTGCCGCCGCAAGGCTCACAAATTGCGTTCCCAGGTTATAGATAACAAAAAGGTCGCTGTCCGGCCGGTAGTTATAACGGAGCCGGATGTTTGCGCTCATGGCCTGCGTGTTGGCCGTGTCCATTTGCAGGGTGCTGCTCAAGCTTAGAAAGCGCGAAAAAGAATAGTTGCCTTGCAGGCTCGCGAGATCGACGGAGAAGTCTCCTTGCGGCAAGCGAAAGCGATTCCACGTTTGTGTCAGCGAAGCTGAGAATTTTGCCGTGGGCCGGTAGGTCGCCCTCACGCGAAACTCATTGAGAGTCCCGCCATAGTAACTACCGAAGCGTTCAAAGAAATTGTAGGTAAACCGCCGGTCCAGCCTCGATCCGTAAGTCAGCTGGTGCCGCGCAAAATGATATAAGCCGTTGGGTATGAAAATGTTTTTGTAGATGTTGAGCGGCGTGGTGATGCGCTGCGTGAACACATCGGCGATGTCGTCGTCGGTGTAGGCGCCGTTGTGGAACTCCGCGCGGAAAGTCCCTTGCCATTCCTGCGTTTGCACCACGCCTAGCGTGTCGGGCGAATGAAAAATGAATCCCTCGAATTGCAGTTCGCGGATTCCCTTAATTTCCGGCCTCACTTTGAATGTCGCGTCGCCGTATTCCTGATTCGAATCCGTCCGCTCGATGAATCCGAGCTCCGGATTGAAATTTGGCCCGATCTTCCTCTTCGACCCAATGGCTTCCAGCCAGTTTGATTTGTAGTGCAACGAAGCTCCAACATCGCTGGCGCCGCTTGGGTTGCCGGGTGATTGCGTCCCCGCCAGGTGCCCGTCGAAGACGAAGTCCTTCAGAAATACCAGGCGCGTATCAACTCCCCCCGTCTGGTTAAAGTAATCGGATGCATTGCCCGACCGTTTGTCGATTCCCATGACACCGACATAGGACCCGCCCCACAAGGATTCCTTCATTCGCACCACCGCGTAATTCGCGTAAGGATTCGGCCCGTTCGAGCGCGTATCCACGTCCATCACGCCCAGCGACAACCGCCCAATCGTGCCCGTTAACTTCGCTCCGCCGTTGATAGGCACTTGTTGGCCCGTCACCGGATCGATTCCAATTTGTCGGCTGAAAAACAGTTGGTCCTGATCGCCAAGATTGAATTCAAACACTCCCGCATTTTCCAGGAAGAATTGCCGCTTCTCCGGAATGAAAATCTTGAAAGGCGTCAGATTGAACTGCACTTGATCCACGTCGGTGTCCGCGAAATCCGTGTTTCCGGTAAGATTCAACACAAGGTTCGAACGCAATCCGTATTTCACGTCCAGCCCGCCCGTCAGCGGGAATTTCGCGTTCTGATTGTCTTGCTTGTCGTATTGCAGCAGACCGTAAGGCTTGACGACAAACAATCTTCCCGTTCCGATGTCAGTGATGCCGGTTAGCTCTCCGGCTTGGGAGACCTTGGTGATTCCATACGTTCTGCGGTAAGCGCTCCACAAGTCCTCTTCGTTCTTCCGGCGAATAAACCGCTTGAAGTTCAGCCCCCAAACCACGTTTTGCGACTGCGTAAAATTCAACGTGGTGAACGGAATCTCCACCGTCGCCGTCCAACCGTCCGCAGTAATCCGCGCCTCGGAAATCCACACGCCGTCCCAGCCTGCATCAAAGTCTGTGCTCTCGCCGCCGGACTGCTCCTCGACGACCAGTCCATCCATTTGCGTTCCCAATGGATTGATCTGGAAGACATACCCGCCCCGCCGGTTGTGGGTGGAGTCGATCAGGATCTCAAAGTGATCGTCCAGGTTCTGGCTCACATCGCGCCGCAGTTCGGTCGCCACGATTTTGGCCGGATCGGAATCGTAGCAATGAATTCCGAAGTAGACCGCGTGCCGCGTGTAGAGAATTCGCACCTCCGTCTTCTCCGTTGACGTCTCACCTTCGTTCGGCTCTTGCTGCCGGAATTCGGCCACTGGCTTCGAGGATTGCCACACCGGATCGTCAAGCGTGCCGTCGAGCTTTGGTGCCTGCTCGACGCGCGTTGCCTCCGCCGTGGCGCCGACTTGTGACGTGACTCGCCCGCTTGCGTTCTTTTGTGTTTGCGCGGAAGCGCAATCCGGTGAAGAAAACCTCGCCAGAATGAGGCAAACCACAAGCCGTCGCCTAAGATTTGGATAGAGCGCGTTATTCACGGAATTTGGAATCTATTTTGCATTATGCGGCGGTCTGTTCCTCTACCGTTAAGGCAAAGAGTAATGTCCCCAGGAGCCCGATGATTCCCGCAGTGACAAACGGCGTTTCTGGGCGCACCCTCCAAAGCAGCCCTCCAATGAGAGACGCCGGCGTAATCGACAAACTCCGCATCAGGTAATATAGCCCGACCGTCCGCGCGCGCAGTTGCTGCTGCGCAAATCCGACAATCATTGCCTTGCGCGAAGGCTCGCCAATTTCCCGCAATCCACCGAGAATGAAAGCCAAAACGAGTCCTGAGAAGTTGTGCGCAAGAATAACTGCAACTGGATAAAACGCAAAGCAAAGGAAGGTAGCCACCACCAGTGGCTTCCGGCCCACGCGCTCCGCCATCTTTCCGGACGGCACATAAATTAGGATGGAAGTCATCAATTGAATGGAGATCAAGATTCCGTACTGCGGCAGCGTGATTCCGCTGACGTTGGTTACATACAACACCACGAAAATGTCAGCCATTCCTTCGCACAAACGAATCACGATGTCCGAGGCGAGCAGCCGCTTTAGCGTTGGATGAAACGAGTCCCAGACTCCGCCGATCCTCACGTCATCGCGGTCCGCTCTGAGCAGCCGTAGGGAGAGGAGCAGCGCGCCTGCGCAACCGGCGAGCACTAGTGTAACGATGAGCCCGATTCGCATGCCGCGAGCGAGTCCCACGGCTCCAATCAGCGCTCCTCCAATCAGGGGCGAGATCACCACCGGAATGCGCTTCAATACCGAATAAAGCGTGAAGCCCATCGTATGCCGGTCTTTCGGCAGCGCGTCGGCGATGGTCGCAAAGATGGTTGGCGACGCCATCGTCTGCCAAACCATGACAAATGCCAGTCCAAGAAAAAGGTATGGCCACGAGGGACTGAGAAGATAAATAAGGTAGCCAACGGCGGCCGCGACGAGAAATGTCAGAAAGGCTTTGCGTCGACCGCAATAATCCGCCAGCCATCCGCCGGGGTATTGATAGACTGCGTCGAAAAAATCTTCAGCCGTGCCAAACAAACCTACAATCGCAACACTCGCGCCGAGCGACTCCAGGTACTTGGGCAGAAACTTCTTCCAAAGCTCCTCGCCGAGGCCAACCAAAAACATGGAGCCGGACGCCGCCAGAACATTGCGCTCGATTCCCAGGTATTCTGTGATTCTCTTCCCGATGCCTGCACCCCGCGCTAACGCCGTCCCACTCTTGGCCCTAAAGGTTCTGGATCGCCTTCTTCAGCACTTCCCGCGAAATATTCGCGCCGCTCACAATCAGCACCGGGCAGTCGCCGCAACCCTCGCTCGATTTCAGCAGTGCCGCGGTGCTCGCCGCTCCAGCAGGCTCCGCAACCACGTGCTCTTCCACAAGCAACGTCTCGATGGCCCGTAACATCTGTTCCTCGCTTACAAGTACGATCTCATCTACCAGGCTCTTCAAATCGCGCACATTCGCTTCTTCCGGCGTTCGCGTGGCCAGCCCGTCGGCAATCGTGTTGCACGTTTCCGTGCCCACAACCTTCCCTTCCTTCCACGAGAGGTAATACGCTGGCGCTCGCTCCGCCTGCACACCGATCGTCGTCACTTGAGGTGCAATCTCCTTTGCCGCCGCCGCGATCCCGCGAATCAGCGCCGTGTCTCCCATCGGCACAACCATTGTCGTCGCGTGCGGCAGTTGTTCCAAGATTTCGCACGCAATCGTCGCCGGACCCGCCGGCAAGTCCGCATCCGTAGCGTCATTTAAGAAATAAACGCCCGGCCGCTTTGCATATTCTGCAGCCAATTCGAACGCTGACGCCAAATCGCTTCCGCCGCTCTCTACAATGGCCGCTCCCAGCGCAGCGATCCTCCCGCGCTTTACCGGATTGCAATCCGCCGGCAAAAAAATCTTCGCCCCAATACCAAACTCTTTCGCCGCATGAGCTACCGCTGCTCCATGATTTCCCGTGCTCGACGCCACCACTTCCCGCACCGTTTCCCTCTTCATCCTCTCCGCCAAGGCGTAAAACGCCCCTCGTACTTTGAACGATCCCGTTGGCAACTCCGTCTCGAGCTTCAAGTAAACGTTTTTCCCTGTGCGTTTACTCAGGAACGGCGCTGCGACCAGCCGCGTCGGCGCAAAATACTTCGCCAGGAACTTCTGCGCCTCGCGAATCTTCGAAATGCCCGGTTGAATTTGCGCCTTCGCTCCTGTCTCCATTGCTGCCTCTCTTTGCTAAGCTCGCCCTGCCCGCCTTCGCACGCAAACAGCACAACTAGGCGTTCTTTCGCAGGGGCCAGCATCATAGCAGGTAACTCTTAGACACTGTCTCAAGCTGCGAATACGTCCAGTACTTGACCATAAGTTATTCTTTCTACGGGGCTTAGCGTACCAGCTCGCGACTTTTGGCAGGGCTGGGGGTTACATAAACTGGGTGGCCGTCCACTGGCAAATGGCCTCCCTAATCAAAAAGCCGTAAACGCCCAGCAAATGCCAGAAAGGTGAGGATCATGCGTATCGCACGTTTTGTTCTTTTTCTAGCACTTGCAGCCGGAATCCTAGCGATGCCAGCCACTTCCCACGCTCAAGTTGCCGTAGGCGTTTCCATCCGCATCGGCCCTCCAGCTCTGCCCGTCTACGCGCAACCCATTTGCCCAGGCCCAGGTTATATCTGGGTCCCCGGTTACTGGTCCTATGACTACAACGACGCGGACTATTTCTGGGTTCCTGGTACATGGGTAATCGCCCCTGAGCCCGGTTACCTCTGGACGCCCGGCTATTGGGGTTGGAGTGAAGGCTTCTACGTTTTTCATGCCGGCTACTGGGGACCGCACGTCGGCTTCTACGGCGGGATTAACTATGGCTTCGGCTATCCCGGGACGGGCTTCTACGGCGGCTACTGGCGCGGCAGCAATTATTACTACAACCGGTCAGTGACCAACATCAACGTAACCAACATTCACAACGTCTACAACAAAACAGTCATAAACGAACGGACAGTAAATCGCGTCAGCTTCAACGGCGGCCCGGGCGGAATCCATTACGAGCCGAATCGCGATGAACGGCGCGCCGAACACGACCGCCATTTCGAGAGGACTTCAGAGCAGAATCGTAACTTTGAAGCCGCTCGCGGCGATCGCAGCTTCCGTAATTCCGTCAATCACGGCCATCCCGACGTCGCCGCAACTCCGCGCTCGGGTGATTTCCATGGCCGAGACGTCGAGCATGGCAGAGCCGATGACCGTGGCCGCGTTGATAATCGAGGTGGATTCAACGACCGCGGCAGAGGCAATGACGGAAACCGCCCGCCGGACGCGCGCGATTCGAATCGACGCGACCGAAACTTTGACAACGGCAACCGCAACTCTTCAGAGCGACCCGGTAGAGGCCGTGACAACAATGGCGGCGAATTCGATCGTCCGCCCAACGCGCGGCATTCCGACAATCCGACCTCCAATCCGAGGTTGGAGCAAAGGCATGAACAACAATTCGACAAGATGCAGCGGCAGCAAGACGCCGAACGCCAAAAAATGGAACGGCGCAATGAACAGGAACAACAAAAACTGAGCCGCCAGAATGCAAACCAGCAGCGCCAGGACCAGCTCCAGCGCCGCCAACAGCAACAGTCGGATCAAATGAACCGCAAGCAACAACAGCAAACTCAAAAGCTTCAGCAGCGCCAGGAGCGCGAACACCAAAACGAGCGAAGTCAGGAAAGCAAACCGCGCGGCAACGGCCACGGCCGGCCCTGAACGCCATGCCCGCCGAGCCGGCGCAACCTTCTCAACCGACCGTTGCCACCACAAACGCACCGAGTCGCGCCCGTTGCGCAAATAGCCGCTTGCAGCTCGCTCGCATCCTCGCATCAATGAGCGCCGCGCTCTCGAGGTGCTCATGACGCGCTGTACCAGGCCCTTGCAGACCTCACAAAAAGTTGAAGCCGGAAGCGATTCACTTGCTTCCGGCTTCAACTGAATGTCTTCCCGCCTCCGAGCTAAAATGCATGCGGGATTCCGTGAGTGCGATCGCCGCTTTACTCACCACGTGAGCAGAACATAGCCTCCCTGACCTGTCTGAGTGTTGGCGGGAAAGAAAGATCCCGCTCCTCCGCCGCCGAACTGTCCGTTCGATTGGAAAGGAAAGCCCGGAACCTGATAGCCAACCGCTCCGAGGTCATTCGGAGAAAAGACCGACGGAGCAGAGGGCCCGCCGCGGCTGATCGCGGCATTCGGATCAGCGGCACCACCTGCAGCGCCAGCGACGTTCATTCCGCAAGTTACTCCTGACGGAGGATAGGGCTGACCTGCGCCGCCGCCACCAGCAACTGCAAGCACGTTGTTGTTAGCGTCCAGGACTTGTGTGTCTCCTCCATTGCCACCTGGAGGATTCGAGGTTGCCCCCGCACGACCCTTAACGCCTACGGTGATTGTCAGGACCTGGCCCTCTTGTACCGACAGGATCGTGCTCGTATAAGCGCCTCCAGCTCCGCCTCCTCCGCCATTGCACGTGACAACGGCTCCGCCTCCGCCCGCGCCGTACAACTCCACACTCAGTTTGTTGACGCCAACCGGCACGGTAAAGGTGCTGCTCGTTACGAATTCCCGTCTGCCATTAAGCCCCCCTGCAGGTCCAGCGGCACCTTGCGGCCCGGTTGGCCCAGTCGGCCCTGTCACTCCGCTAGGTCCGGCAGGACCAGCAGGTCCTGTTGCGCCCGTCGCGCCAGTTTGACCCACATTTCCCATCGGCCCCTGCGGACCTTGAAGTCCGATCGGCCCAACAGGACCAGCAGGCCCTTGCGGCCCGATTGACCCCGTCGCTCCTACAGGCCCTTGCGGTCCCATTGCTCCAGTAGCACCGGCCGGCCCCACTGCACCGATTGCCCCAGGGTCGCCCTTTGGTCCCTGCGGTCCAGAGGGTCCCTGAGCCCCAGCGGGTCCCTTTGCGCCGGCAGACCCTTGCGGTCCCGCAGGTCCTGCCGGCCCAGCCGGTCCTTGTGGACCCATCGGGCCGACGCTCACAACGGGTAGCAACGTCACGCTGAGGTCGTTGCTGCCTGCAGCCACATCCACATCGCGCAAGTCGGCGTTCCAGCCTGCGTTCGGAATGGAAACCTTTACTTTATGCCAGCCCACAGAAAGCTCCGTGCTCATGGGCGTGACTTGCTTCGTGTCATTCCCGTCCACGGTCACGTTCGCGCCTGACGGAAACGAACTCACCTTTAATTTTCCGTGCTTATTATTTTGCGCCCCGGCTCTGCTGGGGGCCAGGAATAGGGTCCCTACGAGCGCAAACACAAATATCGGCAACATCCGCCGATGCTGGGTCATCTCGTCCTCCTTGATTGCTTCCCACGCTTCAACTCTCGCGCCGACTAATCTGCCGCGCGTTCTGGCAGGCTTCTAGGGGACATGCCAATACTCATCGCAACTGCCAGTCCACGCGCGGAGTGCGTGTAAGTATTTTGTTTTCAACGAGAAGGAAAGGAATTTCCGCCTATGAATTCACTCTCCCATGTAACGAAACGTAACTTTTCGAGCACAAAACAGCTTCACCACTACTCTAGATTCGTCTTTTCTTCGTATGCGTGACGCTCTAAAACTACGCCCCCAGTCGCGCGCTCACTTGAAGTAGAATTCCCCGCGTCTTTTGTTCAATCCCAAGTTTGACGGAAGCACAAAAGCTCGCATGTCGAACGCGGCGGAGAAAAAACATCTGTGGCAATCGCCCGTGGCGATCATGTTCGTTGCTCTGGCCTTGCGCCTCGTCGCCGTGCGGCTTTATTACACCAGCACCTGGAACTACTATGAAGATCACCTCTGGTTTGGCTTCGAGACCGGTCGCATCTCGCGTTCCATTGCTGAAGGCCAGGGCTTCGGCAATCCGCTTCTTGCGCACACCGGCCCGACAGCCTGGCTCACTCCTGTTTATCCCTATCTTCTCGCTGGCGTTTTCAAACTCTTCGGCGTCTACAGCAAAACCTCGGCTTTCGTCATTCTTAGTTTGAATGTCTTGTTCTCTGCTCTGATCTGCCTTCCGCTCTATCGCATCGCACAACGCAGCTTTGGGCGCGGCGTCGCTGTCACCGCGTGCTGGATTTGGACGCTCTATCCTTATTTCATTTACATCCCCAGCGGCTTTGTTTGGGACACGTGCCTTGGCGCTCTCCTCGCCTCGATTCTTTTCCTCTTTGCCTTGAAGCTCAAGGAACAGTCAGGCACTCGGTGGAGTTGGCTTGGCTTTGGTGTACTGGGTGGACTTTGCGCTTTAACAAATGCCTCGACTCTCACGCTTTGTCCCATTCTCGCCGCCTGGGCCATTTATCCCCTGTGGAAAAAGCCGCTATCGACGCAAAACACGCAAACCCAAAACATATCGGGCCTATCGCAAACCGCGCCAACATCACAAATCTCGCAAACTCGTTCTCTCTGGCTCTCCCCTGCTCTCCTTGTCGTCACTGGCCTCGTCGTCACACTTCTTCCCTGGCAAGTCCGCAACTACCGCGCGTTCCACACTCTCATTCCGCTCCGCGACACTTTTTGGCTCGAATTCTGGGTAGGCAACGACGGCAACACTTCCAGTTGGCTCGACACGGACGTGCATCCCTCCATCAATCCAGACCAAAAAGCCGCGTTCGTTCGTCTCGGCGAAATCCCGTACTTCCGCGAAAAACGCCGCGAAGCTCTCGCGCTTCTCGCGCAACATCCCGGCTTGTACGTTGTGCAGTGCCTGCGAAGGTTTTTATATCTCTGGACCGGCTTCTGGAACCTCGACCCTTCCAACTTGCAGGACGAATTCCACGGCTTCGCAAACGTTTACCTCACCGTGTCACTCACACTGGCAATGCTCGTCGGCCTTTGGCGCGCCTGGCGCAACTCGTTTGCCCTCGGTGATGGAGCCATTGATACCAATGGCTTGATGAAGAATTCTGTCGGTTTGCAAGCTGCGCCCAGTCGCCAACTCCACAATGGTCATTCCGAGCAAAGCGAGGAATCTGCTTTCTCGTTTCGTTCGTCTCGCGAAGCCGTTCTTCCCTTCCTTCTGGTCCTCGCGCTTTACCCCGTAGTGTTTTATCTCACGCACCCAACGATTCGCTATCGCCACATCATTGACCCCGAAATCGTCGTCCTCGCCGCCCTCGGCCTCCGCTCCTTGATTTCCAGGCCGGCTTTGCGCGCGCTGCCTTCCTCAAAGGAAAACAGCTAGTGCGCAAAACAAGCTCGTCCGTTGATTTCGCTAATCCTCGTAGCTGGTTCTTGGCAGGAAATTATTGACCCGCTTTCCCAGGCCTGACGGGAAGTTCCTTCCAACCGTTCGCAGGAGTCCAAAGCCGCACTGGCTGCGGGTGCAGTCGTTCAGGACAATCCTCTAAAGAATGTGAGAGCTTGCCCTCCGCGCTCCCTATAGGGCCACTTAATCATGAAGCTATCGGGAACACTGCCCTTGTCCGTTTGCACGCAGTCGATCCGGAGTTGGTAGTAATTGAGCACGCCAAGTGTCGGCAACAGTGCTAGCTTCCTTCGCAACTGCGCGACGAGCGGTACCAAAACTGCTTCAATTTTTTTCCGGAAATTCATCAACGTGCTGCGGCAAGTGCTTGCGTTTTTCTTGATTCGCTCCACAGTGCGACGTACGGCCGCAGTTCCCGCATCATCTTTTCGAATTGCGCCAGGTCGAGCGACTGCGCTCCGTCGCTCATCGCTTTTTCTGGCGCGGGATGTACTTCCACGATCAATCCGTCCGCGCCAATCGCCACGCCCGCGCGCGAAACTGCCGGAACCAGGCTGCGCTTCCCGGTAGCGTGGCTCGGATCCAAAATCACCGGCAAGTGCGTCAGCTCGTTCAGCGCGGGAATCGCCGCAATGTCGCACGTATTCCGCGTCACCGTCTCAAACGTGCGAATTCCCCGCTCGCACAAAATCACGTCGGGATTTCCGTGCGCGGTGATGTATTCCGCCGACATCAGCAGCTCTTTCACCGTGCTGCTCAATCCTCGTTTCAGCAGCACCGGCCGCCCGCATTTTCCCAGCGCCTTCAGCAGCATGAAGTTCTGCATGTTCCGCGCGCCCACTTGCATCACGTCGGCGTACTGCGCCACTACATCCACCCCGCGCTCGCTCATCACCTCTGTGATGATCGCCAGGCCTGTGGCGCGCTTCGCCTTCTGGAGCAGTTTCAATCCTTCTTCTTCCATGCCCTGAAAATCGTAAGGCGAAGTTCGCGGCTTGAACGCTCCGCCGCGCAGCATTTTCGCACCCGCTTTCGCCACGCCTTCCGCGGCCTGCATGATCTGCTTTTCCGATTCCACCGAGCAAGGTCCCGCCATCACCACGAATTCGTCGCCGCCAATTTCCGTGCCATTCACCTTAATTCGCGTCTTCTCTTTGCGAAATTCCTTGCTCACGAACTTGTACGGCGCGGAAATTCGCACCACGTTGTCCACCTGCGGCATCGCTTCGATCGATTCCAGGCATGCCGTCACGTCGCCCACGCCGACCACGCCGATGACCACGCGCTCCTCTCCTTCGATGGAGTGCACTTTGTAGCCGAAGTGCTCCACTTGCTTCGTCACTTCGTCAATCTCTTCCCGCGTCGCATGCAGTTTCATCGAAATAATCATTTCTCTGGCCTCTCAATTAATTTCCGTCGCAGATTTGGCACGAAACTCTCAGCTCTAACTCTTTCGCAAAACTTTCTTCACTAAAAATAAAAAAGCCCACTCGGCTGGCGAGTGGGCTGAAAACTTTTTGCTGATTTCGCTTACAGAGACGCCCCCCGCCACCCGGATGGATGCGATGTAAATCGATACCAGTAATACGAGTTGGCGAGTTGCGCGTTCATCGAGCCCACAGTGTATTGCGTCTGCTTCCCCGTTTCAACCATTTCTTTTCGACTAGGTCCGACAGGCTTTTTTCTGCTTTCTGCTTTCTGCTTTCTGCTTTCTGCTTTTAGAAGAACAGCAGCGCGATCTTGTAGCGCGCGAAACCCGCCTTCTCACGCGTTTGACATGCGCCCACGGTAACATTGCGGTGAGGTTCGGCAGCGATTTTTCTTTCCAATTCCGGATCCAGCGTGCTGAGATCCCCTGCCTCGAACCGGATCACAGCTCCCGAGGTTGCTCCCAGAGCTCCTCCTATTTTCCCGTCGCAGGACCTTCGTGCTTCCGCGGCGGCTCCGGTAACGTGTAATCCTTTCGTTGTGAGCAACGAAGCCACCTCCTTTTCCTGCTGCTCGAGGCTCAGACTTGCGAACGCGTGCGAGAAATCCTGCACAGCAAATAATCCTGCCGGGCCATTCACCACGGCGATGCCCACCGCGGTGATGCGCGGATTGAGAATATTGGCGCGATGGCCGGGAGAGCGCATCCAACCCGAATGAATCGTCGCGGAATCCTTCCCGATGGCGATGTTCTCCGCGAGATACGTGAAGCGCGCGCCGGCAGCGGTGACGCGTTCTTCGAGTCCGGGCTCGCCGGGAAGCTGATGCTCCATGGTGTTGAGATTGAGCATCAGCAGAGCGTGCTGCCGCGCGGCTTTGAAAAGAGCGTCATCCCACTCCAGTTCAGGCAAGTCGTTGGCCAAGCGCTCGTCGTTGAGCAGGTCAAACAACTCACGCTCCGACTCGTTGCGCTCCAATTTTCGGGTTTGCGCATCGGCTTGCGCCTGGCCGCGCGCTCGAACAGGCAGGAATCCGGAGGCAAAAAACAAAAATCCTGCACTCAGAACAAGCGCAGGATTTTTCACGTTCATGCCGTCAGCCGCGGACGCGAACCGCGCTGAAGCTTACCATTACGTGCCCGCCCGAGGTCGGCCGGCCGAAGCTCACCATCGGGCTGAAGCGCGAGAAGAGCAGCATCTGGTACACCTGCCGGCTTAGCTCCGAACTCGCGGGGCCGGAAAGAATCTCGTAATCGGTCATGCGGCCTTGCGCATCCACGGTTACGTCCACCAAAAGCCCATGAGGCGCGGAAAGTTCGCCGTCATGCTTTTCCGGCGCCCAGGCTTCCGGATAATCCCAAAGCGAAACGAGTCTTGCGGGACGAATCATGTTGATGGGCACGTCGTTTTCCACCGCACTCACGGTGATGCCCGGAAGAATCATCTGCAAGGCCACGACAAAAATAAGAATGGCGGCGATAAAGCCACCCGTCGCCGGAACGGTCAGCGGGCGAAACGCATTTTCGATAACGATTCCTGCATGATCGCGGAAATTGCGCCAACGCGTAATCCAATCTTGCGAATGCTGCACCTGCGCGGCAGCAACCTTAATGCGGATGGCGAGGTCCGCGGGCGGAACGTTCTTCGGCATACGCGAAAGCAGCACGGCCAGCTTGCGGAAGCGCTGCAACTCTTCGCGGCAGCCGCTGCAAAGCTCCAGGTGTTCGCTAATCGCCGCGCGTTCCCGCATGCGCTCCGGGCCAATCAAGGCGTCATCCAAATAACCAGCCAGATTCTTTTGTACCGTGGTGCACTTCATGAGAGCCCCTCTCCCGCGTACGCTTCCCGCGGGGACTTGCTACTTGAAGCAATCGACGAAGCAACCGAGACATGCCCGGCAGCCGAAGAGGTTTCGCCACAAGGCGACGGCTGCGGCATCACCACTTTTGCCTGAACAACTTCTTGAACAACTCTTCCCTGCCCAAATGCTTGAACGTGAGCTGGAACGTGACCCAACGAGGTTTCCGGCGCGCTCGCGTTCGCGCTGGGCTTTCGTTCCGTCTTGGGCTCGCTTGACTTCGGTTCATTCAACATCGGTTCGGCCAACATGGGTTCGAGAATGTCCTTGAGCGCGCGGCGTCCGCGCAGAATGCGCGACTTTACGGTGCCGACGCTGCACTCTAAAACTTCCGCGACTTCTTCGTAACTCAGCCCTTCGAGGTCGCGCAAAATCACCGCGCTACGAAACGCTTCAGGGACTTTCTGCAACGCGCCTTGCACCGCGTCTTGAATTTCATGCGCGGCAAGCTGCTCGAAGGGCGTGCCGCCGTGGTCCGGAATCTCGAAGCGCGCCTGGCCTTCTTCCGGCTCCGCATCAATCGAAACATTCTTCTGCAGATGGCGCTTGAACCAGCGCTTCTGGTTGAGCGCCTCGCGAATGGCGATGCGATAGAGCCAGGTCTTCAAGGAACTGCCTTGGCGGAACTGGCGGATGCCGCGAAAAGCCTTCAAGAAAACTTCTTGCGTGCCGTCGGCGGCGTCCGAGGTATCGCCCAGCATGCTGAGGATCAGGCTGTAAACCGGCGCGTGATAGTGGGTGACGAGCCAGTCGAAGGCCGTCTCCGAGCCCGCCTGGAGCTCGTGGACGAGTTCGGCTTCGCCGCCGCCCCAGCTGAGGGCACTAGCCCAATCGGACACTGCCGGCCTTTCCGACCCAAGCCGATTTTTAGTCCCGGAACTTCTTGGGGCTGACCGGTCTAAAGACCGGCCACTACATTTTCGACTCGGGCCTTCCTACATCCCTACCCTAGGATCGACCGCCTGCCGGGTCCCCAGCACTGAGCACTTGCCGGACCCGCTGTCCGCTCTCCTTCTCTTAGACACCGAAGGAAGCGGCTTTGTTTCGTGGCACTTGGCCGTACGATGCCAATTCTTGCACTCCGCGGTGCGCAACGCAATGGAACCATTGGGTAGTGGGAACGGGTTTGCCGTTCGCCTTTTGTCGTTTGCCGCCAGAGGAGGACAAGCCAACAGCCGACAGCTCACAGCGACGACGAAGCATCTCCGCGCGCCACTTCGTAGGACGCGGCGAACCAAGGTAGGGGACTTAAAGTGATACTTGAAGCTATGCACCGGCCCCCCCATACACCCCCGGTACTGTTGTAAGACAATAAAAACAAAGGGGTTGCAAATTGCCACTGTTGCAAGTTGTTGAAAACAAAGAAAGTCGCGATGGGGTGAAAGCGGGGAGCAGTTCGTAAGTTGTTGAAGATTGGTGCCAGCAGCGAACGGCAGGATACCGGCGCGATACCCTACCCCTCCGTTGCATGGTAAAAAGCGCGGAAGTGATTGATGGGAAAGGGGTTGGGGAGGCTCCGTTGCGCGAAAGAGTGCGCAGCTGCTTGAAAGCAAACGGATTAGATAAAGACACTTCTCTTGAAGGATTAGGAAAGGTAGGACGGCGAGCCATGGGAACGAGCCTAGTGACCTTGGCACTGACTGCTTTGTGCCAGATTGAAAAACCCTTATAGCATATCGCTGTTTACTTGTCAAGTAATTTCTTAAGGTTTACCTAAGTCGTTGGTTTGGGGCGGGATAGCTGGGTGGCACAGCGATAGGAATCGAAGTGAAATCCCACGCGCAAAACCGGCGCATGGGGCACCCGGCGGCACTTGCCCTATTCAAAGTATGCGGGGGACAAGAATCTTGCCTCCAGTTTCTTTATTTCGGAGAGCGTCGCGGCCTTCGAGAGATCGGCATCCTTGGGTACGAGCACAGCCAGGTACCACACATTGAGGGGCTAGATTGGGGCTGCGGCGGAGAAGGCAGAGTTTCATCCAACATGTTCAAGCGCGTTGCGGCCATTGGCTTGATCTTCGTGCGAATGCGGATTCTCGGCTCCGAAAGGATCCAGGTTGTGGTGCGCCTACGGCGCTCGCGAGATTTTGGGCAACGTTACCCAACCCTGGCGGGTTGGGCTAAAAGGTGACACGCCTCCGGCGTTGAAGCGAGGACAGAACCGGCTGGAAGCTGGCGCTACAAAATGTCAAGGCGAGATGCCAGACTCCTGAGCTTTTCGGGGCTGCCTTGTACTCGTGCTATCCTCGGATGACACCGCATTTGGCGGGAGACGCGATATGGCTCAATTTGATCGCATTACCCGGGACCCCTCTGTGATGGGCGGCAAGGCTTGCGTTCGCGGCCTGCGCGTAACCGTGGGCATGATCGTGGGCCAGATCGGCGCGGGCCATACGATTGACGAGCTATTGGCCGACTATCCCTACCTGGAGCGCGAAGACGTTCTTCAAGCGCTTCGCTACGCCGCGTGGCTTGCCGAGGAGCGCGAAGTCACTCTTCCCCGAGCATGAAGATTTTGGTGGACATGAACCTGTCGCCGCGATGGGTTCAGATGCTCCGAGATGCCGGATGGGAAGCCGCACACTGGTCCGCTGCCGGCAAGGCCAATGCAACGGATTCGGAAATCACCGCGTACGCCGCTGCAAACAATTACGTCATTTTGACCTGCGACCTAGACTTCGGCGCAATCCTCGCCACCACCCTTCGGTCGGTTCCAAGCGTCGTTCAGATCCGCGCCGAAGACGTCAGCCCCGAGGTAGTTGGCAAGCAAACCGTCGCTGCGTTGCACCACTTGGCCGCACAAGTCGAAGCCGGAGCCCTCGTAACAATCGAGCCCGACCGGACACGGTTGCGCCTGCTTCCCCTCAAACCTGAAGAATGACTGACTGATCCGTCGCGCCCTTTTGCTGGAAGAGCGGCTGGAAGAAGCGACCGGCCTCAGAAGACCGCCCCTACATAAAAGAAGGGGCACGATGTTCCGGCTGCTGCCCGGGATCTTCGGTCCCGGTAGAACCGGGATCTTCGATATCGTGCCCCTACGCAAGGAAAAAACCGCGCCAGTAAAGCAGATCCCTCACCCCCGTTCGCAAACCGCGCGACCGGGTTCGGGATGACACTTGACTTTGCATTGCAAAGTACTTGACACTGCGAAGAAGAACAGCTAGATTGGGAGTGCGGCGGAGAACCCCTCGAAGCTCAGGACCCTTCGGGGCTCAGGGTAAATAAGCGGGGTAAAGCGGAGATTCCAATTATATGTTCAAGCGCATTGCAGCGATTTGCCTGATCTGGGTGTGCACGGCGGTGGCGTGGGCGATTCTGGGTACCTCGATTTTCGTAAGGACGAATGACGCCCAATCCGGGCTGTCCGGGCGCGTGGCTTCGACATGGGGAGCGCCGCAGGAGCAGGCGCCTCCCCAAGTTACGCGGGAATGGCAAGAAGAAAAGACGGTTGTAGTGGAGGAGAACGGGAAAAAGACGACAAAGAAAGAGAGTCAGCACCATTCGGATCCGGTAAAGATTGATGGCAGCCGCATCAGCGCGGGGCTGCACGTGGATTACAGGCAAAAAGGGCTGCTGTGGTTCAGCACGTACAAGGTGGATTTCGACGGCTCGTACAAGTTCGAGAATCCCAAGGCGAGCGAAGAGGAGTTTGCGATTGCGTTGCCGCTACCGGCGCAGCAGGCGGTGTACGACAACGTGGAACTGAAGGTGAACGACGAGGCGCTGCCGCTGACGTTCAGCGGAGGGCAGGTGGCGGCGCGGACGCGCCTGGCGCCGGGCACGAAGGCGGTGTTGCGGGCGGAATACCGCTCGCAAGGGCTGGATAGCTGGCGGTATTCGTTTGCGGGCGCGAACGCGGCGCAGGCGGGCTCGGAAAGCCGATCGGCGATCGGCGCTCCTGGGGGCGGGAAAGAAGTCACGCAAGCGCGGGATTTTCATCTGCTGGTGAAGACGGACTTTGGCGGATTCGACTTTCCGGACAACTCCCTTTCGCCGACGGAAAAACGCGAGACGGCGAACGGCTGGGAGCTGCAATGGGATTACGCGAACCTGGTGTCCGGGTTCGACATTGCGCTAAAGATGCCGCAGAAGTTGCAGCCGGGTCCGCTGGCGGGGCGAATCAGCTACTTCGCGCCGGTGTCCCTGTTTTTCTTCTTCTTTCTGGTGTTTATCCTGTCCACGATGCGGGGGGCCACGATGCGCGGGAACAATCTGCATCCGATGAATTATTTCTTTCTGGCTTGCGCGTTCTTTGCGTTTCACCTGCTGCTGGCGTATCTGGCGGACCACATTTCGATTCATGCGGCGTTTGTGATTTCGTCGCTGGTTTCGATTGCGCTGGTGGTGAGTTATCTGCGGCTGGTGGTGGATTGGCGATTCGCGGTGGTAGACGCTGGGCTGACGCAGCTCATCTACCTGGTGCTGTTTTCGTATGCGTTTTTCTTTGAGGGGTTCACAGGATTGGCGGTGACGATTGGAGCGATCCTGACGCTGTTTGTGGTGATGCAGATGACCGGGCGGCTGAAGTGGGAGGAGAAGTTTGCGTTGGCACCAGAGAATCGTGGCCCGACGCATCCTATTGCGCCTCTGCGATAACGGCGCGATGGCCGCGAAGATGGCGGGCTGAAACGCGCGGCGGGCTATGCTTGATACTTCATTCAACCCCTTCACGGCGCAAGAGAGCGAGAAGATCTCGCGATGCGTGAACCACGCGGAGAATCTCTACTCCGGTGGGGTGAGGAACGTAGAAGGCTAGCATTCTTTCGAAGCCAATGATCCGGAAGACCCGCAATGCGGCAAGTTTGGGATGTGACGCGGGCGTGCCATCCCATGTTCGGATTTGAAGCAAGCAGGCCGAATGTTTCGTGCGCCGCCAAGAGAAACCGGTGGCCGATTTCTGGGCTTGCTTCCGTGGCCAGGAAATAAGCTTGGTCATCCAGATCGCGGTCGGCCTTGGGACGAATAACGTATGAGCCGTTCACCGGCTGTTCGTCTTTGCCAGCCGTTCATCGAGGAGGCGATGTTTTTCTTGCCAGTAGGATGGTCCTGGTTCAATCGGTGTGCCGGAGTGAAGCCCTTCGAGAGCGAGGGTTTCCAGTTCTTGGGCTCCCCGCTGGTCGGCTTGGATCAGGCGGTCTAAGTAAGCTTCTATGCTCAATCCTTCGGCCTCGGCGCGGGCGCGGATCTTCGATTCGAGGTCGCGGTCAATGGCGAGACTCATGTTCTCTCCAACTTCTGCGATTGTACGCCTCGTGTTACGCAAATATCCAGAATTTGTGGCAGAGTCCACGGCGATGGTGTGGCCGACTAAGCTGGGTTAGCTGGTGGCGGCGGCGAGGAGGGAGAGCCACTCGTCCCAGTCGTTCAGGACGATGTTGAAATCGGCGCTGGGCAACTTGCGGCTGGCGGAGGGGATGAGGGCGACGACTTTTATTTTTGGGAAGTTTGTTTTCAGCCAGTCAACCATTTCTTTGCGGGTTTGTTCCGGCGCGTTGGGACCGACGACAAACACGTCCACATCTTGAATCGATGTCAGAGCGTGCCTGGCGGCTTGGTTGTCCACGACTGAAATGACATGGTGGCCGCAGCGGCGAAAGAGTTCGGCGCGCGCGTTCAAATCTTTTTCGTCATAGCCGATCTGAAAAACGATTTGCTTCACGTGGGTCTTGATGGAGATTTTTTCACCGGTTTGCTGATTGGCGATGACGTATTCGCCGGGGGAGAAAGCCGAGAGCTTTTTGACGCGGTCGCGGGCGCGCTCAAGGTCGTCCGCCTGTTCGATCAGACGATCGCCGCCGTCGCTTTCCACCTTGGAAATGTGAAATTGCTGCGACATGGGTGTCAGCAACCCCGTACGAATGGCCAGGCACCGGAAATTGAATCACAGGGTGGGCTTCGTGTCTACCCCTGAAATTAAGCGGCTTTATACATTTCTATACAGTCTTTCTGCTCGTTGGAGCGCGAACGCCTTACAAGAGTAGTATCATTCCCGCCGATCCAGGGCGCTATGCAGGAAAAGAAGGTCTGAAGGAGAAGCTCAATGAGAGCTCGGCATTCCCTTTCATTCATTGCGATTGGTGCGGCGCTTTGCTGCGTCGCACTTTTGATCGGTTTTGCGCGGGCGGAAGCACAGCCGCAGAAGGCGCCGGCGCGGATTTACAACACGGCGAAGCAGAAATTGCGCGAGGGGAAAACGCTTGTGGGCGTGACGGTTTTCTCGCCGGACCCGAACATTTATTGCGCGGCGGCAAACGCGGGATACGACTACACGTGGATCGAAATGCAGCACAGTCCGTTAACGTTTGAGGATGTGGCGAAAATGATTTGGGCGTGCCGCGGGAGTTCGGCAATGCCGTTTATCCGCGTGCCGGATGCGACGGAGAGCGATATCCAGAAAGCGACGGACATCGGCGCAGTGGGGATTATCGTTCCGACGGTGGACACAGTCGAGAAGGCGCAGGCGGCGGTGAAGTGGTCGAAGTATCCGCCCGAGGGACGGCGTAGCCAGGGCAATGGGCAGTACGGCGCGCTCTGGGGAAGCGACTACCGGCAAACCGCCAACGACAACATGGTGGTGGTGATTATGATTGAGACGCCGATTGGCGTGGAAAACGCGGAGAAGATTGCGTCGGTGCCCGGGATTGACGTGATTTTTGCGGCGAGCACGGACTTGGGGAATTTTTCTGGGCATAAACAGGGCGAGAAGGAGTACGAGGCGCTGGTAACGCGCATTCACGACGTGACGCTGCAGCACGGAATCCGGCTGGGGGGGCCGCAGGCGTGGAAGGGCCGGCCGGGGTTCACGTTTTTTCAGGCTCCGGGAGAAACGGAGTTGATTCGAGCGGGAGCGCGCGTGAACCTGACGGGAAGTGCGGCTGGCGAGGCAAAGCCGGGCGTCGCACCAGTGGAAGGCGAGAAGCCGCTACAGCGTTAATAAAGCCAGTAGCTGGATACCCTGGGGAATAACCTGCTGGTGCCAGATGTCAATAACAAGCTACAGCCTAAGACGAGTTTAGGGGTTAGTGCGTCTAAGTGGGCCATGGGACGTGCCGGCCAAAAACGGTGACAACTTAAGGAGGCTGAGCATGAGGAAAAGGATTTTGGTTGGTGTACTGTGCGCGGCGGCGATTTTGTGGTTGGCTTTGGCACAGCAATCGGCGTCGGCACAGCAGACAGCGGGGACGCAGCAGGCTGCGGCGACGGTAGCTTCGGCGGTGGACCACGATATCAGCACGGTTGAAAAACAAATCATCGATGCGGCTGAAGCGATGCCGGAGGAGAAATTCAACTTCTCCCCCGAAACCTTGAACATTCCCGGCAGCAATTACAAAGGTGTTCGCTCTTTTGCGGTCCAAGTGAAGCACATTGCCACTTCCAATTGGTTTATTTGGTCCGCACTGACCGGGGAGAAACTCCCCGAGGGCCTGAACGATGGAAACGGCCCTGCGAATCTCCAGACGAAAGCGGACATCATCAAATTCCTGAAAGACTCCTTTGCCTTGGGCCACCGCGCTGCAGCCACGCTGACTGCAGAAAACATGGTGCAGACCATAAGAAACGGACAAGCTACGCGGCTGAGCCGGGCTACGTTTGGCGTGGCGCACGCTTACGATCACTACGGACAGATGGTGGAATATTTGCGCATGAACGGGATTGTGCCGCCCGCGAGCCGGGCAAAATCAGAGTGATGGCGAATGAATGCCGGTTCAATGCAGTCCCATCGGGTAGACCCAAGAATGAAGCAGCTACGAAACTGCCTGGTCCTGGCAGCACTCATCTGTGCCGTGCCGGCGAGTTCGATTCACGCGCAACAGCTTGTCATGACTTCGACTTACGCTGCGCAGTGGAACCCGCAGAAGTCGAACACCACCGCCAGCTTGTACGGATTGAGCGTCGTCAATGCAAACGTAGTCTGGGCCAGCGGCTCAGGCGGGACATTTGTCCGTACGACGGACGGAGGCGAGACGTGGCAGGCAGGAACCGTCCCGGACGGCGAGAAACTCGACTTCCGCGACGTATACGCCGTCGACGCAAAGACCGCTTACCTGATGTCGATCGGCAGCGGGAATGAATCGCGGATTTACAAGACGACAGATGCGGGAAAGACCTGGTCGTTGCAATACACCGAGCAGAATCCAAAAGCGTTTCTCGACTGCATGGCCTTCTGGAATGCGACGCGCGGCATAGCGGTCGGCGATGCCGTGGACGGCAAGGCCGAGCTACTGACAACCTCCGACGGTGGCGCGCATTGGACGCCGCTCCGGCCGGAGTCGATGCCTCCGGCAAAGGCCGGTGAAGGCTCACCGGCGTCTGGGACATGCATCGCGACGTATTCCGAGAAGAAGGGAAAAAAGGAAACCTGGCACGCATGGTTCGTGACCGAGAACGCGTCGCGCGTCTTCCACACCGCCGATGCTGGCAAGACTTGGACGGCTTCCGAGGCGCCACTCGTCACAGGCCTGAATCAGGGGGTTTTCTCGATCGCCGTGGTGGATGCCGACCGGCTGGCGATAGTCGGCGGCGACTATGATCATCCGCAAATGGTGAAACCCAATTCGGCCTATTCCGATGACGGCGGCAGGACGTGGAAAGAAAGCAGCCACCGCCCCGCCGGATACCGCTGGTGCATCGCGATCGTGCCCAACACCCCCGGTCCCACCGCGTTCGCGGTTGGGCCAACCGGAATGGACTACTCGATCGATGGCGGAAAGAACTGGGATCGGATGAGCGAAGTGACCGCCAACACGATAGCCTTCTCCGACGCTGACCACGGCTGGGCCGTGGGGCGGAAGGGACTGATCCTCAAGTTCGAAGGCGCCGTCCCGACCAGTGCAGCGACTCCTATGAAGAAATAATTCACCACGGAGGTCCGCCGGTCTTCCGGTAGCGATACAGAAGGGCCCCGCAACGAGATTCGTCACGGCATCGAGACACTCTGAAGAAAACAGCTACGCAAGAAGTGTGAAGGGGGAATGGAGAATGGCACGATCTGTGAATGGGAAGCGGTTTGGGCTGGCACTAATTGTGATTGGCATGTTCATCGTACTTGGAGCGATTCCGTACATACAGAGCCGGGCGCAAGCTCAGTCACCAACTCAAGCTCCGGCGGAGGTGCGTTCGCGGGCAGAGGAGACGCTGGAGTGGTGGAATCAGGTCGGCAAGAAGCTGATTGCCATGGCTAAGGATTTTCCTGAAGACAAGTACGACTTCAAGGTGCAGCAAGATGAGCGCACGTTTGGAAAAAATCTTGTACACGTCGCTGCAGTGGATTTCGACATTATCAGCAGGGTTGCTGGAACGCATATCGGGCCGGACTTCGGGAAGGATAAGCACAACCCACCAGTCGACATGTTCAAGACGAAGGCGGATGTAGTGAAGCTGCTTGAGGACGCGGTGGCAGCCGGCGCGAAAGTGATTCAACAGCAAGGCGACGCGGGATTGGACAAGACGCAGCCGTTCGGGTGGGAAACGGGGAGGCACGTGGTCCACAATTCGTACATTTGGCTGAGCGGCATTGAGCACAGCACCGAGCATTTTGGCCAGTTGGTGGTGTATTACCGCGCGAACAATCTGGTGCCGCCGGAATCGCGCCCGCGATAGGGCTCTCGCAAAACAAAACCCCGCGTGCTCTGTATTCATCCCTCACTTGTGCCTGAACTAGGGGATCTGCAGGCGAAAAGAAAGAGCGCGGGTCTGAAGACCCGCCCCTGCAAAGGCATAAAGCGGCGTCCAACCAAGGCTCTCGCAAAATCCCGCCCTAAAGGGCGGCGCTACTTTACCCCTCCCCCAAAAAGCCGACTCATACTCCTCCCAAAAAAAGTTGAAAAAAGGGCTTGACAAGCTATACTGTGTGACGTACAGTGTGTGGCGTACACTATATGACGCCCGGTACGAACAACCACGACATGTTTGAAAACCTGCGACTCGAGCTGCGCCGGGGATCGCTGGTGCTGGCGGTGCTCGCAGCGCTGCGCAAGGAGCAGTACGGCTACACGCTGCGCAAGACGCTCGAGGAACAGGGCATGGCGATTGACGAAGGCACGCTGTACCCGCTGCTGCGGCGGCTGGAGAGCCAGGGGCTGCTGCTCAGCGAATGGCGAGAAGAAGAGAAGCGCAACAAACGATTTTACCGGCTCTCCGCGGACGGCAAGGTGATCCTGAAACAACTGCTGGCGGAGTGGCAAAGCATCAATTCTTCCTTGGATGGAATGGTTAAAGGGTAATGACATGGAACTTCTAGAACGTTATTTGCGAGCTGTGAAAATCTTCCTGCCGCGCCGGGAACAGGATGACATCCTGCGCGAACTTTCAGAAAATATTTTGTCTCAGATGGAAGACAAGGCTGCCGAGCTTGGCCGCCCGCTGAATGAAAGTGAGCAGGCGGCGATTCTCAAACAGCACGGACATCCTTTTGTAGTGGCCAGCCGCTTTCGGAATACTCCGGTTCAGTACCTGATTGGCCCGGTCGTGTTTCCGTTTTACTGGTTTGTTTTGAAGATCCTTTTTTGGATCGGCCTAGGGGTCAGCGCTTTGAACAGCATCGCGCTGCTCACCAGCGGCGAGCCGGTGCGGCAACTGCTCAATGGACTTCTCGACTTCGCGCACACGGCCCTACCGGTGTTTGGCTGGGTGACCTTCGTGTTTGCGGTGCTGGATTTCTTCATAGCCAAATTCCACCTTATTGATAAATTGAATCAGCGCTGGGATCCCCGTTCGCTGCCGGCAGTTGCAGCCGTACCGGAGCAAAAAGTGCGACGTTCCCAATCTATTTTTGGATTGATTGGCGGCGGGGTCTACGTAGCCTGGCTCCTCGCAGCGCCTTACTACCCTTATTTGATCTTTGGGCCCGCGGCCACAGCGCTAAGGCTTGCGCCTGAGTGGCATCGATTCTATCTGCCAGTAGTGGTGCTGGCGATTGCGGGATTGGCGCAGGCGGCAATAAACCTGGTTCGCCCGCAATGGACATGGCTGCCTCCCGCGACGCGCCTCGTATGCAACGTCGCGGCACTGGTCATTCTGCGTTTCATTCTTAAGACCCATTCTTACGTCTTCGTCCTCGTCGCGGATTCAGCCAATAGGGCGCATTACGAGAGCGTGGCGCAAATCGCCAACATCGGCATTCTTGCCACGCTGGCATCCGTCGCTCTCGGCTTGTCGATCGCCGTGATTATCGAGGCGGGGCAATGCATGAGGGAAATATGGCAATGGATTCGCAGGCGCGGCAATCCACTGCCATCGCGGATTTCTTAGATGGAACGCGTTCGTCTGGACTTAGTGGAATTTTGGAGAGGTGACGTCATGAAAGTTCTCAATCGCAGTTCACAGGCAGAGCCATCTGGAAAATCGAAGAGGAAGCTCGCGCAATTCGGCGCTGCTGCCGGCTACATGGTCCTATGCTATGAGGCTTTACATATCCTCGCGCCTGTGAGTCTCGTAGCGCTTCAACTCTTCCTCGATGTTTGCCAGGTCTGCGTCACCATTTTAAGAATTCACGGAGTGTGAGGAGCCGTTATGGAAACTGTGGATCGTTACCTCAAAGCTGTTGCAAAAGCACTGCCCGAAGCGCAGCGCGAAGACATCATTCGCGAGTTGTCGGAAGACATTCGCAGCGAGATGGAAGACAAGCAGAGCGAACTGGGTCGGCCGTTGACGGAAGCAGAGCAGCAAGCATTGCTCAAGCAGCGCGGAAACCCGCTGCTGCTGGCCGCGCGGTACCACCAGGACGATCGCCGAGTGGCGTTCGGGCGGCAACTGATTGGGCCGGTCCTGTACCCGTTCTACATCAAAGTCTTGTCTTTCAACCTCGGGCTTACGTTTGTGGTCATCGGGACAATCTTTCTGGCGTTGAGCGTGAGCGGGCAGAGGCTCAGCTTCAAAGACATTCTTAACACCTGCCTGCTGCAATTTTTTATTCAGTTAGGCGCAGTGACGCTGATTTTCTCGCTGGTTGAGAGGCACCTGACGAAACACCCGGACCGCTGGAACCTGAGTGGCAAATGCGGCGCTGTCCAGCTCGATATAGGAACCGGAAGAAACGTTAGCGTGCGCATAGAGGGGCGACAGCAGATTTCGCGATTTGAGTCGGTCTCGATCATTATCGCTTCGGCGGTCGCGCTGGTCTGGATGACTGAAGTACAGAACTATCAGTTCCTCATTCTCGGTCCCGCAGCGGCATTTCTGAAGCTCGCGCCCATTTGGTATCAGGTGTACTTCCCCATCGTGCTGCTGACGGTGGCGGAAATCGTGCGTGCGACCATCAATCTTGTTCGCCCAGACTGGACGCTTTTCCGTGCCGTCTACAGCCTGTTTGTGCACGGCGGCGGATTGGCGGTTGTGTACTTCCTGATCCGGGCTGGAAGCTGGGTGATGGCGGCGGATTCCGCGGGAGGCGGGGCCAGCGGATATGGGCACGCAGCGCAAATCGTAAATGGGTGGATTTACTACGGTTTGTTGGCGACCGCCATTTTCTCGGCAGTGATGCTGATTGTCCGGGTGATGCGGCTGATGCGGCCGCGCCAGAGTGGCGGTGCGGCCCGCGTCGGCGAGCGTGCGAAAGAAGGAAACTAGGGAGGAATGAACATGCTGCACGCCCTTTTGCTTCTGCTTGCGCGCGTCGCCGATTACGACAGCGTACGAACCCTCTCTCACGGCGCGTTCACGACGGGACTCGTGAATATGGGCGCCCTCAGTTGCATCGGTACAGGGCTTGCCCAGCGACACCGGTGTTTGATGAGGGGATGATGGCTTTGGGAAAGTTACCTAATTTACTGCCGCCATAGCGGTGTTGTAGGCTGATCGTATGCTGATTGGGCAGAAGCTGAAGGAAATTCGCGAAGAAAAAAAATTGAGCCAAGTCGAAATCGCGGAGGCCACAGGGCTGGTGCAGCCCTATGTATCCCGCGTGGAGAACGGTCACACCATTCCAGGCGTGGAAACCCTGGAAAAGTGGGCCAGCGCGCTGAGGGTTCCGCTGTATCAGATTCTTTATGATGGCGAAGAGCCGCCCAAGCCGTTGAGGCTTTCGGGGAACCATCACGAGCTGTGGGGAAATTCGAGGCGGCAATTGCATGACCTCAAGCGGCTGCGGCAGTACTTAGCGAAGATGAACGAGAAAGAACGAGAGCTGTTGATGTCGCTGGCAGGGCGGATGGCGACACGAACGCGGCATAGCCCTGAGGAATCGGAAGAGTCTTAGCGCGGAATTGAATTGTGAGAAAAACGCGGATTGGCCGAGCTACTGGGAATCTGCGTCGGAGTCGCCTTCTGATTCGACACCGCCGTGGGCGATAAGCCTGCGAAGCGCTTCTTCCCCACCAGCGCCACGCTGCGTTCCGGCAATGAAGCCGTCGCGGTCAACCACCACATAAATCGGATAGGAATTGGCCTGATACATGGCCGCGAGATTCGTGTCTTCCATCATTACGATCTTGCAGTCGCGGGGGTGTTGCTCGAGATATTTCTTGACGGTCTTCTTTGATTCACCTACGTCAATGGCGAGAAGGATGAGGCCTTTGGGAGCGAGTTCCTTGCCGATTTTGTCCACGAAGGCGGCTTCGTCGGCGCAGAAGCCACACCAGGTGGTCCAGAACTCGAACAGCATGACTTTGCCTTTGATGGACGCGTTGGTGAACTTCTCGCCGCTGGTCGTTGTTGCGGAAAAGTGCGGAGCGGGTTCCTTGTCTTTAGAACCAGCGGCGAGGCCGAGAGCGGTAACGAGTAGGACGGCGGCAAGTGCGCCGCGGAGGAAGATGGTTCGCACGCGCATGGCGAGAAGATAGCACAAATTGGGGTACAGGGATTAGGGAATGGGGACTAGGGATTAGGCACCAAAACGCCTGCGCTTAAACCAAGGCCGACCGGGCACTTGCTGTGCGGGAGTGGTATTCGGCGGACGGGTGTGTTAAAGAGGGCGCGGAAGTGGCAGGAGGAAACATGCGGAGAGAGCGGAAGTACGCGTTTTTCCTGGTGCGGACGATCTTTGTTCTTCTCGTGGGCGTGGCCGCCGTTGGCGCGGACCTGGCGTACGGACAAGCGCCTGCGCAGCCTGCGGATAAGACTATCGCGGTGTTTGGACAAGCGATTCATTACTGGGATGTCGGCTCGGGGCCGGTGGTGGTGCTGGTGCACGGTTTGGGAAGCCGCAAAGAAGATTGGAGGCCGGTGCTGGAGCCGCTGGCGCAGAAATACCGGCTGCTGGTGCCGGATCAGATTGGTTTCGGAAAATCTGAGAAGCCGCTGCTCGATTACAGCGTGCAGACTTATGTGGACTTTCTAGACGAGTTCTTGCGGCAACTGAAAGTGGAGAAAGTGAGCCTGGTAGGAGAATCGCTGGGCGGGTGGATTTCGGCGTTGTACGCCGTGGAAGTGGGAAACGGAGCGCATCTGACGCCGGCGGAAAAATTGGTGCTCGTGGACGCCGCGGGACTCAAGCAGGACGCGCCGATCCCTAACTTGAATCCCAGTTCCCTTGCGACGATGCGCGGTGTGATGGAATCCGTGTTCTACGACACTAGTTGGCTGAACGACGACGCGGTGCGAAAGATTTTTACAGACAAGCTGTCGCTGCACGACAGTTTCACCGTGCGGAGTTTTCTGGGAAATCCAATAATTGCGACCGAAAGAGTGGATGATCGGCTGGCAAAGATCAAAACGCCGACGCTGGTGGTGTGGGGCAAGCAGGACAAGTTGATTCCGCTGGCGATGGGCGAGCGGTATGCGGCGGGAATTGCCGGGGCGAGATTAGTGAGCTTCGATAAATGCGGGCACGTTCCACCCATCGAAAAAACGGAAGACTTCCTGACTTCGGTGACGGCGTTTCTGGGAGGAACCGCCGCCCACTAGGAATAAATTTGACCCGCCGGAGTTTTGGAAGCGAAGGCTAGTGGCGGTTTTATTAAAGATCCCGAAAACTCTTGCTGGCGTTGCTGCATCGAAGTATGTGGTAAAGTCAGAAAGTGAAGCGAAGAATTCTCAGCCTCTTGGTGGCTATAGGACTGGCAGGTTTCGGACTTCTGCCGGTTTCCGCATGTGCGGTAGTTCATTCGCGTGCCAGCGAGTGCGCAACGGGGCATACAAAGACGGACTGCGAAAGAATGGAAATGAGTCAGGCGAACGAAGCGCCGGTTTCCGTTTCGCATTCGAGCAAGAGTTGCTGCGCGATTTCAGCGGCGCCGCTGCCTGAAGCCCGGCCCTGGGCTGGGAGTTTCGCCGTGGCGACGCCGCTAGCTTTAGCATCCGCCACAGTTGCGGCGACAGAGACAGCTGTGAGTACAGGACCTGTTGTTACTGAATTAGACTCCTCTCCCCCGCCGCTGCTATCCCTCCTCTGTACTTTCCTGATCTGAGTCTTTCCTGAAAACACTTCGAGTGTACGTGTGTCTGTACGCGCTGGATTGCGACCATCCGGGTTCGAGCGAGCGGCACATACAAAGCGGATGTCTTGCTCAAGGGAAACGCGCAACGGGAAAGGGTTTCGTATGAAGTTCAGACAGGGATGGATTGTTGCCATTGTTCTAGCGGCGATAGGTATTCCCGCAACGAGAGCGCAGGAGACTCTTCCGTCAAGCCACGCCGAAGAACTTGCGGATCAGCAACAAGCTTGCATGCCTGGGATGAAAATGCCGGGATGCTCTAAAAAACATGATGAGGCCATGCAACACAACAACGACTCGATGGCCATGCAGCCGGAAAATTTTGTGCAATACATTGTGAGCCGCACCGGCTCGGGCACGAGCGCGGAGCCGATTTCGACTCCGGTGCCCATGCTCATGACGATGAAAAACTCGTGGATGCTCATGTTCCACGCGAACGTGTTCGTTCTCGATGAGCAACAATCCAGCGCTCGGGGCGGGGACAAATTCTTCTCGACAAGCTGGTTCATGTCCATGGCCCAGCGAAAGCTTGGCCCAGGCGTATTCACCGCGCGCGCGATGTTGAGCCTGGAACCGGCGACCGTAACCAGCCGGCGGTATCCGTTGCTGTTCCAACAAGGCGAAACGGCTTTCGGAGTTCCGATTGCCGACGGGCAGCATCCGCACGACTTCATTATGGAATTGGCTGCGCTTTATGACCTGAAGCTCGGGGAAAGGAGTCTTCTCTCTTTCTATTTCGCTCCGACAGGCGATCCGGCCATTGGGCCGGCAGCTTATGCCCATCGGGCTTCGGCATCCGAGAATCCTGTCGGCACGCTTGGCCACCATCAGGAAGATTCCACGCACATCGCGAATGATGTGGTCACAGTCGGAATTACGCACGGCATTGCACGAATCGAGGCGTCCGGTTTCCACGGCCGCGAGCCGGACGAGTTCCGGTGGGACATCGATCAGGGAAAAATCGATTCGTGGTCCATGCGGTTGACCGTTGAACCAGGAAAAAACTGGAGCGGGCAGTACTCCTACGCGCGGATCACGAGTCCTGAGGCGCTGTTCCCAGGCGAGAACCAGGAGCGCATGACGGCTTCCATCATGTACAACCGTCCGTTCCACGATGGGAACTGGGCCAGTACGCTGCTTTGGGGGCGGACGCGCTCGCTGCGAGACAATTCGATTTTCAACAGCTACGTCTTTGAATCGACGGCGCGTTTCGGTATCAGGAATTATGCGTGGACGCGTATCGAGAGCGCGGAACGATCCAATGAGCTGATTCTCGGTGAGAATGTTCTGCCTTCCGGTTTTCAGGAGCAGCCCATCGGACAGGTGCAGGCGTACACCGTCGGATATGACCGCGACATTGATCTGATCCCGCAGTTGGCTTCCGCGGTCGGCGCGCAGTTTACAACTTATGGAGTGCCGGAAAGTTTGAAACCGATCTACGGCGGTCATCCGGTAGGCGTAACCGTGTTCCTGCGATTGCGTCCGTTCTCCGGCCACGCCAGATAATTTGCATCCGGGCAAACTGCGTTATTCTCGCCGAGCGGGCGACTACTTCATTCGAAAGAGGACGCGGAAACGGTGGACGTCCGACTCCTCGGTGTCGGGAAGAATGTCAAACAAAACCTCTTCCAAACCATGAGTTGTGAAAGCGGAGATTTCTTCACGGGTGAGGGGCCAAGGCATTTCGCCCCGGGGATCAGAAGGTTCGCGGCGGCGGGCAATCACGAGCAAGTGCCCGCCTGGGCGCAGAAACGCGGCGATGTTTTCCGTGGCTTGCGGGCGAAGCTCTGCCGGCAAAACCTGGAGCGTATGCGATTCGAGAACAAAATCTAACTCGCCGCGCCAATGCGCGGGAGGATTCAGAAGATCGGCGGCCTGATATTCGACTTTCGAATTTGGAAACCGTTTGCGCGCGTTGCGAATCGCCGTTTCCGAAATGTCAAAAGCGGTAGTGCGAAAGCCCCACCGGGCAAGCTGCTCGGCATCGTCTCCCAGAGCGCATCCAGTGACCAGCGCTGTCTTCCCGACGGTTGGTAGCGGGTGCTTTATCCAGAAACCAACGAGAAGCGGCGTGGGATGATAGTCCGCCCAAGGAACCGTGCTCTTCCCTTCCTCGGCTTCGCGGTAAAGAGCTTCAAACCAGCCTTTTGGGTCGCCTTTGCGATGAAATTCAGCGGCGAGTTCGCGCGCGCGGCGACGGTCTTTCATGCGCGAGATTATAGCGCCGGATCTCAGTAAAGCGATGGCCGCAGCGGCACAAGCGATTTAGCGGGCGCGGGCAGTACCGTGAACTCCGTGGATCGAGTGACCGTTTCGTTGTTGAGCAGATCGATGCCGGTGACCTCAATCGTGTAGCGGCCGGGAGCCAGGGTGTTCACGGAGATGCTGCGTTCGATCGTGAGCTGCTCGCCGCCTTGATGAAGATGTTCTGCGTCTTCCACCGCGCGCCAAACTTCTTTTTGATCTTTGGTCTGGGTAACACGGTATGCGACGGAGACCTTGGTCTTATGAGTTTCGGCGTCAACCTTGAGGTTGTAGAGCTGGAGGTAAATGCCCAGTTTGTCGGAGGCGGAAAATTCCTGACTTAAGCGCGGCCTGACTTTGTAAGCGCCCAGGACGAACTGGCCGACCGCCATTTGTGTTGTCGATACAGGCTCAATCTGGTCCGCGAGAATTAGGGAGCTGGCATCCAGTTTGTCCTCTTCAAAACGTGGCACGCGAAGAGCGGTCTCGAACGTGCCGACGTTGCCGTTGTGGGTGTCCTTAATGACCAGATCCAAGCGATAGAGGCCGGAACGCAGTGGAACGGCTTTCTGATAGATCGAAGAAAGGTCGAGTGACTCCTGTAAGAGCGACTCCGGGAAATCGCGCGAGATGACATCCTCGAAAGTCTTGACGACGCGGCCGCCGGGATCGGTAATTCGGGCGTAAAGGTCAAGAACTGCGGAGTACAAGCCCTGTTTGCTCTGAAAACTTAGATCGCGATTGTGCAATTGTACGGTAATGGGAACTAGAACCGTGTTCGTAGTCGCGCGAAGAAAATCGGCGCGGTACTGGTAAGGCAGCTGATTCGCAACGATGTGGCTGAGTACCTTTTCCTCCAGATCGCGGAAATGCGGAGGACGTTGGACGCGAACGTTGCGCTCCAGCATTTCGAATTCATTGATATTTGCGCTTATGCCTCCTAAAGGCATGGGGCAAGTGGTGCCGTTGCTGTTGGTGAAGCGACCCGCTTTTGACGCGCCGTTCAGCATTTCTGATAGGCTCAGCCCGGCGCCCGGAACGTGCGTAAGGGCGTCTTTTTCACACGGATCGTAAGCGATGTGATATTCACCGGAACCCGAAGGATCGACGAACTCGATTTCGATGTTTTCGCCAACTCCTTCCAGATGCCGATAGCGCCAAACTTCCCACGGGTATGCTGTCGACGAGCCGCCGCCTTGCTCCATCGGACGGTCGTACGTACCTCCCGTCGGATGAGATTCAATCTCGTCCGGCTGTCCCCAAATGATGTAGATGCGGCCACGATCAGTTTTCCTGCCGGGGATGCCGGAAGAAAAGTGTTCGTCGGCATAGGCAAGGCGGCGATAGTGCTCTTCCTTGGCCGTGTTGATTGGTGACTCCGGATCGGGGTTGCGCCTTTCCCAAAAGCCCTCGATGAACTGCTCGCGCTCTTCGTTCGTGGAGAGTTCCAAGAATGCCCGCCGCTCCTCCGGAGTAATGATGTCCGGAACATCTTTTTCCAGCCATTCTATGTCCGGGCGGCTTAGTTCTTTAAAGAGATCCTTCTGTCGTTTTTTGAGTTCTTTGGGCGAGAGTGGTTTCGCAGAACGATCCTGCGGGGCAGCTTGTTCCTGCGCCAGCAGGGACAGCCCTCCGAAAAGGCCTATTGAAATGGCAAGAAGCGCCAGGTGGCCTTGCCCGATTGATTTCATGAGGACACCTCACTCGCAGCGAGCAATCTAGCCACTCAGAGTCAGAAATGGGTCAAGGGGTTGCCCCACTTGGGGTGAAATGACCGGCGAATGGATTGTGGTGGCTTCTGTAGCGGGCGTGCCCTTCTCGCGGACGGCGGCGGTGTTGCTGCTTGGTGAACCTTCCATCGGGCCGATCCTCGAGGCGAAGCCAAATCGGCGTACTCTTGAGACAAGGGGATGTCCGCCCAAAACGCCCAAAAGGCGGCTGTTCAGCCCGGAGGAAGACGTGGACTATAAAGAAAGACGACGTGGTCCAAGATATCCATTTATTGCGAGCGCGGAATTGATCGAGCAGAAGGCCGATGTGCGCATTGCTTCGCGGGTCAGCGAGCTGAGCATGAATGGCTGCTATCTGGACATGATGAACCCGTTCCCTCAGGGGACGATGGTGCTGGTGAAGATTTCGGCAGGCGAAGATTTTTTCCAGTCCAAAGGAAAAGTCGTCTATTCGCAAATGAACATGGGCGCCGGTGTGGGCTTCCAGGAGTTCGACCAAGCCTCTCGAGCTGTGCTGGAACGTTGGATGGACGAAGCGAAAAAAGAAGCGCTCAAAAACGCGTAGTCACCCGGACGTCGCAAGAATCCTGCAATTCCTCGGCCAAAGCGCTTGTCTTCCAGCGCGACCCTAGAAGACGTTCCGTTTGAACTCCGACATAAGGTAATCGCAGGAGCGCACACACAGCGCCATGATGGTAAGCGTCGGGTTCTGGCAGGGGTTCGAGGCAAAGCCGGAAGCGTCCATGACAAAGAGATTCTTGATGTCGTGGGTTTGCTGAAACTGATTGAGAACGGATTTCTTCGGATCGGAGCCCATGCGCGCGATGCCGGCCTCATGAAGCGCCCAGCGCGGCGCGGAGGGATTGGCATACGTGCGAATATTTTTCGCGCCGGCGGCTTCAAGCATTTCCCCTGCGGAATCACCGATGTCCTGGATCATTGCACGCTCGTTTTCCCCGTCGGACATGTGGATCTTCAGCACCGGAATCCCGTAAATATCTTTCACGCTGGGGTCAAGCTCCACAAAGTTTTCCCAGCGCGGAAGGACTTCGCCAAATCCTGTGAGGTCAATTGTCGTGCGCGGCGTGCGAACAGCTTTTTTGTAAGCAATGCCGAATCCCGGGGCGTTCCAATCGAAATCCGTGGACGACTCGCCTTCGTAGCCATAACCCCGTAGAAATTTCTTATACGGTGGGGCGTTCGGTATGTTCCGAAAGCACGCAATATAAACGCCCGTGGGCTTGTGAGGGCCGCCACCTTCTACGGTGGGTTTCGATCCCATGGAAGGAAGCTCTCCGCTGCCACCGGCGCTGCGGACGTGCGCGGTGAGGTAATGCCCAAGAACGCCGCTCGAATTGGCCAGGCCGTTCGGATACTCGCGGGTTGCCGAATTCAAGAGAATGCGCACGGACTCTTGCGCCTGTGCACAGAGAATGACCGTGCGCGAAAGCAGCTCTTGCGGCTGGCGTGTGACTCGGTCGATGTATAGGACGCCATTCGCGCGAATGTGCGCCGAGTCCACCAGCACTTTGTAAACCATGGCGTTCGAAATGAGCGTGCAGTTTCCCGAGGCAAGGGCGTCAGCGACGGTCGTGAACGCCGAGTTGAAATAGGAATGCGTCATGCAGCCGCGTTCGCACGGCCCGCAATAATGGCAAGGACCGCGCCCATTCAGCGGCTGGGTCAAATTCGCAGCGCGCGCAGGCATGACCACGCGGCCAAGCTTTTCGCGGACGCGCTCGCGGAGAAGGGTTTCCTGGCAAGTCAATGGAATCGGCGGCTGAAAAAAACTGTCGGGCAGATGCTCGATTTCTTCCTCGCTGCCGCTTATGCCGACGTATCTCTCGACGAGGTCATAGTAAGGCTGAAGGTCCTTGTAACTAAGCGGCCAGTCTTCGCCATAGCCATCGCGTGACGCAGCCTTGAAATCCCAATCGCTGTAGCGCAGGCAAACGCGTCCCCAAACATTCGTGCGTCCGCCGGTGATGCGCAGCCGTCCCATCCAGTCAAACGGCTTGTCGGCCGGAGTCGTGTACGGCTCTTCGTGATCATTCACAAACCAGTCGGCGTTGTATTCATCGCAGGAGAATTTGGATTGAATTGGGCGCGTCTTGCGCAAGATTTCTGGAGCCATATTGCGATATTTCAACTCAAAGGGAGGCTTGTGTTCGGTGAAATTCTCATCGGATTGCGGCTTGCCCGCTTCGAGCAGTGCGACTTTCAGTCCGGCCTCCGCCAGACGCTTGCACGCCCAGCCGCCCGAAGCGCCGGAGCCCACAACAATGACGTCGTAAAGGTGATGTTGTCCTTGTGGCATGCCGTCTCAGAGAAAAGGATGCTAGCAAGCGCACTCTGCCCGGTCAATCGAGCACTGCAAGAGATTTTCTTTGGTGGTTGTGAACCATCGAAGCCGAGTGATACCATCGGCGCGAAGACGAAAAGAATCGACGGATGGGCAGCGAAAAAAATCTGGTGGTCATCGAAAGCGCCACAACTGAAGGCGTGCGGCTGACGCGCCGCGTAATCGTTCAGCGTTTGCTCGCCGGAATGGGCGCTGGCGTGGCTTGGCCGCTGGCGGCAAGCGCTCATCCTGTTTTCGAGCTTTTGAAGAGCGACGCGGCCCTGCACAATGAAGCCTTTTGGGATCGAGCGGAGCAGCTTGGTCAAGCCAACTGGAAGCCGGCATTTCTGACCTCGCAGCAAAATGAACTTTTGAGTGCGCTCGCGGAGAGCATCGTTCCAGGCTCGGCGCGGGTGCACGTGAGCCGCTTCATTGATCTGCTGCTCAGCGTGGACAAGCCCGAAAATCAACGCAAAATCCTGGAATCTCTGGCGGCGGTGAACGCAGAAGCTCAAAAACGACTAAAGAAGAGCTTCCCTGTCCTTAACCAAGAGCAAAAGAACACTTTTTTGAGTGACGCCTCGACAAAGCCGAAAAACCCGGAAGCTGCGCAAACGGAAGCGGAGAAGAAACAATCCTCTCTTTATAGCCACTTCGAGTATCTCAAACGCTGGATCAGCGGCGCGTATTATTCTTCCGAAGCCGGCATGCGCGAACTCGGCTGGACAGGTGATTATGCCTTCGCGGCGTTTCCCGGCTGCACGCATCCTGAAGGCCACCACTAAGGACAAATTCATGAGCAAAACAATGCATTCCAGAACAGGACGCAGAGAATTTCTTCGCACCGCAGCCGTGACGGGCGCCGGACTGGCGCTGGCAACCCGCTTGCCCGCCGCGCCGCAAAAATCCGTGCTGGTATTCACGAAATCCTCCGGCTTCGAGCACGACGTCGTGAAACGCATCGAGGGCAAACCCAGCATCATGGACGACGCTGTGACCGCTCTCGGGGACAAGCATGGATTCCACGTCGGCGTGACGAAGGACGGACGGATTTTCGACGACGCGCAGCAATTCCACAAATACGCCGCCGTCGTCTTCTTTACCACCGGCGACCTGACCACGCTGGGCACTGACGGGAAGCCGCCTATGTCGCCCGAGGGCAAGAAGAAGCTTCTGGACGCCATCCGCAATGGAATGGGATTTGTCGGCGTTCACGCCGCGAGCGACACTTTCCATCCCGAGCCCGACCCGAAGGATCTCTCTAACCGCTACATTGCGCATGGCGACCAACAGGATCCTTATCTGAAAATGCTCGGCGGCGAGTTCATCATTCACGGAAGCACGCCTCGCCTGCAGGACACCAACCTCATCGTGAACGATCCGAAATTTCCCGGACTTGAAGGCGTTACCTCACCCGTCAAGTTCAACGACGAATGGTATTCGCTGAAGGATTTTGCGACGGACATGCGCGTGATTCTGACGCTGGACACACAAGGCATGAAGGGAGCGCCCTACGAGCGTCCTCCGTATCCCGCCACATGGGCGCGCATGCACGGCAAGGGACGCGTCTTCTATACCGCCATCGGCGACCGCCCCGACAATTGGAAGAATGAGTTTTTCCTGAGTCTGCTCGGCGGAGGAATCCGCTGGGCGATTGGCGACGCCGACGCGAACGTAGGACCCAATCTGAAAGAGGCCGCGCCCGGCTACGCCGTCATTCCACCCAAAGAGCCGCCCAAAACGTGACTCGCTCCACAGCACTGCCTGCCAAGGTGGACTCCCGCTCTCGGCGCTGCGTCACTCCTACATCGGAATCGGCTGATTGAGCCGCGGCTTCACGTACCAGCACGGCTTGTATCCCGCATGCGGAAACCAGGAATGCGCGCAGGTAACTGTCTGCTCGGGATTTAGCTGATCGATTTCGTAGCTGGTTTTGCCGTTCTTTTCCGGAATGGCCAGCAACCGGGGACCAGTAAACGACTCGAGCGGGTCCGCCGGCTTTGGATGAATCATGCGCACGCGAAACCACAGTGAATCGCCGACGTAAGCGAGTAGAAAAGCCGCGACGACAGCCTGCGCAAGCCGCGCAATAACTTTTTTAAATTCTTGCGGCGTAACGGACACTGTCATGCTTCCCGAAACTGGACACCAAGCCTATCCGCAAAGCCATCATATTGAAACAAAAAGTTGAAGGTCTTAGGAAGAATCTCAAAGTTGGTGGAGCCGATGGGATTCGAACCCGCTGACTTATTGGAAACAAAGGAGTTTTGCGGCGCACCCAGACCTTCTAAGGTATTGAAAAAAAAACAATCCGCGAGGCTGGGGGTTGATTATTGGCGGCGCCTCGCGGATCTCTAGACCCAAACCGCCCTTTGAGTAGTTTTCTCGACAAGCCTTGTAACGCATCGCACTTAAGAAGGACACGAGCAGATTAGCGGATAGGCAGCAATGGCTTCCCGTTCGTCATGACACTGCGACCAATTGCGCCACGAAAATCATGCTCGTCGCTCTTGGATATAGAACTTTAGAGGTGGCCAGCAGTGATTGCCTCATTTCTGAAGCCCTGAACGGCATAAGGGAGAAATCCAGCGAGCACTAGTCATTTTGCCAGTGGGCTGAACCCAGGGTAGAGCCAAAAGATGGGCATCAATGTTTGAAAGCAGTAAGCAAAATGTCGGGGAGTCCACGAACAGCGCCCTGACGCGACGAGGCTGCGGGGTTCTGCTTGCGGTGTTCGCTTTTGCTTCCTGTGCCTTCGGCCAAGAAATCAAAGTAGAGGTTGTAAGTTCCTTGGTGTGGGGAGAGGACTTCCCCTCGGGGGCGATATCCACGACTATTAAAGACCCGCTGACTGGCCATGTTATTCACAAGCTAAGGTACGGCCCAATCGAGGTAAGCTCCCGAATCGGATTCGAGCGTGTCAGTCCTGACGAAGTGGGGACCTACCTTAATTACACGACGACTGTCATCAATGGCTCGGACTCAACGCTATCCGTGCAATATGGTGGAATAAGTATTGATGGGCGTGCAGTTTCCCTTCCAAGGGTTTTTCCTTTCGGTAAGAAGCTCAACAAGCGTGAGCGCGGGAACAAAATGAACGTGGTTGATCCTGAAAAAATGCAATGCTTTGCAAATGGTTTTCTTTCTCATGATCATTTGTTTTCGGCGGACAGAGCGTTGGAAGCTCTTAACGTCTCCCCGAAGACTGCGCTGACCGTTTCATCTGTGATCCGGGATCCTCGTAGCTATCCTCTCCGTTGCTCAGCCGAGGGCTGCCACCCTATCGGGACAATCCGCTACTACCTAACGGTTAACAGCCAAGATTATGTTTTTGTTTGGCCAGGACAGTCTGCAATCTATTGCGGCAAGTGACATGGGGTCCCGGCAAGAAATCTTTCAACACATGCCTAGCTCGCAGAATTCGCAAAAGACACACGATGGAGAGGACTTAAAGGAATCACTCTGCGTGGCCACTGATAACTGTCGGCAATGCACGCCTAGGTTCTCTGGTCTCTTCGAATTGCTCGTTAATCTGAGGGAGTTGGTTCCTCTCGGTAGTCCTCCGCCAATCCACTAAGTCCATTTCTACCGCACCTTTGGTGCCATCCGACTCCTCAAACACCAACATACCTCCGACTCTTTCATATTTGCTCAATGTGAAGATCTCGTTTGACTTCAGTACCAGAATCGTGCCACGGACGGGTGGCTTCCATGTGGAGGTGGCAGCCAAACTCTCACCGGTGGCAGTCTTCTTATCTACCGCAGGTTCGGCAATGTTCGCACCCCCGCTGGTAAAACTGCTCGGCTGAGCCAACGACGCGTATGGCGGCCGATCAGGCTTCATTGGCCCATAGGCCATTGTTGCCGGAATAGAGATATCATCCATCAATCGCAGCTCTAAAGATTCTTCGCCCCTCAAGGCGGGCCGCGGGCCCCGCATCGGTAGCGAGATAACCTTCCACGGCCACAACAACGGGATCATCCACTCAGCAACGTCTCGCTTCGCATGCCCCTTTCCGTCGATATCTCCCTTTTTGTCGACCCTAAAGCCCTTTGCTTGGATCACTTTCGCAGGCACGGGCAGATCTCCATACGGCAGAATTACCCTGTCAAACGTAATCTTGAGATAGCCCTTCCCGAAAAAATGCCCCGGCTCTTTCTCCGCTTCCAAGTGCCCACCTAGCATGCTGCCTCGCGGAAACAGGATTCTGCCAAACTCCTGCTGAGCGCGCAGATGGCAAATCACTGGGTCTCCCACAGTTGCGGTTGCTGAAGAGAAATCTGGTTCATTCATCGTACATTGAAGAAGTGTCCCGGCCGGCACCAATAAGTCCTTTTGAGCGCAGACTGCGCCAGCAAACACTAGTATTCCTACCTCGACCAACAAGATTCTGATAAGTGGCCTCATACATCTACCTCCTGAATGGACTAGAAGCACGAGAATTGCATGGACTAGAGCAACTGACTGAAGGCCTGCGCCGCTCGACTCACTTAGTGTCGGACATCCGGTCGAGAACGAAGCGAGTAACGAAGGGCTGCAATGGACCTTGCAAAGGGCTCGTGTCAGAAAATATGGAAGTATTGATGCTATAGCTACTGTCAGTTTTGACAGGTCGGTGGCGAAAAGTTGAAGGTATCGGCTTGATGATAAGTCTTTCAATTTCAGCGTGAAATGGACCGATTTTCAGCTGAATTCCAAATTCGATAGCGATGGGCCGAGGCCCGTTCCCATCTGTTGAAAATGACAGTTAATGGTTTTTAGAACCCGGGCCCTCGATGTCTAAGAGATTAGTGGAAAAGTGCACGTCGGAACCCAAGCACCAGTAAGCGTACCTGCCTGTAAGTTCTGCCAGGTGACCGTCGAGAGTCTTGCTGTCTCTACTCGCTAACCGGAAAGTCTGAATATTGCCTGCGTTCGGCAGAACCTATAAAAATTCTGTCCGCGCGGAAATGGGAACTCTGAGGAGGTTGACGATGGAAGAATACCCGGAAGCGAATGAAGACGCGCGCAGCGGGGAAACAGCTTCGATTGAACCAAAGCGCCGGGCGATAGGTTTCGCGGTATTGCTGGCGGTTGCCCTGCTGGCGGCTGGCTATGGTTACCGCCAGCAACTCAAGGTCCGCTATTTGGCGGATCAAGAGTCAGTGGACAACGCAACTATCAACGATTTGCAGCAACAAGTGAAAAACATGACGAACGAACTGAACAACGTAGTTCCGGCCCAGCCTGCAACGCCAGGTCCCGACGCGCAACGTACAAGGAAACACACATCAAAGCCGGCTTCCGTCGACAAGTACTACGAACAGCTGCGCAGGCAACTGACAGAGCAGCAAAAACAAATGAAGGAAACACGGGATTTAATAGCCAAGAACCATAGAGAACTTGAGTGGAGTCTCAATTCAACGCGCGACGAACTAAATGGCTCGATTGCCAAGACACATGAAGAAGTCGTGGCGCTCGCCAAGCGTGGAGAACGCAGCTATTTCGAGTTCGACTTGGCGAAATCGAAGGAGTTCCAGCGCTTCGGGCCGCTGCCACTGTCCCTGCGCAAAACGGATACGAAACATAATAGCTTCGATATGGCCATGGTCGTGGATGACAACCAGCTGATGAAGAAAAAAGTGAACCTGTACGAGCCCATCTGGATCCATACGGAGAATCAGTCGCAGCCGGTGCAGGTTGTAGTGAACCGGATCGCCAAGGACCTCGTTCACGGATACGTCAGCGCGCCAAAGTACAAGCCCTCGGAGCTGGCAGCCGCGGACAGTTCCTCGGTCAGTAGCGTGGTCCCGCCGCGAAAGACAGAAAGCGAACCTACAAAGCCTGAGTAGACTAAGCGCATCAGGCGCTCTCCACGTTCGGGCAACAGCGGATCGTCCCCCAAGAAAAAAGGGGCAGCACCCTGGTCGTCTTACTCACCCGCGCCACCCTTCACGTCAGGCATAGGCCTGTCATTTCTGACAGTGCACCTACAAATCTCGCGATTGTTACCTAAGGGAATTCAGGCTAGCGTGCTAGGAGTTCGCATTGATAAGAATTCTGCTTGTCTGTATATCCCTCATGGGGGTCTTCCTAGGGGCGCTCGTTATGCAATCTCGGCAGTCAAGAGGCTCCTCATACGCCCCGCCACCGCGATCCATCCTGATATGTGGGGCCCACGACTATGGCTGCGACACTTATGTCATCTCCTATCGTGCGGCTACGCATGCCCACCGAGATCCGCAGGATGAAGGGGTGATTGATTATGAGCGAAAGACTATCTCGATAATTTGGAGCGCTGACCGCTTCAAGAACGTCGAAACCCTTGAACGAGAGGTTTTTCGCGCCGCCCTGTGGGAACGGGGAATTCGTGACACCGACAATTGGAACGTTCGTGATTGGCTCGACGTTTCCGACAGAATCATTGCCTCGCTATTTCACGATAATCCTGAGTTTGCCAACTACATCACCACCGGATACTAGCGATGCGCATGGGCGAATAAAAGCTTCAGTGACTTCCCGGTTTTGTCCTATTTACGGATCTCTCCTAGATGATACGGACCAATTGTTCGGTTGATGCCACGGCGTCGGCGCACTGCAGAACAGATAATCGCGTTTGCCAGGCACCAGCAGCGTGACTCTCCCCAAAAACTGGTAATTCTTACAGTTCCACAGATATTGCAGAATCTCCACAGTAGGCTGCCCCGCCTAAAACAGATTAACAATTGGAGGGCACGGCCGCATGCTAGAACTTAAGAGCCACGATGAGAAGATTCGAAACGCGCTAAAGGTTAAACGCAACCTGCTGTTCGCAGATTTCTCTAAAAACCCTTCGAATATTCGATTGGCCCTAGAAATTAAATTACTCGACGACCGAATTGCGGACTTCGATAGGAGCTCTGGAGCAAAAACATCCCACGTGGTTTCTTGTACGTACGGCTAGCCCTGCTTAATCAGGGCCAGCGTAGATCCGGACAATGCAGCAAGTAAAAGCAATCATTTGGCTGCGGGCGGGAGGGTTAGCGGGGCGGTCAAGGTAAAGCTAAGCGGCGACTCAGCCGGAATCTCAATCTGCTTGTTTCCGGTAAACGCGCCTCCCACGAATCCCGCTGTCGCGCCGACGAGAGCACCAATTCCCGCTCCCTTTCCTCCGCCCGCCAATCCTCCGATCAGCGCCCCGCCGGCCGCTCCTCCACCAGTGGTCGCAGCGGTACGCTTACCCTTGCCCTTAACCGTGCTGCTCAGCACATTCGTCTGGATTTGAAAAGTTTGTCCCTTCGTTGAAATGCTGGTCAGAGCGAGGGCCAACTCACCTTGCCCTTTTATCTTGCCTTTCGTCTTCGCTGTCACAACGGTGCCGCTTACCGTCGCTCCCTTAAGAAATGCCGTACGTCCTTCCACACTCACTGGTTGCGCGAGAGTGGCGAGAAAGGTTTGGCCTGTTTGGCTGGTCTTGGAACTCAAGGCTTGGCTTGTCGTTACGACGAGAACCGTCCCCGCCGGTACGACAATCGGCTGGGGTTTTGGTTGCTCGGCGGGTGCCGAGTTCATCGCCTCGGCAGATTGAGTTGCATCTGGTTGAATCGTGGTTTGGTCGTCGATGTCCCTTGCTCCCGATTCTTCGCGGGCCATTTGCTCAATCTTTTGCTGGGCCGCTTGAGACTTAACGCTGCCGCTGAGCGTGATCTTTCCGTCCCTCGCCGTCACGCTGACCGGGGAGTCTTTAGTGTCTGGATCAGCAGAAATCTTCCCCTGAATGTCTTTTGCAATTGCCCGGTCGCCTGCGCCACGCGAACATCCGAGAGGGCAACCCACTGACGCAATTGCAAGGAGGAGCGAAATGGCAGAATTGGATAAGTCGCGCATGGACCTCCCTCACCTGGTTAGTTTCTTTGAGTGGCTGAGCTACCTAATCAGGAAGACATCGAATGTCACACTGGCAAAAATGCCAGAGGGAAATCTGATCCAACCATGGTGCTGACAATATCTTTGGCTTGTTTGAAGGAAAAGGACCTGGGCACGCCCGCGCGGGCTGTCTAGCTCACTTCTTCCCAACTGAACGCCAGTCATTGCGACAGGGCAACGACACCGACCACCTAAGAAGCTAGTCTTCCAGTTGCTTTCATCAGTTGCCACCTGATTACAAGAGGAAGTTATGGAGTATTCAGTCACCGTATGGCGCACGCCGGTACGCGAGTCGAGAGAAGTTCTCTACCGCTTGACGTACCGAAGGGAGTGGATGTCCGAACGAAACTGCTGGCGGGATATGCTAGTGTCGCAGGAGAGAGTGTGAGTTTAGTGGCAAGGCTACGAGTCAAGGTTGCGACGTCTCAAAGTCTTCTTCGTCAGAACTGTGCCCTTGGACTCTTCCACAGCTTTTCGATGCCTTAAGAATTCGCTGATGCTGTCAGGCGCTCGTTTGTTCCCCTCCAACCATTTCACTTGCCATTCAGTGATTCGATTGCCTTTTTCCGCTTGATAGTGGCCAGGATCGGGTTCGTTAATCCACTCATACTGCCTCACGAGTACAAGAGGCTCTTCTGCTCCCTTTGAGGCTTTTGAAAGTTCTTCCGCCTTTTCGTAATCAGCAAATGCTACATAGTAATCATCTTTGCCGTTTACGGGCTTCGCGCCTCGTTCAGGGCAGAACCAAACGCGGTATTCAAGCACATCATCGTAGAAGTAACCCGCACCAGAGTTCGATTGGGGCGCGTACTTTCCGACTTCTGCATTGTCAACCGCAATTGGATAAGCGCTCTGCCTGCAGACAGTGCGGTCTGCCCGCACGCAAACGAAGTGGTGCGCGCTTGCGCCACAGGCACCAATGCAGATCGCTGCGAACAGCACTGCGGAGGTTTTACGTAATGCTAGCCTCAAATACATTTTCTTGGGACTGAGTTCCTAACATGTTAAACACCTTCTCGGCATGTCGTTCTACATGTGAACAATGCAATCGTCCTACTGTCAAAAGTTATAGATAGACCGCGAGGCTGAGAGAGGTCACGTTTCACTCTGGGGTTGAGTTCGTGGGCGGTGCCTCGCGGATTTTGCGACTCAAACCGCCGTTGAGTCCTTCGAGTGGTCAGGGAATACTAATTCCGCCTCGAAATCTTTCACCTGTTACTTTTGACACCGGCAAAGAAACGTCTAGGCAAGCTAGCTAGTCTTGCCTCTAAGTTATGGGGACGGTACGCCTAAGCTGATACCCGTGGGACAGGTTGACTTGGCTTGGGCAGGCCGTCTCCATTTGGGGGCCTCTCTCCAAGCATAAGCGGCAAGCAAATTTGCCCCCTGTTTATTTTGACAGTTTTGACAAATCCATCGAAGGAGCTAGCGGCCTCCCATTGACTCCTCACTCACTTTAGACACGGGAGGCCACTCTATTGGGAGACACACTACTCTCCCACCAAAGCTTTGGTCGCCTCATTTTTTCAGGGCAAGCCGACGCAGCTGGCGCATCCTCCGGGGCGTGAATCAAACCCGTAATAGGGATTGGTGACTGTTTGATTTGACAGTTTAAGGAATCGCGGCGGGAGAACTATGCTCCTCACTCTTGGACTAAACCCCCGGAGGCGGCCACTCTCTTCACCCCTCAAATGAAAAAAGGGTCGGTCGCCTCCATTCATTTCTTCAGGAACTGCCGGTCGCGACATTCTGCGTGGCCCCGGAAGTTCGAACGTGGATTTGGCACTTTTCAAGAATCTCTCCTTTACGGAGCAGGTTAAGGGGCAATTCCGCATTCAAGCCTACAACCTGACCAATACGCCCCATTTTGCGAATCCAGACTCGGACTTAAGTCATGGAACTTTTGGACAAATCAATAACGTTCAACCGAATAGCTGGCGCCAAGTTGAACTCGGCATGCGCGTTACCTTCTGAATCCACTGGCAACTACTGCTCTTGAGTCACAGCTCAGTGACCTCGGGGAACGTCCGAACAAGACAAACGTCGTGACTGTCAGTTTTGACAGGTACAGCCAATGGTTCGGATTCCTATAAATAGCCCGTGAGCAACAAGGGTGCCTGCCGTTCTTGAAGCCAAAGGGGACGCTAAATCAATTCGGCTGAGATTGCTCAACCGTTTCGATCTTGCCGCGGGTGGAGGAATACCTCATGAACCTTTCTGAACATCTCATCCGATCCTTCATCTTTTCAATCTGCGCGATGCTTCTGGCAGCCTCGGCTCACGCGCAATACAAAGCCGGCATTCAAGGAACCATTGAGGATAAGAGCGGTGCGGCTGTCGCTGCGGCCAAAGTCACCCTAGTGAACCAGGGGACGGGTATTCAACATGAAGCCGTTTCCAGCGACACAGGGTTTTATCGTCTCACCGAACTGCCTCCGGGAACCTATACGCTGACGATCGAAATAACGGGCTTCCAAAAGAAAGAGATTAAGGACTTGGTCGTATACGCCGATCAAGTTCGCGGTGTAGACGTGACTTTGGAGGTCGGAGAAGTATCCGCCTCTGTAACGGTTAACGGCAGCACGCTGACGAACCTCCAGACGGAGGACGCAAATATTTCCGGAACGATCAACAACAAGCAGATAGAGAACTTGCCAGCCTTTGGACGCGATCCCTACCAACTACTCAGGCTTGCGCCGGGTGTGTTTGGTGATGATGCGCGCTCCGCTAATGGCAACTCTCAAAATCTTCCTTTGCAGCAAGGGCCGGGGGGTTCCAACAGCCAGATCTTTCAAATTGAAAACCAAGTGCAGATTGTTGCGGATGGCCAACGCGTTTCGGCAAACAACTACATGATTGACGGCGTGAGCGCGAACAGTCTGGGCTGGGGTGGCGCGGCCGTTATCACGCCTAACTCTGAATCTGTGAATGAAATCCAAGTCCTGTCGAGCACTTATTCCGCTGAAGACGGGCGCAATTCTGGCGCACAAGTAAAAGTGACTTCCAAGAGCGGCACCAACGCTTACCACGGAAGCGGATTCTTCAAGCTCGACAGTCCTGGCCTGAACGCCTTCAACAAGTACAGTGGCCCGTTTGGCCATCCTAACCAGAACTCCTCCGGTTTTGGACGTGTAAATAACCTGTTTCGTCAGTTTGGCGGGAGCCTCGGCGGCCCGGTCATCCATGATAAATTGTTTTTTTTCTTTTCTTATGAAGGTGTACGCCAGAATAATCCAACAATTCACACCAACGCCGTTGTAGAGACACAACAATTTCGGCAGTACGTCATCAACAACAATCCGAATAGTCTAGCCGCGAAGGTGTTCGGGAGTTCCGGCATCGCCCCTCGTATCGTCACGGTTCTTCCCGGCAGCATATCCGATTGCTGCTCATTTGACCCGTCCATCCCGCTCGGCGGCTATTACGATAATTCGGCGTGCGTTGTCGGAGGTGTTATGCAGCCGTCGGGCACAGGATGTGGTCCGGCTGGCATCCCCGAATTCGTCCACGCGGATATCGTCAATCCTTTTACAAGCTCAGCGAACCAATACAACGGAAGAGCAGACTACACCCAAGGGAAGAATCAGTTCTTCTACAGCAGCTATTTCTCGCACCTGGATCAGCTGCAGGGTGGCGATCGCCCGATCGATGATCTTACGTTGGTTCCCTTCAATTGGCTGATAACCGTCGGCTGGAACCGCACAATCAGCACGACGATGTTGAACGACTTTCGTTTTAACTTTACTCGCTGGTCCTACGATCAAGTGGCTTCCTCCTCGAGTACGAACTTCGGCATACCTTTTTATAATGTCTTTGACTTCAACAGCGCCGTAGGCGGGCCCAACGGCGTTCCCGGTTGTTGTATTAACGCTGGCGCTGGGCGTGGCGGCAACACTCCTGGCGTCTTTTCACAGAACACTTTTGACTTCCGGGACACATTTACAAAATTCCTTGGCCGGCAAAACCTAAGGCTTGGAGTGGACATCCAAAAAAACCAGAACGACAACAACGAGCAGGGCGGGGCCCGTCCGCTCTATCAATTTTCATCCTTCATGGATTGGGCAAACGATGCCCCTCAATTTGAAGCCATCACCGTAGATCCCCGGACGGGCAGTTTGCCCGTGGGGCAGCGCCACTTCCGAACAAGCATCTATGCCCTCTTTGTGCAGGACGACTGGAAGCTGCGTCCTAACCTGACTTTGAACTTGGGCTTGCGATGGGAGTATTTCTCACCACTGACGGAAACAGACAACCTCGTCAGCAACTATGTGTTCGGCCCGAAAGGGATCGTTGACGGAAAGGTAGTCGCGGGACGCAAGCTCTATAACGGTGATTTCAATAATTTCGGCCCGCGAATAGGTTTCGCCTGGAACCCCAAGCTTTTCAACAATGATAAAGTCGTGGTGCGTGGGGGCTTTGGAATCAACTACGACCGTATCTATGACAATATTCTCGATCCAGTTCGTTTCAACACTCCTTTTGCTGCCGATTTGGCCGGTTGTTGTGCGGGACCAGGTACAACTCCCGCCTCCGTCGGAATCAGTTATGTCCTAGGTACGAGTAATTCGCCGTTCAGCTACCCTGCCAACCCACTGCTGGCATTTGGCGTCGACCCTAACACCGGTGGGTTATGCTCCAGTGCCGCCTGCACCAGCGACCTGCCAATCACTATATGGGGTTCCGGTCTGAACCTCCCCAATCCTTATGTTTATACCTACTCGCTCGGTGCTCAATGGGAGTTCATTCGCGACACGGTCTTGCAAGTTGGGTACGCCGGAAGCTCGTCACGCAAACTCATCCGAGCAATCGACCTGAGCCGCCTAAACCCGGGAGATACCTTTGATGATGTCCTCGACTATGTGCAGAATGTTGGAAGCAATGGCCAGCCATGCGGTGCTGGCAATCCTACTTGCACTGCAGTTCACAACACAGGCAATGTGCCTTTGGGTGTGGGCACGCGCATTTTCTTTCCTTTGCCAGATGTCAATTCAAACTACAACGCCTTGCTAGCGCGCGTGAACCACCGATTCGCCCAGGGCTTCCTACTCAGCGGCAGCTACACTTTTAGCAAGACGCTTGATTTTTCTTCATTCGAGATAGGTCCTCAACAGGATTACCCATCCAACCAAAGGCTCGATTATGGTCCTGCGGACTATAACGCGACCCACTTCTTTACAATCACCGGTGTATGGGACCTCCCCATCTTGCGGAACAATACTGACTGGGTCGGGAAGATTCTCGGCGGGTGGAGCGCCAGCGGCGTCTTTACCTATCACACCGGGTTTCCGTGGACCCCTGTGTCCTTCGGCCCAACTAACAACAATCCTGTAGGCGACGGCTATCGCCCGGACCGGCCTACTTCTTACGCCGGCACATGCATCGGAAGTCCAGACAACGCGCAATTCATCAACGGTGTCTGTCCAACAACAACCACTCGTCCAGGGAACGCACCCAACGATCCCAACTTCCCGACGCTCCTGACGAATTGCAGCGCTGGCACAGACAATTGCTTCACCACTGCATTCCCTCGCGGCGGCCCGCCCATCGGTCGCAACTCGTTTACAGGACCGAACTTCAAACAAATAGACTTGAGCTTGGCAAAGCGGTTTGGCTTACCCACTACGCGCTTGCTTGGCGAGAATGCCAACTTGGAGTTTCGGGCCAATTTCTTTAACGCATTCAACACCTTAAATCTGGCGCCGATCCCCAACTTCAGCAGCAATGACGACCTCACTAACACGTTTTCCTTCGGACGTGTGCCGGGAGGCTTGGCTGGCCGGGTAATCGAACTCCAGGCCAGATTTAGCTTCTAGGCCAGAGTATTGAAATCGTGCTGTGAAACTGAGCAATGAGACTGTAATTCCTTTGGCGCCCCAGTTCTGATTAACCAACTACAATCTGGTACTTAGCTGTGATTCACCTCTTTGGTTGATTGAGAGTCACATTTGCCTCACAGACCATGAGAAAATCCCGTTGTTAGTACGGCCAGAGGGCACAAGCCTCCTAGTTGTTTTGACAGGTGTTTGCAACCCGAGCTTCGCTCAGAAAATGGGCTGAGAGCGCAAGCACTAAATAGAGGATGGGCTCAAGGAAGCACTAGGCCTGCCAAGGCAGCCTAGAGAAGCGGTTTTTTTTGCGCTTCGGAAGTTGGCCGCTTGGTGCTCATGCTCAGGCGCCTCACTCAACGAGTAGAGTAGGCCAATGGTCTTACGAGCGACCAAGTTTCTTGCTTTCCTTGCACTTTTCCTTTGCACAGCGTCTGTCTCCGGGGCGACGTTCCAGACGCCGCCAGCGCCGAACATGGGTCCAGCAAGCAATCAGGTTGATGGTGCGCCACAGGTTAAGACTGACTCGACTACCGACATAAGCATTTATGTAAGGGGAATGGACGGCGGGCCCATCGAAGTTTCTGCAGCGATTACATTGGTTGCAGAGAGCGGGCAAGTTCTCCGCGAAGGAACAACGATAGGTGGCAACGCACAATTCAGGGGAATCACCGCAGGCGAATACACGATTCATGTGGTTGCGCCCGGGTATGAAAGTGTGGTTAAAAAATTCGACGCCTTCGTTCTAGGAGCATCGAGCGTCGTTATCGACATGTCGCCGGCATCGAACGAAAGAACCGGTGCGGGCTCCTCGCAAATACCCCTTTCCCCGAAAACCCACAAAGAACTAGGCAAGGCTTTAGAAGCGTTGCGAGCCAACAAAATGGAGCAAGCGCGCAGTCATTTGGAAGCGGCCTCTCGCAAGGCGCCCAACCATCCGGCCGTGAATTATCTTCTTGGCGTTTATTTTCAGCAAAAGGAGGATATGGAGAAGGCCATATCTTACTGGACAAAGACCCTCGAATTTGACCCCAGGCATGTTTCGGCGCTGCTGTCCTTGAGCGAAGCGCTAATGCACGAAATAAGGTTCCGCGAAGCGGAGATTTACGCGACGCGAGCCGTAGAGGCAGATCCCTCTTCATGGCGAACGCACGCGATTCGTGCGGATGTTCTTTTGAAAGAAGGTTTCACGGGAGAAGCCATCAAAGAAGCTAGCCACGCGCTGGAGCTGGGACAGGGGCAAGCTGCAAGTGTCCAGCCCCTACTAGCCCTGGCCTTAGAGGAAGGTGGGAACAAAGAACGTGCGCTAAGAGTTTTGGAAGAATATTTTCAGGACAATCCGAACGATGCCTCAGCACGCAGGCAGCTCGAGGGCTTGCGCACCAGCAACGTTTTGATTCCCTCTAACAGTGATGGGGCTCCCGCCGAGACCAAGCCAGCGGCGGCCTTGGAGTCAGCGATCGCTTTACCGCTTCCGTCGAACTGGTTACCGGCTGATGTGGACGAAAGGGTGCCTCCCGTGAAATCAGGAACTCCATGTTCACTCGATGATGTACTGGAGAAGGCGGGAAAGCGGGTCGAGGAGTTCATTGCGAATGTGGACCGTTTCGCAGCGACTGAATACCTGAAACACGAATCCATTAATAAGTGGGGGCTTGCGGCCTTTCCTGAAACTCGCAGGTTTGATTATCTAGTGAGCATCCGGGAATTCAGGCCTGGTTACTTTGATGTCCTAGAATATCGGAGCAGTAAATACTCGCTTGTCGATTTCCCTGATGGAGTTGAGACACGCGGGTTACCGTCAATGTTCCTGATCTTTCACCCGAGTGATTCTGGCAACTATGCCATGAGTTGCGAGGGCTTGGGACAATGGAATGAAACCCCGGCGTGGCAGGTCCACTTCCGCCAAAGGCCAGACAAGCCGAATACTATTCGCGGGTACCAGATTGGCGGGAATGGCCCTTCTTATCCGGTTGCATTGCGAGGACGAGCATGGATCGCCGCAGACAGCTATCAGATCATCCGGATGGAAACAGATCTCGTGGCCACTCTGCCGGAGATCCGCCTTTTTACGGATCATACGATGGTGGAATACGGCCCCGTACGTTTCAAGAGCCGAAGTGTAGAAATGTGGCTGCCTCAGAGTGCCGAAATGTATTCGGACTGGAGAGGCAAGCGTATGCACCGGCGCCACAGCTTCAGCAATTACATTCTTTTCTCTGTAGATGAGAAAGAGAGCATCTCAGAGCCTAAAGCGAGAACAAAAAAGTCAAAGACAGAATTGAGCCCCCCGGCTGACGATTGAGTGAGGGCAGTTGTTTTCTCGCTCTCGCATCCAACAACTCTCTTTGAAACAAGTCCCCACGTCCTCTCACGTAATTCCATTTGATAGTTCAAGTTACAAAAGCAAGGGCTGTCAGATTTGACAGTTCCACACCCGAGAGCAGGAGCAGACCATGGCCTAGCGTAGATGACCCAGGCACAGGTCCCACGTTGGAGCGACCTGGAAAGACTTTGAGGAGAAGGAGCTGATCAAATGGCGAAGCAGAGCCTGATTGTCGCCGCATTACTAGCCATGCTATTTGCTGTCCCCGTCCGGGGGGACGAGGGGCAAACGACGGAAAAGCAGTTGAGTCCCGTTAATCTCCATATAGGCGGAGGCATAGGAGTGCCTCTGGATCCCACAGCCAATTTCGCCGGAGTCGGCGGCACTTTCCAGGCGGGGGCAGGGCCCAACCTTGGGCACCATCATTCCATTGTCGGAGAATTCATGTGGCATGGGTTACCCCCGAATCGTAGTGCTTTGTTGCCAGTCCTGAACGCTCTTTGCCTACTTAATCCACCAGCGAACCCGAGTCTCCCTTGTTCTGTTGCCTCCATCAACGCGACCGACAACGTCTACGCTTTGACGGCAAACTATATGTTTCGCAAGGAAGGAAAACTCTTTGGCTACTATGTCATAGGAGGCGGGGGTTGGTATTATCGGCATGCCGAGCTGAAGAATTTTGCTGTGCCACCTGGCACTCCTTGTGTCCCCGCGTGGGGCTGGTGGGGATATTCATGTCAGGGTGGATCTGTGGTTCTCGCGAGCACAGGGATAAGTTCTGGAGGCGTGAACGGGGGCCTTGGTATTACAGTCGGCCAAACTTATGGCCTGAAGTTCTACATCGAAGCCCGCTACCATTATTCGCCTCAAGGCGGTCGGGTTTCCACCCAACTGCTCCCGGTCACAATGGGGATTAGATGGTAATGACAGCAGGCTCAGTCTAGACAATCAGAATCGGCCGACGGGCACCCAATAAGGTATCCAACACAGGTTCTTACAAACACTCACTTCGTTGGGCAGAAACGAGACCACCTATCTCCTCTTCCTAACGTTGTTTCCGATTCGAGTTAACAGGTCGGGTTGAGTCTTGTCTCTTGTTTCAGCCCCTCTGAGGCACACCGCCAAGTAGCTTTCGCAACCGATGACGAGCCTTATGCAATTGGGACTTTGAATTTCCAGTTGAGTGTCCGAACATCTTTGCGATTTCGCTGTGATCGTAACCTTGGATATCGTGAAGAACGAACGCCTTTTTGTAGCCGTTCGGCAAAACATCGATGGCGGATTGCAGGTCGATCCGATCGAACAGGCCGCACAGATTCAAGTCCGGCGCGCCGAGCTCGCTGTACGAAGCAGCCTCATTTTCTCGGTGCTCCTCCAGAGAAACCAAGGCGTTCTTGTGTTTGTTTTTGCGGAAGCGCATGAGGACGCTGTTGGTTGTCAGGCGGTAGAGCCATGATGAAAAGGCCGATTCGCCCCGAAACGTGTTGATTTTGCAAAATACGCAAATAAATACATCCTGAGCCGCATCTTCGGCCTCAACCGGATCCCGCAGCATTCGCAAGCAGATTCGGTGAACAAATTCGCAGTAGCTTCGATAGATGAACTCGAATGCTCGTTTATCGCCCTGATTGAACAACCGAATTGCTTTGCCAGCCGATAAGTCGGCAGCTTTTCTTGCGCTAAATCGTTGCATTCTCCACCCCTTTTGCTTAAACGATATTTGCTGAATAGAGCAAGGAGCACTGCCAAAATTGACAGGGGCTGTCGCCCATTGGAATGGAGTGCTACCGACCTGCGTCACCGAATTGATCCAGGGATCGAGCCATAAACGGCCCTGGGAGTTTGTGATGTATGTGGCTCTTGCCGAGAGTACTGGAACGATCGACGTTTTTTGCCTGCTTGCGGTCATTGACAGCAGCCTGGGTTGAGGGGTATAGCTGACGAGAGGGTGCATGGTTCGGGGGAGCAATGGCAGCAAACCGCGCGGTGTTGTTTTTCCTTGCTTATTCCATATCTGCAGGGGCGATGAACGGGCCTGTTGTTCGCGCACAATCCCGCGCGCAGACTGAAATCGTTGCAAACGTTGAGCTAGTACAAGTTCCCGTAACGATCTTCGACGACAAGGGCTCTGTCGCCACCGGCCTTAAGAAAAGCGACTTTCGACTCTTCGAAGATGGGATTGAACAGAGGATACTTTACTTTGAGCGAGAGCGCGTCCCTGTCTCATTTGTAGTTCTTGCGGACCTGAGTTCTAGCATGACGAGAAAGATTCCCTTCGTTCAGGAGGCGGCCCTTTCTCTACTGGACTCATTAGAGGAGCAGGACCAGTACCGCGACGAATACTCAATATTGAGCATTGGGAAACGGTCCAAGCTTCTTATGCCCTTCACCACCGATGGGCAAGACCTGGAACGTAGATTACCTCTATTGCTGACAGCTACCAATGAGAGCACATCTCTGTTTGACGGGATTTGGCTGGGAGTGAACACGGCTCACCAGGATGCGGCAAACAAAAGTCGGGCGATGATCATAATCACCGATGGAGGCGATAATCACAGCCGGTACAACTTAAGAGAAACCAGAGAGCTTTTAGAGGAGGCGGATGTCCCCGTTTTTGCGGTAATGGCAGGATCTTCGTTTGAACTCCCCGAGTTTCTTCTACCACAGCAGAAGAAGCGAGACCGATTCCCTTCGAGTGGATCTAAGGGCCAACTCCCCAACCTGCCGGTTGCGAGCGAGGACTACATAGGCCCTGCAGAACGGCGTGGACCTCATAACATGAAGGTTTTGACGGAAGTGACGGGGGGAGGTGTGTTTACGGCCGGGGATGAGGAGGACTTGCCACGCATCGTTCGCACCATTGGGCTGGCAGTCCGATACAGGTATATTCTTAGCTACAAACCGCCGCGTGGCGACAGTACTTCCAGACAACATAAAGTCACTGTTGAACTCTATCCCAAAGAAAAATTCCGAGGATATAGTCTTCCCTATTACAAGCGGACTTATCACAACATCAACTAAACGTGTTTGCATTTGTTGCGTAAACCCTGGTTTGCCTTCTGGAATTTTTTCTTCTTCTATGCGTGCACAATACCTAGGATGTGGGTCCTCTCCAGTCTGGATCTTTCAGATTCCAGCCGCCGCCCAAGGCTTTGTAGAGTTGCACAATGACTGTGCGCCGATTAAGTTCCGTAAACGCGAGGGCGTTCTCTGCGGGGTATAGTTGCAGTTGCGCATCCAACACTTCAAAATAGCTCGCTTTGCCTGCAACGTAGCGCTGAAACGAGACTTTCACTGACTCTTGGTAGGCTTGTACAGCCTGCGCCTGCTGATCGCGGATCACCTCGAATTTCTGACGTGAGATCAAGGCGTTCGATACGTCCTGGAAAGCAACCTGGGCCGTTTGCTCGTATTGAAGTTTCGTCTCCTCCCAAAACGCTACACTTTGACGCTTCTGTGCCCTGAGGGCTCCGCCTTGATAGATGGGGCCGGTAACATTGCCTGCAATGCTCCAGACAGTAGTTTCCCCCGACGATAGTGAGCTAAGCGGAGAGCTGGCGCGGCCAAACAAAGCAGTAAGGCCAATTCGCGGAAAGAAATTCGCGGTGGCGATCCCGACTTGTGCGTTGGCGAATCGCAATTGTTGCTCTGCAGTCAAAATATCCGGGCGACGCTCGAGCAATGCTGAAGGCAGGCCTACCGGAATATCCGGGGGGACAATTTGCTCCAGAAGCTTGGCTGTGTGTGCTACGGAACTGGGGTTGTCGCCCAGAAGCACGCTAATCTGATTCTCCTTGAGTGCGATTTGGCGCTCAAGTTCCGGGACACTTGCGGCCGCGGTAGCCAGGGCTGCGGCGGCCCGAGAAGTATCCAACTTCGAAGCCACGCCTCCTTCAAGCCGCTGAGTGAACAACTTGAGGGTCTGCGTGAATGAATCTGTCGTATCTTTCGCAATTTGAAGTTGAAGTTCCAAATCGAGAAGCTCGAAGTAAGCTTGCGCAACGTCACTTACGAGGGAAAGCATCACGCCACGGCGAGCTTCCTCCGTGGCGAGATACTGGGCACGAGCAGCCTCATTCTCACGCCGGATACGGCCCCAGAGATCCGCCTCCCAGGCAACGCTTGCCACGGCTACAAAAGCTCCATGCTCCTGGCCTCCATTGGGAGCAACAGTACCTACAAATTCATTCTTTCCATCGCTGGCGCTTACAGAGTAATTAAGAAAGGGGAAGTATTGAGCCCGAGCTTGCGCGGCGATTTGGCGCGCTTGTTCAACGCGGGTTACAGCAATCCGCAGATCATAATTGTTGGCCAATGCAGTTTGGACAAGGTTCTTTAGCCTCTCGTCCTTGAAGACCTCCCACCACGGTAAGTCTGCAATAGAAGCTTGCTGAGCTGCTCCTTGGGCATCGCGGTACTCGGTTGGAATGTTTACTTTGGGCCGCTGATAATTTGGACCAACCGCGCAGCCACACGGAAGGAGCAGAGCAGAGCTAATCGACAACAAAAGAGAGATAGAGCCGCCCCTGTGGGAGCGATCTTGAGCTGGGGCTGCAACTTGGCGACTCGAAGGATTCAAGCTTTGTTTGCTGCACTTGATGGTTGAAATCGAGCTTGTCATAGCTGTAGGCTTCGTTTTTTCTAACTGTGCGACTAGTCGTCTCCAGCGGTCGCAGCATGAGCTTCTGGAGTCGGGGGCAACGACACATTGGCAACTGCGTGTTTCGCACCGCCGATTCTTTCAATGACATAGAACAGCGCCGGAATGATGAAAATCGCGATGGCGCTGGCCGCTGCTATTCCTCCTATGACCGCGGTGCCCATGACCTGGCGAGACACGGCACCGGAGCCAGAAGCCGTCCAGAGTGGCACGCAGCCCAGAAGGAATGCTAGCGAAGTCATTAGAATGGGACGCAGGCGCAACTTGGCGCCTTCCAAAGCGGCTTCGACGAGGGGTTTGCCCTTTTTTTCGTGTTCCAACTTGGCGAACTCCACGATCAAGATTGCGTTCTTAGCAGCCAGGCCAATGAGCATGATCAAACCAATTTGTGCGTAAACATTGTTCTCAAAAGAGAAACTTGTAAGCCGGCGAAGGTACAGCGCGAAAAATGCCCCAAAAACGGCAATGGGAACGCTGATGAGCACACTAAACGGTAGAGTCCAGCTTTCGTAAAGCGCTGCTAGGATCAGAAAACAAAAGAGAGTTGAGAAGCCAAAGATCACTGCAGGAGATACACCCTGTCTGGCTTTTTGCTCTTGATAGGACATGCCCAGGTAATCGAACCCCATATCTGGAGGCATGGTCTGGGCAAAGACCTCTTCGAGGGCGGCCATGGCTTGGGCGGAACTATAACCCGTGGCGGCGCTTGCGTTGATTTGCGCGCAACGAAATAGGTTATAGCGCATCGTGAATTCAGGACCTACACGGTGCTGAATAGAAGTGACGGCTGAAAGTGGAACCATACTCCCAGAGCTATTGCGCACATAAAACTGCCCCAGGTTTTCAGCGCGAGTTCGATAATCGCCTTCCGCCTGGATGTAGACCTGCCACTGGCGGCCAAAACGGTTGAAATAATTGATAAGGGCGCCGCCCATGAAAGACTGAAGCGTTTTGTATACATCGCTAAGATTGACGCCTTGCGTGAGAACTTTGTCGCGCTCCACGTTGATATAAACTTGGGGAACGGCCGCCAACATCGTCGTAAAGACCGACGCCAACTCCGGGCGCTTACGAGCGGCTTGCATGAATGCATTGGTATTGTCCGCCAAGAACTGGACATCGTGTCCGCCGCGGTCTTCCAAAATAAATGTGGCGCCGCCTGAAGTTCCCACGCCGGGAATTGCAGGAGGAGAGAAAGCTATGGAAACGCCAGCGGGAAGCTGGCGTAGTTCCCCGTTGATGTGTGCGCGGATAGCATCGTAGGTTTCCTCCGGTGATTTGCGTTCACCCCATTCCTTGAGCGTGACCCAAAAGAAGGAACTAAAGGTATTTTGAACGCCACTGATCATGTTGTAGCCGACAACGCTGGTCACGTGATCGACACCCTTTGTTTTCATCAGAATGTCTTCTACGTCTCTCGCCGTGAGGCTTGTGCGTTGTAACGAGGAGGCATCGGGCAACTGCAGGGCCACGAACACGTAGCCTTGGTCCTCATCCGGCAGGAAGCTGCTGGGCAGCCTCGTGCCGATTAGTCCGGCCAGGACAGTAAACCCAACCAAGATGAACCCGGTGAACACTAATTTACGGATCAGCACATTGCACCAATTGACGTAGCCATCGGTGAGACGCCCGAACCATTTGTTGAACCACGCAAAAAATTTCCCGAGTGGCCCACGAGCCTCTTTCTTGGGGCGCAGTAAGAGTGCAGAAAGGGCGGGACTCAGAGTCAAAGCATTGAACGCAGAGAGAAGCATGGAGACAGCAATGGTCACAGCAAATTGCTGATACAAGCGCCCAGTAATACCCGGAATAAAAGCCGTAGGAACGAACACGGCAGCGAGAATCAGTGCGATGCCAATCACCGGGCCAGAGACTTCTTCCATTGCTTTGAAAGAAGCTTCCTTGGGAGACATTCCGTGCTCGATGTTGTGCTCGACCGCCTCCACTACAACGATGGCATCATCCACAACCAAGCCGATAGCAAGGACCAAACCAAACAGGGAAAGCGTGTTGATGGAAAAACCCAATACGGGGAAAACGGCGAAAGTGCCGATCAGCGACACCGGCACGGCCAACAGTGGTATCAAAGTAGCCCGCCACCCTTGAAGAAAGATAAACACAACAAGGATGACCAGAATTACGGCTTCCACAAAAGTATGCTGAATTTCAACAATGCCTTCGGTCACCGGCAGCGTCGTATCGAGAGCCACGGCATAGTCAAGCCCGGGTGGAAAGCGCTTTTTGGCCTCAGCCATTAGAGCTTTGGCGCCCTTCGCAGCGGCGATTGCGTTCGATCCTGGAAGCTGGTAAATCGCAACTACCGCGGCCGGCTTGCCGTCAAGGCGGCCCTGCAGGTTATAGACCTGAGCCCCCAGTTGCACGCGAGCCACATCTTTCAGGCGGACAATGGAACCATCAGCTTTGGCACGAACTACAATCTGGCCGAACTCTTCTTCCGTTGTAAGACGGCCTTGGGAGCGAACGGTGTAGGTATACTCCTGGCCTGGTGGGACGGGCTCGCTTCCGATTTGGCCTGCAGGATTGACGTTGTTCTGCGTCTGAATCGCATTGATGATTTCGGGGACGGTGATTTGGAGCTTCGCTAGTTGATCGGGCTTGACCCAAAAACGCATCGCGTATTGGCCTGCACCGAAAACTGAGACGCTAGCAATTCCCGGAACGCGTGTGAGCTGGTCGTTCAAATTGATGTAGGCATAATTCGCCAAAAATTCCGAGTCATAGGTACCGTTCGGGGAGAAGAGGTCGAACAACATGAGAGGCGCGGCGGTGGATTTTTGGACCGTTACACCGTAGCTGTTGACCTCGGCAGGCAACTGGGACGCTGCCTGATTGGCGCGCATCTGAGAAAGGATCTGATCTGTATTCGGGTCGGTTTTTACATCGAAGTTGACAGTGAGGGTTATCTGACCGTTGTTGGCGTTGTTGGAATACATGTAGTTCATGTTGTCCACACCGCTCATCTGTTGCTCGATGGGGGTGGCTACCGACTGTTCCACGGTCAAGGCGTCGGCACCTACATAGGTGGTCTTAACCTGGACTTCTGGAGGTGTGATGTTAGGAAATTGGGCGGTAGGCAGGCTCAGCATTGCGACGATGCCCACAATGACCATGACGATCGAAATCACCATGGATACGATCGGACGATTTATGAAGAATTTGTACACGATGAACCTTAGGGTTTGTTGCTCGCGGTGTTCGATTTTTCGGTTGCAGAAGATTCCGGCTGAAAGGGTTTGGCAAGAACTTCCATTCCGTTACGCACCTTTTGCACGCCTTCCGCCACGATTCGGTCACCAGGTTTTAGGCCTTCATTAACAATCCACATGGTGTCGACCTTGGGCCCCACTTTGATTGGGAGAACACTCACCTTGTTATCGAGGCCGATTACCGCAACGAGGTATCCGCCTTGCAGTTCATTTACAGCGCGCTGGGGAACAAGCATGGCGTTCTTCTGAACTCTCACTACTGTGCTGATGTTGCCAAAACCGCCCGGGCGCAACACGTTTCTGGGGTTTGGGAACTGCACTTTTACGAGAATTGCGCCCGTTCTTACATCTACCTGGCGATCAAGCGCATAAAACCGTCCTTTGTGCGGATAGATCGATCCATCCGAGAGGCGCAATTGCCATTCGAGCTTATTCAATATTGCGTGCTCATCAGCTCCTAAAGCTGCAGCCTGCTTCATTGCGTTCAAGTATTCTTGTTCGCTTGCTGTGAAGTTCACCAGAATCGGATCAATGGTTGATACGGTCGTGAGCGGCTCGCCGGGCGGGCTCACGAAGTCTCCAATCTGCGCCGTAGCGATTGCGGCGACACCGTCAATCGGAGAGACAATCTTTGTGAAGCTGAGATCAAGCTTGGCAGACTCCACTGCCGCCCGGGCCGACTCAATGGCCGCCTTTCCTTGTTCCACCTGAGCCTTGGACGCGAGGTTGGCCTGAACGGCATCGTCCAGTTCCTGCTGGCTAATGGCACTTTCCTTGGCAAGGGGCGTATAGCGGGCGACGTCAAGCTCCGTCTTCCCAAGCTGCGCTTGTGCTCGCTGAAGATTGGCCTTTGCTTGCTCCAGGTTCGCGGTCGCTTGGTCAAGCGTGGCCTGGAAGGGCCGTGGATCTATTTCAAAGAGGGCCGAGCCTTTTTGGACGTATGCGCCATTCGTATAGTTCTGCTTGATGAGAAGACCCTTTACCTGTGCCCGGATTTGAGCGTTGACAAAACCATCCAGCGTAGCAACCCATTCTTTGGTAACTGGCACGTCCTTCTGAATGACTTGAACAAATTCCACAGCGGGAGGGCCCGGCGCCGCCTGCTGCTTTGTCTCACATCCTGCCAACCAGTTTGCGGCGGCACACAGGACAAGAGCGAATTTCAATGGCTTCGCTTTCATAACTCACGCTCCGCAAAGCTACGGCACCCGCGTCGAACTCTTGCACAAAGGGCTGGGGCACACGAAATCGGGCACCGCACGCGCGTGGGCGCACATCTGGCTGGAAGCGCTCACTGAGTGTGGATAGTATTCAGGCGTTTCCGATGCCGGAACTGTCAAAAGTAGCAGGTGTCACCGGCGCAAGCCTTGTTGCGAATTCGGCAGGCAGTGTTTTGCAAGGTTTGAGCATCGTTCGAGCAAATGCTATTGAAAGTAATTGGGTTGGGTCCGCGAGGAATCCACTACCCTGCTGGTTTCCGGCCCGCAGCTCGGACAGCTACTCTCAGAGTGAGATGACCACTACGCACTGCTCAACTGGAACGACGGCGAGTCGAGACATGGACACGGGTGTTGAATCTCGGTCAAGAACTTCGATGCGTCGATCCGGAGGCTACTTGCCAATTTTTTCCCCGATGACTTCGCCGGAGACGACAATTTCGACGCGGCGGTTCCTTTGCCTGCCTTCGGCGGTCGAATTGTCGGCGACCGGACTGGTTTCACCGAAACCTCGAGATCTTACGCTTGCATCAGCCAGTCCCTGTCGTATGAGATAAGCCCGAACCGTTTCCGCGCGCTTTTCCGACAGCTTCTGGTTTAGTTCGTCACTGCCAACGTTGTCTGTGTGCCCTTCGACGGCAAGTTCCAAACCCGAATGCCCCAGGATGATGCCTGTCAGTTTCGCCAACTTCTCCCGAGCCTCCGGACGTAGATCATACTTTCCGAAGTCGAAGAGCACATCTCCCATGTTGACTACCAACCCCCGTGGCGTATCACGTGTTTCCAAAATGCGATTGAACTGATCGAGCAATTGGGCGCGCAAATCGGCCGCAGCTTTTCTCGCTCGCTCGGCCTCGGCCTGAGCGGCTTCTTCTTTCGCCTTCAAAGCATCCGCTTCCGCTTTGGCTTTGATCGCCGCAGCGTCCGCCTCCGCTTTCATTTGGGCTTGCTTCGCGGCCGTCAGTTCCGCCTGGCGCTTGGCTTCCTGTGCTGCCTTCTCTTCTGCCTCAGCCTTGGCCCGGGCAGCAGCAGCCTCTTTCTCTCCGGCAATACGCGCTTCATCCTGCCGCTGCGCCGCGAGCGCGCGTGCGTCTTCAGCAAACTGCACGGTTTGACGCGCGGCAGACATAGTGTCCTTCTTGTCTCTCTTTGCGTTGAGAGCATTTTCAGTTGCCTGCAGACTCGCAATCGCCTTGGTGAAAATCTCGGACGCATCCTTCTCCGCCCCATGGGATTTCGCAATATCCACGGCGTTCCGTGCTTCATAGACCTGGAGCGGCACATTTTCGAGATCCGGCGTCATGGCCAGCGGATTGCCAAGTCTCTCGTACTGAGCGCGTTTCATCAGCTTGAAATCATTGACAGGAAAAATCTGGCCCTTGGTGTCTTTTCGCGTGTCGTTTTCCAGGACGACCATCTCGCTCGGGATACGCACAGCGAAATAGGGCTCAGCCGTAACAATCATCGCAAAGGTTTGTGCCGGAGTGGTGGCGCTCAGCTTACCCTCTCCATTCTTATTGATTAGAATTTGGCCGGTATTTCCGGAACGGCCGTCAGGTGTAACTACCCAGAGCACGTAGGTCAGAAATTCCGCACCAAACTTTGTTGGCTGAGCCAGATTTCTAATCGACACCTCTATATTTGTCTTTCCCTGTCGGGCTTGCACCCTTGCTTCACCAGTCGCCTGCGCCATTAACTCCGTGCCCTTCAGATCGACCTTTGTGCTCCAGTCGCCGACCCTGTACCCAACTGCTTTGACTGATTTCGCCAACAGGTTTGATTCAGGCACGTCCTGTTGCGCCTGCGTTGTGCCCGCAAAGGCAGCTACGCCTAGCGCCAAGAATGAATGAGAGACGATTTTGTAGAAGCTCATGAAGATCTCGTAAAGGATATGTTGCTGTGACCAGCAAGAAGCCCCCACTGGCAGAATTTACAGACTCCGCGGTATTAAATAGAGCTCCATCGATTCATCGCCGCTTTCGGCAACGAGTCGGTGATTTACATCCTGTCTGTTTTGACAGTTTTCCCGGGCGGATCAGAAAGGCTAGCATTGAGCCAAAAAGGGGGCGACCTATCTCCGTACTGGACCAACACTAACCCCTCATCGGGGCGCCCCCTCCTTCTACCAAAGGAGACCCAAGTGCCATTAGGCGGAATTCTTGCCCTCGTGCTTCTGCTTGTCTTCTTGTGTCTGTCGGACGCTATTCCTAGTTTGTTTGACCAAGGAAACAGGGGAAAGGACCAGCCCTGAGTTCACCAGCGCAACAAACAGCAATTGGACCAGTCTGGTCTTCTAGATCACTTTGTCCTTTTTCAATTGTTTGACGAGCGTGTTGGCATACTCTCTGGCCAGTTTCCCGAAGTTCTTGGAGTAAACAGTATCCGTTTCTCCATTCCAGAGAAGCGCTTCATCCGCGGTGCGATAAAGATTAAACTCAGCGCTGACAATCGTGTTCTCCTTGAGATAAGAACCCCTTGCCGAATACTGCTTGAAGGCCATATCCCAATAAGGCCAGAAGGTTTGGTAGGCCGTCGGTGGCATATAGACGGACTTCGTGCCGACTTCTTCGGTTTCCTTCCGAAAAGCCTTGGGGCGAATCACAAGAACGGCATCATAGTCTACTTCCTTGATCCGTTCCTTGAGTTCGCCCTCCATCAACTCGTTGCGCGGAGGAAGAACCATATGACTCCTGACGCCTTCGATGCCGGATTTGGCGAGCAGGCGCTCCATTTCATCCTCAAATTCCTGTCGTATGAGGTAGTTCTCCAAAACCGCAATGACCAGGATTTTCTTGAGTTTGGGCAAAGGCTGACCCGTTATGACCCAGCGGTGAATAATTTTTGTGCCGCCGAGCAATGGAGTGACGGCTAAGACGAGAACGGTGAATCCAAGAAGGAGTGCGTACATTCCATTTCTGGCAGAGGCGAGATGCTCGGAAGCTGGACGTGGGAATTTGCGTGGATTTTTTAGCACGACCATTCGCCTCCCTCAAAGTGCAGCAACGAAAATCGCAACGATTGTCCGATCGCAGAAGAGGGCCGGACAAACCGCAGCTGCACTCTGCGAACGTCATTCCGTATATAGAATCAGCAAAACACCTAGAGTGATTAATAGGAGAGGCCATAACTTCTTGAAGAATTGCTGCCACTTCTGAGGCGTGCCTGCCAGTCCGTTTGTCAATGCGACTCCAAATCCTGTAGCAGCAAACCAGCGATGTTGTTTTTGGATGTTTTCCATTGTTTCCATGGCCCGTTGTGCGTGCATGTCACCGCCATGAACGTGAAATAGCAACATGATTGCACCTGTGACTCCTGCCACTGGAAACACCCAAGTCGCCCAGGGCGACCTCACTTTCCCTCGTGCTCTTTGTAATTCAACGTATCCAATTGCCAGAAGAATTAAGGAAAAGATTTTGTGTTGAAGGTCCTCAGTATTGTGCGTCAACGCATGCCATGGGGTTTGAGGACCGAACGGCCAAATCTCTGTGTCACTAAAGATCAGCAAAAAAAACCCTGCGGTGATAAAGCACATTGGCCAGACATAGCGGACTAGAGACCAGCGCTTTGCCAAGTAACTCTCCCAGAGGATGAAAATCCCCGCAACGATGATAAAGAATCCTGCCAAACGATGATTGAACTCGCTTTCTCGTTTATCGGCGAGATGTTTTGCCACCTGCGCGTGATTTTCAATGGCCCCCGGCGCGTTCATGTTCATGCCTGGCATATTGCCCATGTCGTTTTCTTGCGACCAAGTCAGTGTTGTGCACAGAAACACTAAGACAAGAGCGCAAAAAGCTGCGGCCCCATGGCTGTGAATTCTGGAAATAGAAACTGTTCTTTGGACGGGCAGCATTGTCCTCCGGGCAACTGAGATATGCGTTTCTTAGTCGTTCGCGTAAGAGTGCGCGAGAGTTGTTTGTAGTGTTTACGCCGAGTTAGTGCGCCTGTCAGAATTGACAGGTCAGGAGGGTGGACGCAGAACGACCTCTACCACCGCGCGTCCCAAAATATTGGGGTGGCTCTGTCCCACACTTGGCTCTGTCTTAGACTTCGTCAACGAGGACCAGAGGAAGGCAAAGTAGAGGCGGCGGACCGTTGGCGAAGAATAGGAAGGACCTCTCGCACCCGTCCCATATAGGAACTGGCTGGATCGAGTTTGGCGAACAGTTCAAGTTCCGCGACTGCTTCACGGGGCCTATTAGAATTCGCGTAAATGTCAGACAACAATAAATGTATCTTAGATGGAACATTAGCGCTCGCGCCGGCCTCCTGACCGTACCGCAGAGCGCTTTCCCACCGACCCTGCTGCGCCTGGCAGCGGGCTAGTTCAAAAGGAAACCGCCAGTCTGTCGGATCCAGTTTTTGCGCTTCAAGAAGGAGCATCTCCTCCTCAGCGTACCGTCGCTGCCCAAACAGCAAGAGCGCCAAAGGATAATACGGGGCGATCATGTGCCCATCCAGCACCATTGCCTTTCGCAAGGAAGCTTCTGCGTCCGAAGCGGCACTGGTCTGCATTTGTGCAGTGCCCATCAGAAAATAGGCGTCAGCATACCTGGGGTACAGTTCAATGGCTCGTTGAAACGCGGCAATACTGCGTGAAAAGTCTTTCTTTTCGTTCAGCAACCGACTACCGTGTTCGAATTCCGTCCGGGCATTTTTAGGGATTTTCAAAGCCTCAGCGGGGATGGTTCCATTAGGACTGCCGCTTTCCTCGCGCCTGCGGGGTGTAAGAGAAATGTCGACGTTCTGGAGCGTACTATCGCCGTTGCGAAAATCAACGTGAGCCTCCCCAGGTTCATATCCTTGGAGCGTCGCTCGGATTGTATAGGCTCCTACAGAAATGCCCGAGAATTGAACGCTGCCGCTTGAACCGCTGAATTGCTCTCCGACGATCCCATCGGGGAACCGCATAAGTTGTACGCGAACTTGAGCGAGCAGCTCTTCGCTAACTCGATCATGAACTCGGACCACCACTTGTCCGTTATGGCTCGATCCTTGAGTAACACCGGATTGGGGAAAGCCGAGGAGACAAATGGTCAGCAGTTGGGCTGCAATAGCCACGATCGGGCACCGAAAAGAATGGGATGAAAAATTCTTAGACCGCGGCAAGCCCGCCTCCGCAACGTGGGGCGTATTCTAGAAAACCCACGCGGCGATGGCAAGCGAGCAAAAAAGCCGGGAAGCCCGAAACTCCCCGGCAAGATCGCTCCGTTAATTTCCGACTAGAAGATCAACTTGACAGCCAACTGGACGTTCCTGCGCTCGTCCGCGTTGATCGGAGGCACACCCTTTTGGGCATGCACTGTGGTTGTCGAAGAGAGGTCGTTGTCGCTAAGCGTTAGCCACATGTTGGAGTGATTCAGGAGGTTAAAAAATTCGCCCCGAATCTGCAGGCTAAGCCGCTCATTGATTTTTGTAGTCTTATAAACGCCGAGGTCGATGGTATAAGCGCCGGGGCCATAGAAATAGCCGCGCGTCAACATATTCTTCGGAAATGGACCGAAGTCAGAGACACCAGCGATTGGGTTGATATACGAGCTGTCAAAGCCGGAGCTGAAGTTAAAGTAGTCGAAGGTGTTCGCCGCGCCGCTGGGGTCTGGTACGGCGGATCCCGTTTTCGAATGCGGGGATGTTTGGACCGCACGCATGCAAGTGGTGAGTGCGTTCGTGCAATCGAACAGGGTAAATGGGAAGCCTCCGCGGATGGTGATGATGGGAGCGGCCGTCCATCCGTCCAAGAATCCTTTTGCCGCGCCGGTCATGTTTCGCGCGAACGGAACGTCCCAGGTGCCGGAGAAAACGAACCGGTGACGCAAATCGAAATCGGAATTGCCCTTGTCAATCTTGGGATTGAACGGATCCAGGAGCCCGAGATTTGCATTGTTGTTGGACTCGCTAAAGGTTGAACTGATGTTGTCAATGGCATGGGCATAGGTGTAGCTGGAATGCAGGCTGAGGCCGGTGTTGCCGAGGTTCGTTAGCTCCACGCGTGCTGCCACGCTGTTGTAATGAGAGAAGCCGTTGTCCCCGCGGCGGTTGATATTGCTATATTGAAAATTCTGCAATCGCGTCAGGTTCGCGACCGCGCATGGCGTAGTTGGGCAGGGATCACCCAGGTAGACGTTTCCAGCGCCTGGCCGATTGGGATTTTCAATCGAGTAGAGATCCACGCCCTTAGACCCGTTGTATTCGACAGCCATTATGAAATTGCGCGTCATTTGATGCTCGAGTACGGCACTCCAGAGATGCGCGTAAGCCGTGACGATATTGGGGTCGACGTTTCGCAGACTGGCTTTGGGAATGGGCTTTGATCCAGTCGAACCTCCCAAGGGTCCCGCGTTGTCTGTAGTGATGGGAATGGTGCCCCCGACATCATTAGGCAGGATCGAAATGACAGTGTATGCCGGCGGGTTTTGAATGACGTTAAACGTTACGTTACCAAAGTTCCGCTCGTAGGAGATGCCCCATCCTCCGCGGAGAGCTGTCTTACCGTTGCCGAAGAGGTCGTAGGCAACGCCCAGGCGAGGACCGAAGTTGTTCCAGTCTTTCTTCCATAGCCCGTGAATAGGACTATTGGGAACTGTGGCTACGCTTCCGTTGCGGATATTAGTGAAGATATTGCCACCCTGGGCGTCGTAATAGTTCGAGTCGAGGTTAGGGTCTTTGTTATGTTGAACGCCAAAGTAGTCCCAACGCATTCCCAAATTGAAGGTCAAGCGGTTCGTTGCTTTCCACGAGTCTTCGAAATAAGTGCCGAATTCATGGTAACGATTGCTCCGAGCAAAGACTGGCGGGCCAACGGGGAGCGTCACAGTACAGTTCGGAACAGCTCCGGCTGCGCCACACGGGAATTTTCCCTGCGGATCGATGGCCGACTGGAACTGCCCAAGCACGCCGTTCAGGAAATTCTCGATGCTTGTGCTGAAAGTTGTTGTGGCACTGAGGGATTCGACGGCTTCCTGATACGCCCCAAAACTCCGATTGTCTCGGATGTAGGTGTAGTTGCCACCGAAGCGGAACGTGTGACGTCCATGGACCGAGCTGAGATCTTGGTACGCCTGGACGAAGTTTTGCGGGCCCCCGAAGGGGATCGCATTGCCCGGTGTGAAGGGGGAATACCCCGGCATGCCAATCAAGTTTCCCTCAATTTTTGGAGCAGAAGTGGAATTCATGTACAGGGTCGGACCGACTGGATTAGCTCCCAGCGGCTGCAGCAGATTCAATCGGTTGAAAACAATCTTCGATTGGCTGGTCAGTTTTGGGCTGAAGGTATGAATCAAAGAGAGCAAGAAACTGTTGTTCGTAGTCGCCTGCCCCGAATCGTATCCCACATAAGGGCTGTTGGTCACCGTGCCTGTGAACAAGTTACCCTTTTCCAGCGCGTAGCGCCCATACAATTGAGTCTTTGAAGTGACGTTCCAGTCCGCGCGACCCACGATGTAATACGTATTCTGGGGAAAACCAGCGCCAGAATCAGATGCGACCGAGTATTGGCCCTGAGCGAACATTGGCCTGGTGCTGCCGACTGGGAAGTCTGTGTCGCAAATGCTGGGCGCAGGCGGGCAAGCCGTTATCTTGGCGGCGGTCAATTGATCACGAGTGTAAGTCTTGAGCTGTACGAAGTTAGACCGCAGTGTTCCAAATGCGCTGAAGAATTGTTGGGTATTCGAATTTGCAGCTGCGATCAGCTGCGGTGTAGGAACATTTATGATGGACGTTGCCGAACTCCTGACACGAAGCCATTCGGTGCTCTGGAAGAAGAACAGCTTGTCTTTCACGATTGGGCCACCAACGGAATAGCCAAACTGGTTCCGCGTGAAACCGGGTTTGGCAATCCCTCTCGCGTTATTGTCGAAAGTGTTGGCCGCCAAAGCCGCATAACGGCCAAATTCATAAGCAGTGCCGTGGAAATCATTCGTACCGGATTTAGTTGTCACGTTAACGACGCCTGCGGACGCACGGCCGTATTCCGCAGTGAAATTGTTCGTCAAAACGTTGATTTCCTGCACGGAATCCAGCGGAACAGTTTGGCCAACTGACGCAGTGAATTCGTCATTGTTTGCGGCCCCATCCAGCAAGATGTTAGTCCCAGCAGATCGCAATCCATTGATGTTGTATCCTGCTCCACGCATAGTTAGTCCGGCGTCGGCGGCGCTGGATACGTTGGCCGCCCCTCCAACGAGATCATAAGGATTTCGCGTTAGAAGGGGCAGGTTCGTGAGGTCATTCGAGGTGATCAACTGACCGACGGTTTGGTTCTCGGTGTTGACGGCCAACGCCGTTGCCGAAACTTCAATAGTTTCACCCATTTTGCCGACCTGGAGCTTCAGGTCCATTGCGACCCTGCCTCCCGGAGGCAGATCAACTTGTTGTTCAAGTTTCGCGAACCCCTGTGCCTCTGCCATGACGGCATACTTAGCGGGAAGTAGATTGGTGATAATAAAGACGCCGTGATCGTCGGACGTTGTTTCGCGCAAGGCGCCGGTGCCTGCGTTCCGAACTGTAATTTTTGCGTTTGGAACGACGTTGTTCTGCGGGTCGAGCACAGTTCCGCTAATTTGGCCGGTCTCGGTCTGAGCCCAAGCCCTGCCTGACAAAAAGAGCATTAGGGATGTCAAGATAAGTACAATCGTTTTTTGCATGTTGCGTAGTCCTTCTGGGCGTAGGTCCTAAAATTTAGAGGTTCGCAATCAGTTATTTATAATGGGGCCCCGAGAACACATTTCTACTGCCTGCAGGGGAAGGTCGCACCTGTCAGAATTGACAGAATAGGCGCTGATAAGAAATGGGCCGTTGAGGAGCTAGAAAGATTCGCCCACACCTACGCTCCACGTATTGCTATCCTTGGCTTGGGCGAAGTCAACGCGGAGATTTACGTGATATTTCTTGCTAAGCTCAAACCTAACGCCCCCGCCGCCGCTCGGAAGAAAATTCTTTGTTCTAAACGGCTGATTACTTCCTGGTATGACCTCTCCCAAACCACCGAAGCCCACAACACCGAACCTCTTGGGTAAGGCCAACCTATATTCCAGCTGCGTGCCAAACATGTACCGATCAAGGTAGCGACCGGCAGTGTATCCGCGCAATTGACTATTCGTGCCGTAAATGCAGTTTCCGTAGAAGGGGGGCTCGCCGCCGGTAAAGCAAGCGAACGAACCGGATGCAAGCACTTGATTTTGGGTCAAGTCCCAGTATTTGTTGAAGTTGAGTTTGTAACTCTGAAATGAGTATTTGCTTCCCAAACCCTGAGAGAAGAAGTCCGCAGTAAGATCCAGAAATGTTCCGGCAGTCGGGTAGAAACGGTTGGGACGCGTGTCACGGTTCAATCGGAAGCCCACGGCTGTCAGATTTGTATCGAGCCCGAGGTCTGGTGGCAGTGGGACTGTCCCAACATTGTTCGGCCTAACTGTGACAAGTGAGCTTCCCCAAAGAAATCTAGGTCCCAGGAAGACTCTCCACCAAGTTCGGCGTAGAAACTCCTCGAAGACTAATTGGCCGGTCTGTTTGAGAGGTAGTCTTGGTTGCGAATCACCGGTCCCGAGCCCGTACAAATCGTAGTTCAGATTTCCTCGAGTATAGATCGCCGTAGTCCGATAGGTGTTCTGCTTAAAGTAGATTTCACCGCCTAAAGCGATCGCGCGGCTTCCGTTATTTGTGACCAGACCTACAGCCCCAACCACAGACGGGGGAGATATCCTGTCGTTGGTGCTAGTAGAAAAAATATAGGCGAGCACTGGCACAATTCCCGAACCCACGGCTGGACTGGAGATTGGGAGAGGTGCAACGACAAACGCGCCGCCGTTCTGAGGCCCTTTCGTTTGAGGTTTGTCATACTGGCCGGGCAACTCTGAACTGGCAGGCGGACCTCCGGTCGATCGGCGAGGAGAATCGGCGCTTTGTTTAATCATCGCTTCCTGCGCCTCGACCAGTGTGGCTGCAAGGTCCCCATACAATCCGCCAAAAAGAAGAAGCAAGAGAGCCCGCCGATGTCGCTGGAAGCTTCTTGATAAGCACTTCACCTGAGACCTCAAGCATCAACATTAAGAGTACGGCCCGCTCTGTTTGCTTTCAGAGCGGGCCGCGGGATGAGGGCACTGGCACCTCGGAAATGGAGTCCTTTCCAGGATACTTAGTTGTTCTTTTCGACCACACTGCGCGCCGGCTTCGGCCTCTGCCAAAGAATCTCTGAATCCGCGGCGTTATGGGGATAGAACCGCTCGGATGCTGCGTTCTTGGGAAGCAAGAGAATGTCTACGCGCCGATTGTAGGCAAACCACGTCGCAGTAAAGTTCTTTACGCGCGTTTCTGGAGGTTGATTGGGATCCTTAGCCTGCAACTCAATGACAGTTGCCTTGTCGAGTTGATCCTCCTTCCCATGCGACGATGTGTCGAGCTTCTCTGCGGGGATTCCCTGAGAAACCAAGAAATCCTTGACGCGCTCAGCACGGAGGTCAGACAAGCTCTGGTTGTGTTTGTCCGGCCCACGCTCGTCCGCATAGGCGCTAAGCGAGAGCTTTGCCTCAGGATCATACTCAAGGTATTGTTTGAATCCGTTAGCAAGAGTTGTGAGTGTTTCCTGCTGGCTGCGAACTAGCCCAAGCGCTGGGTCTTTCTTCGTGGGATAGTCTGTGGGGAAAAAGACACTGTTGAGCAGCACTGCGGGAATCGGTTCGATAGAACCCTTCAACCGCACCGCTACCGTCTTTGTATCAGAGCCCCCACAAACATTTGTCGCTGTCAATGTGTACTTAAGCTCTTCGTCTACAGGTCCGTTGCTTGTCTGTGTTGGAGTGAGGTTCAGGGACTTGGTGCCGCTAGTGTCAACGGTCCCGACAGGATCGAGGGAAGCTGCATCGGAGTTGGATGACGACCAGTTGAGTGCTGTGCTTCCGGACTGAATGACCTTGTCCCCGATACGGCGATAACTCACTTCCGTTGGAGAAGCGCTTAGAGAGGATTGTACAACAGGGTTCACTTCGACGGTGGCGCTCGGTTTGGTTACTCCGCCCGGGCCTTTAGCCGTAAGTTCATACACGGTGGTTTGCCTGGGCGAAATCGTTTTTTCGCCGCTGGTCGGAACCGGGCTAAACCCGCTCATTTCCGCTTCCACAGTTTCTGCCGAGGTCCATGCCAATTGGGTATTTTGATTGCAGTTGATCTTTTGGGGATTAGCCGAAACCGACCCACTGACCGGGGCGACAGCAATCGTAGCGCTTGCAGTTCCGGCTTTAAAGCGTTGTACGCCGGCCTGGAGCTCATTCGATCCACGCGGCCAGTCTTTGGTGATTTGTTTTCCATTCGAGATGTTGACAATTACACGTTGATTGGCCCCGACTGTAACCAAGCCGGTCCACAACTCTTTGCCATATCTCGTGACCGTCAGCTCATGCTGACCTGGCGGGACAATCAACTCTTGATGTTTGATGATGTCGTTGTTGAACTCGTCGACGTGACCCACAAAGTACTGAGGTTTGTTACCATTCATTAGAACGGCCGCATCGCCGGCGCGCCTCATTCCAACTTCGATTTGGATACGGCCTCGAGGACCGGGCACCTCCGCTCCCGCAGGTTCCAGGCTTACATCCAAGGGCAGAGTATGATCAGGATCGATGGAGACATCCTGTTCAACGAATTTGTAACCATAGTTGGCCACTACCAAATGGTGTGTTCCGACGTCAAGCTTTATGGTCCGGTTTCCCGGGCCAATCGCCTTGCCGTCAATGAATGTGTACGCTTGCTTCGGAGAAACCGATATTTTCAGTTTCCCGGGTCTGGTGTCTTGGGCAAAGGCAGCTGCGCAGAGTAGAAACGCTCCGCCCAAGATGCCACAAAATGTTGTTAAAATTCGATGTCTCATTGGTCCACCTCCTGCACGGAAACGATCAACTTCGATGAACTATTCGGACGATACAGGCAGGGAATAAATGCGATACTGGCAAAACTGACAGAATTCCTCGCCGCGCCCTGTGATTCCCTGCTGAGGTTGCTCGTGACAAGGACAGATTTCCAATGAGATTACGCGAGACTTGCAAAGTATCTGCGGTTTAATCTGAGCGGCGCCTGCCCCCATGAGTGTGGATTCGGTCGTGAGATTCAATTCCCGTCAGCCTTGGATGAAGAACAAAAACGGAAAGGCTGCGAATGGGCCCCGCCATTGCCATCCGCAGCCTCTGCGCGTGCTGAAAACAGGACTTCCCTGCTCTTCACAACTAGAACCGGAAAACGATGCCTCCGTTGTACCGGAAGTTGCTTTGGTTGTTGTTGCCAGCCGTAAAGGCATTGCCGAAGCGGGTCAGCACAAAATCAAACTGCGCTGGCCGGATGGCGATTGATTTACTCAAGGGGATGTCGATACCTCCCCCAATAATGAAATCCCAAGCATTGTTGCTCGGAGTGCCGCTGCCTACGCAGGTGCCCGGATTCACGCAAGCATTGTGCTGCAGATTTTGATAAAGGTTGGAATGGCCTCCGCCAAACAGGGTTTCCACGAAAGGCTCGAAATGCTCCGAGCGATATTTCAAAATAGGGCCTACGTTGTAGGTGAAGAGATCGCCGCTGGCCTTGACGGTGCAACCGGCCGGGCACGGACTATTTGCGGTTGCAGGGAACGCAAAAGTTCTGGTGAGTGACTGATAGCCCTGGAAGTCTCCCTCGATTCCGAGCCAGTGATTAATGAACACTGTTACCCCGCCCCCTCCACCATTCATCGAGAAACTGCCGACGATGTGGCTGTTCTCCGGATTGAACCGCATGTAGGAGTAATTCAGTGGCACTTCTACCTTGGCATAATCCTGGGCGAAGGCGGCCGTTCCAAACAACAAGACACTTACTAGGACAAACAGACTTCTTACTTTCATTTCGCTTCTCCTCATTTCCAGATTTGTTTCTCGGTAATGCTTATTTCTCCTCGACGCTTGCTAACTTAGACCCAGCCCAGCCACACAAAAACTGTCAGAAATAACAGACTTTTTTCCTTTGAGATGAGACGAGACGCTGCTAATGAGATAGGCGAGCGGTTAGACGCTTCAGGAAGTCCAGCAAGCGCGGTTAGGAAACGAGAATCTTTGATTTAATTGCGAATTGAATCAAATCCGCGGTCGTTCTGAGGTTGAGTTCTTCCATAATGCGGTATTTGTGAAATGCCACGGTCCGCGGAGTCACATTCAGGACGTCGGCGACTTCCTTCATTGATTTTCCCTCGGCTAGCAGTTGTACAACTTCGCGCTGCCGAGGAGTCAGCGCCTTGGCTCGCACTCTTGGCCGAGGGTTATTGATAAAAGCCTTTTGCATTCCTCGCGCGATCTGTGGCGTAACGTAGGACTTTCCCTTTAGCGCCATTTGAATTGCTCGAATCAATTCTGAGGCTGCTGAACTCTTCAAAAGATAGCCGGATGCTCCGCGGCGCATTGCTTCCACCGCCAAGTCAGGGTCTTCGTTCATCGTAAGGAAGATGAGCTTCACTACCGGCAACAGTTCCTTCAGTCTCAAAGCAGCTTCCAGTCCATTCATAAGCGGCATGGCAATGTCCACCACGATCACGTCTGGATTGAGCTGCGGTGCAGTTTCCAGCAAGGCTCGGCCGTCGGCCACGCTACCCACTATTTCGAAGTGGGCCTCCAGAAGCTTTCGGAATGCCTCCACAACAATAGTGTGATCGTCGGCCAGCATGACTCGCGGCAGTGTCATGAGTTTGTCCACATCTCCGGAATGTTAGGGAATGCCCGCCTTGGGCGAACACTGTAACTTCTAACAGACACTGGAATTCAACAACGGGCACAGCGCCGATTGACCATAAATATCAATGAATCGTAATCCCTTAAAGACAAGCCTTAGCCTGTAAGTATTGACAGTCCTCAGTTTCGCCTTAGTTTCTTAAGATGCCGCCGAACTTTTTCCCGACATATGCGTCCGCTTAGCAAGTCATTTGTCAATTATGAGTTCGGGCGATTCGTGATGCGTCTCGCCATTCTTGGATTTCTGACGGCTGTCTCCGTCACTAGAACGCAATCCTTGTGTGCCCAGGTCCCCGAAGAAGTCGCCTGGGACATTCTAGAGAAGGGGCACACGAGCCACAATACAAAGGAGCGCATCAACGCGGCGAGGGCGCTTGGGTTACTGCATGGGAATCTCCGCGCGGTTGAACTCGCGGAGGAATTTGTTACCGACAGGAATTCCGAAGTGCGCGCTGCAGCAGCGCTGACCCTAGGACAGCTCGACTCTGTGCGCTCTATTCCACTGTTGAAGGACGCGCTGAAAGATAAGAGCACTCAGGTTGATTTTGCCGCTTCCAGCGCGTTGCTTTCCCTGGGTGATCCCAGTGGATACGCCATCTACTACCAAGTACTTACGAAGAAGCGCAAGACCGGCGAGGGGCCATTGGAGGAGCAAAAGCGGCTGATTAAAGATCCCAAGGCGATGACACTGATAATGCTCGGCACAGCCGCCGGGTTTGCGCCTTATGCCGGTTATGGATGGGCGATGTTTCAAGTCCTATCGAAGGATTATGCCGGCCCCGTGCGCGTGGAAGCCGTGCAGAAATTGGCAAATGATCCCAATGCTCAGACGGAGACAGCCCTGATCGAGGCAGCTTCTGATAAGAGTTGGAAAGTGCGCGTAGCTGCCCTGGAGGTGCTTGCTAAGAGGGGCGATCCGCGCTTGTTGGACACTCTGGCGTCCGACTTATCGGACAAAAATCAAGCGGTGAGGTGCGCTGCAGCCGCGGGTTTCATTCGCTTATCAAATGCGAAAGAACCAGAAGTCCAACAGTCCAGTACGCTGCACTAGGGATTAGCGAATCTTCAGCCTGATCGCCTAGCAATCCTCTCTGGCAAAAGAAACAGTAGTTCGCGTTGCCGATCGACAACACGATGAAGTCCCTTAGGAACCCGGTTGCACAAATCGTTTTTATTGGCAGGAATTTGAGGGCGTCAGACCATCCCAAAGGGAGCGCATCGTGAACTGGAAGGCAGGACTGATGGTTCTCGTCATACTAATGCTCATCCTCGAGGGGCAGCCACGGCTAACCTTATATTCCGTGGAGGAAGCATTAACCGTTTTACTAGTCATAGCCGCCGTACTCCTTCTGATATTGTTTCCTTCAATTGCCTTCCTATTGTTATGGCAGGGAGCTACTTTCGTTTTCCTTCGGCTGAAAGGTATGGTTAGCAGGGTTACCAGCATTCGGGATCACCCCTTCGCACTGGATAGGCGCTAAGTAGAGCCGGTTCGCATAGCTTTTTCCGCTAAGCCGTCCGTCACGGTGGCGTCAAAGCTTCGAACGTGCAAATCTCGTTGAGGGAACGGAATTTCAATACCAGCCTCTCGCAAAGCTCTAGCGACGGCGACGGTCACATCACTCTGCAGCTGAAACCAGGTATCTTGCCAGGCAGACCAGAAACGCAGTTCAAAGTTCAGCGAGCTTTCGCCAAATCCCATGAAGAAAGCCGCAGGCGGGCGCTGCAGCAAGACTCCCGGATGCGACTCCGCGACACCTACAAGGAGTTTAATCACGCTTTCCGGATCGTTGCCATACGCAACTCTAATGGGCACGTCCACTCTGCGCCACTGCGATGACAGCGTCCAATTGATGACCTGGTTTGAGAGCAGATTGCTGTTGGGCACAATTACCTCCGCTCCCTGAAATGTTACGACTGTGCTGGAGCGAGCACCTATTCGCCGAACAATGCCTACCAGCCCGCCTACTTCCACCGTGTCTCCGACATGGATGGGACGTTCGAAAATTAGGATCAACCCAGAAACAAAATTGTTAACGATATTCTGCAGACCGAAGCCCAGCCCAACACCAAGGGCACCGGTAAGAACAGTAAATTTGTTCAGCTCGACGCCAGCAGAAGACAGGGCGGCCAAGGCAACCACCAACAGGAGAACATAGTAGGTGATCGTTGAAATGGCGTAGGGCACGCCGCGCTGCAGCGGCAATCTTGGAAGAACCAATTTCTTTAGCAAGAACGTCAGTGCATTCGCGACGGCGTATCCGACAAGCATTACAAACACGACGCCAATCGCGTCCCCAAGTATGAAATGAACCCTTCCAACGCCGATATCACGCCTGAGGAGATTCGACGCGATCCCGATTGCGCTGTCGTAAAGTGCGAATAGTTGCAATACGGATCTTAACCACAGCCACGACGCGCCGAGAGCTAAGACCCTGATGCTCAGCCGTTCTATGGCTTCCGCACGCACATCAAGGAGTGCTCGCACCCAATGAGTGCGTAACACAGCGCTCAATATTAGGGCCACGACCCGGACTCCGCAGTACAAGACAGCCGCCAGCACTGGGCCAACCAAGACCAACAGTCCGAAAACCTGCGACAGGGAAACAAATCCGAGAACGTTCGCGCCGAAGGACACAGCGAGCAAGACAAGGCAGGCTCGAATTGCAATTACTAGCATTCGATGCTTTCGACCTTGCATGCTCAAGGAGCGCATTCGGGAGGGACTCGTCAGCCATGCGAAACTGACCAAAGCAGTAAAGACAATGAGCGCAAAAAGTGTGCGCCTGAAGAACGGCGGAAGCCGAACTAGCAAGTGCAGGCCTTCCAGAGCGTAGAAGACCGATAAAGTATAGATAAGTGCTCGGAGTTTGGGTTCGATTAGCGGCGCAAGTACTCGCAACACGGGGATCAAAAGAAGCAGGTAAAAACCAAATGCGATGCCGATGGGTGCGGAAGCCATATACTCTCTCGTTCCGACAAGAGTCACCAAGAGTGCTACTGAAAGCGGGCGCGCAAAAACCTGTAAGGCTTCGGCGGGAACTTCAGGCTGACCGGGGCGCGCGACATAACGTTTGATTTTCATAACGCCGAAAAGGGCCAGAATGTAAACAACAGCGAGGTTAAACAAGGCGAGCTTGTGTGCATTTACAAACTCGCGCGCCGATGCAAAGGACCGTTCGAAGGAATTCCCGAAAGAGGGCTCCATGGCTTGCGAATCAAGGCCTTCCCAAAGCGGCCGGCTGTCAGGCTCCAAAAGTCGGCTACGTTCGCTCTCACGGGCCTGACGAACTCGGAACAATACATCGGAAATCTGCTGGTCCTGCTGGGAAACCTGGTTCTGAATAGTGATCACGACATTTAGCTGCTCTTGTAATTGCGATCTGACAGTCTGTATCTTGTCCAATTGCTGTTTGATCCGCTCGACAACCGCTTCTATTCCCGGAGATTCACGAATTTGATTCCACGTGGCCACCCACTCCGGTTGCTGGGCCTCCAATACTTGGATCTGCTCCTCGAGCTTTGCTGCGCGAGACGTGAGGAGCTTGCGTTGTGCTCCGAATTCAATACCCTCGGAGCGCCAGAGTCGTTGTTCGTCTTCCAGCTCCAATGGTGTGGCGGTACCAGCCAAAAGGTTCATCGTTTGCATAACTCGTCGATGAATCTCCGTCACTTGTCTTGCCGTTGTTCTTTCTGAGTTCAGCAGTTCAGATTGCGGTATCAATTGACTGCTGATTTCTCTTAGAAGGCGGTCTAACTCCTCTGCGCGATCAGCAATCTTGGGCAACGGAATCGTCTGAACCCCTGAACGATTCGGAGGTGCAGCGGGAGTTTCATTCTGTTGAGGCTGCTTTTCGCCGTTCGAAGGATTGGAATGAGATGCGGGGGTCTGGGGCGCGGTCGTCTGGGCACGAATCTCGTTCAGAAAAAGTGCGAAAAAGGTGAAGAATAGCGTAGCGGCAATGGAGCTTATGCCAAGCCGACCCAAAACTCTGCAGGCGACGACCCCTTCCGTAAAACGATGATATGACCCTCGTTGGGTCAAAAGCGTATACCCTCTCTTTAGACTTGGGCTGGCTCAGGCGCGCTCCGGGAATATTGTGGCTGTGTGATCGGCATCGCACACTGTTAGAAATGACAGACCGACTAGCAGTTGACGAGGAAACCGCTTCAGTAAGGGCAAGGCATAGCGCACTCGACCATCGGCCTAAGAGCCATATGCCGCCTTTGCTTTCTTAAGTGACTGCAGTTCAGTTGTGGGAATGACAAGTTGCGCAAAGCCACAGTCCAAACAGATCACTACACTGTCGCAAACATAGATGGGAGGAATCTTTAGGGCTTTCAGGCTGGGGAGACTAGCTGTAAGCTCCCCATCCAGCTTCTGCGAGTTTTCGGAACCGCAAGCCTTACATGCCATTGACCCTCCGAATCGCTGGCAATCCCAGCTGCCATATTTGGGAACGAATGGGAGATTTTAACATATTAACGATTCTCTCGTACCTATTAACGATTCTCTCGTACCTATCAGACCGTTCCCGAGAAGAGCCGACCGCTGGACGCTAGGAGTGGCTTAGTTTTGGCACGGACTCCTTCCCTCCTTCGCTTTCAGGGATCACCCTACAATCCGCTGCCATTGTTGACAGTAGGCGGGTAATCGCAGTGCGGATAACCTCGTTCTAGCAGTCGGGCAGCCGCGCGGTGCAGATGGCTTTTTCTCTACGCGGCGGTGACGGTGCGCTCCATGAACGCCATGACCTCCATTTGGCTGCGCATTCATCGAGCGGGCCAATTGATGAAAACACGAATATTATTGGCGGACGATCACCCACGCTTCCCGGAGATGGAAGCCCGTCTCCTGGAACCAGAGTTCGAAATCGTCGGCAAGGTCGGCAATGGACAAGCGTTAGTCGAAGAGGCCATCCGACTGAAACCGGATATCATCATCACTGATATTTCCATGCCCATTCTTGACGGAATTGAGGCTGTGGATCGTTTAAAGGAGCTCGGGTGTACGTCTCGTATTGTTTTTTTGAGCGTTCACAGTGATAGCGATTTCATGAGTAGGTGCTTTTCGACTGGAGCGCTCGGGTATGTTGTGAAATCCAGAATTGCCACTGAACTCGTCCCCGCCATTCGTCGTGCTCTTGGCACGTAACATCTTCACTTCTCAACAGTTGCGACATCACAACCAGGCGCAAGAGCACGACTTACCGGAGTTGATTCACTGTTAGAACTTACAGTTTCTCGGTTGGCTTTGAGGGTGTTATTCGGGCTTAGTAAGGTGATGCGCTACTGCAGAGGAGTTACTAAACGTTGAGATTCTTTGAACTCTGTTATTTATGCCCCTTTTGAAACCAGCTACCGTAACTGCAAGCCCGAGATCCCGATTTTTGGAGGGACTTACGCCATTTGACCTCAAGGTTGTTCTGGCGTCGGCCAAGCAGCGACACTTTACGTCCGATTCTGTCGTTGTAAGTCAGGGAAACTCGGCGGATCACTTGTTTCTGCTGACCACAGGGCGAGCTAGATTCTTCTACAATACTCGGGACGGCAAAAAAGTTATTCTTCTTTGGCTGACCCCTGGAGAAATCTTTGGCGGCGCCGCGCTTCTGTCAATCCCTTCTCTGTATCTGGTTAGTACGGAAACGCTGAAAGATAGCTCGATGTTGGTATGGGACCGTGCCGCTCTACGAGATCTGGCCGGCCGTTGCCCGCGGCTACTGGAAAATGCGTTGCTCATCGCCTATGACTATTTTTCATGGTACGTCGCAGATCATATGGCTTTGGTTAGCCATACTGCACGTCAGAGGCTCGCTGGCGTGCTGGTCTACCTGGCTCAAACCATTGGCCAAAAAGTGCAGGGCGGCTTCGAATTCGATGCTACAAACGAAGAGTTAGCTGGTGCCGCCAATGTCACACCGTTCACGGCAAGCCGCTTGTTAAGCGAGTGGCAAAACAACGGGGCCGTCCTTAAGCAGCGCGGCAAAGTTCTGCTTCGCTCACCGGGACGTCTCCTTCTTCATACGATCTGACCACGAACTTCCGCTCTTGATGCTCCTTCCTACGCGCCATTTCACTTCGGTTTAGCAACTTCAAACATGTCCCGGAGCAACGACCAGACATCGCCACGTATGTGACCCTGACCTCGGGGTCATTGATTGAAGCGCGTTTAGAGCAACCCCAATGTACTCAACGCATACAAGGAAAATACGAATGGCAATAGTCCGTCTTCTCGTCGTCGATGACTTTCGACTTTGGCGAGATTGTGTCCAAGCTCATCTCGAAGGGTATCCGGAAGTGCACATCGTAGGTTTCGCATCGGATGGGTTCGAAGCGGTTCAGAAGGTGGGAGAACTACAACCTGATTTAGTCTTTTTAGACATCAGTCTGCCGAGGTTGAATGGCTTCGAAACCGCCCGAAAGATTCGAAAGCTCAACCCAAACTGCAAGATCATTTTTCTGAGTGGGCATTCTTGTCCCGAAGTGGTGCGAGCGGCTCTGGAGGCAGGCGGCTCCGGTTACGTTCACAAGCAGGACGCCGTGGCGGAGCTTTTTGTCGGCCTGGAGGCCGTCCTTGCCGGTCGCCAGTACCTTAGCCGCAGCATAAACGATTTCGGCGATGTAACCTAAACTCGCGGATGTGACTAGAAAAACGGTTTAGGTTCGTTTGATGACCACCGCCGTGAGGTCGTCCTGCTGCTGTGTACCTTCGGAAAACGCGACCAATGTTCCATAAAGAGCTGATATGAGTTCACAAGGAGGACTTCCTTTCGACAGGCGAATGGCCTCTTCCAACCTTTTGATCCCGAACTGTTCACCTTCGCGATTGGCCCACTCGAAAAAGCCATCCGTAGCCAGCACGAGCAAGTCACCTGAATTCAGCTCCAGAACTCTTGGAGGATCGGACATCAAATACGGTGAAATACCAAGGGGTGGTCCTTGTGCCCCAATCTCGTCAAAGCGATCTTCCTTCAAAACGTAGTTGAATAACGGCCCATGCCCTGCCGAGAGCAGCTCTACACGCGAACTCCCGGGGACACAAACCGCAGCGACGAAGGTTACAAATCGCCCTTCTCCAATGTCACCTTTGAGTTCCGCATTAAGTTGCTCCATCGCGGCAAGCAATCCACTCTGCGCTCTGAAATTGGCTCTCGCGTAGGCGCGGCATACCGCTGCCAGGAGTGCCGGGCCAATGCCATGACCAGTCACATCGCCGAGTGCTGCAACAACTTTTCCATTCGGAAGAACCTGCAAGTCATAGTAATCCCCGCCGGTTTGATCCGCGGGTTGGCTCCATCCCGCAATTTCAAAACCTTCAATCTCGGGTATTGAGTTTGGAAGCAGGGACTGCTGTATGGACCGCGCCAAATCGAGATCGTGGTTCAATCGATCTACTTCGCGCCGCGTTTCTGCCTCGAGTAGTGCGACATTTACCTGCTTGCGGATCTCACCCGCAACGATGCCAGCAACAAATCCCCCGATGATGAAGGCGATGGCGTAACCAAGGACAGCTTTTTGAGGCGACAGCAAGGACGTTTCTCCGCCCATTACAGGTTTCCAGCCCAAATAGATAGCAGCAGCAAGGTAACTAACTGCGGCCGTTAATCCCGAGAGTCTGCAGAGTTTCGGACTTAGGCGTAGCACAGAGAGTGTGATGAACAGGAAAAAGGTGAGTCCTGCGGGGTTCGCGAGCGGCCGATAGATCGGATCGATGGAAGCACTCGACAGAAACACGACTGCAAAGGCCGGCAGCGTCGTTTCCAGGATAGTATTGCTGGTCCACACCCAATTCGGGAATTCTTTGCCTTTGAGGATGGCAAAATTTACCATCCGAAGTATCAGAAACTCGTATGCGGCGAAAAGCGCCAAAAGACCACATAAGATAAGCCAGGAGGAAAGATTCTCTTTGCCTCCTGCAATGGCTGTTCGAATGGTCCGCAAAAGAAAAGCTGCGGTGATAGCTCCTAGGACGATGCAGATCCGCAAGCGTTCACTTTTTAGAAGGGCTTGGTGAAAAGCAACTGATGCAACGTGTGGATCAGTCATGAGGCTATATTGCTGGACGCCGCCCGAAGCCAACCGTAGTTTCGCTTTCGGGCAGATCACATCAGAGACTGTTTTCTATTCAGCAGATAACCCGGCGCGCGTCAGCCATCCAGGATACCGTAGTTATCTACATCACAAATTTCGCGAGACTTTCGAGAGTCATTCGACCATAACGGAGGGGAGCTTTTCGATGTCACTGTACGTTTTGCCAGATGCGTCGTGCTCACCAGCGGGCTACGATTCTGTGTGGGGAGTGTTCCGGGTCGATTCTAATCGGCACAAACAAATGAAACTGTCGGTATCGCGCAGCTCGATCTTAGTCGCGCTTGCGGCGACGGTTCTCTTGGCCGCACTCCCAGGTGCAATTCAAAGGATCGTGCAGACGGGCGACCTGTACCTATTCACGCAGCGCTTCTTTGAGGACATGGTCGCGCGACTTTCGGGAGCCGGGCGTTTGCGATTTATCTTGCAGCCAGTGGCAGCGTCCCTCGTGGGCATCCGTGATGGCAAAAGGGACGCACACGGAGGGCGTCCTGCATTCTTGTCAGCCCTGGCATTGCATGGAAGCTGTAGACTGGACCTACTGCGAAGCGCACTTGCCTCGATTCGGGATCTGGTTGCGATCGCCATAATCCTGGATGTCGTCTCGCAATTACTTATTTTTGAGAATGTTCATCCGGGGGCTGCATTGCTGCTGGGTCCCGTGCTGATTGCAGTCCCCTATTCGGTATCGAGGGCCATCACGAATCGAATTGCCGGGAAACGCCCTCATCAAGAGCAGGCGAAGCACTGGAGCTGAGAAGGAATACAGGAAGTACTGTATTTACGAGCTTATGACACTGTGGTAGGGTATCGGCCTGCTTAAAGTTGGTCTTCCGCACTTTCCGACTTTGGCGCTAAGGCTGACGAGAGGAAATGTTTATGAAATTACCTCGCGCGATCCTAGCTGACGATCACACCCTCGTGGCGGAAGCATTGCATGGGTTGATTGCACCGCAGTTCGACGTTGTGGCGACTGTAGCCGATGGACATGCCCTCCTGGCGTCGGCTTTGGCCCTAAAGCCCGATGTGATTGTAGTTGATATTTCAATGCCTCTGTTGAATGGACTAGAAGCCTGCCGGCAAATCAAAGAAAAGATTCGCAGCGTCAAAATTGTGTTTCTGACGATGAACGAAGATCCCGAACTCGCGGTTGAGGCCATGAAGTCGGGTGGTTCCGGATACGTATTGAAAAAGTCGGCGGCTTCTGAATTGCTCCAGGCCATGCAGGCGGCACTCCGAGGAAAGTCTTACATAACGCCCCAGATTGCCCGCGGAATGCAGGATTCCTTCATTCGCAACCCCCAGGGCAGGAGCCAGCCCAGATCCCTAACTGCGCGTCAACGAGAGGTCATACAGCTCTTGGCAGAGGGGAAATCTATGAAAGAGGCTGCCGGGGTTTTGAATGTAGCGCCGCGCACTGTTGCCTTTCACAAGTACCGCGCCATGCAGGATCTCGGCTTTAAGACGAATGCAGATCTCATCCAGTTTGCCGTAAAGAACCGGATTGTCGTGGCGTAACTGGAACCCCCAGAAACATCCGGTGCTGTCCCACGGGAACTCTTTGCCTCAAGATGAGCCAACTCCCGAACTTGCACCTGCTGATCGCAGACAGTGACGGAGCCTTGCTATCAACATTCCCAGACGTAAACGGTCCTTCCCAGGAATTGCTGTGAATTTCAGGCCCAGTCCGCCGGATGGTCTGACATGGCGCACAACTGCATTGGCCGTGATCTGGCCTTCCTGCACAAGAAAACCAATCGTTGCTTCCGCTCCAACAGGCCGTTGAGTGCGCGTCTCGATAAAGAGACCTCCGAAACCAAGGTCTCTCACACGTGAAACATCTTCTCGACCATTACAGCGCCAATAGACCGAAACGCCTTCCATCGTGTCGACGCGCGATGTCTGTCTCCTGGAGAACGACGGTCTTCTCAGCAAAAGGTCCATGCAACACCTCAGGCCCTACCACAAGAATGAGGGGAGGCGACCGCCCCTTTTTTACGAGGGGTTGAGTGGTGTATTGTGGCCACCTCCCGGTTTGTGTAATTGAAGGTCGGCAAGGCTACTTATCGGGCACATCTGTGGGAACTGTCAAAAGTGACAGTGCCCGAAAGGCGTGTTCAGCATGGCTCTACTCACCTGCCTTGTGGGTGCGTAGGCGCGGACGGAGAGTCTCCTACGACCGGTTAGCCACGCGCCTTGGCGGCTTCACGTTAGTAACACCAGGAACGGACGGGTTGCTGTAGGTTCGTTCGCTTTGCTGCGCAGAGCTGGGGGCCGGTGTCGTCGCCTCGGGGAGACCCTGTCATTTTTGACAGGTGCCCCGGACCCGAGGTTCCCGCTAAAGGTTTATGGCACATATAGATGGGATGAGGGTCTCTATGGGCACATCCGTCACGTGCGAGCCTGTGCGGATATTTTTGCTAATCGAGAATCGCCTGCTTCGTGAGGCGTTGGTTCGTCTTTTGCGCACACGTCCGGACTTTACCGTTGTCGGGCAAAGCGGGCAGACAGATTTGACGATTCAAGAGATGCTCCAAGCAAAGTGCGACGTTCTCGTTGTCGGTTCCTTTCAATCCGATTGGCTTGCAGCAACTTTTGCTCACGAAAGTGCGGGCCGGCCGGCTTTCAAAATTGTCCTTATCGGAATGGAAGCCGATGAAAATCAATTCATGGCCATGATACGGGCCGGCGTGACGGGTTACCTGTTAAAAGATGCCTCCGCGTCTGATGTCGTGTATGCGGTGCGGGCGGTGTTTCGCGGCGAGGCTGTTTGTCCTCCGCAGCTTTGCAGCACACTGTGCCGGTTTGTTGCTCAAATGTCCAAAGAGGCACGCGCACAAGGCATCCCTTCCAGGCCTGACCTCACGTTGCGGCAGCAACAATTGGTCGCTCTGGTCGCCAAGGGCCTGACAAACAAGGAGATCGCCAGCCGATTGAATCTTTCGGAATTTACGGTAAGGAATCACGTCCATCGAATTCTGAAGCAGCTGGATGCAGAGACGCGGAGCGAAGCCGTAGACGTCGTTCGTGCCAGCGGCTATATGATTAGCGCATAGCGTTTCAAAAACTCAGCTCAAAAACTGGCGACCAACTCAACCGCTAGAGCAGACAGAGGGAGGGACCTAGGCCAAGGATCATCACTTAATGGAATATCCTCGAGATTCCATGCAAGCAGAGTATGCCCGTTTAAAGGTGTCAATACCCTGTTGATGCTGGGCTTTTGCTTGTGCCTCCTCCTGCTGCTGTTGCTGCGCAGTGGCCTGCGCGGCCTGCTGCTTGGCAGCCTTGTTGGCTTGCCTTTGCTTCGCGCCGCCGACCATAGCCCCTGCCGTGGCTCCCGCGGCCGCTCCTTTACCTGCTTCGTCGTCTGCAATCGCTCCTACCGCGGCGCCGCCTGCTGCACCTCGGGCAGCGCCCCTTACACGACCTCCTCTCGCTTGCTTAGCGTTATCCGCAGCTGCCTGTTGCTCCGCTTTCTTTTGTTCCTCGGTCTTCGTTGCCGGCGGCGGGGCCTGGGGGTCGATGCCCGTTTGTTGTTTGGCTGAAGCGAAGCACTGGTTCTCATCCTTCAGCTGTTGGTCGGCGGTCTGCTTGTTCTTAGGGTATGCAAACATGCCAATGCTCCCCGCAGGTGACGTGGTGGCGGCCGGTTGTTGTGTCCGTGCTGAAGCCGCTGATGCTGAATCGCTTGCCGGCGTAGATTGGATCAGAAGCGGTGTCGCGAGGCACAACGTCATAATTCTCACCAGGTATTTGACCATCGCATGTCTCCTTCCATTTCCGTCGACGCCCGAGTTTGAGCAAGTGAATTGGCGGCGGTGCCCGACAGGCGTCACCACTACACTCAGCGCCGAGACGTACCGCTACTTTGTGTTTGGGTCGTCGCCCTTTTTGTTCTCGGCCTGCTTGTTTAGATCGCCGTCCTTGTAGTATTTCGTACCCTGCAAGGTGAGCTGAAGGGCGAGGCCGTTTTTAGTGATTTGGTAGACCCATACACCAGGATCCACCTCGACCGCTCCCGAATACGCGCCGCCCGACTTACCCGCCTTGGCCGCTGCATCTGTCTGCGCCGAACCGGACCAGCCAGAATCGAGGAAACGGTTTAGCGCATCCGCTTTTTCGAATAAGAAAACCACTCGATAGTCTTTTACGCCGACTCCCAGACCGGCGCCTGCGGAAATCATCTTCATAAAGGTCTCTTGCTTGCTCTCGTTGTTGATGGCGATCCCGGCGCCTCGTGCAGTGCTCAGCAGAAGCAGGTTCATGCCCATGTTATTGAAGACGGCATATCCGGCCGCCTTTTGGATGGCGTCCTTCGATGTTGGTTGCAGCTTGTTCAATTCCTCCAGCGTTTGTGCTGCCATTTTACGGGATTTCTCCCTCTTCTTTTCATTGTCATCCCCGGCATTGACCGCGACTGTTGACAACAGCGCAACAACGAGAATCGGGACTATCAGCTTGGGGCTCATAATGTTATTCCTCAGAAGAGTTGTGGGATACCAGGAGTCGGTCGTTCGAAGGCGTTCAGTTTGCCGTGTACCCTGTCTCGGTCCCGTAATCACGCAATCGGCGACTTGGCTTACCATTATGCCCATAGGATCCGCTCGACTCGGAGTATCGCGGACCGCTGGACCCTCTCCACTGTCAAAACTACGAGTTCCTTTGCTAAGCCTCGTGAGTCGGCGAACCGGACATCTCTAACAATGTTGGCCTGTCGAGAAATTGTCTTAGGGCTCTTTGCCTGTTGGTTTGTGATCGAGCCGAGGAGGAGTCTGCCTGAGGCAGGCAGGTTGGACCGATGGCTGCAAATCGAAGGAAGCGGCCAGTTCTCGGAGAATGTCCCAGGCACGGGGTCTGCCCGCTTCCTTCACCCACGCGGACGAGCGTATGCCTACCTGCACATTCCTTGGAACTGTCAAAACTAACAGGGGGCAATTCGCCGACCGCTCACGCTCGGATAGAGGTCAAGAAAATGGAGACGGCCGAACCGGGGGTCGCCCGACTGTCTCGTACAGTCGGCCGGAGTGATGACCGTCTCCTAGAAAGGACCTTAGTTCAGTTCCCTGAGAGCATGCCGCGGCTGTCAAAAGTGACAGGTGAAAGCCTTAGTTAGAGACTTGATTAGTATTCCCGGAAACACGCAGGCAAGGGACTCAACGGCGGTTTGAGTCGCAAGATCCGCGAGGCGCACCGCCAACCAAACACTCGACACACCACCGAGAGCCCAATCTCTCAGCCTCGCGGATCAACCTTCTCCGGCCGCAATTGCCACGAAAAATCGTAGAACACGACTAGCTCATTGCCGTCCAGATCGGCGACGCCGCGGTCGTTTCTCAATCGAAATGCAAACCAGGCACATTGACGTAAATACCCGGCGGCGTTCTCGAAACTGGTAATGTGAATTTCTGGAACGACCTTGGGAAGGTGCGCGATTCATGTTCCGCAGCTCACATCAGTTTGGCGCAGGAAGCATTGGGCGGCGTGTCTTAAAAATGCGAAGGCTGCGGCAAGCCCTCCGCGAATGCGTGGCTACGCGTCCGCAGGCGAGGAGCTGTACTGATAGGTTTAGGCGGTGTGCGCCGCGGAGCAAGCAGATTCCTATCTCTAGCAGCCTAACGACTACTTTGCTCCTGTACCAGCGGAATCGCCCCCGCTACTTGCACATCAATCAACGAATTGATGTAACGATCCATTTGAAAAAACGTAGCTGTCTTTGTCCCCGGTAGCACTTGATTCACAATGGGCAGGTACTTGCTGCGTAACTGCGCAACCTGTTCGTCCAGCGAGAGCGATCGTTTTAAAAGGCTTAGCGCTTGATCGTCGGTCAACGTCCCGAAGCCGTTTGCGTACTCCTTAATCAGCGCATATCGCTGGTCCCCCAGTTTACTCAACTCCATGGTATACCGGTCGTACAGTGGCCAGAATTTCGTGGCCTCCACTTCCGTGAGCTGAAGGCTGGCGGCGATCGTTTGCTTTTTATTGGATCGAAGATCCTGTCGAATTAATGCAACACTCTGGTCAATGGAAGCCTGATTGTCTTTGCTTGAGGCTGTAGAAGCTTGCGCCGAGGACTTGGCCTGCACATGCACGTCCGGAGAACATAACAGCAAAGCGCCTGCCAGCCAGAGCGCGACTGCGATCATCTTTTTCATTCTAGTCCCTCTCATCTGTGTGCATTCGAGCACCCGCCTACAGTTTCCGCCCGAGCATAGGTCTAGCCCACTGTCAACTTTGCCAGCGGTTTATTCTCAAATCTCTGCGTGTCTTGAAGGGAATTTGTGGTTGGATTCTGGCTCTTTGCGACAGCCTCAAGGAGTTGAAGACGAACCCGCGCCCTGGTCCAAAGCTTAACTGGTAGTTTTGCCAGTACTCCCAATCAGAAGAACTGGCTAAAAAGAAACACAAAAAGTGAGTGAGAAGGTGACGAAATGTCGAACTTCGTCCGAGGACTACGATGTCAGCTGACTGCGGTGATGTGCTCCATGCTACTAATTCCAGGGGGCATGTCAGAGGCGGGACCAAGCGTGGCGCCACAGCAAGGTGGTGCTCCCGAGGAGCAAGCGCCCAAAATTCCAAATGATCAATTGGATTCTCTGGTTGCACCCATCGCTCTTTACCCGGACCCTCTCTTGGCACAGGTTCTCGCGGCCTCTACCTATCCACTGGAGATCATGCAGCTGCAACAATGGCTGACCAGGAATCCAGGTCTCAAAGACAAGGCCTTGCAAGAGGCCGTAATGAAGCAGCCGTGGGATCCGAGCGTTCAATCGATGGCGGCACTTCCCGACGTGGTCAAGCGGCTTGCGGACGACATTCAGTGGACGACGGATCTGGGGAACGCAGTTCTCGCCCAACAATCTGACGTGATGGACGCCGTTCAGCGGATGCGTGCCAAAGCTAAAGAAAAGGGAAATCTAAAATCCAACGATCAGATGAAGGTCGAGACTAAGGTTGTGGAGAATAAGCAGGTAATCGTTGTTGAGCAGGCAAAACCCGATGTCGTGTACGTGCCTAGCTACGAACCCACAGTTGTGTACGGGCCGCCAGCGTACCCCTACCCGCCCATCGCCTATCCGCCTCCTGGCTACTATGCCGCCGGTATGGCGATTTCTTTTGGCGTTGGGATGGCTATCGGAGCAGCCTGGGGCGGCGGCTGGTGCTGCAACAGTGGTTGGGGGGGGAACAATAATATAAATATAAATAATAATAACACATTCGTTAACAACTCCAACAGGCAGAATAACATTTCCAACCGAAGCGGCAATCGAACTGGAAACAACTCCTGGCAACACAATGCGCAACACCGGGGCGGCACCCCCTATGCGAACAAAGCGACCGCGAACAAATACGGAGGCACGGCCCGCGGAGATTCCATGGGCAACCGGCAGGCTAACGCGCGCCAGAACCAAGGGCAATTAGGAAGCAGAGGGCAGGGTGCGCAGGCAGGCGCCATGGACCGCGGTGGTCGCCAGCAGTCCGGCGCGGGTAATCGAGGGTCCGGTGGGGCTAACGGCTTGGGGACAAATCGCGGCGGGAGCGGTGGCGGAGATCGTGTAGGTAACCGAAGTGTTTCGTCAGGCTCCGGCGGCTCATCAAGAGGTGGTAGCGGCGCCTTTGGCGGTGGCTCAGGGGGAATGAGCGGAAGCGGCGCGCGGGCAAGCAGCTCACGTGGCGCTTCCAGTATGGGGGCACGGGGCGGCGGCGGTGGGCGCGGCGGCGGGCGCCGGAGGTAATGGTCCATGATCAAAGAGAAGAATATGACACCGACCAAATGGAATCCTGGTGCGTGGAAAGTATTCCCGGTAGCTTTGCTGTTCACGCTAGTTTGCGGCGAAGCCGGGCTCTTCTCAAGAGCCACGACTGATGCGGAACAGGCGTCATCGGCATCGTCTTCAGCGGTGGCGCAAAAAACATTTGCAACACCGAAAGAGGCTGCTGAAGCACTGATCAAAGCGACCGAGAGCTTCGATTTGCCCGCATTGAAAGAGGTTCTCGGCGCGGATGGCGAGGATCTGGTGGCCTCAGAAGATGCTGTCCAGGATAAGAGCAGAGCCGCTGCATTTGCGGCAATGGCTCGCGAAAGGAACGAAATCGTCGTCGACCCAAAGAATTCGAAGCGCGCAATACTCTCCGTCGGCAATGACAATTGGCCTCTCCCCATCCCCATTGTTCAGAAAGGGGGGAAGTGGTCTTTCGACACCAAGGCTGGTCGTGAGGAGATTCTCTTGCGGCGCATAGGCAGCAATGAGCTGGACGCCATCCAAATATGTCGCGGTTACGTAGAGGCACAACAAGAGTACGCGCAGGAAAAACATGATGGCGCCGCGGTGAATCAATACGCGCAACGGATCATCAGTACGGGTGGGAAACAGGATGGTCTTGCTTGGCGGAATCCCGATGGAAGCTGGGGAGGGCCGGTTGGAGAAGGAGTGGCTAAGGCCTTGGCCCAAGGCTATTCGAATCGAAGTCAACCCTATCACGGATATTTCTTCAAAATCTTGAAAGGACAGGGCTCGGCAGCGCCACTTGGGAAAATGGATTTTGTTGTGAACGGCGCGATGATTGGCGGATTTGCTCTTGCCGCCGCGCCGGCAGAATACCGCATCACGGGAGTCAAGACCTTCATCGTTAGCTATGAGGGGATCGTTTATCAAAAAGATCTAGGTGCGGATACGCTCACCATCTTCAAAGACATGCAGCTCTACAACCCAGACAAAACGTGGGCCCGAACGGATGACAACTGGTGACGTCTAGCTACAGGTCTTAAGTGGCATCTTTAAAGGAGAATTCTAGAAATGAAGAAGTCAACTTTTTTGATGATGGTTTTTCTGATTGTCGGAGTAAGCTCGGCCGTAGCGCAGGACATTCGCTACGACTTTGACAAAGACAAGGACTTTTCGAAATATAAGACTTATAAGTGGGTGGCCATCAAGGGCGCGGAAATGCCAGATGAACTCACACAGAAAGGATTAACAAACGCCATTGACGCTCAACTCGCTACGAAAGGGCTCACGAAGACTGACTCGGACAACGCTGATCTGTACATTGGTTATCAGACGGCCCTTGGTCAGGAAAAGGAATTCACTTCGTACAACACGGGTTGGGGCTATGGTCCGGGCTGGGGAGGGGGATGGTACGGATACGGCGGCATGTCGACAACTACAACGTACGGCTCAACGTCCACAGTGTACGTCGGTCAATTAGATTTGAGTATGTACGACCCCGCGGCAAAACAACTGGTTTGGAGGGGGACGGCCTCGAAGACGCTGGACCCCAAAGCAAAGCCAGAGAAAAAACAGAAAAACATCAACAAAGCTGTCGAGAAACTTCTGAAAAAGTACCCGCCGCAAATGAAAAAGTAGGCGCCCGGCCTGGTGGTTTCCCAGACTGTATCAGGGCAGATGGGTTGCCTTCCGAGTCGCGATTTCGCAAACTACCCCTGGCCCAAAAGTCCAGGAGACTTGGCTATTGCTGTATATGAAAGGGATCTCCCGTGGCGAGATTGGCTTTAGGAACCGCCGATACAAAGGCTTGCAGCGCAACTCTCCTCGCATTTCTGTCGTTTATCTTCACGGGCTGCGCGAATAGTTGCTTCTTCGGATTCTGGAATCCGCCAAACGGAACGATAGGCACTGTGATTAGCAATCCACCGCCTGCCTGCAAGCTTGCTTCGCCGAAGGCCACCATCGGTGTTGTGATGCAGGTAAGCCGTCTATGCGAGTCGTGCTCAGGGTCTAATCGGGTCCACACAGTCGTCTTGAGCTTGGGCGGCATTGACGTTCATTCAAGTGCGAACGCTGTGGGCGAGTCGTCAGGTTGGCAACCACTCTTTCCAGAACTCGGGAAGCAGCCTCGCCAAGTTGAGCTGCTCAGCGAGAAAATGATTGCTCTGTCCTTTGCATCCAGTGAAGAACTGTCAATTCCCGCTGGAAGCTATGACCACGTGCGCTTGCGTGTTGCGCAGAATCAGGTGGGTTCCGATCGTGAGCCTCTACTGGAGAACAGGTGTGGCCAGGCGGGACTAAATTGCGTGATCATGGCGGACGGTCAAGTTGCGCCTTTGGCTTTTGAAGCTAACATATTGGAGTTTCGTCTCACTTCACAAGTAACAGATGGTGGCTCACCGTTCGTATTGCCAGACAGCAATAATGAATTGCTTATCGAATTATCGCCCGTGCAATCAATGGCTCAACCTCTCGGAGAAGCGACACGGTCCATTGTTGTGTTGCCTACCGAAGCACACTTGGAGCCAAGACCGCGAGGGAAAGCAATGCAAGAAAGAGAAAGGATCTCGCCGAACGGTTTTTGATTTCGCCTGCTTACAGTTCATATTTCCGCATCGGCAGCCCTATTCCGAACCTAGGCGACACAAGATCCTGGACCTAGAAACTCAAGCGTAAAGCCAATTGTCCGACGCGCGTGTTCACAGCCGTGCTGCTGATGACACCGAACGTCGGAGAGGAAAAGTTGGTGTCTGGATTCCCGAACTGCGGATGGTTGAACGTGTTGAAGAACTCAGCGCGAACTTGAAGGGTGCTATTTTCATGTGGCCATGCGAGTCCCACGGCTTTTGAAACGGCCAGATCCACATTTGCTTGGCCCGGTCCACCCACAATTCCCGTTCCGCTGTTTCCGAAAGCCGTCCCAATGCCATCACCGCCGATCACCAGCGGAGTTGCGAAACAGGGCGCGTTGAAGTAGTTGTTGAGTTTCGATCCGGTTGGTCCCACGGTTACAAGCTGGCCCTTTGTGCATTTACCGCTCAACTCCGCTCGATCTTCGCTGATTCCAAACACATTGTTGGCATTGGTATCCGCAATGGTAAGCGCACTGCCAGATTGAATGGTGATTACCGTGGCCAGGTCCCATCCTCCCAGGACCGCACGTGGGAGTCCCCTAGATGGGCTGGGCAGCGTCCATGTTTGGCTGAACACGAACCGGTGAGTGCGATCGAAACTCGCTCTTCCCCACCTCCGGTTAGGAGAATTCTGGTCGCCTAGTGTGAGGCCGTTACCGGACGAGTTTGAGTTAATGTCGGCGCCGTCGGTATCCAGAGCCTTGGAGAAGGTGTAGGAAGCGAGAAACTCAAGACCATGACTCAACCGCTTAGTAAGGCTCACCTCAAGTGCGTTGTACCAAGAACTACCCTCAGACTCCATAACTAATAGCGAGTCCGGAGGTACTCCAGGAATGGGAACTCGTTCGGAAATATTCGCAACCGTATTCGAGGTTGCGCCCCTGATCGGATTCTCTCGAGAAGCGCTCAAGGCCTGATTCAAAGATCGCTGACGTACCAATCTGGTGCCACGTGTACCAACGTATCCTATTTCCAATAGCCAGCCCGCATGTATTTCGGTTTGAAGATTTAATGAAAACTGTTGAACCATTGCTGGCCGAAAGTCGGGCGCGACGGAATAAATGGTCGTGGTAGTAGTAGGAGAGTACGCGGGAAATAAGGGGAAGGAATCCGGTGTAGGGAATGGCTGTGGGAAAGGGGCCTGAAATGTCGCGTGCGCGTTTGCTGTGCCTGCATTCAACCGAAATAAGGAGAACGGTGCACCAAACACGTTTTGGTAAAAAGCTTGTCCGGTGGTTCGCGAATAATAGGTTCCGTATCCTCCTCTGAGGACCAGCGGCATCTTATGTTCCAGAGCCTGCCAAGCAAAACCAATTCGTGGAGCGATGGAGTTCTGCCCTTCGCCGTAATTCCCAAACGTATTATCCGCACGCATAACCCCCGGTGGAAGACCGCCTGAGAAATTTGAGGCAACGATATACCCATCAAGACTTCCATCCTGTGGTGGGCGCGTGTCAGCTTTGCTGAAATCGAAGCTGGAATTCCGGCCGAGCCGGTCTCCAAATTGACCGAAGCGCTCATAGCGAAAACCAATGTTGAGGGTCAAAGACTTGCTGATTCTATAATCATCTTCCGCGAAACCTGAGCCCTCCCACACTCTGTATTCGCGCTCTGTAAGTCCGAACACATCGAACGAGGCAAAGACATTGCTGTATGCCGTGCCGTTGCCGGATGCGTTGAGGCCAAGCAAGAAATCTGGCCAACTGAGAAAGTGCAGGAATGACCCTAGTCCCATGAGATTGACATTGTCTTGATATCTGGTTATTGAACCTCCAAATCGCATGGTGTGCGTCCCGCGAACAAAGCTGAGAATGTCGCTAAAGACAAAGCTGTTCTGCGTGATTGTTCGTGGAAACCCTGACGCAACGCTGACAGAGCCAAGAATGCTCAGGCTGGGCAGTTCATTGTTTTTACTCATACCGCCTTCTGCCACGCCGATGTCCGACCATTTGAACGGAGTAATCGCGTCGGTATGGGTTTTTGTGCGGACATACCCGACCCGAGCTTGGTTCAGCCGACTGCTGGTTCGCGCATAAGTGTGTTCCAGAGAAAACACTCGGAAGCCCGACTCGCTAGGACTCGGAAAGCCGGGAATGTTGCCTGACGGATTTAGGCCGTTACCGGGGAACGTAACGGTTTCGGTGTCATTTGACAGGAAAAATCGCCCTGCGAATCGGCTCTTTGCAGAAACAACATAATCGGCATTAGCCAAGACTTGGTTTTCAGCAAACTGACAAGGCTCTGTAAACGCCGAAAAGCCCTGCTGAGCGAGAGTCTTCAAGGGGTCAATGGTTTGAGGTGTGGGAATCAGGAAGCTCCCATCCGTTAGCTTGAAGTTCAAAATGGCAAGAGCAGCGGGATTAATGTTCGAGCCGTCTGGACTAACAGCTTTTCCCCCCAACTCGCCCTTCAGGTGGCCAAACAGCTTCCCGAGAGCCGCGGCGGATCGGTCATTTGTTAAGGGCGGAGTCTGTAAGGTGGCCGTGCAAGCCGTTCTGGCCTGACCAGCAGCAAGCCCGTTGATTTGACGCGTCCCTTGATACGAGCTAAAGAAAGTGAGTTTTTCCTTCTTGATCGGCCCACCCAACGTAAATCCAAACTGGTTTTGCTTCAGGTCCGGCCGCCGCTGGTGAGTTTCGTTAAGAAAAAAATCGTTGGCGTTCAGGACATTGTTTCTCAGGAACTCAAAAACGGTACCGTGATACTTGTTGCTGCCGGTCTTTGTAATGACACTGATGTTGGCGCCCGCATAGCGCCCAAAGGCTGCGTCAGCAAGCCCTGTTTGGACTTTGAATTCTTCGATCGTATCTGGGTTAGGAATCGGTATTCCGCCACTTCCAGATGCACTGCCCTGCACGTCACTTACGCTAATCCCGTCCAGTTCAAAATTGTTGTCATAGGATCGCGCCCCATGAACGTAGATCCCGTCATTGGATTTGGCGATCTGCGACAGCGCGGTTCCGCCAAGTCCGAGCTCTCCGGCGTTAATTACGCCGACAGCTACTCCGGGAGAAAGACCCGCTATCTGCGTGAAGTTTCTTGTAACCAGGGGGAGGCCACTGACTGCACTTTCGCTGACGTCTCGGCCCAAAGCGGAACTGTCGATATCAACCATCAGCGCATTCGAAACAGACTCGGCCCGTTCGTGGTGAGTAGCGAGTTGGAGGCGCAGTTCGACGCGCAGCGTTTCCGTTACCGTTACGTGAATGTCCGGGACTGTGAGCGGTTCAAAATCAGCCTTCTCTGCGTCTAGCTTGTACGCGCCAGGGGACACCAACAGGAAACCAAATCTTCCGCCCTCATCCGAGGTCGCTGACCTAGTCTCACCGCCACCCTCCTTGGAAAGCCGCACGATCACGCGTGGGAGAGCGGCCCCTGAAGGGTCAAGCGTCACCCCTGTTACGGCACCTGTCGAGGCCGTCTGGCCGCACAGTTGGTCCGCAAACGCCAGACTAATCGCAATCACTCCGAGCCAAGCCCAGATTAGATACAGACGCCACTGACCCAACACGCTGAAGCAACACACCTTCCACCCCCCACTGGCAGAAAAGCAAAGAGCGCCACTCAATGCACTGGCGCTCCGCTAACTTGCAGAGTAAGCTTTTGCTTCATCAGTTATGAAGTATATCAATGAAATGAGAACTTAATCGGGCGAGCAGGTTCCCCTGTCAATTTTGACAGAGTGGGATGGCCAGTACGTGCGGGAAACTGCGCGTGCGATAGTGGTCGGTTGATTTGATAAGAGGCCGATTCTGGGCGCGAGCCCGTTCAAGCCAGCAGAGGACTTGGAGGCGCTTATGTGGTTCGCTTGGGTGCCGACGAGACAAGTGTCCGAGTTTCTCCGCGCCTTGCGAAACGCATTTGAACGAAGTCGACAATGGCGGTCTGGAGCCTGGGGGCCGCCAAGAGCTGCGCTTGTTCTCCTCTTGGCCTGTTTCCTGTTTCAGGTCAGGGTGGATGCCCAAGTCCGAGGGACTCGGCGAGTCCTCTTTCTTACTGACCTCGGGACCCCCGCATCACCCGGTTTTGCAGAAATAGAAGCGGCGGTCTTCAATGGTCTGCAGAAATCCCCATACAAGATCGAGTTTTATGGCGAGAGTCTGGAAGTCACCTTGTTCCCAGATGAGCTTTCCCAGCGCCTGATCCATGAAGAACTCATGCGCAAATATTCAGACCGCAAACCTGATGTGATCATTGCCGCCGGGTCGGCCTCCCTCAAGTTCATTGCCGAGCAGCATGACAGGTTCTTTCCCGCTACGCCGGTGGTTTTCTGCGGAATTATAGAGGACACCCGGAGCCAGCTAAAGCCAGATCTGCCGTTTACAGGTGTAAGGGGTGACGTAAAGCCTGCGGAGACTCTTGAGGCGGCCCTGCACTTGCTACCGGGCACTAAACACGTGGTGGTGGTCGGTGGTATGGGCCAGTTCGACCGCCAATGGGAGACCGTCGCTAAGGAAAGCTTTCGCAATTATGAATCGAAACTAGACTTCACGTATCTCACCGACTTAGCGATGCCCGCCCTCTTGGAGCAACTGAAGCACCTCCCGAGCAATGCGATCGTCTTCCACACTGCAATCACACAAGATGCAACGGGAGAGCGCTTCATTGATTCAGCTCAATCTGTGCCGTTGGTGCTTGGCGCCGCGAATGCCCCGGTTTTTGTCATGGACGATGTTGATTTTAGGGCCGGAGCCGTGGGCGGTGACCTGGTGAATTGGTCAGACGACGCTCGTCTCGCAGCGGACATGGTTGTGCGGGTTCTCAATGGCGAAAAGCCACAGGATATCCCGATTGCCAAAAGCAAAGATGCCTACATGTTTGATTGGCGTGCTATGCAGCGCTGGGGAATAGAGAACAGCGCTTTGCCGCCTGGCAGCATCGTGCTCAACCAGCCTGCAAGCTTCTGGCGGCTGTATAAGCGGTATGTTTTGGTGGGCATTTTTGTGGTCTTGGCGCAGATGCTGGCCATCTTCGCGCTTCTAAGGCAACGTGCCGAAAGAAGAAAGACACAATTGGCGCTGGTTCGTTCCAACGAGCGGCTCCGTCTAGCTGTGGAAGCCGGCAAATCGGTAGCCTGGGATCTCGACGTTAACTCGGGCCGAACCAAGTGGTTCGGTGACTTACTTACGATGTTCGGGATGAACTCTGAAGAATTTGTGGGTCAAGTCGAGGAATTTTATCGCTATGTCCACCCTGAAGATCGACAGCGAGTCTGGGAAGCGGTGTTGAAGTCAAGACAAGACCACAAGCCCTACTCCGCAGAGTTCCGTATCCTCTGGCCGGACGGCACAATACGGTGGGTTGACGACAGAGGAGAGCACGAATACGCAACGAACGGCGAGCCCACGCGTATAGCGGGCATGGCCGTTGATATAACCGAGCGCAAACGGGCGGAAGAGGCGCTCAAGCAATCGGAGCAACAGTTTTCGAGCGTCTTTCAACAAAGTCCCCTGGCCATCGCCATCACAAGCATGCAGGATCATCGCTATGTGGAAGTCAACGAGGCGTACGAGCGCCTGACCGGATGGCCTTACGACGAAGTGATCGGACGGACTCCCTTGGACATCAGCCTCTGGGTCGACCCTGGTCAAAGAGAGGAATTCGTGAAGCTTCTTCGGGCTGAAGGGAGCGCTCGAAATCTCGAGGTTCGTATTCGCAGGAAAGACGGTCTGATCCGAACGACCTTAGGGTCCTCCGAAATCATTGATTGTAACGGTGAGCCTTGTGCCCTTTCCGTCTTCGCGGACGTAACCGATCTCAAGAAGGCTGAAGAAGCGGAACGAACTTCAGAGAATCGATTCCGGCAGTTTTTTGACACCTTGCCGGAATACTGTTTTATGACCTCTGCGAGTGGCGAAATCCTGGACGCCAATCCGGCAGCCTGCAGGGCCCTCGGTTACGTAAGAGAGGAACTAATCGGGAAGTCTCTATCCACCATCTATGCCCTCGGGTCGCTCTCTAAGATGGTTGATTTGCTTGAAAAGTGGCACAGAAAAGGAACACTGCACGACGAGGAGATGATCATAGTCGCGAAAGGAGGGCAAGCACGAACAGTTCTCCTCAATGCAGGATCAGTGAAGGATAGAAAAGGAACCCTCCTCTATTCAACGACGGTGTTGGTGGACGTCACTGAGCGACAGCAGGCGGAAGCGGCTTTGCGCGAAAGCGAAGAGCGCTTTCGTCATGTCGCGAACGCGGCGCCTGTCATGATCTGGATGTCCGGTCCTGACAAACTCTTCAATTATTTTAATCAGCCTTGGCTGAATTTCACGGGTCGCTCCATCCAAGCAGAACTGGGAAACGGCTGGGCGGAGGGAGTACACCACGACGACTTGCAATATTGTCTTCAAACCTACGTAAGTGCGTTTGACCGGCGCGAGCCCTTCGAGATGGAGTATCGGCTCCGGCGACACGACGGAGAATATCGCTGGGTACTTGACCTGGGCCTGCCGAGATTTCAATTAGATGGTTCCTTTGCGGGATACATCGGCTCATGCCTCGACGTCACGGACCGAAAACTGGCTCAAGAGGCTCTAGGCGATATGAGCCGCAAGTTAATTGAAGCACAGGAGCAGGAACGCACTTGGATCGCCCGGGAGCTTCACGATGACATCAATCAACGAATCACACTGGTTTTGGTAAACCTTGAACGATGGCAGGGAGATCTTTCGCCTTTGGCACCTGCCATGACGCAACGACTGACGGAGATAAAGGAGCATCTCTCAAGTCTGGCTAGTGACATCCAGGCACTATCGCATCACTTACACTCATCGAAGCTTGAGTATCTGGGCCTCGTGACAGCGGCGGCGAGTTTTTGCAGAGAGCTGTCCGAAGATCGCAAAGTGAAGATTGAGTTTAATCAAGAGAGTGTTCCAAAACAGCTGCCTAGAGAGGTCGCTCTTTGCTTTTTTCGATTATTGCAAGAAAGCCTCCAAAACGCCGTCAAGCATAGCGGAACAAAGGATTTCGAAGTGTGGCTCAAGGGGACGCCGAACGAGATCGAGCTGACGGTGCGAGACACGGGAGTCGGTTTCGATCCCGAGGAGGCAACCAGGGGGCGCGGCCTGGGCCTCACCAGCATGAACGAACGACTCAAACTGGTCCACGGCAAGCTGTCGGTTGATTCTCGCCTCGGCCAAGGGACTGTGATTCGGGCTACAGCCCCCTTCAATTTGGGGACCAAGGCCGCAGGGGCGTAAGCACACGGGATGGTGCTTTCCGAACGGAAGTCACACGGTGATTCAAGCCAATTCGCACTGTCATTCGCATCAACATCAGATTAGTTTCCTATCCTAAGTGATCAACTTAAGCCGTGCAAAGCCGCTCCTGAAGCGATCATGACTTCGCGAGACCAAAGGCGAGCCAAAGTAAGGATGGCGCCCCTCGGTCAATTCCCTCCTCCCTGTAAGAAGTGACAGTTGAGCGTCTGCGAGACTTGCCCCAACCTTCGCAATTGGAAACTATCCAGGTGTCGGCCGCAATTCTGTCCGGCCTATCAGACTGCGCTGTGCTTGTTTTCGATATCACCCGGGCTGAAACACAAGCGAAGCCTCGTTCCGTGTAAGGAGCACATGATGGCCAGAACTCGAAGAAGAGTATCAATGAAGAATTCAGGATTTTTACTTGCGGCGATAGCTGTAATTGCCGCCGTCCTAGTCCCAGCCAGCGCATCGGCCCAGTCAGATTCTTCCCATCAAAATGCTCAGGAATTGCGCAAGCAGCTGGATGAACTGCGTGAGCAGATGAACAAACTACAAGCGCGGCTTGGCGAGCTGGAGAGCACCAAGTCGACAGAGGCTGCCACTCCCGCGGCAGCCCTGTCCGCCCAGCCTGAGGGAACCATTCAAAGCATCCATCCTCCGGCTCAAGCTGCCCCTTCCAAGCAAGTGGGGGAGGCGACGGCAACCTACACGACCTTCTCTGAGGATGGCGTTGCTGCCGCTCGCTTCGATAACGTTCCCCTCGATCCCAAGTACAAGGGGTTCTTCCGCTTGCCGGGAACGCAAACGATTCTCAAGATCGGCGGCTACTTCAAGACCGACTTCATCTATGATTTCAAGCCCGCAGGAAACGCCGAGTCCTTCATCCCATCTTCAATTCCCATCCCTAGGGTAGCCGGGGTTAACAACGCAACCGTATCGATCCGTCCCACGCGCCTCAGCCTGGATTTCAGGATTCCAAGTAGTCAGCTCGGCGATGTTCGCTTTTACGTTGAGGGCGATCTCTTTGGCACGAACGCAACTACGCCGCGCCTCCGTCACGCTTACGCGCAGGTAAGAAATGTCCTGATTGGCCAGACGTTTTCAAACTTCATGGACCCAGATGGATTCCCAGATACTCTTGACTTCCAGGGGCCCAACGGCATGGTTAGCATCCGCAACCCGCAATTGCGATACGGGATTGCATTGACTCCCAGCACGACATTCTATGTTTCTGTGGAAAAGCCAAGTTCTGACATCACCTTCAAAACTTCACAATTCTCATCTCAGCCCAATGCTCCTAGCCCCGATGGAGCCATCCGCTTGCGTCAGGAATTCGAACGGGGACACTTCCAGGTGGCGGCAATCTTTCGATCCATAGCGGCCTTTGTCCCAACCACTCCGACGCCAAAAACAGACTCTGTTTTCGGGTGGGGAGTGAATGTGTCCACGGGTGTGAAGACATTCGGCAAGGACAATGCGATTTTTGCTGTTGCTGCCGGGCAGGGGATCTCGCGTTATCTCCAGGACACTTCCGGACTGGGGATTGATGCAGAACCAAAATCGCCCACAAGCCTGAAGGCTACTCCTGCAGCGGGAGTTGAAGCAGCCTATCAGCACTATTGGTTGAAGAATTTGCGTTCCAGCGCGATTTATTCGTACGCCGCAGTGGACAACACCGCCCTCTTCGCCTCAGCGGCGCCGGGAACCTACAACCACGCGACCTACACTGGTTCCAACCTAATTTGGAACCCCTTTGGATCCCTCAACGTGGGTGCAGAATTTCTCTACGGTTGGGCGATGGAACAAAGCGGCCTGAAAGCAAATGCGCCACGCATCCAATTCAGCGCCAAGTACAGCTTTGTGAAGGTAGACGCAGACCGATAAACATCTCTAGGCGCTGTTTAAATGGCAAGAGATACGACTCCGACTCAAAGCACTCCGTCTGCGTATGTGGCGAAAATTGCGCCGGGCCTAGCGAAACTGTTGAGCTATCAACGAAGGGACCTGCCGCATGACCTGTTTGCAGGCTTGTCCGTAGCTGCCGTTGCGTTGCCCGTGGGCGTGGCCTATGCACAGCTCGCAGGCTTTAACCCTGCTGTCGGGCTATATTCAAGCATCCTGCCCCTTCTTGCCTATGCGATCTTCGGAACTTCGCGCCAACTAATCATAGGACCCGACGCAGCTACCTGTGCCCTGGTGACTGCGGCGGTAGCCCCTCTGGCTGCTGGCGATCAGAAGCTCTACGAGTCTCTATCCGTAACACTGGCTGTCCTAGCGGGCACCCTGTGCATCGGGGCCAGCTTCTTGAGGCTTGGTGGCCTGGCAGATTTCTTATCGAAGCCGATCCTCGTGGGCTTCCTGAATGGAATCGCGTTGAGCATCATGCTCGGGCAGATCGGGAAGATTTTTGGGTATTCGATAACTAAAGGTGGAATCGTGCCGAGACTTGTCGAGTTCACTGAGAAGCTAGGGCATACACATTGGCCCACGCTCGCCATAGGCTTCGGCACATTTGTGGTTTTGTTGGCCGCGCCTCGACTGTTTCGTGGAATTCCCGCAGCGCTCGTTGCTATCATCGTCGCAGCGATCGCCGTCCGCGCGCTCGGTCTCGAAGGGCTGGGCGTCAAAACAGTCGGTGATGTGCCAGCCGGGCTTCCTAACGTCCGAGTTCCACACTTTCCCTTAACTCTACTGCCAAGTCTTCTTGGAGATGCTGCAGGGTTAGCGTTGGTCACCTTCTCGAGCATGATGTTAACCTCCCGCAGCTTCGCCTCCAAAAACAAGTACGACGTTGACGCCGATCGGGAATTCGCGGCCCTCGGTGCAGCCAATATTGCCTCCGGACTTTCTCAGGGCTTTGCGGTCAGCGGTGCGGATTCTCGAACCGCCATGAGTGATACGACGGGCGGGCGCACGCAGGTTACGGGACTTGTTGCGGCTGCAACAATCGCATTTGTGCTGATGTTCTTTACAGGCCCTCTCCAGTATGTCCCCATTGCGGCTCTTGGAGCCGTCTTGGTGAAAGCTGCAGTGTCTCTGGTCGACGTTCGAGCACTGCGCACAATTTATAAGATTGACGGGCGAGAGTTCGCTTTATCAGTCCTGGCTACCGTGGGCGTAGTCGCGGTTGGCTCAATGCAGGCCATTGTGGTTGCAGTGGTCTTGGCAATCTTACGCTTCATAAGACTCGTGTCTCGTCCAAAGATCGAGATCCTAGGAGAAGTAAAGGGACTGCCAGGCTTTCATCCTGTCGAGCGTCACCCCGACGCCATCACCATACCCGGTTTGATCCTATTGCGCTTCAATGCACCGCTTGTGTTTTTCAACGCTCCTAACTTCAAGCGCGGAGTGATGGCAGCTGCTGAAGCTGCAGGGCCGTCCTTAAAATGGCTCGTGCTCGATATGCTCCCGATTACTCTTGTTGATGCCACGGGACTGTACACCGCAGAAGAGGTTGCTGATACGTTGCGAGAGAGGGGCGTAGTTCTTGCCGCCGCGGGCCGGCAGACAGAATGGCGCCTCTGGGCAGAATCCCGACATCGCGGGCCCGCTGCTCGAAAGATTCCTTTCTATCCGACATTCTTCGAGGTAATCAGGACCTATCAGAGCCTGCAAGGCTCCCCCAGTGAGTCTCCATGAAATCGGTGCAATTTAGCTTGTCCTTGGCCTGGTGGCGGCAGAATCCTCGCCCTCGCGCCGCGGAGATTGCGTTCAAAGGTATCCGGCCCACGCTTATAACCGGCTTTACGATCCAAGGAGCGATGGTCAATGGGGAATAGGGAAGAGGGAAATGGCAAGGGTCGTTTGAAGCGCAAGCGATACGAGAAGGAACTCAGTCACCTACAGAGCGAACTTTGCAAACTCCAAGACTGGGTTAAATATAAAGGTCTACGCGTGATTGTCGTCTTCGAGGGCCGGGACGCTGCAGGAAAGGGCGGAACGATCCGGGCGATCACGGAACGAGTTAGTCCCCGCGTGTTCCGTCTCGTAGCGCTTCCTGCTCCTTCCGATCGAGAGAAGGGCCAGATGTATATGCAGCGCTACATCAAACACTTCCCTGCTGCGGGAGAGATCGTAATCTTTGATAGAAGTTGGTACAACCGTGCTGGAGTGGAATACGTGATGGGTTTTTGCAAGAAAGAAGAGCATGACAGGTTCTTGGAGCTTTGTCCCGTGGTCGAGAAGTATGTCGTGGACGGCGGCATTGTCCTCATCAAATACTGGATGGAGGTTGGCAAGAAAGAGCAGCAGCGCCGATTCGAGGCGCGGATCAAAGATCCGCTCCGTCAATGGAAGTTAAGTCCTATGGATCTGGAATCCTTTCGCCGCTGGTATGAGTATTCGCGAGCGCGCGACAAAATGCTGGAAGCCACTGACACACGTCATGCTCCCTGGTACATCGTTCCTTCGAATGATAAAAAGAGAGCCCGGCTTAACTGCATCTCACATCTGCTTAGCATGATCCCTTACGGTAAGGCGCCTCGGGACAGGGTCGAGCTACCCAAACGTAAGAACAAAGGCAGCTACGATGATCAAGCTCCGTTAAAGGGAAGACACTTTGTCGCTGAGAAGTACTAGCTGTGCCGGCAAATCATGGGGAGTCCTTCCCCGTTGTTTCCATTGCAAACACTTCTTGAACTCGTCTGAACCAGGTCACCGCGATTTGCCGGAAGACGCAACTTTGGCATGCGAGGCAGCCAGGGCCGAATCTAACATGTCGGTTACGGCAGCAACCTTGCCGAGCTCAAGAGCCTGTTCGGATGTAGTTGTCGCAAAGGTGCATGGTGCTGGCAATGAGACCGGTCCAGCCAGTCTGGTGGCTCGCTCCTAGGCCGGCGCCGTTGTCGCCGTGAAAGTACTCGTAGAACGAGATGCAATCGCGCCAGTGCGGATCTTCTTGAAACTTTTTGGTTCCGCCATACGCTGGCCTGCGGCCGTCTTTATCTGATACACGGAGTGCTTTAGCACTTTCTTCGCTATGGACTAAGGATGGAACTGTCAATACTTACAGTGTCGTTCTAGGACAATGTTCATAGATAAGGGAGAATGAGTTTCTGGACTGCGGCTTTGTGCGGGATTTTGGTTTCTATCAGCGGTTGTCTTGGCGCCAATGTTTGCGACGCGCAGGACCTCGCTCCACGGGCATATATCATCACACCCATCCATTCCAACGCGATCACGATCACTTATTCATACTTCGATGGCAGAGTTCTCTTTGAAGGAACCATCCCAATCACGGGCGCTAAAGCAAGGGTCAGCGTTGGGATTTTCAACTACTCTCATTCCCTGACGCTGTTTGGACGCACTGTAAACTTCACCGGATCGCTGCCCTATGGCGTGGGAAACCTCCGGGGCACGGTTGTCGGCGCCGAGGCATTTGCGTACCGGTCTGGGCTACTGCCGGCTTCTTTCCGATTGTCTGTGAATCTGTTGGGAGGTCCCGCAATGAACGAGGCCGAATTCATGAAATGGCGGCAAAAGGGGATTTTAGGTATTAGCCTCAGACTGGTCCCGAGGACCGGCCAATACGACCCTACGAAACTGATCAATTTCGGTGCCAACCGCTGGGCCGTTAAACCCGAGCTTGGCTTTTCTCAGCGTTGGGGACATTGGATTCTGGATGCCTACGGAGGAGCCTGGCTCTATACTACGAACCCTGAATTCTTCTCGCACAATCAGTTCTCGCCTGGTACTAATACGCAGGCACAAAGCCCCATCGGCTCCTTCGAGTGGCACCTCAGCTACGATTTCAAGCCCAGACTCTGGGTGTCTCTCGATGGCAATTACTGGTTTGGTGGCACGACGAGCCTAAATGGAATAGAAAATTCCGGCACCCTTCAGAAAAATTCGCGGGTTGGAGGAACTGCATCGATACCAATAAGCAGGCATCACTCAATAAAACTCAGCTACAGCAATGGCGCGTACATCCGGTACGGCGGCAACTTTCAAAATGTTTCTGCGGCTTGGCAGTACTCCTGGCTGGGAAGACCTAATTAGCTAACACTCGTTGCTTTGGCGGCTCGAGGGAACCATCTTGATGAACTATCCACTCCTTGTGTTTGCGGTGTCGGTAGCTGCGCAGTCTCTTGCCGCTGGCGCCGGTGACGTTCTTCGGAGCAGAGTTCACCATTTGGTGGAAGAAGAACGGGACGATTTTGGCATTATTCTTGGCGCAACGCTGACCCTGCTTGGACTCCTCATTGGTTTCAGCTTTTCCATGGCTATCAGCCGGTATGATCAACGCAAGAGTTATGAGGAGGCCGAAGCCAACGCGATTGGCACGGAGTACGTGCGGACGGACTTGCTTCCGGCCAAAGAGGGCGCCAAGGTTCGAGAGCTCCTAAGGAAGTATCTCGATGAGCGGGTGCTCTTCTATACCACGCGCGACCAGAACGAGCTCGCAAAGATTAATCCAGCCACAGCGGAACTCCAGAATCAGTTGTGGACTGCCGTCCTACCAGCCGCTACTACGCAACCCACACCTGTTATGGCCCTGGTGGTCTCTGGCATGAATGACGTGTTGAACTCGCAAGGATACACCCAAGCTGCGTGGTGGAACCGCATTCCCATTGCAGCGTGGGCGCTGATGGCGGCCATTGCTATCTGTTGCAATGTGTTGATCGGCTACGGGGCGCGACGAAGAGATTGGCACATATTTCTGATCCTGCCAATTGCCGTATCATTGGCGTTCTTTCTGATAGCGGACATTGATAGCCCGCGCGGCGGGGCAATTCGGGTAGCACCGCACAATCTGATAAGCCTATCAGAGTCTTTGCAAGCGCAATAGGTCCAACGCAACGTTCGTTATGGACGCGCTGGCGCGTCGATAAGTCATTTTATTGTAGGCTATTGGCACGAGCCGTCGTCCACGAATTGGTTGCTTGCCGCCATCGCAGCCAAGGAGTGAGCGCAGCTCAGAATCTTCTGATCCAGCGGATCATTGTCCAACGCGTTGGGCGAAACGTAGGTTCGTGATCGATTTGCTTCCACAAACCTGTCGCTCAGTTTCCTCATATTGTTGAACTCATTTGTCAGCAGTTGAAGGGCATTTCGGTCCGATTCAGTTGAGGCTGCCAAGGACACCAGCCGGAGGTTCTGTTGTGCTTGCGCACGCAAGCTTGCAACCCAGTTTTCCGTGACTGGATATCCCTGGCGGATGGCATTGGTCAACGCACTCCGCCACTCTCTAGTTACGGACATTAGCTCGATTCCAGCCGTAAGAAAATCTTTGGAGAATCCAGACGGGGCGGATTGCGTCGGCGCTGAACGGATTTCTGGAGTACTTATAGTGGGCGCGGATAGGGTCAATACAATTTGATTGCCTCTAAAGCTAAGTGAGCCATTCGCGAGCCGCGTCAATGCTTCGACATCGACATAGTAGCGGCCTTCCATTTCCGTTACAGAAAGCTCCCCAGGATGCCCGGTGAGAACAAGTGTCCTGTTCTGTGGGGCGCCGCATAGTTTCACAAGAACCAGCAGGTTTGAGAAGAACACAAGCGTCAGAAGGATGGCGAGCCGACTTCCAAGAAAATGGCGTTTTCGAGAATTCTCCTCACCCGTTTCATTACTCCGCGCCAATCTCTGGGAGCCCGCCATATCCATCATGTTGCTTAACTCATGAGAGAAACGATTATCGTGCCCCAAGTCGTGAGCAAGATATGCCCGAACGCGACCGTGTAGGAATACCCCAATGTGGCTACCGGACTGTCAGATTTCTCTTGAACGGCAGCCACACCGGCGATCATGGTCTGAGCCCCAGCGAGCCCCCCGAGAAGCAAGACTGGGTTTAGCTTCAGAAGGTACCGACCGAAGAAGAGACCTGCAAGGAGTGGCACGAAAGTCACCACGATTCCGCCGAGGAAAAGGATGTAGCCATATTCCTTTACTGCGTTAACAAAGATGGGCCCCGCCTTCAGCCCAACCATGGCTACAAAAGCGGCTAAGCCCATCGATTTCATAAAGCTAATTGCAGCGTCCGGCATTCTCCCGAACCAGGGCTTCACTGATCGCAGCCACCCCACAAGAGCACCGACGAGTAAAGTTCCCACGCTGGTGCCAAGGGCTATTCTCAGATGGCCTATGGGTATGGTCAGGATGGCACCGACCAACACGCCAAGAAAAACAGCTATACCCAACACAACAAAGTCACTTTCCTCGGTCGGGTTAATCACTCTTCCCACCAAAGGGGCTAGTCTTTCAACAGCAGATTCTGAACCAGTTACTTGCAATGTATCGCCTCGCTCGACGATTGTGCCTGGCCCGATCGGAATGGATTGACCACCCCGCATAATTCCGCGTAACAGGACACCACGCGCTTCTTCGATACCTTCCACGATTTCGGCCAGGGTTTTCCCCGCAACCATGCTGCTGGTGACATATAGCCCGTAGGAAGCCAATGGAATCTCAAGTAGTTCTGGATCCGTCGCCTCGGTAGAGGAGGAAGAAAGAAGATTGATCAGGGCCTCAGTTCGTCCAAGTACTGCAACCGTGTCTCCTGCCTCCAGGACGGTAGTGGGAAGAGGCGAGAGAATCTCGCCGCCGCGCCGAATTCGCTCCACAAAGAGGCGGGCGCTAGGTACGGATTCTTCGGCCTCCGCGATCGTCTTCCCCACGACTCGACCGTTTGGACGAATTGTATATGCGCGATAACCAATAGGCTGCCAGGCTGAAGACACGCCCAGCTTCGTATGTTTTATTCCCAGTTTCTCTTCAACTTTTCTCGATTCGGCGCGCAAATCGATCCTCAGCAGTTTCGGTCCAAAGCTCGCGCAGACTAGGATCACGCCTAGCGTGCCGAAGATATAGCAGATCGCGTCCGCAACAGCGACGTGCCCAATCCATTGCTGTTTTTG
>DATEGP010000025.1:0-23250 GCA_035280045.1 Candidatus Acidiferrum sp.
GTTGCCGGTGAACCGGTAGCAGATGTTAAAGATGCGGCGCGTGTGGCGACGCACAAGTTCCTCCCAGGCCGACCCGTCGCCCTGGAGGCATTGCTGGACAAGTTGGGCATCCTGCTCCAACGTATCATCAGCCTCTGAACCAAGTACGGTGCAAGGCGCGTCTGCGAGTCGGCTTCTCTCTCAAAAAACCGCTGGCAGTCCATCTGGGCCTGCCAACTATGGAACGAAAACTGCTAGCGAAATGTTCCCCTTGAATCTGGGCCAGGCTTTCGACCGTCATTAGTGGTGGCATCTTACTCAGGATAAGGGACTTGCACAAGAGGTGTGGCGCGGCTCAGGGCAGCACCGTCAACAATGCCTCAATGGGCGCGTTGTCGCCGAAGGTTTCGCTGCGGTGGGCGAAGCGATCCACGTCCCCAGGGCCGAAGACAAAACTACCGCCCAACTGGAAGGGGTTTCGCCCGAGTTTGTGCTGCGTATGCCCGGCGGCTTTGGCGCGCGCACGCGCTTGGGCATTGTCGCCTCGCAGCAAATGAAACAAGTTGGCGCTCTTGAGCTCCATGGCGGCATAGGCTTCGCGCTTTTCGTCAATGAGCAACTGGAAGGTAATGCCCGTTTCCTCGCGAAAAGCCTGTGCATAGGTGCGATCCCCCAGTCCCACGGCAGCCAGGTTTGCGCCGCGATCCCGGAAGGCCTGTTCGTGCGCGCGCAACTGCGCGACGTGCTCGCGGCAGAAGATTCAACCGTAATGGCGCAGGAACACCACGACTGCCGGTTGGCGGACCCACAAGGAACCGAGCCGGACTTCTTTGCCGTCTACATCCGGCAGCGCAATCATGGCAAGCCGGCTGTTGAGCGTTGCTTCCATGGCGCTACATTCTGAATGGGCTGCATCGTATGTCAAGTTATGCTTGGCTAGCAACTTGACGCGATGCGGGGCTCCCGCTAGTCTGACCACCGCATGCAAACATCGTCGAGGAAGCTGCTTATCATCCTGGCCGGAATTGTCCTGGCCGGGTTTGTTGTTTATCAGTCCACCGGTTTCGTTCACAAGGCCAATTTCAGCGGGGAAAAACTGCTTCATGCCGTGGCGGGAGCCAATCGTTACCTTTTGCTGTTGCCGATACTTGTGATTTATGGCTGCTACGCCATTCGCGCACTGCGATGGCAATTATTTCAGGGCAATCTCGGGGCTTCGCGTTTTTGGGTCATCTACAAAATGACGCTGGCCGGATTCGCCGCGGTCTTTATTCTCGGGCGTCCGGGAGAACCGGTTAGGCCGCTGTTACTCGCTCGAAAAGAGAAACTGCCAATCGCCGACATGTTTGGCATTTATGCGCTGGAGCGCTTGTTCGATACCGGCAGCACCGCGGTGATTGCAGCGTTGGCATTATTTTTCGTCAAGTCGCAGACGGGTGGCGGAGAAACCACATCGGCGCTGGGAGCCGCAGCGAAAACCGCGGGCACGCTTTTGTTCGCGGGCGTGACAGCGGCAGTGGTGTTCCTGGTTTACTTGCGGTTGCATGGTACCGCGTTGCTCGAGCGTCGGCTGGGAAGCTGGCGAACGATGCCTGGCTGGCGTGGACCGGTTGCACGAATCTTGTTCGGCGTAGTGCGCGGCACGCAAGCCATCCGCGACGTGAAGGAACTTTTGTTGGCCATTTTCTATTCTGGATTGCATTGGTTCCTCGTTTTGCTGGTGTACTACTGGGGAACTCATGCTTTTGGCGACGCGTCCCCAAGAATGGCGGAACTCAGCTTCGGCGAAGTGATGCTAGTGATGGCCTTCTCACTGGTCGGATCGGTGGTGCAATTACCGGCGGTCGGTGGCGGGGCGCAACTCGCTTCGGTGCTTGTGTATACGAAGATGTTTGGGGTAGAAACGGAGCCGGCAACGGCTGCTGCTGTGGTGCTTTGGCTGATTGGTTTTGCGGCGTGCTGCCTCGCGGGTGTGCCGTTTCTGATTCAGGAAGGATTGTCACTCGGAAAGTTGCGCGAACTGGCGCACGAAAAAGAAGTGGCGGGCGAAGCCGCCCAATAACAAGCAAGGAGACCCAGCCTCGTGAAGTGTCCTTTTTGCGCGCATGTGGATGACAAGGTGATCGATTCGCGGGAAGGCCGCGGCGGCGACACGATTCGCCGAAGGCGCGAGTGCCTGAAGTGCGGCCGGCGCTTCACGACTTACGAACGCATTGATGAAATTCCGTACATGGTGATCAAGAAAGACGGGCGGCGCGAGCGATTCGAGCGGCAGAAGATCCTGCAGGGGCTTCTGAAAGCCTGCGAGAAGCGGCCGGTGGCCACGCCAAAGCTGGAAGGGATTGTGGACGAGATTGAGGCGGTGGTGCACGAGTCCACCGAGCGCGAACTGACCACCACGGAAATCGGGGAAATGATCATGCACCGGCTGAAGAAGCTCGACAAGGTGGCATACGTTCGCTTCGCATCGGTCTATATGGATTTCAAGGATGTTCAGGAATTCATGAGCGAGCTGAAGAATTTGCTGAAGGATCGGGCTGTCAACAAAAAGTAGCGGCGGGAGAGAAAGATGAATCGCAGAAAGTTTCTGAAGTCGGCCGCGGGCAGCGCGGCGGTGGGCGCGGCAATGATCCATCGCGGGCGCTATTTACTCTTTGCAGGCGGGTCCGAACACTCTTCACGCGCTGTGGAATTGGTACAGCGGTCGACGGTCATCGACATGCTCGCTCCGCTCTGGATTAGTCCCAGCCAAACACGGAAGATGCTCGGAAATCCGGAGAACTTCAAGGCCGAGGATTTCGCGCCTTACAAAAACTCGAGCATCAACGTTTTTCACATAGCGATTGGAACTGGTGGTCCCGACGCGTATTTGGAGACGCTGCAGTTTCTGTCTGGTTACAACAGCCTAATTGCGAGGCACGATGATTGGTTCGAGCGTGTAGATACTCCGGAGCGGCTGGACGGAATCAAGGCATCAGGCAAAGTGGGAATCCTTTTGGGAATTCAGAATTCGGAGCATTTTCGCAAGGCGGACGACGTTGATTATTTCTATGGGCTCGGCCAGCGCGTCTCGCAGCTCACGTACAATGCGCGCACGTTGATTGGCAACGGCTCGACGGAGCGGCGCGACGAGGGACTCTCGGACTTTGGCGTGAGCATTGTCGAGCGTATGAACAAGGTGGGCATGGCTGTGGATGTTTCTCACTGCGGCGATAGGACGACGCTCGACGCGTTTGAATTGTCGAAAAAGCCCGTGCTCATCACCCATTCGAATTGCCGCGCGCTGAATCCAAACCATCCACGCTGCAAGACCGATGAAGCCATCAAGGCGATGGCTGCCGAAGGCGGGGTCATGGGCATCACGGAAGTGCGCATGTTCGTCAGCCCGAAGGAGCCGACCGGAGTGGATGCCATGCTGGACCACTACGATTATGTCGCGAAGCTGGTGGGCGTGGAACATCTCGGAGTCGGGAGCGACATTGATCTGCTCGGGTACGACGCGATGCCAGCCGACGAATACAAGCAGCTGAAAGCGGGCTACAAGAGCACTTACGGCTTCCGTGACAAAATTGATCTCGATGGATACAACTTCGCGAAGAGACCTTTTGATATCGCTGAGGGCTTGATCCGCCGCAAGTACAGCGATACCAACATCGAAGCCATTCTCGGTGGTAACTTTCGTCGCGTGCTCAGAGAAATCTGGACAGTGTAAAGTCGCATCGAAAGAATCGATTCCTTTTTTTCACGAGGGTTCCATGAAAAAGAAGCTGGTGATCGCTTTCGGCGTGCTATTCGTGTGCGCGGGTGAATTCGGAGTTGGCGTTTTTGCCGGGCCGAAAGAAGTGAAGCACGTAAAGATTGATCCGGAGAAGATTCGCGCCCACGTAAAGTATCTGGCAAGCGATGCGCTGGAGGGCCGGGGAACCGGACAAAAGGGAGGCGACCTGTCCGCCGAGTACATCGCCGCGCAGTTCAAGAGCTATGGTTTGCAACCTGCTTCCGACGCGGGAACGTATCTCCAAAGCGTGCCTATGGTAAGCATGAAGACGCTCCCGGACACAACGTTCACACTGATCCCTGCTAACGGTTCGCCTATGACGCTGCGAAACCTCGACGACTTTGTGACCAGCAATGAAAGTCAGAAGGAGTCGTCGGGCATTGATGCGCCCATCGTTTTTGTGGGCTATGGCATAACGGCGCCCGAGTATCACTGGAACGACTACAAGGGGTACGACCTGAAAGGGAAGGTGGCGCTGCTGTTTGTGAACGAACCGGTTAGCGATGATCCAAACTTTTTCAAGGGGAAGGCGCTGACGTATTACGGGCGGTGGTCGTACAAGTACGAGGAGACCGGGCGGCGTGGCGCGGTGGCAACGCTGATTATTCATCGTACGGATCTGGCGAGCTATGGATGGGACGTGGTGCGGAACTCGTGGGGCGGCGAGAAATCCTACTTGGAGAAGGGAAGCGCGCCGAAGTTGCAGGCGGCGTCGTGGATTCAGGAGGAAGTGGCAAAAAAACTTGTCGGTATGGCGGGGCTGGATCTGGGCGAGTTGCTCCAACAGTCGCAATCGCGCGACTTTAAGCCGATTGAACTGGGGGTGCGGTTGCAAGCGCATGTGGTGAGCCAAATGCATCCGTTCGTGGCGCACAATGTGATGGCGATGCGAGCCGGTTCGGAGCCAGACAAGAACAATGAAGCCGTTCTGTACACCGCGCACTACGATCACCTGGGAATTGACAAAGATAAAGCGGGGCACAACATTTACAACGGGGCCGTGGACAACGCAACGGGCTGCGGGATTCTGTTGGAGTTGGCGCGCGCGTGGGCGAAAGCCAAAAAAGCTCCGCCACGGTCGATCTTGTTTGCGGCAGTAACTGCCGAAGAACAGGGGCTGCTAGGCTCCGAGTATTTGGGGAAGAAAGTTGTATACCTGCCCGTCGATCCCGTCCTGGATTTGAACTATGACGCGCTCGCGCCTTTGGGCATACCCGAAGAGGTGGAAGTGAGCGGGGCAGAACGGACCACGTTCTATCCCATTGTGGAAGCGGCAGCGAAAGAATTTGGATTGGCCATTCGCCCAGATCCAAGGCCGGAGGCGGGCCATTATTACCGCTCGGATCATTTCAGCCTGGCGCACGCGGGAATCCCTTCGTTTTCTATCAGCGAGGGGAGGAAATTTCAGGGGCATGATGAAGCGTGGGGAGAGCAACAGGCTAACGACTATGTGAAAAACCGTTACCATCAGCCAACGGATGTATATCGCGATGATTGGGATTTCAAGGGTCTGGCGAAGATGGCGGCTTTTGGATACGAACTAGGCCTTGAGGCCGCCTCACAGTCGGAGCCCATCAAATGGCTTTCGGGGGATGAGTTTGAGAAAGCTCGCAAGCAGACTAGTGAAATTGACGGAGACGCTCTGTGTGCGGGCCGTCCTGATCTCCAGCTGACACACGCACAACGTATTTCATATCCGCCTCTTGCACGCCAGACACGCATATCAGGAACTGTCGTAGCCAAGGTGTCTGTGGCAAATAATGGAAAAGTGGATAGTGTTGAAATCGTGAGTGGGCATCCCCTGTTGCAGCAAGCTGTCGTCGACAGCCTGAAACAATGGACGTTTTCCCCCCAGGCAGGTGAGCCAAGAACTTTTGAATTGCGTAGTGAATTTGCTTTTCGTCAGTTCTCTGATTCCGGTGCTCGACAATGGGTGGTGGTCTCTGGACCTCTCCATCTTGTGATCCTCACAGGGTTGCCACCTCCGCTGACTGATTACATGACCAGCTCAAAAAAACACTGAAACGAATTTTCCACTGTGGGTAGTCAGCGGGGCCAGACGCCGGCGGTGAAGGACTTGATGGTGTGGAAACCGAGCTTTTCGTAGAGCTGGACGGCGGTGCGATTTTCGGAAGTGACGGTGAGTGTGAGTTCGCGGAATTTCATAGAGCGCAACGCTTCCGCGGAAGTTTGCATCAGCATGCGGCCGATGCCGTGCCCCTGAAAGCCAGGCAAAACGCAGATCTGCGTCGTGTGCCCAACTCCGGAAGAGACTTCACTCGTCAATACGGCAGCGACCAACTCGTCGCTCCCTGGTTCGTGTAGAACAAAGGACGCGCCGGGAACGAACTGTCCGCATCCCGGCAGCAAAATAATATTCTTCAAAAATCTCAGCGCGCCAGCGCGGCTACGGTATTGATCGTTGATTTCGCCGTCCACGTGATTGGCATAGGCCAGATAAATCAGCTTCGCGCAAGGGTCGAAGTACCGGTCGTTCCAGCGAGAAAGGCGCAGGCCGCCAGAAGCGCCAGCTTTTGCTTCCGGCATCTTGCGCAAATCAAGCAGCATGAATTGGCGCGTGTAAAGATGGAATCCGTGCTCCAGCAGGGGCGCATCCAAGGGGCCACTGAAGGGCATGAGTTGGGCCTCAATGCGCATCAAATGGGGAAGCGCTCGCATGGAAAAGAGCATTTCCTCGAGCAGCCTGCGGCCCAAAGCATCTTGAGCAAATTTGGATGAAACGTACAGCCCGCCGATCAGCCCTTTTTGCTCTTCCAGGACGTAGAACGAGTAGCCCGCCGCGGTTCCGGCTTCGAACGCGACGCAGCCGGCCAGCGCGCGGGCTTCCATGAAACGCTTGATCAGCTCCAGCGCGCCGCGATAGTCCCAATGCAACTCATCGCGCCAATGCCGCGCTTCTTCTTCGAGAAGCGGCTCAATTTGGCGCACGGTAGTCTGGCGCAAGTCTACGATGTTCATCGGGACGCGGATTTGGTGAGCTCCCGCCATAGTGGCTCCCTGCTGGCTCTATGATAGCCGATTCGTCTAAGAGCGGCTGGATAGACTGTCCGGTAGGTGATACGAATGCGACACAAGGCCATCGGCTTTTCAAAGTTCACTGAAATCGTTGTGCTACGATGGCTTTACTTGAGCGTTTGACAGTTTTTTACAAGGATTTTTGAGACAAGAGGCGCCGCGCACCCAGCGGCTTAAGCGACGCATGCAAATCCTTTCCGAACTGCGGTATCCATCGCGGTGGTACACAAAATTGCTGACTATAGTTTTGGCGCTGGCTTTTTTTGCCGTGCTGGCTACGTCGGCCATTGCAGGATTTCTCGTCTACCGAATCGTCAAACCGCAACGCAGCGCACCCGAAATCAGCCTGGCCAGTTTTCCGGGCAGGCCCGAAGTGATGGATTTCCAGGTACCGGAGCTGGGAAAGCGGGAAGGGTGGTTTTTCCCGGGCTTGCGGCAGGCTCCTACAATCGTTTTGTGTCACGGCTATGCATCCAGCCGGGGGGAATTGTTGACCCTGGTCACTGCGCTGCAAGACCACCAGTACAATGCGTTCGTCTTTGATTTTGCGGCGCATGGCGCCAACTCGGGAGTTACCACGCTGGGTTACCGCGAAGCCGACGAACTGCGCAAGGCCGTCGACACGCTAGCCGCTCGCGACGACCTGGATCCCACACGCTTCGGACTTTGGGGCTATAACCTGGGAGCTTATGCGGCATTGCGCGAAGCGGAAGGCGACAAGCGCATTCGCGCACTGGTGCTGGATTCCGTCTACGATGATCCTGAGCAGATGGTCAAAGTGGGAGTTGAACACAATGGTTTGGGCACATTTCCGCTGATGGTTCGTTCCTCGCAGATCGGTTTCGGGTATCTCAACAGCGGTCACCGGCACGATCCGCCGCTCTCGAGCCGACTGAGCGCTCTTAACGGCGTTCCCACGCTCTTCATTCAGGCGCTGGATGATCCGGAGCTGGGTGCGATTACGCGGCAGATGTTTCTGCAAGCTCCCGGACCGCGCGACCAAGCCATTATTGCCCATGGCAATTTTGTGAGTTTGAGCGACGAGGAGAAGCGCGAGTACGAAACCCGTGTGGTGTCATTCTTTCTTTTGCGTTTGCCACCCACCATTGCCAAGCCCCAATCCTTGCACTGAACCGCGCATAACGATGTGATAGAGAAATGCGCCAGTCGCCTGCTGGTCGAAGGGCACGGGTTCGCACGCGAAGGGAATTGGGTCCAAATTTCTGCAGCCGCGGATATCCGTTATGACGTATTGCCTCCCTGAATTTTCCAGGTTCCAGTCTTTGATTTCCTGGTGCAAATAGAAATTCATGCCGAAATGCTGGCCTCGGTTCAGCCAACCGACTGCCAATTCATCCAGCGGAATTTTCTGCTTTTGCACTTGTTGCGCCAGGATTTTCCCGGAAGGGTCGGGCTTCAGGAAAGACGGCGCGACGACATATGCCACGATGGTGGCAAGAAGTATTGGGACAACGCAGCCCGCGGCGAGAAGGGGAAGCAGGCCTTTTTCCCTCGCGGGCCTGCCAAAAGAGGCCAGTAGGAGGTTTGCAGCCCCCATCAAAGCCACAATGGTGCAGACGCTGATCACTATCGCAGCATTTCCGTAAGAAAACTGTGGCCCGAGAAGTTGGATGTAGACGAGCGGAACGAAGAGCAAAAGCGAAAACAACAGTAACGCAGCACGAAGCAGCCAGCGCGGAAGTCTTTCCATTGTTGTAAGCGAATGCGCAAAGACTAGAACCAGAGCCGGAAGCGCTGGAAGGATGTAACCTGGAAGTTTGGAGCGGGAAATCGAAAAAAAGAGGAGGCAGAAGCCGGCCCAGCAGGCTAGAAACCACTTCGAGTCTTGCGCGGTATGCGTGCGAACGACACGCGCTACGCCGTGAACGCCGCTCCAAAGAAACAGCGCCGTCCAGGGAAGGAGCGCTATCAATACGACCGGCAGGTAAAACCAGAACGGCTGGATGTGCTGAAACTCCGGCGTCAGGAAGCGCTTGAAATTGTGCTCGATAATAAACACGCGCAGAAAATCAGGATTGCGGCGAGCGCAGCGAACGTACCAGGGCAGGGCGGTGGCGCAGAATGAGGCAATGGCCACAGGGTGAAGGAATCGAACCGCGTCATGTTTCCGGTTGGTGAGCAAGGTCCAGGAAATCACCGCGCCACCGCACAAGATAATCGCGGCTGGGCCTTTGGCAAGAACCGCTGCTCCCAGGAAAAACCCAAACAAAATTAAAGCAATCCACGGTGTGCGGGGAAGGATCGGCGTGTGTTCATTGCGTGTCAAACCAAGTACGACCGCGGCGCAGACCATGGCAATCGTGAACATGCTGCTGAAGGGCATATCGGTGGCGGCCGCATGAGAAAAGCCGATCATGCCAGCCGATGTGGGAAGGAGGAGGAGGGTCCAGCGCGCTGTTTCGTAACCATAGAGACGAAGAGCAAGCCACGCCAGCGCCATCGTGGCCAGCAGGGCGGAAATGGCGCTCGGCAAGCGCGCCGCGGCCTCGCTTACGCCAAACCATTTGAAGGCCAGGCCTGCACCCCAATAAAAAAGCGGAGGTTTTTCAAACCAGGGCTTTCCATACAAGCGCGGCGTGGTCCAATCATGCGATTCCATCATCTGGCGGGCAATCCAGGCGTAGCGGGGCTCATCGGGTCCAAGGAAACCAACTACGCCCAAGTGGCTGAAGTAGCATACATAGAGGGTCGCGCAAATGAGCAGGCTCCAAACAATTAGGGTGGCTCTTGTAGTTCGGTACTCTGGGTATGGAGACTTAGTTGGTTTTTTCACGGAAGGTTGAGTCTAACATTGAAATACTTTCTTCCAGCCCCGGACCTCTTGCATACTGTCGCGCGATGAATTTTCCATTCCATTTGGGGCGACGATGAAGGAGTCTTTCGAATACGCGGCGGTGTGGCTGGTCGTAAAGGGACTGGGGCTTCTTCCAAGGTCCTTGGCAAGAAGTTGCGCCGTGGTCGCTATGCGATCTTTCTACGCGCTACTCCCGCGCCTACGGAAGACAGCACAGGTCAACTTGCGAATCGCGTTTCCCGATTGGGGTGACGCTCAACGGAAGGCGGTCATTCGAGGATTGCTGCGCAATCTGGGGTGGATGGCCGCGGAATTTGCTCGCTTTCCGAAATACACGAGAGAAAATATCGAGCAGGTCGTCGTTCTCGATGGCCATGAAAACTTCCTGGAGGGCCAGCGGCGCGGCAAAGGCGTGCTTTACCTGACCGGGCACATTGGCGCGTGGGAGCTTTCTTCCTTCGCACATGCGCTCTACGGCTATCCGCTGCACTATATGGCGCGGCCCATCGAGAATCGGCGGATCGATGCTTTGGTCAACAAGTACCGTTGCCTGTCGGGCAACCAGCCAATCTCTAAGAACGAATCAGCGCGCGTCACGCTGAAAGTTTTGAAAGAGGCGGGAACGATTGGCATCCTCGCCGACCAAAACACCATGCCGCAGGAAGGGATCTTCGTGGAATTTTTTGGAAAAGCGGCAAGTACGACCTCAGGCATAGCCCGTCTGGCGCTCCACACCGACGCCGCAGTTGTGCCGGGCTATGCCGTCTGGGATACACAGCTGAGCAAATATCGACTTCGTTTCGAGCCTCCCGTGGAGCTCATTCGAACGGGAGATGCAGAACGCGATATCCTCGAAAACACCCGGAAGTTCACGAAAGTGCTCGAAGATATCATTCGAAAATATCCCGAGCAATGGGTGTGGGTTCATGGCCGGTGGAACACGAGGCCGAGCGGCGAGCCACCCGTGTACGATTTTCGTGAGGCAAAACATGAGACGAACGGCAAGAGAATTAGCTGAAGCGATAGGAGCAACACTTGAAGGGGACGGCGCTCTGGAAATCAGCGGCGTGGCGGCGCCGGAACGTGCCGCCTCACGTGACTTGATTTACGTCGATTCGGCCAAGCATGTGGTGCGAGCGACCGGTTCCGCTGCACTTTGCGTCATTGCGGCTGAAGGACTGCGGTTGCCGGGTAAAACCTTGCTGCGAAGCGCGCATCCCAAGTTCGCCTTTTCCAAAGCTGCCGCGCTGCTTCTTGACCGCGCGCCGATTGCTTCGGGGATTCATCCGACCGCAGTTGTTGCTCCGCTCGCGCGGGTTGCGGCAAGCGCTAGCATCGGGCCTTATGCTGTAATTGGGGAAGATGCCCACATCGGCGCGGGAACACAAGTAGGCGCCCATTGCGTTATCGGCGCGGGCTGCTGGATTGGAGAACACTGCCGCATTCATCCCCGCGTGACACTATATCATCACGTTCGAGTCGGCCATCGTGTGGAGATTCATTCCGGCGCCGTAATTGGAGCGGATGGATTTGGCTACGCGTTCGGGGAAGGGAAACACTGGAAGTTTCCGCAAGTCGGGATCGTGGAGATTGGCGACGACGCCGAGATTGGCGCGAACGCGACGATTGACCGTGGCTCGTTGGATGACACGCGCATCTTTGAGGGCGTGAAGCTCGACAACTTGGTTCACGTTGGCCACAACTGCCAGATCGGTGCGCACACCGTTATCGCGGCGCAGGTGGGATTCTCCGGGTCGTGCGTAGTAGGCAAGAGCGTGGTGATTGGCGGCCAGGCCGGTTTCGGTGAACGCTGCGAACTGGAAGACGGCTCCGTGATTGGAGGACAATCAGGAGTGCTGGGCGGTAAGACGATTCGCCGCGGGCAAACCGTGTGGGGAACGCCGGCGCGGTCGCTCGAAAAGTTCAAAGAGCAATACGCGTTTTACGGCCGCTTGCCGGAATTGGCCGCGCGCATCAAATATCTTGAGGCCAAAGTTGGAAGCAAATAAGCCTAGTGGGAAACAGGTCTCACCACACTGGCGCGTAATTGTCATTGGCGGGCACACGCGCAGCATTGGTAAGACGCAGCTTGTCTGCGACGTGATTGCCGCTTTTCCCGACGCAAACTGGATTGCTGGAAAAATCACACAGTATGGTCACGGTGTGTGTGCCCAAAACGGTGAGGATTGCGATTGCGCTCCGACGGAACATGTCTGCGCACTCGACTGGGAGTTGCACACCGATACCGGCACAGACAGTGCTCGTTTTCTGGCAGCTGGAGCGCGTCGTTCCTTTTGGCTGCGCACCAAGCAGGGATTTCTTGCCGAGGGGCTCCCTTTGTTGAGAAGCGCTGTGAAGGAAGCACAAGCCACTGCATACGGTGAACTGCCACCGCTTATTTTAGAGAGCAACTCGTTGCTGCAATTCCTGAAACCAAGTCTGTACTTCGCAGTGGTTGACCCGTCGAGGGAAGACTTCAAGGATTCCGCTCGGGCTGCGCTGGATCGTGCTGATGCGCTCGTCCTTCGCGGCTCGGCTGCTGCATTTTCGGCGGCCGCGCCGGCCTGGATGCAGTTGCCATCGCGACTGCTTTCCGAGAAACCCTCGGTTTCTCAACAAGAAGGAGAACCCCTGCCTCAGCCGTTGCGGGTTTTGGTTGAACGCACGCTCGAATCACCCGCAACTGTTTCAATTTGACAACTCCTCGTTTACAACGAGGCATCTTACCCGTTGACCCTCAACGTCAAGGCGGCGATAATCAAAGCAGTACCGATGTTACTGGAACTTAATCATCGCATTCCTTGTTTCGATCGGGTGCAAGTGACAGGGATCATGGTAGTTACGGGAAATTAGTGCGGCGGGTTAGACCGGCCTGCTGAACCCGTCAATTCTGTGTGCTCTGGGGGGAGCATCGATGGCCTCATTTGCCCGCATAGGAGAGGAACCAGCCGCCGCATCGGCGCATGCCTCACCGCAGGAGCAGGGTTGGGCGGCGCGTGTTGAGAAAGCCATTGAGCGCGGCGCGAATCACCTCCTGTCCCTTCAAGCGGAACAAGGCTACTGGCAAGGCGAACTCGAAGCCGATTCCACTCTGGAATCGGATTACATCTACTACTTGCACGTTTTGGGCAAGGCCGATCACGAGCGCATCGCCAAGCTTGCCAACTATGTCCGCCAGCGCCAGTTGCCGGATGGCGGCTGGAGCATCTATCCAGGCGGCCCTTCGGAACTAAACGCTACCTGCAAGGCATATTTCGCCTTGAAGCTTGCGGGCGTTTCGCCTTACGCGCCGAATTTAGTGCGCGCGCGAGAAATGGTGCACCGGCTCGGCGGTCTCGAGCATTCCAATTCTTACGTTCGCTTTTATCTCGCATTGGTCGGAGCGGTCAGTTGGGATCTTGTTCCTTCGATTCCGCCAGAGTTGATGCTGATTCCGCATTGGTTCATCTTCAATATTTACGAAATGTCTTCATGGACTCGGGGGATTGTGATCCCGATGGCGATTTTGTCCTCGCTGCGCCCCCATTGGCAGCTCCCGGAACATGCTCATGTCGACGAGCTCTTTAAAGACCCTGAGCGCAAGACTGCCGCGCTAGATTGGAGTGACCAACTCATTTCCTGGAAAAACGTCTTTCTGGCTCTGGACCGCGGGCTGAAGCTTTATGAGAGATCTCCCTGGAAGCCGTTTCGTCAGAGGGCCATCCGCGAGGCGAAGTCCTGGATGCTTGATCACATTGAACGGACCGATGGCCTCGCCGCCATCTACCCCGCGATGATGAACTCGATTTTTGCGTTGATGGCATTTGGCCATGGCCCGGACGATCCACTCACATTGCGCGAAATCAAGGAATTCTCGCGCTTTGAAATTGAAGATGAAGAGACGATTCGCATGCAGCCGTGCGTCTCTCCCGTATGGGACAGCTGCATTGCGATGGTTGCGCTCGAAGAGGCGGGCCTGCCTCCAGACCATCCTGCTCTCGTCAAGGCCGCAGACTGGGTTCTCTCGAAGCAAGTGCTTGGCCCCGGTGATTGGCAGGTCAAGAACAAGGATGCGGAGCCCGGCGGATGGGCGTTCGAGTTTCGCAACGATTTCTATCCCGACGTGGATGACACGGCGTTCGTCTTGATGGCCCTCCAGCGCGTTAAGTATCCGGAGTCCGCGCGCATGGAAGCCGCAATGCGCCGCGGTATTCAATGGCTGCTCAGCATGCAGAACCATGACGGCGGTTGGGGCGCGTTCGATCGCGATAACGACCGCCAGTTTCTGTGCAACATTCCTTTCGCCGACCACAACGCCATGATCGACCCCTCGACCGCCGACGTTACCGCGCGCGTCGTCGAATGTCTTGGGCGCTATGGCTGGTCCGCGGAGCATCCTGTTATTCAGCGCGCTGTGAAATTCCTGCTTCAGGATCAGAGCGAAGATGGTTCCTGGTTTGGCCGCTGGGGCGTGAATTACATTTATGGGACGAGCGGCGTTCTGCGCGCTTTGGAAACTGTTTCGCTGGCCACTCGCGAGTTTTGCAAGCGCGCGGTCAGCTGGCTCTGCAGCGTACAAAAAGTGGACGGCAGCTTTGGCGAATCGCTCTTGAGCTACGATGAGCCTTCGACGAAAGCGCAGGGAGCCAGCACCGCTTCGCAGACTGCATGGGGACTTATCGGCCTGATCGCTAGCGCTGGAACGGAAGACCCGGCAGTCGCCAAGGCTGTGGATTACCTGGTCCATCGCCAGGAAGCGGACGGTTCCTGGAGCGAGCCGGAGTTTACCGGCACCGGTTTCCCAGGCGTCTTTTACCTGAAATACCATCTCTACCGAAATTCTTTCCCGCTTTACGCGCTCGCGCGCTATTCCAATCAATCGCGCAAAGCCGAAGAGTATTGCGCTGTGAAATTCCAGCCCGGCGAGTTCGGGCTGCGCAGCGGGATTTAGCCTACATGGTGCGCTTGCCAGCGCGGCTCACGTCAAAACTCGCCAAAGCCCGCATCGCGCAGCTTTCCAGTTCTGCGCCGCCGGGGCCATTGCTCCACTGTGTGAATTCCGCGGAGGTTCTCCATCCTGGGTGCGCTGCGCCTGTTTCCCGCGAAAAGATGCATGCGCTGATCAAGAGTTCAGCGCCGGTGATTTGGATTGGGGGCAGTGAACCATTGCTTCATGCCGGTATCGGCCATTTTGTCCGCGCGATTGCTCAAGGCGGTCACTGTGTTTTTCTTGAGACTGATGGAGCATCGCTGAGGCGGAGGATTCACGAATTTCAGCCGCTTCGTGAATTGTTTTTGACCGTTTGTCTCGACTCGTTCCAATCCCCGGAACCTGCTCTTGCCCTTGAAGGACTTCGTGCCGCGCGGCTTTCGGGCTTTTTCACCGTCATTCATTCGCAGGTTCACGAAGATACGGACCGTGCCGCGATGGAAACCCTCCGCGCGCTGATTGCGGAGAAAGACGTGGACGGCTGGCTGATTACAGCCGCATCTTCAAACGAAGCCGTTACTCGCAAGGCTGCTGAAGCGCGCGGCCTCATCCGCAAAAGTTTCTGGCGTCAATTCTCCGAGCACGTCGAAGAGGCGCTTCTTTCCCAAACACTTGCGAGGCAACTGCAAGATGCAGCAGCGTTCGCTCCTGAAGATGTGCGCACAGAGGCCGGCGAAGAAGGTGTGAGAATCGCATGACGACGCTCGTCACGGGCGCTTCCGGGTTCTTGGGCAGCCACGTCGCGCGCCAGTTAGTGTCGCGGGGCGAGGACGTGCGCGTGCTGTTGCGTCCTTCGAGCACCAATCGCGCCATAGCGGACCTTTCGCTCGAATATGTGACTGGCGATTTGCGCGACCCGGCGTCGGTCGCGCGCGCAATGCAGGGAGCAAAGCGCGTGTTTCACGTCGCCGCCGACTATCGGTTGTGGGCGCGGCGCAAGCAGGATATTTACGATTCCAACGTTGGCGGCACTAAGCATCTGCTTGATGCTGCCATGCGCGCGGGCGTCGAACAATTCATCTACACCAGCACGGTTGCCACTATCGCCGTGGATCGCCCGCAGCATCCCAACGAGTCCACCGACGCGCGCCTCGATGAAATGGTGGGTCACTACAAGCGTTCCAAATGGATGGCGGAGCAGGAAGTTCTCAAAGCGGCGAAGGCGGGCTTGCCCGCCATCGTGGCCATGCCCACGACGCCCGTTGGCCCTTGGGATTGGAAGCCCACGCCGACGGGGAAGATCATTCTGGATTTCCTCAATGGAAAAATGCCCGGCTACGTCGAGACTGGTTTGAATTTCATTGGCGTCGAGGAATGCGCTGCAGGTCATCTCCTCGTCGCCGAGAAGGGCAAGATTGGCGAGCGCTATCTCCTGGGCGGCGAGAATCTAACTCTCAAGGCCTTGCTCGACACACTTTCTAGAATTAGCGGCTTGCCTGCGCCCAGGATGAAAATCCCTCACGGCCTGGCCCTGGGTGTAGCCTATGCCAATACCGTGTTCTCTCGATTGATCGGCCGCGAGCCTAGCGTCCCCATCGAGGGTGTGAAGATTGCTCGGCACATGATGTTTGTGGATTGTTCCCGTGCGCAGCACGAGTTAGGTTTCAAAGCGGGTCCGGTGTCGGCGGCGCTAGATCGCGCCGTACGCTGGTACGAGGCGAACGGCTACATTGCCAAAGGCCGCGCCCAAAAAATGGCGCAGGCACGCGCCGCGTAGGTTTGGTAGCACAGGCTTTAGCCCGTGCAGGTCGCGTGGCAGGGCCAATGGGAGAGATTGGACTTGATGAGTTTCGCTGCTGTTTTCCAGCGGCATTTTAGACGCGACAACTGATGCGCATCCTCGTCACCTTCGCCGTCGAAGCCGAATTCGCTCCTTGGCTGGCGCTACGCAAGTTCCAGGAAAGAGCGTTGGTCCCGGACCACTGGTCCGGCGGCTTGAAAGTCTATGAGGCGGAATGCGGAAGGAACACGCTTTGGGTGCTTCTCACTGGCATCGGTGCAGGAGTGCGCAAAGGCCTGTTCCCCATTGGCATTTGCGCAAGGCAAGCTGGCGTAGATGTGCTCATTTCTTCTGGATTGGCGGGATCTCTGAAGAAAGAACTCGGAGTCGGAGAGGTGATTGTCCCGCGTCGCGTCGGGACGCTTCGCGACGCAGCCGGTTTAGAGGCGCATGCGGGTTTAATGCAAATTGCCGCGTTCACCGGCTCAAAGTTGGTTGACGTCTTGCTAACCGCAGATCACATCGTGGAGACGAGTGAAGAGAAGAACAGGCTGGCATTTTGGGGAGATGCCGTGGATATGGAATCGCAGGCAATTATGAGCGAGTTTTTGGGCGAAGGGATTCCTTCCCTGACTATCCGGGCCATCAGCGACGCGAACGACGAAGATCTGCCGCTTGATTTCAATGCATGCTTGACGACAGAAGGTAAAGTCAAACCTGTACCACTCCTTAAGCGTCTGCTGAGCCGGCCAGCAAAGACCATGGATGTAATTCGATTTGGTGTTAGGAGCAAAAGGGCAGCTCGCAATTTAGCCAGATTCTTAGACTCGTATGTTTTGGCTCTCACCCCTGAGGCAATTAAGAACGATATTGGAGTAGCCGCCGAATGAGCAGTGGCCCGATGACGCGCGCCAGTACAACTCTGGAAACCGCTCGGGCCCTGGGGCCCATCCCTAAAACTATGCGCGCAGGTGTTTTCCGCGAAAAGGGAATCGTTCTCGTGGAGGAAGCTCCTGTCCCTGAAGTGAGCGAAGGGGAAGTCCTTATCAAAGTCGCCGCTTGCGGTGTTTGCGGCACAGACATCAAGAAAATCTACCATCGGTACGTCGAGCCGCCGCAAATTCTGGGTCACGAGCTTGCCGGAAGGGTCGTTGCTGTGGGCAGCGGCGTCACCAAATGGAAGCCCGGCGACCGCGTCATGAGCTTTCACCACATTCCCTGCGGCAAATGCTTTTACTGCGAACGCCGCCTCTTCTCTCAATGCAAGCAATATAAGACCACTGGTCTAACAGCTGGTTTCACTCCGAACGGCGGCGGCTTTGGCGAATATGTCAAAGCCATGCCCTGGGTCGCTGAACGCGGAATCGTCGCGCTTCCCGACAATGTCAGTTTTGAGGAAGCCACGTTCATCGAGCCGATCAACACGATTTTGAAAGCCGTGCAAAAAGCCCGCGTCGCCGCCAACGAAACCGTTCTCGTCATTGGCTGCGGCCCCATCGGCCTGCAGCTCCTCATGGTCTCGAAGCTCCGAGGGCCTAAGCTCTACACCAGCGATCCAATGGCCGTCCGCCGCGCCAAGAGCCTGACCCTCGGCGCAATTGAGTCCTTTGACCCCAGTGGTGGTAAGCTGGTGGACGAAATTAAGGCCCGCACGGAGGGGCGGGGGGCCGATGCCGTTTTGGTGGCGGTGGCGCATCCCGCAGTGGTCGTGGAAGCGCTGGCTGCGGCAAGGCCTGGGGGGCGAGTCCTGTTGTTTGCGGCGAACGATCCGGTCACCAAGATCGAATTTCCAGCAGCCGCTGTGGGGATTGACGAAAAAGAAATCTTAGGCAGCTATAGCGCCGCGGTGGACATCCAAAAAGAGGCCGCGGAGCTGGTGCTTCACAAGACACTTCCGGTCATGGACATTGTGACGCACCGCTTTCCCCTGGATAAAATCCAAGAGGCTTTGGATTTGGCTGCCCGGCCCACCGCGGAATCGCTAAAGGTTCTAATCACACACGCATGAGGACCACGGACAAGAAAACGGAAATAGGCGAAGAATTGAAAGTTGCTGCCACACGCGTCGCAGTGCCATCCAAAATGACGGCGGCCGTTCTCTATGGCAGTGAGGACCTCCGCATTGAAATGATCGACGTGCCTTCACTGGCCGCCGACGAAGTGCTTCTTCGCGTGCGCCTGGCCCTTACCGACGGCACCGACCTCAAAGTTTGGAAGCGCGGCTATCACGCCCTCATGATTCAACCGCCCGCCGTTTTTGGTCATGAATTGGTTGGGGACATCGTTGCGGTCGGCAAGCGCGTCGATCCTCGTTGGCGCATCGGCATGCGCGTCGTGGCGGCAAATTCAGCTCCGTGCTTGCGCTGCTACCATTGCCGCCGCGGCCAGGAAAATCTCTGCGATGACCTGCTTTTCAACAATGGTGCCTATGCCGAGTACATGCGCATTCCGGGCCGCATCGCTGTGGAGAACATGCTTGAAGTGCCGCACTCCGTGGACGACCAAAGCGCCGCGCTCGCCGAGCCTCTAGCCTGCGTCCTTCGCGGTGTTCACGAAATGGAATTGCGCACTGGCGATACAGCGGTTGTAATTGGCTGCGGCCCCATCGGGTTGAAATTCATCCGCATGCTTTCGCGCCGCGGCGTTCGCGTCATTGCCATTGCCCGCCGCACTGCGCCGCTCGATGTTGCGCGCCGCCTAGGTGCCATTGCCACGATTAACACAAACGAGGCCGAGGATGTCGTTGCTGCCGTGAAGAATCTTACGGAAGACCAGCGTGGTCCCGATGCGGTCGTCGAAGCCGCCGGAAATCCCGCGACTTGGAGCATGGCCCTGGCCATCGTGCGCCGTGGTGGCGTGGTGAACTTCTTCAGCGGCCTGCCCTCGGGAACTCACGTTGAAATCGAGCCCGCCGCCATTCACTATTCCGAAATCAAGCTCATCTCCACCTTCCATCACACACCGCGCTTTTTCCGTGAAGCGCTCGAAGCCATTCGCCGCGGAGACATTTCCGCGCACGATTTTGTCACCGAAGAGATTCGTCTGGCAGACTTGCCGCAAGCCTTCGAGCGCATGAAGTCCCGAAGCGGCGAAATCAAACTTGCCGTCCGGCCTTAATTTGCAAGTGCGAACCGCGCCCACCCGTAATTCCGAGCCGAGTAAGGAACTTCTCTCTTAATGCTTGTTTCTGACGAACTCGAAATCATGCGCAACGCCCCGCCAGCCGGCTGCTCTCCCGCCGTCGCCCAGGAGTACACGCACTGGCTCGCTACCCATCACTACGAAAACTTCAATGTCGTCTCCTGGCTCTTGCCCAAGACCCTGCATCAGCATTTCTACAATGTCTACGCCTACTGCCGCTGGGCTGACGATCTCGGCGACGAAGTGCCTGACCCCATGCGCGCCCTCCAGCTTCTGGATTGGTGGGAGCGCGAACTCGACCTTTGCTACGAAGGCAAGCCGTCTCATCCCGTTTTTGTCGCGTTGCGCCAAACCATCGTCGCGAAAGACATCCCCAAGCAGCCGTTCGCCGACCTGCTAAAAGCGTTTCGCCAGGATCAAACCACGAAGCGCTACGCGAATTGGGAGGGCGTTCTAGGATACTGCGTCTACTCGGCGAATCCCGTCGGCCGTTTGGTCCTCTATCTCTGCGGCTATCGCGACGAGGAACGCCAGCGCCTTTCCGATGCCACATGCACGGCTCTGCAGCTCGCGAATTTCTGGCAGGACGTTTCGCGCGACCTCGACAAAGGCCGCATATACATTCCCCTCGACGCTGCCGCCGCCCAGGGCCTCACCGAAAACGATATCGTTGAACGCCGCTTCGACGATCGCTACGTTCGTCTGATGCAGGGTTTAATCACCCGCACGCGCACCTTGTTTGCGGAAGGCATGCCTCTCCCAAAAATGGTCGATAAGCGTCTCAGCATTGACCTCGAAATGTTCAGCCGCGGCGGAATCGCCGTACTCGACGCCATCGAAGCCATGGGCTACGACACACTCCACACGCGCCCTGTCATCAGCAAACTGAAGCAAGCCCGCCTTCTTGGCCGCACGCTAATCAAACACTTGGCTGCGCGCGATTCTCGCTCCGGCACAGTTTCCACGATGCCCGCAGTTGTAGGGGCGCAGCATGTTGCGCTCTGGCCGCCAGCAGCCATTGCCGAGTCCTACGAACACTGTCATCAAATCGCTCGCGCCGCTCACAGTAATTTCTACTACGCCTTCTACATCTTGCCCAAAGCCAAGCGCGATGCTCTCGCTGCCCTCTACGCGTTCATGCGTTTGATTGACGACGTTTCCGACGAAGGCCAGGAACTCGCCGCCAAACAGCGCTGCTTGGCTCGCTGGCGCGCGGCCCTCGATCAAGCCGTCACGGGCCAAGAGCAGGTTTTCGACGGTAATGCCGCCGTAGTTTCTCCGGCCGCCAGCCTTCCCGGCGCTGAGGAAATTCTTCCGGCGCTCGTTGACACCATGCAACGCTACAACATGCCCGCGCGCTACCTTCACGATCTCGTCAGTGGTGCTGAAATGGATCTTACGGTCCGTTTCTATCCGACCTTCGACCGCCTCCGTGAATACTGCTACCGCGTTGCTGGAACCGTCGGCCTCACCTGCACACACGTCTTCGGATTTGGCGACGCCCGCGCTCTGGACCTCGCGGAAAAACTCGGCCTTGCCTTCCAGCTCACCAACATCATTCGCGACGTCCATGAAGATCATAAACTGGGCCGCGTCTATCTTCCTGAAGAAGACCTGGCGCGCTACGGCGTTTCGCCTGAGGATTTCAGCCGCAGCGAGGCGACGCTTGGCATGCGCGAGTTGCTTCGCTTCGAAGCCGATCGCGCCTGGCAGCTTTACGAAGAAGGTTCCGCGCTGCTCGGATTGATTGATGAGGACAGCCGCGGCGCGCTGTGGCTCCTCGTTCATACCTATAGCGCGCTGCTCGGCCGCATCGAAGCGCTCGACTTTGCCGTCTTCGCCGAAAAAATCCGCCTCTCCAAAGCCGAAAAAATGGTATTCATGGCCAAGGCCCGTTTCGGCCACCACACGGAAGAGAACATCCTTGAAAAACGTGATCGTGATCGGCGGCGGGCTGGCGGGACTGGCAGCCGGCGTCGCGCTGGCTGACTCCGGCTGGCGCGTACGTCTATTCGAGCAGCGTCCATTCCTCGGCGGCCGCGCCACTTCCTATGTGCTGCCCGACGGCGAGCACGTTGACAATTGCCAGCACGTCACTCTCGGCTGCTGTACGAATCTGGATGATTTTTACCGCCGCGTTGGTTCCGCCGGCAAAATCAAGTTCTTCGACCGGCTTCTTTTTCTCGATCCCCAGGGGCGTCGTGGCGAAATGAAAGCGGGTTCGCTTCCTGCTCCCTTTCACTTTACCGGCTCGTTTGCCTCATTTGCTCCGCTCACTCTGCTCGACAAGCTTTCGATCGCCCGAGCCATGCTCAATATCACCAAGCACGCGGGCAATGCTCCCGAGCTTAGAGAAGCTGGCGGCATCTCGATGCTGGAATGGCTCCGTCGCCGCGGCCAAACGCAAGGCGCCATCGATCGCTTTTGGCGCGTAGTCCTCGTCAGCGCTCTTGACGAGGAGCTCGATCGCACCGACGCGCGCTTCGGCGTGGACGTTTTCTGGAAAGCCTTTCTTTCCAGCAGCACCGGCTACCGCATGGGTGTCCCCGCCGTTCCGCTTTCGAATCTCTACGACGGCTGCAAAACGGAAATCGAGCGCCGGGGCGGGGAAGTAGTTCTTCGCGCGCCAGTTCGCGGCTTGAAACTGGAGAGCGGCCAACTAGCGGGCGTGCGCTTCGACGACAACCGCGAGGAATCCGCCGATGCCTACATCTTCGCGATTCCTCACACTGCTCTCGCCGAATTGCTCCCCGAAAGCATGAAGCAAGCCGACGTCTCGCTTGCCCATCTCGACAAAATCAAAACGTCGCCCATTACCGGTGTTCATTTCTGGTTTGATCGCCCCGTCATGGACGAACCCTTTGTCACACTTCTCGACACCACCACGCAATGGATTTTCAACAAGACCGCTCTCTATCAGGATGGGCAAGAAAACATGAAGCCTGTCATTCCGAGCGAAGCGAGGAATCTCTCTTCGCTTTCAGCCAGTCGCCACTCCCCGCAATATCTCCAACTCGTCATCAGCGCCTCTTACGACCTCCTCGAAAAACCCCGCCAGGAAATCATTGATCTCTGCCTTGCCGAAGTTCGCCACGCTCTGCCCAAAGCACGCGATGCGCAATTGCTCAAAGCCACCGTCATTAAGGAAGCCGCGGCCACGTTCTCCCCCGAACCCGGCGTGGACCGCTGGCGCCCTTCACAAGCTACGCAGATCCCGGGCTTATTTCTCGCGGGCGATTGGACGCAAACCGGCTGGCCCGCCACCATGGAAGGCGCCGTCCGCAGCGGCTACCGCGCCGCCGAAGCCCTGCTTCGCGCTTCCGGCACTCCACGAACGGTTCTTCAGCCGGATCTCCCGCCCGACGGCTTCATCCAAATGTGGCTCGGGGATGCGCGACTAGGGAGATCTTAGGAATCGACGGACTCAAACCATCCAATCTTCCTCTCCCTCAGCGTCAATTCCTCTCCCGCCGCGTCTAATCCTTGGTATTCCGCGGCGTGCGTTGTCATAAAGGTTTGATACGCCTGCCGCGAGGCCCAGAAGTCCAAAGTAAGAAAGATTGCAGGATTCTCTGGATCGTGAAATAATTGAGTCTCCTGGTAGTTTGCGTCTTTCCGGAACAGTGTGGCCCAGTCCCCTTCGGGGCCATAGACTTTCAAGAAACGTTTTTGACAGCCCGGCTTGACTTCGAACTCCCAGAGGGCTACAAACATAGAGGTCCCATCTCCTGCTCTCGGACGTACGTCACTCTGCAAAGCAAATTCAGGAAGGCATAGCGCAGTCCGGCCGAGTGTAGCAATCCAATTGGAAA
>DATEGP010000026.1:0-17274 GCA_035280045.1 Candidatus Acidiferrum sp.
GCGACACCGCACGCCGCCCCAACGGCACGGCGCAAGCGGTCACTCCGAATCATCATGCGCTCGCGCAGCGCTTCGGCCTCTTTGACCGCTTCTTCGTCAATTCCGAAGCCAGCCCCGACGGCCACAACTGGGCCACCGCCGCTTTTTCGACCGACTACGTCGACAAAAGTTTTCGCTGGAACTATTCCGACCGCGGCCGCACGTACGACTTCGAAGGCTACAACCGCCTCCCGGATTACGAACCTCCCAGCGAATTGGCCCTCGACAAGTTCAACGGAGATGCCTTGGCAGCTCTGACTGATTTGCTTGAAAAGCATCTTCCTTACCGCCAGGGATTCCTGGACGTCGGCGAGCCGAAAACTCTGTATCTCTGGGACGCCGCCGCGCGGACGGGCTTGAGCTATAGGAACTACGGCGAATATGTAACCGTGATTTCCGCGAACGACGTCGAAGCCGCCAAACAGAAGCGTCACAAAGACTATCCTGACATTTCCAAAGCTGTCCGCGACATTCCTAACAAGGCTTCACTCTCAGACCATCACAGTCCCAGTTTCCGTAGCTTCGATGTCACCGCGCCGGACAGCATGACCGTGGATTGCTACAAAGCCGCGCTTGCTTCGCCGCAAACGGCAGACGCTGCCGTAACGGAGGACAATTCGAATGCCAACTGCCGCGGCAACTCCCGTTTTGGTGAATGGCTCGCCGAGTTCAAGCAATTCGTCGCGCAGCGCGAAGCCGGCAATCCCGATCCCATGCCCGCCCTTACCGTAATGCGTTTTCCCAACGATCACACCACCGGAATCAAAAAAGGGCTACCAACGCCGCAATTCATGGTTGCGGACAACGACTACGCCGTCGGCCGCCTTGTCGAAGCGATTTCTGCCAGCGTCTATTGGAAAGACACCGCGATTTTCGTTATTGAAGACGACGCGCAGGCGGGCCCCGATCACGTGGACTCGCATCGCTCCGTCGGCCTGGCCATCAGCGCCTACAACAAGCCCGGGGCGCTGATTCACAAATTTCATAGCACCGTGAGCATGATTCGCACCATCGAAGTGCTTCTCGGCATCGCGCCCATGAATCAGCTCGACGCCTCCGCCATTCCCATGGACATTTTTCAAGACAATCCGGACTTGACTCCGTACAAGGCCTCCCTGCCGACCATCGCCGCCGACAACTTTATGGGCGGCCAGCCAAAGGACAGAGCCACCGCCGAATGGATGAAGAAAACGCAGCAGCAAGATTTTGCGCACGCCGACATGGCTGATCCGCAAACGCTGAACGCCATCATTTGGTTCGCGTGCAGGGGGAATGGCTCGAGTTTGCCACAAACTGCTTCCCTGCCCGCGTATCAGGCCATGCGCCTGGGCATTTCTGAAACCGAAGAAGTCTCTGGCCGCGAGAAGAGAAAATCCGACGACGATGATTGACAGGGCGAAGATTCGCGGATCACGCTAAACCGCTGTTACGAAATTCCCATCGAGGACCACGGAGCCGTAGGCCATCCGCGGTGTGTTGAACGCGAAACCGGGATTGCCGTTGCGGTCGAGAAGAATTAATCCGCCGTGACCGTGTGCACGTTTGGCCAGGAGATGCACGGCTTCACGCGCGGCGATTCTTGCCGTGGTCAGTTCGCGGGAAGCACCCGCATGAGAGTCCACGCAAATTCCTTCCTGCCGCAATAAATCCACCGCAGTTTTCGCCATCACGATTTTCATAATCGCTTCGCCGTACCCCGTGCAGGAGACGCCTCCCGCCTCGGAATCCGCGTAGCAACCGCACCCGATCAGCGGCGAATCGCCGACGCGCCCAGGCAGTTTGCAGCAGGTCCCTCCGGTGGACGTTGCGGCGAATAGATTTCCGTCCTTGTCAAGCGCCACGGCGCCCACGGTCCCCTGCTCGTGACCGCGATGATGCTCTGCCGCGTGCTTGTCGTTTCTGCACTTCAGCCAGGCTTCCTGCTCCGCGTCACAAATCAGTTCGTCCGGATCGCACAGGGCGATTCCCTGCTCATGAGCGAAACGCTCCGCGCCTTCTCCCACCAGCATCATATGCGGGCACTTCTCCAGAATCGCGCGAGCCACGCGAATGGGATTCTTCACGCGCTGCAGCGTGGACGCAGCCCCGGCGTGCAGCGTCGCTCCGTTCATCACGATGGCGTCGCATTCCACCCGTCCGTCCAGATTCAGGTGCGAGCCGTAGCCAGCGTCGAAGACCGGATCATCCTCGAGCACCATGATGGCCGCTTCGATGGCGTCGAGCGCGTGGCCGCCGCGCGAGAGGATGGACCAACCCGCAGCCAGCGCTCGCTGGCATCCAGATTTGCAAGCCTCAACCGCTTCGTCGGGAATATCCCATGCGCCGCCGTGAACGATCAGAGAAGGTTTCATCGCAACGAGAATCGCAAAGCGATTTCGATTTGTCCACCGCGTGTAACTAACGTTGTTCTTTCCGCCCTCTGCGCCTATGCGTCGAAATTTCTTTGACCACCGACGTGAAGCTTAGATATAAAAATCGAGAAGAAACAACAGCAGGCCAACAAAAAGAAGAAGCGCGCCGCCGTTGATCCGGTTGCGCGGCAAGCGCGAAATGGAATTCATCACGTAATGCGGCACTTCTTTGAAGCGGGACGTGTCCGAGCGAGGAATATAAAACGGGCCGGCGGGCATGAACCGCGAAAAGCTGCGATGGAAAAACGAAATCTCGTCATGCACCCAGAGCAAAAAACTGTTCCGGTTGCGCCACACCATGGCCGCGCCAAACAGAAAGAGCAAATACCCGCAGAACGTAAGTAGCCCGAGCGCCGGGCCGGCTCCCCAAAACATATGCCCCCAATGGCTGGTACGACAAACAGTAAGACGCAAGTACGAAAAAGAAGGTTTCTCGCTAAAGTCTCAAAGAAACTTCTAGGTCTGGGTTTTGGGGCTGGAAGCCTGCGCGAAGTTACTCACCCTCGTGAATCGTCACTAGCCGCACGACTTCAAATTCCTTTTTGCCGGCCGGCGTTGCGACTTCAATCTCATCGCCAACCTTGCGGTTGAGCAATGCGCGCCCAATCGGCGAAGTCGTCGAGATCAGCCCCTTTTCTGCATCAGCCTCTTCGCTGCTGACCAGCTTGTATTCCACTTTGACATCGCGCGCCACGTCGATCACCACGATGCGCGAGCCGTAGCCCGAACGGTCCTTCGGAATATTGTTGAGATTGAGCATGCCCAGGTCGCCCATGCGCTTTTTGAGCTGCGCGATTTTGGCGTTGACGTAGGTCTGGCGCTCTTTGGCGAATTTGTACTCCGCGTTCTCGGAAAGGTCGCCGTGCGCGCGGGCGACCGCAATTTCCTTGGGCAGTTCGACGCTCAGCTCGTGCGAAAGCACGTCGATTTCGTCCTGCAGCTTCTTTTTGATCTTAGCCAGCGGATCGGACATGGTCACCTGTTTACGACGCAAGGAATTCTTGCTGCGCCCGGCCCTTCGTGGAACTCCTCGAACTTTGAGCCTTTGGGACGTCCTCTGTCCTTGCGCACGGATTCCCTGCTTGGTTATTTCTTGCGTACCGAACTCTTACGCCCTGAAAAATACGGCGGAGTCCGGCGAGCGCGGTTGCGCCTCGGACTCCGCGTAAAGAGGCATTATAGGCGCGAGAGGAGCAAGCAACAAGAGGAAGCAACCCACTCCGCTACTTCGTCCAATGCTCTAACTTCTTCAACTGCTTGGTTCTTCCAGTCGCTCCCTCGTGATTGAAATCGCCAAAGCGCGCTCGGAAAAGCGGCATTGGGCCATCCAGGAGCCTCCGTCTAAGCTATACAAAATGCAAAGGTTAGCAGTCCCCTTGAACGAACACGCCCAATTCTAGACATGTCAACCTGACATTTGACGGACGTGCGTCGTCTATTTCCCAGGAGCCGGGAATGGGAACGATGGGACTTGCGCTGCCCTGGAAGGCTAGAATCGCTTCCGCGCCGCGCGGAGTTGCAGCAGAAGGCGGGCCAGTCGTGGCGAGCGCGGTAAGGCTGTCAAGCAACCCTGCAAGAGCTGGTAAGTGGAGTACCCGAGTGGATGGTTCCGAGCACGTGACCGGCGGCCCGATGCGAGTCGCCGGGGAGGCTGCAAACGAAGATGCCGCGCTGGCAGCGGCGTGCCGGTCGGGCGATTTGCGCGCGTACGAGCGGCTGTACACCCTGCACTGCGCAAAGATGAAGAATCTTGCCCGCAACGTTCTAGGTAGCCCGGTGGACGCGGAAGACGCGGTGCAGGAAACGTTCCTGAAAGTGCAGCGAAGCATTGCCACGTTTCGTGGGCAATCGAGTTTCGTGACGTGGACGTACCGCATCCTGATCAACACCTGCTACGACGCGCGTCGCAGCCGGCTCCGAAAAAAGGAAGTGACCACCAACGATGAGTCGGAAGAAACGCCCCGGATCGAGCCGCGCGCACCGGGAGCGCATCCGTCTCTGCGAATGGCGCTAGAGCGCGCGTTGGGAAAACTGACAAGGCATCAGCGCGATGTTTTCGTGCTTTACGAGGTGGAAGGCTTCCGGCACGCGGAGATTGCCGGAATGCTGGATATTACCGAAGCGGCCTCGAAGAACACCCTCTTTCAGGCGAAGAAGAATTTGCGGGAGATGCTGGAGCCGCCGAGAAGCAGCTCTGCGGAAGCGTAGTGAATGAAGTGCGGTGAAAAGCACAGTCAGCGAATTACGGGAAATAAAGTTTGGTGAATGACTATGAATGTGACTTGCAAAGATCGAGAGCGGATTTTTGAAGATGGCGCGGCGGCAGAATGGGCCGCGCTGGAAGCCCACGCGGCAAGCTGCGCAGCGTGTGCAGAAGAAGTGCGCGCATGGAAGTCCCTGAGCGTGGCAGCAAAAGAGTTGCAGGATTACTCGGCAAGCCCCGAGTTGTGGACGCGTATCGAGCGAGCGCTTATCGAAGAAGATGCGAGGTCGGCCCGACGCCCTGAACGTAAGAGATGGTTTTCGTTTTTGCCTGCGTTTTCTGCGGGATGGCAGACGGCCCTGGCGGGCGCACTTGTCCTGATTCTGACAGTCTCCGTAAGCTGGATGGTTTTTCGTGGACCCACGCCAACCGTTAAGGTGGAGCGACCTGATTCATCGCTGTTGAAAAGCGCGGCGCTGAAGGAAGTGGAAAGCACAGAGAAGGCATACGAAAAGGCCATAGACAAGCTGGCCGCCGAAGCCAAACCGCAACTCGAAGACCCATCGACGCCGCTGATGGCTAATTACCACGAAAAGCTGCTGGTGCTCGACAGCGCGATCGACGATTTGCGCGTGCAGGCGGGATTAAACCCCTCCAACGCGCAACTGCGGCATCAGTTGCTGGCGATGTACCAGGAAAAGCAGGAAACGCTGGAAGAAGTTTTGGAGGCAAGAAAGTAATGAGAGAGCCCAATTCGAATCTTTGCCGAGGAGTATGTTGTCGTGTCGGAATGGCGGGATTGCTGTTCGCCGCGATGTCTTTCGCCGCCGAGCAGCGCGCCGCCGCTGCTCACAGCGCGCAAGAAGAAGTGTCCAAGGACTTTCAGAAAACGCTGGCTCTGGGAGCGGGCCAGTCCGTTCGCATCGAGAATAAATTCGGCGAAGTGAAAGTCCACGGCGAATCCGGGCGCGACGTAAAAATCTCGGCGACGATTCGCGTCCAGGCCAATTCTCGCGACGAAGCGCAGTCTTTCGGTGACAAAATCCAAATCGAAGTGCAGCAGACTGGCGCGGGAGTCGAAATCAAGACGGTCTATCCGGATGAACATGGGTTGCATATTCGCTTCGGGAGGAGCCCTTCCTATTCCGTGAACTACGACATCGCCATGCCCTCCGACGCACCGCTGAATGTGCGAAACAGTTTTGGCAGTATGGACGCTTCCGGTATCCGTGGTGCCGCGGATATTGACAACAGCCACGGAAGCATTTCGATGCGCGACGTGGGGGCGGCCCGGGTGAACAATTCTTTCGGGAGCATCGAGATGACGAGCGCCGGAGGAAACGTTTCTGTGACAGACACGAACGGTGCCGTCCAGGTGTCCGACGTAAAGGGGACGTTGGAAGTGCGCAATCGCTTCGGCAGCATCACCACGAAAAATATCCAGGGAGCCGCAACCATCAACGGAGGCAACGGAACGGTCACCCTTGCCGATTCCGCTTCCGCGAACATTACGACGTCGTTTGGGAGCGTAGACGCGCGCAACGTGAAGGGCGACCTCACGGTGCACGATAATAACGGAAACGTGGACATCGCGACGATTGGCGGAGCCGCTGACATCACCAACAGTTTTGGCAACATCACTTTCTCGGATGTGCATGGGCTCGCGAATTTCAAAACGAACAACGGCCGTGTAAAGGGCAGCTCCGTGACGGGTAGCTCAGTGACTATTCACGATTCCTTCGGCAACGTCGAGCTGGAAAACATTAGCGGCAGCCTCGACGCGGAAACGTCCAATGGAAGGATCATGATTCGCGATGCCAAGGGAGCTGTGACGCTGCGGACTTCCTTCGGCTCCATCGAGGCAACGAACATTCCGAAAGGAATCCGAGCGACCAACGGGAACGGCGCGATCACGCTTACGGATATCGGCTCGGACGCGTATGCGAAAACGAGTTTTGGAAGCGTTTTGGCCGAGCGCGTGAACGGGAATTTGACCGTCGAAAACACCAACGGGTCGGTGACCGCGCGAAGCGTGAAGGGCGACGCCAGCGTACATACTTCCTTCTCCGGCGTCACGCTGGACGGAATCGGCGGACGCATCGGCGTGGACAATCAGAACGGCGCAATCTCCTTGACCGCCAGCCGTCCGGCCAACGGCTGCCGAGACATTCAACTCAAAACTTCCTTTTCGTCAATCCGAGTGCAAGTTCCGCAGGGCTTGGGGTACAACCTGAGCGCACACACTTCGTTTGGGAGAATTTCGTCAGAGCTGCCGGTGACTTCTCAGGGAAACATCGGCGGAGACACGTTAAATGGAACGATTGGCTCCGGCGGCTGCCAGCTTCAGCTCAACAACGCAAACGGAAGCATTGAAATCACTAAAGGTTCGTAATTCAACCAGCCTTCTTACTGGCCAACGGCGCGTGCCCGGGACATCGCGAAGGCTTTTTTCAGCACGGCCGTGGCTTTCTCCGTCAGATGAAATTTGGAGAGCTCGTCTTCCCGCGCAAAGGCCAGGTCCGTGACGTCGCTTCCGGCACGCGGTTCGCCGCCGACAAGTTCACAAAGATAGTCGGCGATAACAAAATGGTAGCGCGGTTTCTTCTTGTCGCTCGTGGCGGAGAAGCCATCTTGTGGAGGCCGGGTTTTAGCCCGTCGGTCCTCGTCAAAGTAAATGCGGTCGAAGAGCTCGATCAGATCAAGCACGCGAACTTCGAGTCCGGTTTCTTCGAGTAATTCGCGGCGGACAGCTTCATCGAGCGTCTCGCCAATTTCGATGGTGCCGCCCGGAATGGACCATTGTCCAAGCAGCGGCTCCGTGCCGCGCCGAATCAAAACCGTGCGGCCGCGGTCCACGATCACGCCGCCGACGCCGACAACCGGGCGCTCCGGATACTCTCTGGAAGAGGCCATTTCTGCGGGCTTTCAGGTCCACTGCCGGGTGGCATTTACGATGGTAACACCCCGCAGAGCTTGAATTTCCATGCCTCGGTATATAATACGCTGCAGGGTGGCGGGGACGGTCCTCGTGCCGCCACATGCAAAAAACCTTTCGGAGGCTGGAACTGTGATCCGTTGCCCTGAGTGTTCCGCAGAAATCGACGTGGATGAAGACGAAGTCGAGGAAGGCGAGATTCTAAGCTGCCCTGAGTGCGAATCGGAGCTTGAAGTGTCGCAGACGCACCCCGTCCATTTGAACGTGATCTCCGATGATTTGGACGAGGAAGAGGACGAAGAAGAGGAAGAGACTGAAACGGGCGAGGACGGCGATTACTCGGACGAAGAAGAAGAGGAACACGAAGAAGAAGACGAGGAATGACGGCCAAATTGCTCCTGGCATCTCCCGCATTGCCCCCCGCCATCCAATTCAATAGGAACACCCGATGAGACGCCGAAAAAGAATCCAGCTTGCAGGTGTCGGTGTGCTGCTTCTGGCGTTTGCGGCATCCCTAGCGGCTGCGCAGGAAGCTCCACCCGCTGCTTCCGCCAGTCCCTCGCAGGACTCTTCGTCGAAGGATAAACCAAGCAAGAATAAATACAGTCATTTGAATGACTTTTTGATCCGCGGAACGGTGTTCAACGAAAAGGCACTGTCGTTTCCGGACGTGGAATTGCGGCTTCGCAAAAAGGCAGACAAAAAATACAAGTGGCAAACGTACACCAACTCGCGGGGAGAGTTTGCAGTGCGCGTTCCGCAGGGCGCGAACTATGAGATTCTGGTCCACGTAAAGGGATTTGTGGACCAGACGAAAACAATCGAGGCAAAAGGCGGCGGGAACGAAGAGACCGTGGTATTCCGGATGCAGCCGGTTACGGGAGATGCGAAATGACCATGCTACGAAGGGTTATTTGTTTAGCGGCAGCCATTGCGCTACTGGCGACCGCGACGACGGCGGCGCAGGACAAAAAGCACGAGGCGCAGCTCCGCACGGTTCGCGGCGTGGTGACGGATAAGTCCGAGAACCCCCTCAACGGCAGCGTGGTCTTCCTAAAAAACATGCGAACAAATTCCGTTCGCAGCAGCTACACCGATGACTCGGGGAGTTACCGCTTCAGCGGGCTTGACCCCAATGCGGACTATGAGCTGCATGCGGAAAAGGAAAATGAAAAATCAACGACAAGGACAGTGTCGAGTTTTGACTCGAGGAAAGACATCGTCCTGAACCTCAAAATCGACAAGAAAAAGGGCTGACCTCTTCCAGATTTACCCCATTCACAAACAAAAACCGGAAAAAACGCGCAATCTGGAAAAGAAACCATTCGCACTTTCGAGGAATCTGAATGTGGAGCCCTTGAATTCTGGAAACAGCGCAGCTCATTACCAGCCCGAAGGTAAAACCCTCGGGAGATAATCAGTGGGAGCTATGAAAAGAAAGAGCAAATTTCAGCAATGTTTGATAATCGCTGTGTTGATGGGATTTTGCGCGGCCGTCTCACCGGCGCTGGCGCAACAGCCGGACACGCAGCAGCCTCCGGCGCCAAAAACCGATCCGCCTCCATCTGACTCCAAGAACGACAAGGACAAAAAAGTGGGCGACCAGGCGGGCGCAACAGTGGGAAAAAGCAAGCTGGAGAAAGAAACGGGAACCGTTAACGACCGCATCTTTGAAGTCCTCCCGAATTACGGTACGGTTGAGAATGCAAACGCCCTTCCCCCACTCAGGACGGGCCAAAAGTTTCGGATCGCTACGGCAAGTGTTTTTGACTGGGGCACATATCCCTTCAATGGCGCGCTTTCTGCGCTAGCGCAAGCAAGGAATAATCCCAAAGAGTGGGGGCAGGGCTGGGACGCGTACGGGAAACGGTTTGGTGCGAACTTTGCGGACAACAGTATCGGCACGTACATGACCGTCGCGATTTTTCCCTCATTATTTCGAGAAGATCCCCGGTACTATCAAATGGGGAAAGGCGGCTTCTGGCGAAGGTCCTATCATGCCGTGAACCGCCTCTTTGTGACCCGCACAGATTCCGGCCAAACGCATTTCAACTACTCGGAGTCCGTCGGCAATGCAGCAGCGGCGGCGCTTTCAAACATTTATCACGTCCCCTCCGATCGAACCGCATCGCGGAACGCGACGACCTTTGCATTCCTGATCATTTACGACGGAGCGGCCAATGGACTAAAGGAATTCTGGCCGGACATTCGGCGCAAAGTGTTTCGCAAGAATACGCCCTGATTTCAAGTTTGGTGCACGAGACCGCATCAAGCCTCCGCGGCCGGCGCGAGAACCCTCACTGCATTAGGCACGACTTCGATTTCGACGGGCGCGGGCCCAAAAATCTCGCCATCACCGTGAAAGAGACAGGGCCGATCCGCCGAGATTCTGACGCTTCGCACGCTCCATCGCTTGATTTTCGAGGTGCGGAGTTCTCCGCTACTTATCAGGCGCGGAAGCAATCTGAGAACGCTCAGCTTGCTGGAATCTTCGAGCACGACGACTTGCAGCAAGCCGTCGTCAATTCTCGCATCGGGTGCGAGGCGCAACCCGGCTCCATAGGTCGGCGTATTCAAAGCACAGGCAAGAAGAGAAACCGATTCCACCGACGGAAAATCCGTGCCGGGAAATTCGAGCAGAACCTTGAGAGGGAGATGCCCGTATAAAGCTCGCAGGGCCGACGCAACGTAGCGCAACCGGCCAGGGAGGCGGCGATACGGCCCGCTTGCGAACTGCGCGGCCTCCGCGTCGAGTCCGATTCCTCCGCCACCGGCATACAAGCGCGTTCGCCCATCTGCGGTGCGCACACGGACCAAATCCACGGAGCGCGGTTTGGCCTTTAGAATGACTTGCACGGCAGAAACAGGGTCGCTGGGCAATCCCAGAGCGGCTGCAAAATCGTTGCCACCGCCAGCCGGCAGGATGCCAATCGTGACGTCGCTTCCATACACACCGTTCACGAGAGCTTGAAAGGTTCCATCGCCACCCAGCGCCAGAAGTACGTGATGGTTCTGGCCTGCTGCCAAACGGCCCTCCAATTCCAACTCCGCCGTGCTGCTGGTTTCCACAAATTTGACGGGGACGCCATGCGATTCAAGCAGAGTTTGCAAGTGAGGCAGACTGGAGCTGGCCCGATTGCGGCTAGCCGCGCGATTCACAAACACAAGAACGGGGATGTCGCGGGACCACGTGAGCGGTTCCGTGGAAGTGGGCATATTCCTGAAAGGATAAATCGCGCGCACACAAAACAAGACGAAAATAAAAAGCTGGTGCCGGCGGGGGGAATCGAACCCACGGCCTAGGGATTATGAGACCCTCGCTCTGCCACTGAGCTACGCCGGCCGACAGTAATGGTAATACCTAATGCTATGGAGTCTCCGGGAAGCGTGTCAAGCCGTTCCGCCAGCAAACCGATTTGGGAAGAGCAGCACCAATGTCGTTCACCCTGCAGAAAGCGGCGAAAGACGGGGAAAAGTCGCCTTTCAGGCTATGGAGACCGAGCGAATTCGCTTGGTTGCCTAGGAAGCCGGTACTAAACTTTTCGGTACTAGCGTACTGTTGCTCTTAGTTATCGTTGACACTAAGCTCTGACACATCGGGCATCAGCCCGGACCGACAATAGGCGAAAGCCTAGCGAAACCGTTGGCCCTGGCAACGTGTACCGATACAGTACAGGCTCTCTGCTCGAGTTGATTGACATTGGTGTTTAAAGAGTTAGTATGTCTCCGGGGTTGTTTTCTGTCTCGGAGGCACAATGTCACGCAAACTCACGGTAATTCTCCTGGCCATGTTAGTGTTGGTAGGAGCGATGAGCCTGAAGACCCTAGCTGTCACCCATGGTGATGGCTCGGTCATTTTGGCCAATGGTGGAGCGCCACCGCCGATTACACCATGGAAGAACGGCGGGGCTCCTCCTCCGATAACGCCCTGGAAGTAAAGGTAACCGCGACCGAAATTGGAAGCTAATTTCGGCGTGACCGGGGCGCGAGCAAGAGGGAAGCGTGCCTGGTCTAGTTCATTCAGTAATCTGGCTGGCCTGTACCCTCCTTGAGGCAACCGTGGTGGTGTGTGCCATCCGGACGAATTCCTTTCGGAGATATTTTTTCCTCAATGTTTATATGGGACTGTCGTTCCTGGCAAGCGTGGGCCGCTACCAGGTTCTCAATCATTGGGGAAACCCGTCTCTTGAATATGCGTATTTCTATTTCTATTCGGATGCCCTGCTGACCATCGGCCTGTACTTCGCCCTGCTCAATTTATACAGCTTGGTTTTTGATGAAATGAAGGTAGAACGGTACCTTCGCGTCGGGGCCGTTCTGCTCTTGGGCGGCACAGCCTGGTTTTCCTATGCGGTGATCAATCAATCCTCGCATCGAATCCTTTCGCACTTCGCGTTTGAGCTTTCGCAAAACCTCTATTTCGTGGGCCTGGTGCTCACGTATGTTCTTTGGGGGGCGATACTGAAGCTTCGCGAAACCCGGACGCGCCTGATTCAGCTAGTGCTGGCATTGGGAGTTTATTTCAGCGCGTTCGCTGCGGATTATGCCCTGCGAAATCTCTACCCGAACTCCGAAGCCGTGTGGGAATACGTAACACCTCTATTGGGTTGCATCCTGCCGGCGGCTTGGACGCTTACGTTCTTCTGGGTAAATGAAGAGGCCCGCCTTGCGCCTTCGCGTCTTGCGACGGTGACCCGATGATGGCCGCAATCATTTTCATCGTATCCGTGGCGGTCTTCCTGCACTTCTTCGTGCTTTATTGCCGGTCGCTCATCGCGGTTTCTTGCAAGCAGGCGTTGTCGCTCGAGGTGCGGGAAGTCACCGGCATTCAGAAAACCGCCTCTGGCGAGGATTTCAATCGGGTCATGCAGTTGCTGCATCTGTGCCCGGAGCGGCCCGAAGATCGCAAAAGCATTCAAGCGATTGGCGCTTACTTCCGCTTGCTGAGTTTTGTTGGGTCCATCTTCGCGCCACTGGCTCCGTCCATGAAATCATGGACGGATTCCGAACGAGGGCAATGTACCTACTTTGCTGCCATCGCACTGGAACGGCGTATCTCGTTCAGCCGCGACATGCTGGCCCAGCAAATTGACGCTTGATCCTGTCACGCCGCACTTCGCCTTTGATTTGCTGCCCCGTACAGGAATTTAGTCCAATGGTGAAGTTCCACACCGCCGTTGACAGCACTTTCGAATTCGCAAACGGAGGAAGCCCTTAAACCTCCGTTACTGCCGTAGCAGCCCTAGCACAGCGTAGAAGTTATGCCGGTGATCAGGGCAAGGCAAAGAGGATGAGCGTGCCTACTACATTCGAGTATTGCGTCTGGGGAATTTGCGTCCTTCTTGAGGCGGCCGTGGTTGTAACCGCAGTGAGGAGCCATGCCTTCCGGCGGTATATTTTCCTAAACATTTACATGGCTTCGTCCTGTTTGGTTAGCGTAGGCCGCTACCAGGTGTTGCACCGGTCAGGCTTGCACTCCCTTGAGTATGCGTACTTCTATTATTATTCCGACGCGCTGCTTACTATTGCCCTTTATTTCGTGCTGCTCAATCTCTATACCCTCGTTTTTGACGAAATGAAGGTCGAGCGTTACCTGCGCTTTGGAGCTATTCTCCTGCTCGGCGGCACGGCCTGGTTTTCGTATGCGGTAGTGCAACAATCCTCGCATCGGATACTTTCCCATTTCGCGTTTGAGCTTTCTCAGAATCTCTATTTTGTGGGTCTAGTGTTGACCTATGCACTTTGGGGCGCCATTGTAAAGCTGCGAGAAACGCGTGCCCGCCTGGTCCAACTGGTCCTTGCCCTTGGATTTTACTTCAGCGCCTTTGCAGCTAACTACGCGCTGCAAAACCTCTATGGCAAATCAACGATCTTGCGCTTCGTGCCGCCCCTTCTTGGCTGCGTTTTGCCGGCAGCCTGGACGTATTCTTTTCTGCTGGTGAAGGAAGAAGCGCGATTGGCGCCCGCGCGCATTGCGGCGGTTCCGCAATGATGACTGCCCTCATTTGCGCGTGATCTCCCTGAGTTCGCTCCACACCATAATGCTTCTTTCGCGACAGCGGTTCTCGATTTTCCCCTTGACATCTAAAGAGCCGTGCTATTCTGAACAGGCTCTCTCCTCACCGGAGCGAATGCGTCCGCAGCGCAAAACTTACGGTGACCAAAACATGCTCGCAGTGTGGCGCGGTGTTGCCGGCAGGAACCCGCGTTTGTCAGTTCTGTGATTCTTCCTTTTCCGTTGGCTTTTCCGCAATCGTGGAGCCTTCGGACATCCCACAGGTTGGAACTCTGCACCGAAACGTGGAAACCGGAAATCCGGCGTCCCGGTCGCTCGAATTCCCGGCCTCCATTGGGGCCGAAGGAATACGAGGAAGTTCCTGGCGTGGTGAGTTGGCTGAGCGCTTCCAGGCCAACCGGACCCGCAGAGGAAAATCGGCCGAAAGCAACGTCCAAGCCCAGTTTCTTTTTGAGGACTCGCCGGCTGGTGGCGAGACCCGAACCTCCATCGCCATTGAAGAAGGGACTCCGCCCAAAGAAGAGTTCTCCTTCACGATTGCCATAGGCAAATCCGCAAAGGCCAACCCTTGCGAAGATTTGCCGATGCAGATTGATGTCTCCTCGCGACCGCATGCAAATGGCTACGCGCCAGCGCAACTCGCGCAAACTGAAACCGATCCTCAATCCGGTTTGTACCCGGTCGCGTCGTTTGATGACCGCCGACTCGCTGGATTGATCGACTTTTTCTGCCTGGCATTCGCATACGGCGGGTTTCTCGGACTGTTTGGCTCGTTGGGAGGACACTTCACGTTAAGTAAGCTGAGCGCGGCCGTTTGCATAGCAACTTTTGCTGTTGTCTACATGCAATACTTCGCGCTGTTCACGATTTTTGGCGGAACGACGCCAGGGATGATGATGCGCGGCCTGCAAGTAGTCAGTTTTTCCGGCGACACGCCAGCGCCCAGGCAAATGATCTTGCGCAGCGTGGGTTACATGCTCTCCGCTGGCACATTCTTTCTCGGATTTCTCTGGGCCATGTGGGATTCCGACGAGCTCACCTGGCACGACCGCCTCTCGCGCACCTATTTAAGCGTGGAGCAAACGCTGCCCGAACTGGAAGCCTCCGACGCAGCTCGCGGTCGCTGAGCCCCGGGGACCGCCAATCATCCGATTTGCGTATCCCACATCCTGCGAGCGACGCAATTCCCATGAGGCTTCTTAAGCGCGAGAGGAAACTGACTGCGACTCTCGCGCCAGCCGTACCATAGCTTCGAGGCTTCGGTCCACATCCGCCTCGGTTGTAGCCCAGGAAGAAACGCTGATGCGCATTGCGGTTTTTCCCTGCCACACCGTTCCTCCACACCAACAAGTACCTTCTGCCTGAATGCGCAGGACCACTTCCCGCGTGACCTCGGGAGCGCCGAAGGAAACCAGCACTTGATTGATGACCACATCGTTCAGCACCTCGAAGCCTGCACTCTTCAAACCTTTTGCAAGTCGCTGCGCGTGGGCGCAAGTACTTTCGATTAGTTCGCGTAACCCCGCTCTGCCCAGGGACTTCAACGCAGCCCACAATTCCACTCCGCGGGCCCTTCGGGAGGAGTCTGGCGTATGGTGCAGCGGCTCGCGGCGTGCGCCCGGTACAAGATAAGCGGCAGTAAGGCCGAAGGCGGTCCGCAAGGCATCCCCGTTTCTCAAAAGCACCACGCCGCAGTCATATCCTGCGTTGGGCCACTTGTGCGCGTCGGTCGCCCAGGAATCGGCATTCTCGAAGCCGCTCGTTAAGTGCGCATACTTTGGTGAAACACGTGCCCAAAGGCCGAACGCGCCATCCACGTGCACCCACGCGCCTTGCTCTTTGGCCACCGCGCAGATTTCCTCCGCGGGATCAAAAGCGCCGGTGTTCACATTGCCCGCCTGAATACAGACAATCGTTCTTTCAGACAATCGTGGCAGGTGGTCGGCCCGCATTCTTCCCTGCCCGTCCGCTTCTACGATCGTCACGCGCTTCTTCCCGAAGCCCGCCATACTCAAAGCCTTCAGAACGGAAGCGTGAACTTCCGCGCCCACCACAACTTGAATCGGTGGCGCGCCAAACATCCCATCTTCAGTGACGTCCCACCCAGCTTTCTTCAGCACCGCTTGGCGAGCCGCGAGAAGCGCTGTAAAAGTAGCCATCGTCGCGCAAGTGACCAACCCTCCCTCGCAATCAGGAGGCAATCCCAGGGCTTCGCAGATCCACCGCAGAACTATGTCTTCAAGCTCCACCGCAATGGGAGACATCACGCGAAACGAAGCGTTCTGGTTCCAGGCGGCTGCCATCCAGCTTGCCGCCAGCGCTGCTGGAACGATCCCGCCATTCACAAAACCGAAGTAACGGCCGCCCGTCATGGCCGCTGTGGCCGGCGAACCGATAGCATCCAATCGGTTGAGCGCCTCGGCAGCGTTGAAGGGCTCAGCGGGAAAAGGCTCGTGAAATCCAGCGAGCGCGGCGAGGTCGGATGCGGAGGGGCCCACGCGGCGCTCGCCCGCATTCTCGACATAGCGAATCGCTTTTTCGGCGGCCAGATTGAGTAGTTCCGCAGGCTGTGCTTTTAGCGTCTCTTTGGGCTGCATAGAGTCCGTCCTTTGGGGGCATTTTGCGAGCGGACCTGTACAGAGTGGCCGCTGACGAATTGCGCCGACGTGATAAACCTAGCAGCTAGTTTTGGAATGGAAAGAGCCGAATTGTCCGGTTATTTCTTGACGACAGCTTCGTCCGACGCGATCTTTCCGTCGCGAATGAAGATGATGCGGTGGGCATGCTGGGCGATGTCGTGTTCGTGCGTCACCAGAATGATGGTGTTCCCCTGGCGGTAAAGATTCTCGAAGAGGGCCATGATTTCTTCGCCAGTTTTCGAATCCAGGTTGCCCGTGGGTTCGTCGGCCAACACGATCGACGGAGTATTCACCAGGGCGCGAGCGATGGCAACGCGCTGCCGTTGACCGCCCGAAAGCTCGTTGGGCTTGTGCTGCATGCGATCCATTAGGTCCACGCGCTCGAGAGCCTTCTTTGCCTTTTCGATGCGTTCCTCGGCCGGCGTCCCGTTGTAAATGAGAGGCAATTCAACGTTGTGAAGAGCTGTCGCGCGAGGCAGAAGATTGAAGGTCTGAAAGACAAAGCCGATTTCTTTGTTGCGAATATATGCCAGTTCGTCGTCGTCCAGGTCGCTGACCAACCGGCCCGCCAACCAATACTTGCCCGAAGTCGGCGAGTCCAAGCAGCCGATGAGATTCATCAGTGTGGACTTGCCGGACCCGGAAGGTCCCATGATAGCCACGTATTCGCCCTTGCGAATCTCCACGTTCACGCCGCGCAGCGCGTGAACTTGCTCCGCGCCCATCTCATAGACTTTAGCAAGCTCTTCGGTCTTGATGACTACGCCGGAGTTGACCAGGTCCTCCCGGTAAGAATCGGCCGTCTGCGTCTCAACAGGCATTCAAATCTCCCTTATCTTCCCGTGCGTCAGCTCTGCTGATCGTCCTGCTTCTTCGGCGCGCTGTTGTCTACCTTGATCTGAGCTTCCGGCTTCAACGTGCGCAGCGCCTTGTAGCTGCCGATGACGATCTCATCGCCGGGTTGTAAGCCCTTGGTAACCTCGATGTCGGTGACGCCTGATATTCCGGTGTCCACTGAGCGGAACAAAGCC
>DATEGP010000027.1:0-45110 GCA_035280045.1 Candidatus Acidiferrum sp.
CGGCGGTGGCCCAGTTGTGGCCGTCGGGGCTGGCTTCGGAATTGACGAAGAAGCGGTCAAAGAGGCCGAAGCGCTGCGCGAGCGCATGATGATTCGGAGTGACCGCTTGCGCCGTGCCGTTGGGGCGGCGTGCGGTGTCGCGGTTGCCAAAAATCGCGAAGGCGGGCTCGCCATCGGCTGGGTGGCCGTCGCCGGAAGTTTTCACGTCGCCGAAAACCTGATCGTAGGTGCGGTTTTCCTTGATGATGTAAACCACGTGTTTGATGGGGCTTTCGCCGGCAAAAAGCTTTGGCGGAGCGAAATCCAGCAGGCCATCATTCTGCATGGTTTGCTGCGTGTAATGCGCCAGCGCGGGTTCGTCCGGAAGCGCGACCATGCTGATGTTGCCGGATACGATGGAGCCGCTATATTGGCCGCCCTGACTGTTCTTCGCAGGCTTTGCCGGAAACGCAGCGTTTGGCGGATTCGGCGTGAAGCCGCTGTTGCTGACGCGCATCGAGGACGGTTCGAATCCCGTTCCTTTGCCATTACCGATGAAGAGCTTTCCATCAGCCACAGCAACGGCGGAAGGGTATTGTCCGGTAGGAATGAAGCCGAGGATTCTTGATTTAGCAACTTCGTCATTTTTCGATGAGGATTTTGCGCCTCGGGCTTTTTCGGAAAGCGACACGACTGCAATCGCGTTGCTGTGCGCGTTCGCAACGTACAAAGTTTTTTCATCTTCACTGAGGGCGATGCCTTCGGGACTAGCCCCTACCAAGGCGTTTTCCGCCAGCCGCACATCAATTCGTTCGATCTCCTGATCAGAGCTGGTGTCGATGACGGAAACGCTGTCTGCGTTCGAGTTAGCCACAAACAGGCGCGTGCCTTCGGCGTTCAACAGCATGGCGGTAGGATGACGGTCCACCTCGATGTACTTGTGGACTGAAGGTTTGCCGTCGAGTGAAATTACGGCAACAGAGGAATCGTTCCAGCATGAAACGTAGGCGCGTGCTTTCTTTCCGTTTTCCAGGACCACGACGCCATAGGGGTAGATGTTTTCGTTGGGTCTTCCCTGATGATGCAAATCCAAGCGCTGCATTTGGCGCGCGCCGTTCAGATTGCGAACAATCGTGACGCTGTCGCCCAAGTTGTTGGCGGCAACGAGCGTGGAGCCATCCCGCGTTACAGCAATCCCTGCGGGGTAGAGCGCAGCTTTACCTTTGTTGTAATCCTTTGGCGAAGCTTCCCCGGGATTGCTCACGATGAAGAATGGCGCCGAAACTTTCGTGTCAGGTCCGGATGAGGCTGGTTGAATCGGCGCAGACGCTTTCGGATCGAAGCGGAAGATCCACACTTTGTTTTCGAAACCGCCGGAAACATACAGAGTGAGAGTTCCGTCCGCTGCCGGAGCAGGAGCAAAGGCGATGCCGACGTTGGCGCTTTGGGGGGTCGGGAAGTAGACGTTCTGAACCACCACAGGCTCGGGGCTGGCGTTCAAGTCAATCACAGCAATGGATTGCTGCGCGGAGTTGGTCTCGGCACTGAATTGCACTCCGTAGCCGCTGTTTACCACGAGCAGATAGCGGCCTTTTCCCCCGTGCCCCAAATTGTCTGGGCTGCGTAACATGTTCATGGGCATGGCGCCGACGGCGGGCAGGTGCGTTCCCGCGTCCGTCACTAGAGTGCCTGCGGGAGTGATCGGACGGCCTTCTCCGGCAGGCTCTTGCTGGCCCTGAACGCTGAGTGGAAGAAAAAGCGCCGCGACTAAAAGCCAACCGAGGAATCGGAGCATCATGAATTCACCTTTCAAATGTCGAGACTCTTCCCTGGTGCATCTTCGAAATTGCGTTTCTAACTCTACCTGCATCTAAGCCTAAGAGTGAATTATTTCACTGCCGTGAATGCGCGGAGTGTGTGCCGAGTACCGGCAAAGTCATTTGACCGGAAGCAGCGTGCCCTTTTAGGATGAATAACGCGTGGTCCTCAGCCGCCAAATACAACCAACGGACTTCTCATGAAACCAAGACTCCTGTTTGCCGCTTTTTTGTGCATTTTGCCGTTGCGTTCGGCGCCGGCGCAAACGCTGGACGAAATTATAAAAAAGGCCATCGATGCGCGCGGCGGAACCGAGAAAATCAAGGCAGTGCAGTCGGAGCGCATTACGGGAACGTTTGATGCGCAGGGCGTTGAAGGAACGCTGGTGCTGGAATTGAAGCGTCCCCACAAACTGTATTCGGAAATTACCGTGGAAGGACAAAGAGTCCTGCGTGTGTACGACGGGAAATCCGCCGGATGGACGGTGAATCCTTTTCTGCCGAACAAAGACGTTATAGAGATGTCGGCTGACGAATTGAAAGGAATGCCCGATGAGTCAGACACAGACGGGCCGCTGGTGGACTACAAGGACAAAGGGTCCAAGTTGGAACTCGTCGGAAAAGAGGAGTCGGAAGGCAAAACGGTCTACCGCCTGAAGATCACAAGCAAGAGTGGGGAAGTGCGCTCTTATCTGATCGACAGCGGGACGTTTTTGACGACGAAATGGGAAGGTTTTCGCAAGGTGCAAGACCAGGAGCTGCCCTGGGAGTGCGCGCTTTCCGACTACCGCGACGTCCAAGGCTTGAAGTTCCCTTTCAAAATTGATCAGGGGAGCCCTGGCACGGATTACCGGCAAACGTTGACGGTGGCCAAGGTGGAAATCAATCCGAAGATTGATGATTCACACTTCGCCAAGCCGGTTGTGACGCAAACACCTGCTGCCACGGCGCAGACAGAGCTTGCAAAGCCGCCTTCATACTAACGCTTGGCCCTTCGAAACAGCTTACGGAGTTTGGCGGACGCGCCGCCGATGATATAGATCGGCAACGGAATAAGTGAGCCCCAGAAAAAATGTAACGCGCGGAAGATTACCGTACGCCGCGACGTACGCGCCGCCGTCGAAGACCAGACGCGAAGAAGGACTGTAGGTCGGCGCGACGAGGATGGTCATCGTAGCAGGGCTTGCGGCGTTTGCTCGGCTGAATCCCGCAATTTCTGCCGTGTACCCCCATTTCGCCGTTAGGGGATGTGAGTAGGAAAGGGCGGTAAAGTAGTGGCGATCAAATCCGGAGCTGCCTGGCCTGCCAACAAACTGAACGCCTTCGTTGACATCAAAATGATGCTTGCCGAAATCCTTACTGACCAGAAGCTGGGCGAGATGCTGCATGGCCCCGGCGCCAAGTTGCGTCCGCGCAGTAGGAATTGTGGCGACATAGAGAAATGAGAGCGTCGGGCGCGCGTTCTTCTGCGGGAAAAGTTTGTATTTGAAGCCGGCTCCGGTATCGCCGAGTCCCGCGACCCCGTCGTCGCGCTCGATCGGATTGTTTAGGAACCACAGCTCAAGGTTCCTGACCGCCCCCCACTTCAAAAGGCCGTTCATATTCTGATGCCCGTCGGCTGCCTCGAGGCCGTATTCAATTTCGAATACGCCGGGCTGCACCATCTCCGCTGTGGAGGCGAACGTGGGCCTGTTCGGAACGGCGCTAATATCTCCGGAAGTTGAGTCTTGGAGCATTTTGAAATCGCCGTTCTTTTGTGTCGAGGTTTGTCCCCGATTCTCCACTGTTTCTTGCGCGTGCGCGTTTCCCGCAAACGTAAAACCTAGAAAAAAGATAAGCGCCATTGGGCCGCGTAGAGACGATTGGCGAATGGAAAGTCTCATCTTGATTGCCTAATGAAAAGTTTAGCAGCGCGGGAGAATTCGGGTCGGTCGTGCTGCCGCTCACGTTCGAGTGAGACAATGTCTTCAACGAATGCATGCCGCGTGCACTGATTGGCATTTCGGCGATGCCCTGGGTATCCTTTTTTTTGTGAAAGAAGCCAAAGCTCCTTCGAAGTCTAAAACGGATCCCGGGCTTTGCGCCGGATGCCGGCATTGCCGCCATATCGAATCTTCGCGCGGTTCGGTCTTCGTGTTCTGCGAGTTGTCTCTCAGCGATCCGGGTTTTCCGAAATATCCACGGCTGCCTGTTCTTTCTTGCCGGGGCTATGAAAAAAAAGATGCTAGCACGTAGCTGGAGTGGTTCAGGCTGCAAAGCAGGCCGTCCTGCGTCGGGGCAGACTAATAGCGCACGCCAGTGCTGTACACTGGACGTACCTATATGATAATAATAGCAGTGGGCTCATCCTTCGGGGAGGTTTGCGCAATGGCTTCCCGCGCATTATTGCGTTTTTGCGCATTGCTGATCCTTTTGGCATGCCCGGCACAAGCGTTCGCGGACAAGCTTCGAATCGCCAGTACTCCACCTGGCGCCACTGTGGAAATCGACGGCGTTGCGATGGGCACGACACCCTTCGAGAAGGATTATCCCGGCGGTTATTTCCACAAAACTCGGACGGCTTTTGGCGCGCGGCTTGAGCACCCCATGGTGGCGCGCATCAGCCTTTCAGGTTACTCCACGAAGGAGCTAACGCTCTCGGAAGGCCCGATGGAATGGGTTTCTCTCAATGGGCGAAGCCACGGCGATTACTGGCTGCTAAAGTCGAATCATTTCGAGGTCGAGCTTCAGCCCATCTCAGAAACCTTCACTGGAGCAGTATCCGCCAATGTTTCTGGGACAAACTCAACCCTTCGCCCGCCGCTCTCCTGGGAAGACGTGGTTCGCCAGGCCAAGCCGGCGGTTGTTTACCTGAAAGGATTGGACAAGGCAGGCTCGGGGTTCTTTGTCACGGGAACGGGCGTCATCGTCACCAACGCGCATGTGGCGCGTGGCGAAGAGTCCCTCCTTGCAATGCTTTCCACCGGCCAACAAATCGAAGCCAAAGTCGTTTACATTGACGCGGAGCTCGACATCGCTCTGGCCAAAATTGATGTTCCAGCCGCGAAGGCCGACTTCCCGCACCTCCCGTTGATCAGTGCGGATGCGGTGCGTCAGGGAGAAGCAGTCTTGGCCATTGGAAATCCGGGCGATGCCATGCTTTTCAGTGCGACAAGGGGCATCGTCAGCGCGGTGGGCCGCTTTTCCAATGCGGGGCCCGGCACGTGGGTGCAGACCGATGCGCCAATCAATCCCGGCAATAGCGGTGGCCCATTGCTGAATCTGCGCGGGGAGGTAGTCGGCGTTAACACATCAAAACTCATCAAGAAGAGTGTCCACGGCATTGGCTTCGCGCTCAGTTCATCGGATGTGCTGCAGGTGCTGCATCGTTTTTATCCCGAAGTTGTCGTATCCAAGGTGCAAGAAGTTCCGGAGCAGGCGCAGGGAAAAGCGATTGCTGAAGAAGACACCATCGTGGAGGAGACATCTAGCGCCGCGCCCGCGGTTAGTTCTGATGGTGTGGGCACGATAATCATTAGTTCCGTGCCCGACGGCGCGGAAATTTTTGTGGACGAGAAATTTCACGGTAATACGCCCGCCACTTTGAAGCTTGCGACAGGTAGCCACGCAATCGTGTTGAAATTTCCAGGTCGCGCCGACTGGAAGCGCACGCTCGAAGTTCTGAAGTCGAGCAAAGTCACCTTGCGGGCCACACTCGAACGTCCCTGACCTGGCGCGCAGACCTTTTTTTAATTTCTCGACTCAGGGCAAAAAAAACAGGGCGTCTTCGCGACGCCCTGCTAAGCAGCCGATGGAAGAAACCGCGGTTTTGAAAACTGCAGCCGGATTACTCGGGCTGCTGGGGTTGTGGCGGTTGCTGCGTCGGAGGTTGCTGCGACTGTGGCCGCTGCGTTTGGGGCGGTTGATCCGGTTGCTGATTCGGTTTATTCGGATCCGCTGGTGTTGTGGCGGAGACCGGAGTCAATGGCGGCGTGGCGCCGGTACTCGAAGCCAGTTCGGACTCCCTGTACTTCGGAGCGCTGATGTAGCCGTGGACGGCATTTCTGGCAATCTTGTTCACCACGATTTGCACGGGTTGCCCGCCGTTTTCCGAATGGATCCAGATGGGCTCGTAGAGATTCACTCTCTTCTTGCTCAGCTGGTTGTCATCCACGACCATCATCACGTCATAGTTCATGTGCTTGGCGTCGGTCCTGCGCAGAGAAAGCGTTAGCGGTCCAAAGCGCTGGAATTGCCTGGATTTGTTCAGATCGAATTCGAAGTAGTTGCGCTCTCCCCGCTTCTGCAACACGACTAATTCCTCGTGCGTTTTTGCTATAGAGCCGTTGAGCTCATCTTTCGTGGAGCTGATATTGGTTTCGAGGTCCGTGCGGTTCTTGGCGACCAAGTCCTGCGTGTCTTTCAACTGTTTTCCCTGGTCATCCAACTGCGCCTTCAATTCCTTGAAGCGCTTGTCCGGCGCGCCCCGCTTGCCCGTAACCTTTTTCTGCTCGGCTGCCTGCTCTGCCGCTTGCGCAGCAGCTTGTTGCGCCGTAACCATGTCATTCAGCTTTGTTGTCACGCTGTTGACCTGATTTTGCAGTTGGTCGATGGTCGCGTTGGCCGCGGACTGCTGTGCGGTCAAATGCCCAACAGCGCTCTGCTGGCTGTAGCCGTAACCAAACGCGAGTCCTGCGATCAGCAGTAGCGCCACGCCGCCGATCAGAACCCAGCGGTTGATGCCTCCCACTCGAGACTCCCAATTGTTCTCAGTTCCTTGATGCTCGTGGTTCTCTTCTAACATTCTCGCTCCTCCTCACTTTCTTGCTCAGTTTCTCGGCTCCACAACTTGACACCACTCAGGCAGAACCCCTCCACACTCTTGCTTTTGGATTGACTTGAACTCTGCTGTGTGATCTGCGTCTTCACCCGAAGCTCCCTATTTCCTACAGCAAAGAAAGTGCCCAAAATCGAAATTCCCGCGCGTCGCTAACTCTTGTCAAGCCAACAACTAACAAGCGATCAAGATTAGGATGCAAGGAGTCCGCTAGTACTAGTCCTTGCAATTTTGTCCTCGCCGGGAACGACTTTCACGGTTTCGAGCGACAAAGCTTTGGTCGCCCCGCTCAGAGATTTGCCGCTTTTTCCGCCTGTTTCGTTGCCCCAGCCGAACCCCTGTGCTAGCATCCGCCGTGAAAGAAGAGCGTTCCAGGAAATCTTTCGATTCTCCTTCGCCTCCGCCCGCTCGGAGACCCAGGGAAAAGAACCGCTGAATTCAATGAATGAGGACGCTCTTCCTCCTAAAGAAAGAATTCGATCAGGCGCAAGCCCGCGCTTGAAACCAGGTGGCGGACTTTCGCGGCGATTGGCCCTCAATCAAGAAAGGGGCAATCGCAGAAAAGGGAAGGTTCGCAATGAAAAGCTATCTCACCAAGGACATCCGCAACGTTGGCATTGTAGGTCACGGCGGCACCGGCAAGACGCAACTGGTGTCGTCGTTGCTGTACACCGCGGGCATGACGCCGCGGTGGGGAAAAGTTGCGGATGGCAGCGCCATCACCGACTGGGACGACGAAGAGGTGGCGCGGAAAATATCCATTCAAACGGGCCTGGCTTACGCCGAATGGCCCGCGACGCCGACCGGCCCCTCCGGCTCGTCCGACAAAGTGAAAATCAATTTTATTGATCTCCCCGGGTATTCCACGTTCATCACCGAAGCGAAGGCGTCGCTAATCGCGGCCGATGCCGCGCTGATTGCCGTGGATGGGCATGTCGGCGTGCAGGTCACTACGGAAAAAGTCTGGGATTACTGCACCGAGTACGACATTCCCCGCGCGTTTGTGCTCACCTGGATGGACCGCGAGCTTTCCAGTTTCGAGCGTTCCATGGAATCGCTGACCGAGGTTTTTGGGCGCAACGTCGTCGCGTTGCAATTGCCAATTGGTTCGGAAAAAGGATTTCGCGGCGTCATTGACCTGGTGGCGATGAAAGCCCACACCTACAAGCCCGATGGCGATGGCAAGCCCACGATTGAAGAAATTCCCGCCGCGCTCGCGGACGAAGCCAAGGAGGCGCACGAGAAACTCGTCGAAATGATCGCGGAAGGCGACGACGCCATGATGGAGGAATTTTTCCGCGAAGGCACGATTCCCATTCAGGACCTGATTCCCGCTGTCCGCAAAGCCATTGTGGCCGAAAAAATATTTCCCGTCCTGATGACCTCTGCGCTGCACAACATCGGCACTGCCAGCCTGCTCACCTTCTTGGCAGATGCGTTTCCTCATCCTGACGAGCACGCGCAGGTCGGATTCAAAGATCCCAGCGGAAAGGGCGACCGCGTCGAGCGAAAGTACGATGATGGACAGCCGCCTTCCATTTTTGTGTTCAAGACGCTTGCCGATCCTTTCGCCGGACGCATCAACTATTTCAAGGTCAAAAGCGGCGTGCTCAAAAACGACGCCACGCTTACGAATTACAATCGCAGCACGCCGGAGCGTCTGCAGCACACGCAGGTCGTGCAAGGCAAGCAGCTTACAGAAACCGGCGAACTCCACGCGGGCGACATCGGCGCCATCGCCAAGCTGAAAGAAACCACGACCGGTGAAACGCTTGGCGACAGAGCTGCGCCGATTTATTACACGCCGGCGCGCTTGCCGGAGCCCTCCATCACATTTGCGATTGAGCCCAAGAGCCGAGCCGACGAAGACAAAATCGGCGTGGCGATCCACAAGATTCTGGAAGAAGACGGTGCGCTGCGTTTTTCGCGCGATACGCAAACCAAGGAATTCCTGCTTGCCGGTTCCGGCCAGCAGCACATCGAAGTCGTCGTGGCCAAACTTCAGAAGCGTTACAACGTGAATCTCACGCTGAAGCCGCCGAAGGTGCCGTACCGCGAAACCATTCGCGGCAAAGCCGACGCGGAAGGCAAGCACAAGAAACAGTCCGGCGGGCACGGCCAATTCGGCGTGTGCCGCGTCAAGATGGAACCCATCGAGCGCGGCAAGGGCATCGAGTTCGTGGACGACATTTTCGGCGGCTCTATTCCAAAGAACTGGATCCCGTCGGTCGAAAAGGGCATTCGCGATTCCGCCGCGCGTGGCTACCTCGCGGGCTTCCCGGTGACCGATTTCCGCGCCATTCTTTACGACGGCAAATATCACGACGTCGATTCGTCGGATATCGCGTTCAAAATCGCCGGCTCGCTCGCGTTCAAAGAAGCCATGAAGCAGGCGCGGCCCGCGTTGCTCGAACCCATCATGAACGTGGAAATCTACGCGCCGGACCAATATTCCGGCGATTTGATGGGCGACCTCAGCTCGAGGCGCGGCCGCATTTCCGGCAGCGAGGCGCGCGGCCACAACGTCGTCATCAAGGGGCAAGTGCCGCTCGCGGAAATGCTGAGCTACGCCACGGACCTGACTTCCAAAACGCAGGGCCGCGCGTCGTATTCGATGGAGTTTTCGCACTACGACTACGTCCCCAACGAGCTGGCGGAAAAAGTCATCACAGCGCACAAGGCCGCTCACGGCGAAGCCCTCGTCGAGGAAGAAGCCTGACGCGTTTCGCGGTAATGGCCGGTTTTTAGGCGGCCTGTTGCTAGTTTTTAAAGGGGCGCAGCATGTTGCGCCCCTCTGAGTACAATCTTTCACCTCAGTGTTTGGGGCCCACGTCTGATTGAGGAGACAGGTCTTATGGCTACGGTCACCCAGACAACACCCTTCGCAGAAACTGCGCCAACCGTGCGGCAGGCGATGCCGGTCGCTCCCGCGACGGTCCGCAACGTTGCCATTGACGCATATCGCGGCCTGGTCATGCTTCTGATGATGGCGGAGGTGTTGCGGCTTTCGCGCGTGTCCGCGGCGTACCCGGACAGCTTGTTCTGGAAAGTCCTGGGTTGGAACCAGACGCACACTGAATGGTTCGGCTGCTCGCTGCACGACACGATTCAACCAGGATTCTCTTTCCTTGTCGGAGTAGCCCTGCCGTACTCGATCGCCAGCCGCATGGCCAAAGGCGCGACCTTCGCCAATTTGCTGCGGCACACGCTGTGGCGGGCGTTTGCTTTGTCAGCCTTGGGAGTCTTCCTGCGCTCCATGGACCGCTCGATGACGTATTTCACGTTCGAGGACACCCTCTCGCAGATCGGCTTCGGCTATCCGTTCCTGTTTCTGCTCGGATATTTCTCGTCTAAAGTGCGATCGCTCAAATGGGTTTGGGTGACCCTGGCGATTATTCTTGTGGGATATTGGCTGCTGTGGGCCGTCTATCCGACGGCTCCTGCGAGTTTTGACTGGCCGAGCGTGGGCGTTTCTCAAGCGTGGAATGCGCAGCACAACTACACGGGATTCGCGGCGCACTGGAACAAGAACTACAATTTCGGCAACCGCTTCGACCAGTGGTTCCTGAATCTTTTCCCGCGCGAGCATCCGTTTGTTTACAACGAGGGCGGCTACCTCACGCTGAGTTTCATTCCCACGCTGGGCACGATGATTCTCGGCCTGATTGCGGGCCGCTGGCTGCGCGACGCCTGGCCGAAAATCCCCATGAAAAAGATGCTGCTTGCCGGCGTTGGGGGAATCGCGCTCGGCCTGGCGCTGCATTACTCGGGAATTTGCCCGGTGGTAAAGCGCATTTGGACGCCTTCCTGGACCATCTTCAGCGGAGGCATATGCTTCCTGTTCCTCGCCGCGTTCAGCTGGATCATTGACGTTAAGGGTTTCAGGAAATGGGCGTTTCCGCTGGTGGTCATCGGCATGAACTCGATTGCGGCGTATTGCATTGCGCACTTCTTCGAGGAGTTTTTTGTCAGCACTTTTCGTATCCACCTGGGGCCGAACTTCTTCGGGTTCGCCGGCGCAGGCCTGCAGCCGTTTTTCACCGGCGCCGCAGTTCTGCTCTGCTATTGGCTGATGCTGTTCTGGATGTACCGCCGCAAACTGTTCCTGAAGATTTGAGGTAAATTGAGGTCTCTCGAAGTTTGAAAAGCTTTGAGACTTACTCGAGAAAAGGCTGGGCATCTCCCTGCTTTGGATTGGGGAATTTGCTGGGCAAAGACTGGAAATACCGTTTGCCAACATAGTCAAAAACCGTTATATAACCGCGAGGATCAGTGAATCTAATTTGGACGGGGTCGCCAGTTTTGCCGCGGCGATATTCGTATTGGAACGCGCGTCCGTCCGCGAGCGTTTGGCTCGTGATCCAACCTTCTGGAGAGTAGGTGGCCGACATGCGAGTGCGTTTTTGGCCGTCGAGCACTTCCGTCATCTGGTGCTTTTCGTTGTAGCGATACGTTTCAGTATCGCCTCCAGAATTCGAAACCTGTATTAAGTCGCCTCTGGAATCGTAGTCGTAATTCACAACACGCCCTTCCGAATCCTTGATGCTGCGAAAGCGGTTCTGCCCGTCGCGCTCAAAATTCAACCATTGGCCTGCCGGCGTAGTGATGCGCAGCAGGTCTCCCGAGGGCTTGCGCTCCATCTCATACCGTTTACCCTGGGGATTTGCGTACCCCGTCAGAACTGAATATTTTTCTTCCGCCCTTGCCGCTGCGTGGTAAGGAAAAAAGTACTTCCAGCCATCTGTGGTTTCCAGCTCTGAGTCTAGTCCATGCATCAGAATTGCGCCTTGCGAAAAAGGGCTGAAGTAGTCGGGACGTCCCCGGTAGGCGAGCTTGCCTTCGCGATCATGACTTGTATCGCGGTCGAATTGGGTCTGAACGCCGTTCTCCAGCGTCAGCACCAAGTATTTCGCTGGAATGCCGCTCAAGGATATGTCCAGGGAATCGGTCGTTCCCATCCCAAACTCACGGGGTGATAACCCGCTACTTGCGTAAGTCCGCACAAACTGGAGGGGCGTCTCCCCCGCGAAGTAAAAATCCGTCTTTCTCTGGATGAGAGACCCTACCCAGAGGTCAGAGGCAAAATACTCTGAGGAAAGTTCGGTTGGAGGCTTGGCGCTCCATTCCATGTTCCAAGCTGCCGGTTGTTCACGAGTAAAGACCACGCTGATCGTGGGTACCACGCCGTTTAATTGGGAATGCCAGCGGTTCTCGGCTCCGACGATTTCATCCGACATGGGATCCACATCCAGCGGGCTCATGACGTTGCCGCTGACGGCGCTCGTGGGGTCGCTGCTTAAGGGCACGCCAAAACACTCGAGATATACGTTCTTTGTGAGCATCTTCCGAAGACGCGAGAGTTCCAGAACGGAGTTCCATTTTTGAAAGAACATCACAGGGTGCAATCGCGCAAGAGACACGACTCCAAACCTTCCATCCTCCCTGTAATTAATGGCGTAGTTCCAGTCGTAGCTTTGGATGTACATGTCCGCTGAAATTACGCCGATGAGGATTGCCGATTGATCCTGCACTTTTTCCGGCAGAGCTTGTTTCATGAGCGAGAGTAGATTCTCCGCAATAAACTGACGCCGTTTGGCGTTCCAAGCGGAAGCATCGAGGGAAATGGGCGGCAGTATTTCCACATTCAGAGCAAACTTGGCCTTGTAATAGGTCGGCGCCCACGCGAGGTACGAATCAGGAACGCTACCGAGCGGAACTAGAATCAGCTTTTTCCTGGTTTCGCCGGCCAGGAGCCCATCCTGTTCGGGCGGTGGAGTGAGGTCCACAACTTTGCCATCATTTGCAAGGAAGACTAAGCGAGAAAAGCGCCAGGAAGAGCCAGTACGATTAGCTACTCCGTTGAGCCATCCGTGCCCTTTCGGGCCTTTGATCGCTCCGGTCCACTCGGCGAAATCGGAGCCGTAGACGCGACGCATTTCCACAAATGTCATCCAGCCTTCCTCAATCTGCCCGCCAAGCAATGCCCGCACATCCGACGAAGAGCGGGCTATCGCGAGAGACTCCCGGTAAGCAGGGTTAGACCGAAACTGAGCTCGAAGCTGCAAAAAGCCAACGCTTATGATCACCAGGCAAAGGACAATCGCGCCGCCTGCGAAAACGAGAATACCTGTAACGATCGGTGAACCGGGCCGGCTGGTCGAGTCTTGCGCTAGAACTCCGCAAAATGGACATGCTTGTGTGCCCTGGAGTTCTGCGCCGCAGGAACTGCATTTCATGCTTATGCGATACCACGTGCGCTGGGTGACAGCAAGTGTTGAATGGCGGGCGGTGACCGTTAAGTATCCGTCTCCATTTCTTCCTCCGAGGCCGCCCAATTTGTCCAGTTGGACGCCTGTTCGAGAGCTGTATTTCTCTTTGCAAAGGGCGCAGACTCTTTGGCATGACCACCAAAAAAAAGTCCAAGCTCGCTAGCGCACCGAAGCCCGCCCCTCAGTTCAAAGACTGCGCCGAAAGCAACTCAAGCTTACAGAGCGGGGGCGCTCTCCAGACCAAGCACGGCCAGAACGGTCTTGGGCCGCAGACGAAGGCGATTCATGGCGGGGAGGCGATACGTCATGGCGTGAACGGCCCCGTCGTTACAGAAATCATTCGCACGTCGACGTTCACGTTTTCCAATACGGAAGAGATGAAGGAGTGGGCGGAAGGCAGGAACAAGGCGTATATCTACACGCGCTACGGGAATCCCACGCTGTCCGTCGCGGAAAAGAAAATTGCGGCCCTCGAGGGCGCGGAAGCCGCGGTGGTGGCGGCTTCGGGGATGGCGGCGATTTCGTCTTCGCTCCTGGCGGTGCTGAAGGGCGGAGATGAACTCATCTCGACGGCACAGCTCTACGGCGGCACGTACCGGCTGATGCGCGACGTGTTTCCCACTTGGGGCATTACTGTGCATCACGTGCAGCCCGACCTGGGCGGGATCGAAAAGCTGGTCAACGCGCGAACGCGGGCGCTGTACGTCGAAACGCCGACGAATCCCACGCTGCGCCTGGTAGACATTCAAAAGGCGGCGGCGTTCGCCAAGAAGCACAAGCTCGTCTCGCTGGTTGACAACACGTTTGCAACGCCAGTGCTGCAGAACCCTATCGCGCTGGGTTACGACATCGTGGTACACAGTGCGACGAAAGCGCTCGCCGGGCATTCGGACATTCTCGCGGGCGTTTCCGCAGGCAACGAAGCGTGGATGAAAAAAGTGCGCGAGATGATTATTCATCTTGGCGGCTCGATGGATCCCGGCGCGGCGTATTTGCTGATTCGCGGCGTGAAGACGCTGGGTGTGCGAGTGGCGCGCCAGTGCGAGAACGCCATGGCCGTGGCGACATTTTTGGAAAAGCATCCGAAAGTTGAGCGCGTGCACTATCCAGGCTTGAAGTCGCATCCGGATCATCAGCTCGCGTCGAAGCAGATGCGCGGATTCGGCTCGATGCTGGCGTTTGACGTGAAAGGCGGATTGGCGGCAGCGCGGCGTTTTTGCGATCGCGTGCGACTGTTTTTGCTGGCGGCCAGCCTGGGCGGTGTTGAGTCGCTGGTGATTCTGCCGATTTACAGTTCGCACTACAACATGAACGACGAAGAGTTGAAGCGTGTGGGCGTGAGCCCGGGAACCGTGCGCGTCTCGATGGGGCTGGAAGACAAAGAGGATTTAATCGAGGATTTGAGCCAGGCGCTGGAGTGAAGTGACGTGGTTCATGATTCGCCAAGTCGAGCACCACGGGTCTGAAGACTTGCCACGACAAAACAGAACTTACTTCGCGGAGGCGAGGGCGGGAGCGTCCCACTCTTCCTGTTGAGGCAGCAGCGACTTCACCATATCTTCCAATTCGTGAGCGCTTTGAGCGTCCTGCGGATAATTGTGCGCGGTGATGTCGAACGCTTTGCCGTATTTCGTGCGAACGTCCTGCAACTCTTCCTGCAAGCGGACGGCGATGCGCTTGGCATTGAGTGCGTCTGTCTCCGGCAGAACGAGCGCAAAAATGTCGGTCGCAAGCCGGTAAATGGAATCTGTAGGGCGCAGCTTGCGGGACATCGATTTCGCCGTGTCGCTCCTGGCCGCGTCGTCGTCGCCGTTTTGCTTCGCTGAGCCCACACCCGCCTTGCCTTTCACCACAAGAATCGAAAGGTTTTTCTCCATGGTCATAGCGCGGCGAAACTCCATGGTCAAGCGATCCCAGAAGTGATTCTGATCGGGCATGGAGGCGAGCAAATCCACGCTGGCCTGATGCTGCAGCGTCACGTTGCGCTCGAGTTCCGCAAGAAGTTGCTGCTTCAACTTCCGCACCGTGCGCTGGTGCTCGAGGAGATAGCCGACAAAGAGCAGGGTCAATCCGCAGAATCCAAAGAACGAGACGCGCAGCGTCCATTTGTTTCCCACCGGATGGATAAAGACCAGCGGATACATGAACGCAGCCAGCCCGCCGGCCAGCACCAGCACGAACACCACGGCCAGTACGGTGAGCTGTAGCTCACGCTTTTCCAGGCGATCCAATTCCGCGCGATTCAGGGTTGCTGTGGCCATACTTTTTCCAGCTGCTTTCCGCGGGTCGGCCGAACAGGGCCTATACGTCAAGCCAGACCGGCAAAGGGAAACCAGTCGCTATTCTCATGCTCGCAATGAGACTGGGGGGTAGCAATGGAACTAAGGGTTCCCTGTGACGGAAGTGCCACTGTGCTTCGCACCGATGCCGGCATAAATCGGGTGCGACACCCGGTTAAAAATAGCTGCCGCTCACTGCACGATGCGAATTTCGACGTTTTGCGCGGAGGCGTACTCTGCAAGAAGGTCGGACATGCGGCGCGTCCAGCGGTCCAGGCTTTCGGGGCCAGCGAATGAAACAATGACGGCGAGAATTCCCGTGGTTTGCGGCGTGACCATGGTGCGTTCGGAATCGCTAGTGGCGCTGCCGTGGGGGCCCGCGTCATCGGCGAACACGGGCAAACCTTCAAGGTTCAAATCATATTTGCCGATGCCCTTGTACGTTTCGCCGGCGCGACCGGCGCGAAAAACGACGCCGCCGCTCACATGAGCCGCGTCATACAGACCCACGGGGAGACGGCTCTCAACGGAAACGAGATTGATTACGTCCACCACGGAGTTGATTTGCGGGAAGCCTTTGCCGGCCACGATGCGGCGCAGCAGGGCTTCGGCAGAGCCGCGGTAGCGTGCGGGATCTTTCCCGAGAGCTTTGTAGGCTCTGCGGACCGCTTCCACCTGCGGTGATTCAAGCACGCCGCGCGGAAAAGGCAGCTCCTGGATTTCGAGTTCTCGCTGATTCATCTCCGCGAGGAGCGCGACGGGAGAAGGTTCCGACTTCACGCGCGCCGCCAGGCAACCGAGCGCCGTTCGAGGGCACTTTTTCTTTAGATCCGCATCAATAGTTACATTCATAGGGCTTTAAGAAGAGAGCGGCCCAAGTTTCGCGGTGAAGTGCCGCAAGAATTTAGTCTGGTGAAGAATTTCATAACCTCGAATTTGCTCGCGCCGGCGCCAAACCTCGAGAATCACTTCCACAACGTACTCGATATGGCTCTGCGTGTAAACCCGGCGCGGAATGGCGAGCCGGACAAGGTCCATGGTGGCGTGTTCACCGAACATGAGCGTGCCAATTTCGACGGAGCGAATGCCTCCTTCCAGATACAGCTCATTCGCCAGGGCGACGCCGGGAAGCTGCGCCGGAGGAATGTGCGGCAGGAAGGTTCGGGCATCCAGATAAATCGCGTGACCGCCTGGCGGCTGGACGATGGGCACGCCTTCGCTGGAAATGTGATTTCCGAGAAAGGCGGTCGAAGCGATGCGATATTTCAGATATTCCTCTTCGAGCGCCTCGTTCAATCCGACGGCGATGGCTTCGAGGTCGCGTCCCGCGAGGCCTCCGTACGTTGGGAAACCTTCCGTGAGGATGAGGAGGTCTTTTTGCTGCTGGGCCAGGAGGTCATCGTTCGTGCAGAGGAAACCGCCGATATTCGCCATGCCGTCTTTTTTCGCGGACATGGTGCAACCGTCGGCGTACGAAAAGATCTCGCGCGCGATTTCCCGCGTCGATTTGTGCGCGTAACCCGGCTCGCGCAGCTTGATGAAGTAAGCGTTCTCCGCAAAGCGGCAGGCGTCGATGTACAGAGGAATTCCATGCTTCTTGCAAATTTCTTTCACCGAACGAATGTTCTCCATGGAAACGGGCTGGCCGCCGCCGGAATTGTTGGTGATGGTGAGCATCACTAGGGGGATTTTTTTGGCTCCATGGCGAGCAATCGTCTCCGTCAGCTTTGCCGTGTCCATGTTTCCTTTAAAAGGATGTATGCGCGAAGGCTCTTTGGCTTCGAGAATCGGTAGGTCGAGGGCTTCGGCGCCGGCGAATTCGCAATTGGCGCGCGTGGTGTCGAAATGCGTGTTGTTTGGCACAACGTCGCCCTTTTTGCACATGACGCTGAACAGGATGCGTTCTGCTGCCCGCCCCTGATGCGTGGGAATCACATGCCGAAAACCGAAAATGCGTTCGACGGAATGCCGAAAGCGGCCGAAGCTGGGTGAACCAGCGTAGGATTCATCGCCACGCATCATGGCGGCCCACTGCTCCGTGGACATCGCGGCGGTTCCGGAGTCCGTGAGCAGGTCAATCAGAATGGCGTCGGACGGGACAAGAAACAAATTGTAGCCCGCCGCTTCCAGTAGCCTTTTACGTTCGGCCGACAAAGCGCCATGGATCGGCTCGACGCTCTTGATGCGAAACGGTTCGATGATGGTGCGAACGGCCATATTCAGTGCTCCGTGAGGGAGCCCGCGCAAATAAGCTGGCTCCAGCGGCATTCCTGTCAAAATACTGAATAAAGTCTAACCCGCAGCGATGCCAGCTTCACAATTTTTGGAAATCCGGCGTTTCATTAGCGGGAGGAGCCTGGTTGTGAACCGTTTTTTTCTCGCTGGCAGACTTAACTAGTCGCGCTTCGCTCCGGCTCTTTCAGCGTCCTCGCTCTGCGGTTCTTCCATGCAAATATGCTAAAGTTAAGGAGCAACAGGCCCGTAGCTCAGTTGGTTAGAGCGCTTCCTTGACACGGAAGAGGTCAGAGGTTCGAGTCCTCCCGGGCCTACCATTTCTGTAAACCCCCATCAGTTTTGCGGAGCGTCCAGGCCAAATTCGCGGTGGGTTGTGATCAGGGCCTGCTTCACGGCCTTTTCTTCAATCACAAACGAAATGTTGCTCTCTGAAGACCCTTGGGCAATGGCGATGAGGTTTACCCCGTCGCGTCCAAGCGCGCTGAACGTCTTGCCGGCAACACCGGGAATCCCGCGCATGTTTTCTCCTACCACGGCAACAATCGCGATATTCGGGTCCACGGTAATGTGTTCCACGTCGTGGTGCGCTAAATCCCGCGCGAACTCTCGACGCAATGCTTCGACGGTTCGCCGAGCGTCCGCTGACGCAACGATGAAGCAAATGTCGTTTTGCGATGACGACTGCGAGATCAATAGAACGTTGGCTCGCACTTCCGCTGTCGTGGAAAACGTCCGCCCCACCACATCGGGCAGTCCCACAATGCCCGGCCCGCCCACACTAATTAAGGTTACGTCCCGAATGGCGGTTAGTGCTTTCACGCCCCCGCCGATGCTTCGGCCGTGAGGCGTGATTTTCGTCCCCAACCGTTCCGGCTCGAAGCTATTGCGAATCCATACCGGAATCGCCGCTTGCACCACGGGGTTCAGCGTTTTTGGGTGCAGCACCTTCGCGCCAAAATACGCCAGCTCCGCCGCTTCGCGATAAGAAATTTCCGGAATCGTGCGCGCCTCCGCCACCAGCCGCGGGTCCGCCGTCAACACGCCTTCCACGTCGGTCCAGATAATCACCTCATCCGCATCCAACGCCGCGCCCAAAATCGTCGCCGAAAAATCAGAACCGCCCCGGCCCAGCGTCGTCAGTTGTCCATCGACCGTTGCACCAATGAATCCTGTCACCACCGGCACAATTGCTCTTTCCATAAGTGGCGTTAAGCGAGCTTGCGATTTAGCCCTCGTCAACTCCATCTGCGGCTCGGCTCCCCCATGAAACGCATCCGTCACGATCAATTCTGTCGTTTCGATCGCCTCGCTCGGCGCTCCAGCTTGTTTGACTGCTGCCGCCACCAGTGGCGCGGAAAGCCGTTCTCCCAGACTCGAAACCGCGTCGAGCGTGCGCGGTGTCAACTCCCGCAACAAAGCTGTCCCTTCACAAAGTCGCCGGCCTTCCGCAAGCGCTTGTTCTAATTTCTGGCGAATGCCTGTGCGTTCCTTTTCATTGGAAACTAAGCTGGTCAGCGCCGTTTCGTGCTGTTTGCGCAGCGCCTCCAATATCGATAACGCTTCCGTACTGCTTCCCGCTCGTGCCTGATTTGCCGCCTCGATCAGCCGGTTCGTCACCCCGCTCATCGCGGAAACCACTGCCACGCAACGATATTCCTTTGCCGCATTCACAATAATCTTTGCCGCCCGCCCGATGCACGACGCATCCCCAACCGACGTCCCGCCAAACTTCATCACCTGCAACCGCTTTGTCATTTCATCCTTTTTGGGAGTACGGCGGCTTGTTTACCCTGAGCCTCGAAGGGCGCCGCTTTTCTGTTAGCCGCAAATTTATCAGTTCCACTTGCGCTGTGATCTTGCTCCCGCTCCCCGCACTCTAAGGGTCCCTCCATTGTACGGCACGCGTTGACTTTCCTTCTGCCGCGCACCTAACATGACAAGCGGCAAATTCGCGCGGGACAGTAGCCCGCGAACCTTCCTCAGCCGCAGGGGCGCACGTCAACTCAGAGAGGTGTGTGGCATGGACGCACGGCGAATCTTGGGTCTCACTCTGGTTCTTCTCGCGATAGGCGCCGCCGTCGCTTTGCACTTCTCGCCATCTTCCGCCGCTCCTGCCGTCACCAAACCCGGCGACGTAAATGAAGAACGCATCGCTGCGGACGCCGTCACTGGAGTCAATTGGCTGGTCAATGGCCGCACCAACGATTCCAAACATTTCAGCCCGCTCAAGCAAATCAGCTCTTCCAACGTCTCCAACCTGGGTCTGGCTTGGTATGTGGATTACGAGGGCCTGATGGGTATCGTCTCCGAACCCATCGTGGTGGACGGCGTCATTTACATTAGCGCGCCTCTTTCCAAGATTTACGCCATCGAAGCCGCCACCGGAAAACTCCTTTGGAAATATGACCCGCAAATCCGCCTGGACCAGGCGTTGAACGGCTCCTACTCCGCGCGCACCAACGGCGGCGTGGCTGTTTGGAACGGCAAAGTCTACGTCGGCACGGGCGATTGCCGCCTCATCGCCATTGACGCCGCCACGGCCAGCAAAATTTGGGAAGCCACCGTTTGCGAACCCACGCAAACCGGAATCACCGGAGCGCCGCGCGTGGCCAAAGGAAAAATCCTCATGGGCTACAACGGCTCGGACGATGCTGTGCGCGGCGCCCTCGCTGCGTACGACGCCGAGACCGGCAAGGAACTCTGGCGCTTCTGGACGGTTCCGGGCGATCCCTCGAAGCCCTACGAGACCAAAGAACTCGAGATGGCCGCGAAAACCTGGCACGGCGAAGGCTCGTGGAAAATCGGAGGCGGCGACGTCTGGCACGCGATCACTTACGACGACGCCACCGGTCTCGTCATCTTTGGAACGGCGGGCGCGGACGTCGGCTACGGCGAACTGGCCGGCACGCAAATCACGGGCGAAAAGCTTTTCACACAGTGCATCATCGCGGTTGACGCGAACACGGGGAAATATGTCTGGCACTACCAGACCGGCACTGAAGGCGTGCACAACGAAAACAATCAAATCGTGTTGGCTGACCTGCCCATCAACGGCGAACGTCACCACGTTGCGATGACCGCGCCCAAGAACGGTTTCTTCTACATCCTCGACGCAAAAACCGGAAAGCTGCTCGCCGCCAATCCGCTGGTGAAAACCACCTGGGCCTCCGCTTACGACTTGCAAACCAGCAAACCGGTCCTGATTCCCGCCTCAGAAGGCGGCGGCCGCCAGTGGACCGTCCACAACTGGTGGCCCATGAGCTATGACACGCTCACTGGACTTGTCTACATTCCCACAACGGATCGCCGTGCCGAAACAAAAGCTCCCGTCGAAGCCGGTGAAAGCGGCTCGGGACTTTTTGGCCGCCTCATCGCCTGGGATCCCATCGCCGAAACCGCGCGCTGGTCCGTCGATGAAGAAATCGCTGTGAACGGCGGCGTTCTCGCCACCGCCGGCAATCTCGTTTTTCAAGGGCAGGGAACTGGCGAGTTTGATGCCTACTCCGCCGACACCGGCAAAAAACTCTGGTCCATTCAAACGAAGTCCGCTATCGATTCCATTCCCGTCACTTTTTCTGTGAACGGCGAACAGTACGTCATCACTTCCGTGGGCTGGGGCTCCGGCTCGCGCTTGTTCGCCCCCGCGCGCACCATGGCCACGCCGGAATCGAAGCGCGGTCCTGAACGCCTCTATGCATTCAAGCTGGGCGGCAACGTTCCATTTCCAACTCCGCAAATCACCGTTCCGCCCGTTCCGAAACCGCCGCAACAAAAGGCCACGCTCGAAGCGATTCGCAACGGCGAAAAACTTTACGTCTCGTTTTATTGCGAAGGCTGCCACTCTCCCGGCATTGACGGCAGCGGCGCCTGGGTCGAAGACGGCGCCGTTCCCGATCTTCGCTACGCTCCTCCGGAAGTCCATCAAAATTGGTATCAAATCGTGATGGGCGGCACGCACTGGTCGAAGGGCATGCCCGGCCTTGCCGATCCGCCAAAATTCGCGTTTCCGAACGCGCGCCTCACGGTCAAGGAAGCCGACGAGATTCACGCGTACGTGATCGATCAAGCCTGGAAAGCCTACAAAGGCGAACAAACCGCGGCCCACACTAAACGGGAAAACTACTAGCACCGAGCTGCAGCGATCATGGCCAACTCTGAAAACCAAAAACCAACTTCGCGTTTAGGCAGCGTTCTTACCGATGCGCATTTTTGGGTGCCGGTGGCCGTGCTCGCGGGCGGATTGTTGCTGTTGAGCCTCATGCGTTAACGATCCGAATCAGAAAATCATGGCATCCGACGCACAACCTCTCAGCTCATCGTCAACGCAAAACATCTCGCGCGCAAAAAAGCTGCAGCTCCTCGGCATTCTTTCCGGCTTCACCGCTGGCGCATGGCTCGGGGCTGCCGAAGCGCCCACGAAGCTCGTCTCCATCGGCATCTCCCCCATCGCCATTTCGCTCATCATGGTCATCGGTGTTTTTCTCGCGCGCTGGAGCCTCCCCGCTCTGATTCTCGGCACTTCCTCCGTTCGCGCCGACGTCCGCCGCGCTCCTCACCTTATCGTCTGGGCCATTCTTGCCGGATGCCTCTGGGCCGTCGCCAACACGCTAACGATTTTCGCCATTCGCGATATCGGCCTCAGCATTGCCTTCCCGCTCTGGAATTCCAACAGCCTCCTCGGCATCTTCTGGGGCTTTCTTTTCTTCAACGAACTTCGCCAGGCCGGCTGGCGCCGTTGGACCGGCGTCCTCGGTGGCGCGCTCGTCATGTGCGCCGGAGCTACACTCCTCGCCATCGCTTCCTCCTCACAAGCCTCAGCGCGCAACTCGTACCTTGGCATCTGTGCCGCGCTAGGCGCGGGCGTTCTCTGGGGCACGATGTACATCCCTTATCGCAAAGCCTATCTCACCGGCATGAACCCGCTTTCTTTCGTCACCTTTTTCACCTTCGGCGAACTCGGCATGATGTCCGCGCTCGCCATCGGCTACACCGGCTGGACTCCGCTCTGGCAGGAACTCTCGAGCGCGCGCGGCGTCATCTTCTGGCTCATGCTCGGCGGATTCATCTGGGTCATCGGCGATCTCTTCCAGCAATACGCCGCAAAATACGTCGGCATCAGCCGCGGCATTCCTCTTTCCAATTCCAATCAGCTCTGGGGACTGCTCTGGGGCATTTTCGTTTTTGGCGAACTGCACGGCCGCAGCTCTTCCATCTACGCGCAAGTCATCGGCGGTTCGCTCCTCATGATGCTCGGCGTAGGCGCGGTTGCGTTTTCTTCCGCGCCCGGAGAAGAGCAAACGCGCTGGAAAGAAGCGGCGCAACGCGAGAGCCTTCGCTACGGCGTCGCCCCCGACTACGTCGAAGCCCGCATGAACGGCCGCCAGGCCGCCGGCGAATCCGCGCCTTCTCGCACCATCTGGGACTGGCTCCTCGTAGCCGGCACCACCGCCATCTTCGTCGTCTTCGCCACAATGGCCCGCGTCCCTCAACTCTCCCTCAACTGGGCTCCCGCCGCCCTCTTGACCATCGCGCTCCTCATCCTTCTTTTCATTTGCACACTAGCCCTATACCGCACCACCCGCTTCCACTAAGCCTTCGCGCTCGCTTCGCAGTTCTCCCCTCTTAATGTAGCGCCGGGCTTCAGCCCGGCATCTTCTCCTCTCTGCTTTTGTAGCGGCGGCCTTCTGAGGCCGGCTCCTTCGTTGAGTCGGCGCTCACCCGTTCCTCTTTGCAATTCTCCGCTCTTCATGTAGCGCCGCCTTTACGGCGGCATCTTCTCCGAATGTAGTGGCGGGTCTTTAGACCCGCCTTTCCCTGCTTTCGTAGCGGCGGCCTTCCGAGGCCGGCGCCTTCATTGAGTCGGCGCTTTCTCGTTCCGCTTTGCAATCCTCACCACTTCATTTACATTACCCCCAGCCCGATGACCGCCTCCTCGAACGCACAAAACGCCCAACCCGTCGACCTCGTCGGCGTCGGCCTCAACGCCACCGACACGCTGATTCCCGTCGCGCACTATCCCGCGCGCGGCGACAAAGTCGAAATTCGCCCCACCACCATTCTCCCCGGCGGACAAACCGCCACCGCCGTCGCCGCCTGCCAGCAGTGGGGACTCCGCACGCGCTACGTCGGCAAAGTCGGCGGAGACAGCGCCGCCGCGCTCCACGCCGCCGAATTCTCCCGCCTCGGCGTCGAAGCGCACCTCCTCACCGCGCCCGACTGCCCCAGCCAGCAAGCCTTCATTCTTATTGACGACTCCGGCGAGCGCACCGTCCTCTGGCGGCGCGACCACCGCCTCGCGCTCCGCCCCGAAGAGCTTCAGCGCCACTGGATCATCCACTCCCGCGCACTTCATCTCGACGGCCACGACACCGCCGCCGCCGCGCAAGCCGCCACGTGGGCGCGAGCCGCCGGCGTTCCCGTCATCGCCGACCTCGACGAACTCTATCCCGGCGTCGAAGCCCTTCTCCCGAACGTGGACTATCTCATCACCAGCCGCGACATCCCCGGCAAGCTCGCCGCAACCGACGACTTGCATCGCTCGCTCCCCGCGGTCCATCGCCGCTTCAACTGCCGCCTCACCGCCGCCACACTCGGCACCGACGGCGTCCTCGCCTGGGACGGCGCGCAATTCCATTACGCCCCCGCGTTTCACGTGGACACCGTGGACACCACCGGCGCCGGCGACCTCTTCCATGCCGGCTTCATCTACGCGCTTCTCCAAGGCTGGCCCTTGCAGAAACAGCTCGACTTCGCCTGCGCCGCCGCCGCCCTCAACTGCACCGCCGTTGGCGCCCGCGGCCACATCGCCCCGCTCCCCGCCATCGAGCATCTCCTCGCCACCGGCCCCCGCCACCCCTCCATCTTCGCCCACCACCACGCCGCCCGCTAGCCGCGCTCTAGCGCCGCACCAATTCCTAGGGGCGCGATACACCGTGCCCTTCCGGTTGCCTTTTTCTCTTGTAGAGGCGCAGCACTGCTGCGCCCTCCTCCGCGCGTTTTCGTAGGTGTGTACCGTCTCTCAAAGTGCCGTAGGCGCGACACCTGAATGCCGCCCGTCATTTCGAACGGAGCAGGCCGACTTCTTCCTCCGCGTTCGCTTCCTGCGAACGCCTCGGCCTGCGAAGAGAGAAATCTCTCTTCTCTTCACTCCGTGCCCTCCTTTGGGACCGCTTGTCATCCCGAACCCGGTCGCGCTCCTGCCCGCGGTAAGCGGGCCCTAAAAGGTCAGCGCGAACGGCGGTGAGGGATCCGCTTTTTGGTTCTCTGCCGTTCTCTATGCTAGATTTCCATTACGGTTTGCACGACGCCGCCATCTGATATGCCTCCGAAGAACACTCGCAAGAAACGCAAACCCATTTCTGCCGAGTCCATCGCGCGTCTCGCTGACCGCGGAAAGGGTGTCGCACGCTTCTTCACCGACTCGGGAAAAATGAAGCCGCCGATTCAGCGCCGGAGGCGCGGCACAATTTAGCCCAACCCGTAAGGGTTGGGCTAAGATAGCGAAAAAATCTGGAGCACCGTAGGTGCGGCACTCTTTAGCCCCGCCTGATGAGGGCTGGGCGTCACCTAGCCAAGAACATATTTCGGGTCATACTCCACTCCGTGTTTCTTCAGCAAAGCCACAAACTCCGCTTCAAAATCCATCTTCTTATGATGTTCTTCCTGATTTCCTATGTATCGAACGACTGCCGGAATGATTGACGCGCTTACACTAAACGCGCCATAACCCTGCTGCCACCCAAACCTATGACTTTCCCCGCTGGCCCATCGTGACGAGTTCGCTTTGATCGTGGCCACTGCTTTCGACAACGTCAAGACCGGCGGAATCTGAATCAAGAGATGGATGTGATCTTCCAACCCGCCAACGGCATGAACATAAATGTCCAGCTTCTTACAAATGCCCCTAACGTACGCCCATAATTTGGGCCGAAACCCTGCGTCTATCGCTTTGTGCCGGTCCTTCGTACTGAACACCACATGGACCACATTTTGTGTGTAGGTATGAGACACGTGCCGCACCTCCGGTGCTCCGCGCTTTATATACCACGCGCCCAACGCTTACGCGTTGGGCTAAACTATGCCGCGCCTCCGGCGCTCGAACAAATGTCAAGCTCCTGCCACCGTCATGGGCGCGATGCTCTCGCACAACTCCTACACTCTTTAACTCCCTCACCCTGACTGTTTTCGCTTTGCTTCAGCGCCGGAGGCGCGACAGACGTTAGCCCAACCCGTGAGGGTTGGGAAAGAAGGCAACAACAAATCCCAAGCGCCGTAGGCGCGGCACATCTTCCTCAATGAATCTCTCCCTGTTCGGCGCCTGCCCCGACCCGGTCGGGGTGCTCTTCGTCTCTGTGATCTCTGCGTTAAATCTTTTTTCTTCGGTTTTTGCCTTCTTCTGCCTTCAGCTTTCTGCCTTCTGCCTTCTGCCTTTCTCCTCCCGGCACTCTCGACGCCGCCAACAACACCATCCACGTCCAGAAAATCAAAGCCTTATAACGGGCTCCTCGATTTTTCCCTTTCCGTCCGTAGGCCACGATACACCTGTCCAGAGGCACAAACCTCGGACGTGCACCGTTCGCGCGACACGACTTCCAAGTTGCAGAAAACAAACGAGCGAAAGCCGATGTGCCGGGAATCTATCGACCGATCTTTGTATCAGCCTTTCGTTTTTCCCGTTCCGCTTTTAAGGATTCAGCCAAACCGATCAGAGTCCGTTTATCGCCGAAGGCAATTGACATCTCCCAAATTCGTTCCTGCTTTTCGGGCGATTTCGAAAGTGCGTGGAACAGTGGACGAGTGTCATAGCTCACATGAAGCCATTTTTTTCCTGCTTCCAGTCTCAGAAGAGCCGCAACCAAATCAGCCGCCTGTAGACCAAAAAGGACTCGATCATCGGCAAATGTGATCCCAACCAGCTTGTTCCTTGCGGCCGGGTAGACGGTTTTTACGCGACGGTAAAGCCTATAGATGGGAAACGCGACCTGTTCCTCATCATCGCAAATGAAACTGATCTTGTCCCGATTCGGTGTGAACTCAACCACTTTCAAAAGGGCTCTTGCAAATGCCATGAACACAGGATCGTTACCATAGCTCTGGAAGAAGTGACTGGGGAGCTTTTTGAAAGCCTGCACATCAATGGTGATACCCGTAACAACCGACAAGTGTTTTCTGATGCAGGTGATGAACGGGAGCAAGTCTTCGACCCGTTCTCTGATTCCGACACGCACATTCTTCTGGCTTAGTGGTCGGCGCGCATTGAAGGCATCCTTCGCGCTCAGAACCTGCAGGCCATTGCGATACAGCAGATTTCCCCAATCGTCGGCGAAGGGCACGAACTCCTCGTTAAACCCAGCGACTCCGCCAAACGAGATCACCTTGTGATCTTTGAATTTTCCACTCTCGTCGAAGAACGCAGTTACGGTGTTGTACCCACTCCTTCTCCTGCTCATCGGAAGAACTGTTCTAACCTTCCTTAATTTTCTCAATCAATTGACGGTGTTCGGCGACTCGCTGCCGCAGACCATGTGCGTACGCGGCGCCAGTCATTTTCTGTCCGCCGAGCGTATCGAAGTCCTTCACGGAATGCTCGAAAAAACCTGCAACGAACTCCCATGTCTGAATGTCAGCTTCGAGGGTCGCGACCAGTTCCTTTTCGCCCTGGGTCATGATTGTTGACTCCTTTTTCTGCGAATATGCACCCAATCATGCACCCAATTCGAAGGTCCTGGAAGGCCCTGGGTGAACCGAGCGCGCGCAAGAGCTTGTGCTTCAATGACTTTCAAGAATCAGGCCGAGGTAGCTCAGTGGTAGAGCGGCCGACTCGTGATGCCTTTGTCAGTTGAGGCCTCCCTCCCAGCACAACGCTTAATTTCCCACGTCACGCTGCTATCCTGCACTAAACAAACGACTTCCTCTCCTCCTTCCAACTCTCGTTCGAACGCCAAGATTCTTCCCCTGTAACTCCCAGCATCTAAACCACTTATTTAGGGACTTGACAAAATGGTAACGGAATGCTATAGTTCGTAAGTGAAAAACAGCCACTATCCCGCCTTTGTCCCTTCTTTCTTCTCCGATTTCTGCTTTCTACCTTCTGCTTTCTGCTTTGCCTCTCCTTTTTCACCCCCTTGCGCCTTTCTTTGTTTTCAACAACTTGCAACAGTGGCAATTTGCAACCGCTTTGTTTTGATGACGTTGCAACAGTGGGGGTGGGTGGTAGGGGGTGTCGCCGCATCCGGCTTCAAGTTTTACTTTAAGTCCCGGCCTTCCTTTGTTGGTTTTTCTTATCCGCGAGCATCCGCGAAATCCGCGGCCTCCATTCTTCCGCATATTCTTCCAAGCGACTATCCGACGAGGATAGTCGTCCTGAGCGAGCGCAGCGAGTCGAAGGATCTCACGATTCTTCCAAGTTCCGTATCCTCTAACTCCTTTGTTTGCCACTCTTACGAAAACTGCCGGGGTAGTGGGGGGTCTTACAAAGATCTTTTCCCGGCTGACCCCAACACGCTCGCCACTCCGTTTACCTCGGGCCTCAAGGCAGCGCTTGCGGTGCCCGTTTGCAGTATCCTTACTTCCTTACGTCGTTACTTCCTTGCGTCACTTAGTGCTGGATGCCAGAATATCGGGATGCAAAAACCAACTTTTTTTAAGCCTTCTACTTTTATATCTGGCGTAGCTGCCATGCTGCTCGCCGGAACGATCTTCTCGTCTCCCGCCCGAGCCTGGCAGAGCTCAGCTAAGAGTGACCAGCAGGCTTCCAGTTCGCCCGCGCAGCAGGCGCCGGCTTCGAGCGTGGCGCAAGATTCCTCAGCGCCCGCGAAGCCTGCGGACAAAACGACTCCAGACGCGAAACCTGCGAAGACTCCCGCAAAGAAGTCGGCCGCGACAGCAGCTTCAAAGACTGACGCTGCCCCCAAGACCGCTTCGCAGGCGGCCGATGCGCCCAAGGCCTCTTCGTCAGCAAGTGCTCCTGCTGCTTCCACGAAGGCGGCCCCCAGTGCCACTGCCAAAGCCGGACAAGCGGCCACAGCCAAGACTGCAAAAACCGGAGCCAGCAAGACGGCAACCACCAAAACTGCAGTGCCTCTGACGCTCAAGACGGACAAGGACAAACAGAGTTACGCCATCGGCATCAATGTCGGCAAAGGGCTGGGGCAGAATCTCAAGCAGACGGGGCTGGAAATTGACCCGGCCATCCTGACGCGCGCCATCAAAGACGTGCTCAGCGGTGGCACGCAGTCCATGACCGACCAGGAAGCGCAAGAAACCTTAAAAGCGTTGCAAGCCGACCTTCGCGCGAAGCAAGAAGAGATGCGCAAGGAGCAGGAAGCGAAGATGAAGGTGCTTGGCGAGGCCAACAAAAAGGAAGGCGACGAATTCCTGGCTGCCAACAAGGTTAAAGAGGGCGTGACCGCGCTTCCCGACGGCCTACAATACAAAATTCTTCAGGAGGGCACCGGTCCCAAGCCCGCGGCCACGGACGCGGTTACCGTGAACTATCGCGGCACGCTTGTGGATGGAACCGAGTTCGACAGTTCGTATAAGCGCGGCCAGCCCGCCACTTTCAATGTGACGGGAATCATTAAGGGCTGGACCGAAGCACTGGAACTCATGCCCGTCGGCTCCAAGTGGCAGCTTGTTATTCCTTCTGACCTCGCCTACGGCCCCTCAGGCAGGCCACCAATGATCGGCCCGAATTCCACGCTCGTTTTCGAAGTCGAACTTGTCTCCATCCAGCCGAGACCGGCCGCTCCTGCGCCTGTTGCTGCGCCAACTCCCAATCCCGCTGCCGCCGCCGCGCCGAACGCACCTACTCCGAATCCTGCGCCAACGGCGAATTCACCAGCGCCCGCTCCAAAACCAGCGCCGCCCACTCCCAAGCCGGAAGCTCCTGCGCCGACTCCAAAGCCGCCAACACCCTAGTGTTTTGTTTGAAAGGAGACCGCAAGAAAAATCTCAGAGTGATCGCAGCTCCAGAAATGTTGAGGAAGTCCGCTTAGAGGTTTAAATGTAGCGCCATGCTTCAGCATGGCATCTTAGGTTTAAGTGTCGGTTTTGTGCGGGCTCGAGATTCCCAAATGGTTGGCACGCAACTCCAACCGTCGTTTCATGCACATCGCGCAGGTTGAGCGTTCACCAAGGCGAATGCTATCCTGCCCTCTATGGCGGAACCCGTCATCTCTCCGCCGGAAGTGCAGACTTCCTCCCCGCTGGAGCACTCTCGGCGTCAGCTCGAAGCCTTGCTCGAAGTGAGCGAGGCCATCGCGCAGCAGCGCGATCTGCCCGAGCTGTTCCATGACCTCGCCGCGCGCCTGCACTCGGTGATTGACTTTGACTTTCTGACCCTAGTGCTTCACGACGCGGCCAAAAACGTGATGCGCCTGCACGTTCTCGAAACGCGCGTCCTGGTGGACAAGCACACCGGCGCCGAAGTCGCCATGGAAGAGTCTCCTTCCGGCTGGGTCTGGCAAAATCAGCAGCCATACATCATCAGCGACATGGAGGAGGAGGCGCGCTTCCCGGATTTCATTCAGCGCTTGCGCGGATACGGCGTCCGTTCGATGGTGATTATTCCGCTGACCACGGCGCAACACCGGCTGGGCACGCTTTGCTTCGGGCACACGATTCCGCAACGCATCAGCGACACGGAACTGCAATTCATGCAGCGCGTGGCGAGCCAGGTCGCGGTGGCGGTGGACAACGCGCTGAACCTGGAATCGTCGCAGGCCTATCAGAAGCAACTGGCGCGCGAACGCGACCGCTTCCGCGTGCTGCTCGAGGTCAACAATGTGCTGATAACGAGCCGCGAGCTTCCGGAACTTTTCCCGGGAATTGTTTCGTGCCTCGAACGCGTGATCCACCACGACTACACCAGCCTCGCGCTGTTGGATCCCGCGACGAAAACACTGAGGATTTATGCGTACTATTTTCCGGCGAACCAGAGCATCTTCAAACCCGACACGATTGTGCCTCTGGAAAACACGCCCGCCGGGCGAGCGGTCAGCACGGGGCAGCCTTGTCTTGCGCGCGGCTCCGAACTGGACGCCTTCCCCAGTGAAGTTGTCAGGATCCTTCGCGGCGAAGGTGTGCAAGCAGTTTGCTGTGTGCCGCTGATCCACCGCGACCGCACTTTTGGAACGTTAAATCTGGCGAGCCGGCGACTCGATACTTTCACTGATGCGGATGTGGAGTTGCTGCAGCCGGTTGGCGCGCAGATCGCGATTGCCGTGGAAAACGCGCTGGCGTTCAAGGAAATTGATGCTCTGAAAGACAAGCTCGCCGTTGAAAAACTTTACCTGGAAGAGGAAATCCGCAGCGAGTTCAACTTCGAGGAGATTATTGGCGAAAGCGCGGCGCTGAAACGCGCGCTGGGACAGGTGGAGCTTGCGGCTCCGGCAGGAACGACCGTGCTGCTGCTCGGCGAAACAGGAACGGGGAAAGAACTGTTCGCGCGCGCTATTCACAATTTGAGTCCGCGGCGCGACCGTACGTTCGTAAAAATCAATTGCGCGGCGATTCCCTCGGGGCTGCTCGAGTCGGAGCTTTTTGGCCACGAACGCGGCGCGTTTACCGGAGCCATCAATCAGAAAATCGGACGCTTCGAGCTGGCAGACAAAGGCACACTCTTGCTCGATGAGGTAGGCGACATTCCGTTGGAGCTGCAGCCCAAGCTGCTGCGCGTGCTTCAGGAACAGGAATTCGAGCGGCTCGGCAGCACTCGCACGCAGCGCGTGGACGTGCGCGTGGTTGCCGCCACGAACGTCGATCTGTCGAAACTTGTTGCGCAGCGGCAGTTCCGAAACGATTTGTATTACCGGTTGAACGTTTTTCCTATTCAAATTCCCGCGCTTCGCGAGCGCTATGAAGACATTCCACTGCTTGTGCGCTACTTCGTGCAACGATTCAGCCGCAGCCTGAACAAAGAGGTGGCTTACATTCCCGCGGACGCGATGGACGCGCTGGTGCGCTACTCGTGGCCGGGAAACGTGCGCGAATTGGAAAATCTCATCGAGCGCGCGGTTTTGCTGTCGCCCGGAAAAGAACTGCGCATTCCGCTCTCGGAATTAAAGAACGGCGCGCCCGTGGCCGCCGCAGAAGAAAATTCTCTTGCACCGGCCGCTTCCCTGGCTGCAGCTATTTCCACTATGGAAGAGGCTGAGCGGCAGCACATCCTGCGCGCCCTAAAGCATACGGAGTGGCGCATTGCGGGCCCCAGAGGCGCCGCGACGCTGCTCGGCCTGAAACGCACCACGCTGCAAGCCCGCATGCGCAAGCTCGGCATCCGCCGCCCGGTTTAGCCAATCAAGCGTAGTTTTGAAGATGTTTGCGGGGAGCGACTGCCCGGAGTGATAAAAGCCGCTCTCCGCGCGAAGGTTGGTTGTGCGTGCCTTGCTCGAAGATGCGCCCTTGTTAGAAGAGAAATCGATCGATCAGGCTACGGGCAAGCCGCGCCTTTGTCCAGGTCGTGGAGTCTTTTGATGGCTGCGGTATTGCGTTTTTCTGAAGCCACCAGCAGCAGGACGCGCGCCTGCTGGCAGTTTCTCGGCACGCCGCTTCCTTTGATATAAAGTTCCGCGAGTTCCACGGCGGCTTTGCTATTTCCAGCTTGAACTTCGGTCCACAGCTGCGTTGGATTCATACCAGACTTTATGTTCGTTGTTGCCGGAGCGATCGAAGAGGCGGACGTTCCCGCCAAAGACTTCTGGCTCTTGACTGGCGTTGTTTTAGCAGGCTCTCCCCGAGCTTCTTTCCAGTACGACGCCGGCAAATGAGTTCTAAAAGCGAAGCTCGAGGTTGTTCCTTTCGTCGGCACGGGAAGCGGGTTGGGGTCGGAGAAAACTCCAGCAACGGGATAGGCTGGCTTGGGAGTTACGGTAGCAGGATCAGATGCAGGCGGCTGAGTTGCTGCGCTTAGAGTCGAAGAATTCGCGAGCGCCGGCTTAAGTGTTTCCGCGTGCGCGCGTGAGTTCCAGAACTTCAGTGCGGGCAAGGTCACCAGGGCGGAAATTCCTATTCCGAGAAGAACTCCGCAAACAAGCTGGCGTTTCTTGGCAGAAAGGTGGCGCTGCAGCGGAACCAGTTCGATTAGGGACTCGATTCCACGGAAAGAGAACGACGAGGAAAACGACGAAGACTTCGCGTCAAAGGACGAGGACTTTGCGCCTGCGGATGGCGTGGACGGCGCGCTTGGGGCGGGCCCGGCCTCCATAGAAAACAGCGGCCGCTCCGGAAGGAGTTTTGGAGGCTCGATGGCCAACGCGGTGGTTCCCAATACAGCAGTTTCTAGCGCGGAAGTAGCTCTTAAAGGAGCCGCGGGCACGTGTTTCGGTTCCTGGACGACTTTTCCTGCGAAAGGGGAGACCGGTTTGTAGGCGCGCGCCTTGGAAACAAACCTTGCCACACGGTCCAGTCCATTCGACTTCACCGGGGCAGCGACCGGGGCAGCGGGCCGCCTTGGGCGAAACGGCTCCGGTTCTCCCACCGCTACAAGCTGGGGAACAAGCGATTCCTCTTCGGGCTCCTGAATCTCTTCTTCCACAGCTTCAATTTCTTCGGGGGGCTCTTCACGGCGCAACCGCGAAACCCACTTCTGGATGACTTCACGGTTGGTCTGGGAAAGTTGAGTGAACTTCAAGCCTCCAATAGTCCTGGAGATATCCGTCCACGTGACTTCGCCCATAGCTTCGATGCGGTCCTTCAGGTTGAAAGAAAACCAGAAATAGACCGGCAGGTTTCGAGGGACTGGCGTAATAGAACTAAAACTTAGCCCGCCCTCCGAGATGTTCAAAAGTTTCCCCACCTCATCCCGTTCAATCTGAATGAAAGCAATATCGTCCGGCACTTTCCGTAAGAATCGGCGTCGGTTTTGATCCATAGGTTTTCCAGGGCACTTTGGATTTTTTCGGAGCTATCTTTAGGAGCTGGGAGAAGTTAAAGATGTTCCGTGCTAGCGGCCCGGGGTGGGGAGGCAGGCGCGGCTAGCAAGGCTAGGTATTGTGTCCTTTGGTTAGACATTTAGCAACTGAAAAGGGTTTGTTTTGCTAAAGAAGTTTCGTACGATTCGGCGCAGCCTGGTGTCGAAATCTCCCCTGTGGGTTTCTCCTTTTGTTTGCTGCCGGGAGCCTAAACTCCTACTTCTTTCTCCTTATTTGTGGTTTCCACGCAACTATGCGGCCGGTGACGGGTTTGTGTTTTGGAAACTTGAGAATGTCTGCTGGCTGTTGTTATCCTGGGGCCCCTCCTAGCCCATCCCAGCCTTGACACTCCCGCGGTGGAGATAACATGGATCCCGAGAAGCTTCGCACTGCTCGCGAAAAGATTACGCGCGTTTTCCGCTATCTTGAAGCGCTGAACCAGCACCGCAATCCTCCCAAACGCCAAACTAAGGAACAGCCCTGGCATTTTTGGCTGCATGAGCTGCCCCTGCATCCCGCGGTGAAGCAAAACGCGGGTAAATCGAGTTCCGGCAAGGGAAAGAGCGCCGATGAGCAAACGGAAACAGGCGCGAACGCTACCTTTTCCCTGCGTGTCCAGCGGCCGCAGTTGACCCAGGCTCCCGAGCCGCCGAACGAAATTGTTTCCTGGCTGGAGCCGGGCTGGGACGATCCTTTCAGTCTGGCGTGCGTTGTCGAGTCGCGCGAGGAGACTCAGGGGAATAGCGAAAAACTGACCGTAGAGTTCTCTGCGGTTCCCGGGCGGCTGGCCGCTCTTCGGCGCTGGGCGCCGCAGCGCGACGAATGGGCTCGCACGGAAAAACCCGCGCGCCAGGCGATGCGTCTCTTCGAGACCCTCTATTCTCTTTACGGCCGCATCGACCGTGAAGCGGAGCGGGTCGAGCTTGTCCTGGGAGACGGCATTCTGAGCTGGAAGCGTGCTGAAGGCGGCATCTTTCACCCGATTGTTTTGCAGCGGCTGCAGCTTCAGTTCGATGCTTCGGTTCCTGAATTCACGCTCTCTGAAGCGGAATATCCTGTCGAGCTTTATTCCGCTCTCTTCCAATCCATGGCGGACGTGGATGGCCGCGCCATCGGCCGCTGCCGCGAAGAAATCGAACAGGGCGGGCTTCATCCTTTATATAACGGCACGACGTCCAACTTTCTGAAGCGCATGGTCGTGCAGCTTTCCCCTCGCGGCGAATTCATTGAAGAAAGCGCGCCTCGCGGGGAACAAAGCGATCCCTCTATCGGCCGCGACCCGGTGATATTCCTGCGAGCCCGCACGCTGGGTTATGCCGCCGCGATTGAAGGCATTCTCGCTGATTTACGCACGCGCGAAGACCTGCCGTGGTCGCTCCTTAATATTGTTGGTGAAGAATCGCCTATTCCCGAGGACGAGCCAAACGAGACCGAAGCTCAGGAAAATCCTGTAACGGAAAACGGCGTCGACGTTTTGCTCAGCAAGCCGGCGAACCCCGAGCAGATTCGCATTGCGAAGCAATTGGAAGAACACGGAGGCGTCCTGGTTCAGGGCCCTCCGGGCACGGGCAAGACGCACACCATCGGGAACCTCATTGGCCATTTGCTGGCGCAAGGAAAGAGTGTCCTGGTTACGAGCCACACTACCAAAGCCCTGCGCATGGTGCGGCATCACATCGTTCCGGAGCTGCGTCCGCTGTGTGTCAGCGTCCTCGAAAGCGACCTGGACAGCCGCAAGCAATTGGAAAGCGCCGTCGGTTCGATTGCCGAGAGGCTCTCTCGCGCCGACGCGAAAGCGCTGGAGCTGGAGGCCAAGAAGTTTGAGGCTCAGCGCCACGATGTGCTGAAGAAATTGGAAGAGCTGCGCAATCAGTTGTCGGAAGCGCGCGCAGACGAGTATCGCGAAGTTGCTTTGGCCGGAAAGCATTGGTCACCTGCCGATGCAGCCCGCAAAGTTGCGCAAGAAAAAGAATTTTACGGCTGGATTCCCGGACCCGTCGCGGCCGTTGCGCCCTTGCCGCTTTCTTCTTCTGAACTAACAGATCTCTATCGCACCAATGTGTCTCTCTCCGCGGAGGACGAAGCAGCGCTTTCCGGGCAGCTTCCGGAGGTCCACGATCTGCCGCGGCCCGAAGACTTCGATTCCTCGGTTAGCGAGCGCAACCGCCTGCGCATGGAGGACCTGGATTTTCGCTCCGACCTCTGGCAATCCGGCGCGCCCCTTGGCACGACTGACGAATTTGAAGCGCTCATCGCGAACCTGAACCAAGCGATTGATCCGCTTTCGGGCAACAACAAGTGGAAACTTGCGGCCGTGTATGCGGGAAAGTACGGAGGCGTGCATCGCCAGCCGTGGGAGCAGTTGATCACCCTCGTTCGCAAAGTTCACGACGAAGCGGCCAACGCGCAAGAAACTCTGGTGAAATGTGGTCCGCAGCTTCCCGAAGCGGCGGATCCGGAAGAGCTACAGCGCATCGCCACGGAAATTCTCGGCCACCTCGAACAGGGCGGGAAACTGGGTTCGTTTGCGCTGCTCACGCACAAAGCCTGGAACCAATTCGTTGACACCACAAAAGTGAACCGCACGCGTCCGCGCACGCTCGAACATTTCCGCGCGCTTCACACACTAGCGCAGCTTCAAAACCTTCGCCGGCAACTGTCGGCACGCTGGGACCGCCAGATGGCCCCCCTCGGAGCACCACCTTCGTCGCAGATGGGCGAGGAAGTGGAAAAAACGCTCATGCAATATTGCGATGCCATTGAAGATTGTCTGAACTGGCACGAATCCACTTGGCTGCCGCTGCAGCAGCAGCTTTGCGATCTCGGTCTGCGCTGGGAAAAAGTTCTTGCCGAACAGCCGGCGGTCCTGGGAGCCGAAGGCGAATTGCTGCGTTTAGGCAAAGCGGTCTCGGACGCGCTGTTGCCGATTCTCAACGCGCGCTACCAAAAACTTCGTCTGCAGCAACTGGAAGAGGAGTTTCGCGAACTGAAGAGCCGCCACAAGATTGCGTCTCGCAATTCCCGTGCCGCCAAGATCCTCATCTATTTGCAGAAGTCCATTCACGAAGAAGATTGCGTTGCTTACCGTGACGCTTATGACCAGCTTCTTGAATTGAAGAGCCGCCAGGCCGACCTCGATCTTCGACGGGCTTTGCTCAGCAAATTGGAGAGCGCCGCGCCGGCCTGGGCCACTGCGATTCGGAATCGCAAGGACGTTCATGGCAAAGGCGAACCGCCTCGCGACCCGGCAGCTGCGTGGATTTGGGGCCAGCTCAACGACGAGCTCGATCGCCGTGCTGAGGCATCACTGGAAGCGCTGCAATCCAAGATCGAGAAACTCCGCGAGAGCCTCCGCCGTGTGACGGTTGACCTGATTGATCGCCGCGCGTGGTCCTGGCAGGCTCGCCGCACTTCTCCTCATCAGCGGCAAGCGCTCGTCGGCTGGCTCGATACGATCCGCAGGATTGGGAAAGGCCACGGTATTCGCGTAGGTTTGCTGCGCGCCGAGGCGGCCCGAAAAATGTCCGAGTGCCGCAGCGCCGTGCCCGTGTGGGTCATGCCGCTTTCGCGCGTGGTCGAAAATTTCGATCCTCGCAACACGCGCTTTGACGTAGTCATTATTGATGAAGCCAGCCAGAGCGACGTGATGGCTCTCGCTGCGCTCTATCTTGGCAAGACGGTCCTTGTCGTCGGCGACCACGAACAGGTCAGCCCGTCCGCTGTCGGTCAGGACCTGGGGATCATCCAAAACCTCATCTTCCAGTATTTGCCGGGCATTCCGAACTCCGATCTTTACGACGGCCAAATTTCCATTTACGACCTCGCGCGGCAATCCTTCGGCGGCACGACTTGCCTCGTCGAACACTTCCGCTGCGTTCCGGAAATCATCCAGTTCAGCAATATGATTTCTTACGATTTGCGCATCAAGCCGTTGCGTGACGCCAGCCGCGTGCACTTGCTGCCGCACACGGTTGCTTATCGCGTTTCGGGCTCGAGCCGCGACGGCAAAGTCAACCGCCAGGAAGCGTTGTCCACCGCCGCGCTGATTGCCTCTGCAATCGAGCAGCCCGAATATCAGCACAATGGCGCGGGACAGCCGCTGAGCTTCGGCGTGGTTTCTCTCGTCGGTGATGAGCAAGCGCTAGAAATTGATAATCTTTTGCGCGCTCACATCTCCCCCGATCGCTACGAATTCCATCGCCTGCTCTGCGGCAACGCCGCGCAATTCCAGGGCGACGAGCGCGACGTCATCTTCATTTCTCTTGTGGACACCGCGCAGCGCGGCCCGCTTTCCATGCGCGACCAGGAACTCTTCAAGCAGCGCTTCAACGTTGCCGCCAGCCGCGCTCGCGACCAGATGTGGGTCGTTCATTCTCTGAACGCCAGCAACGATCTGAAAGCCGAGGACCTGCGCCGCCTGCTTATCGAGCATGCCCAGGATCCCAGCCGCTTGATGCGGGCCCTCGATGAAAAAGAAAAGCGCAGCCAGTCTTCCTTCGAGCGCGAAGTCATGAAGCATCTCGAAACGGCGGGATTCAACGTTGCTTCGCAATGGAAAGTCGGCTCTTTCCGGATTGATCTCGTTGTCGAAGGAAACGGCAAGCGCCTTGCCATCGAGTGCGATGGCGACCGCTACCATCCGCTCGAACGCCTTCAGGAAGACATGGACCGCCAGTCCATTCTCGAGCGCATGGGCTGGATCTTCACGCGCCTCCGCAGTACGGAATTTTTCCGCAGCCCCGAACGCACCATGAAGCCGGTCATCGAGAAATTGCAGTCGCTCGAGATTTCACCGGTTAACGCCAGGCCTCGCTCGACGCGCAAGAGCGCGATTCCACCGGCCGCGCAACCGCAGAGCCCATCGCAAGGATTAATCGAGCGCGTCACCGGCCGCGCAGAAGAGCTTCTTGTATCCTGGGGCTCGCCCCAGGATGCGACATCCTCTCGCCGCCGCGAGTCGCGCCAGCCTTTGCAAAGAGACTATGCGACGAGTTGAGCGGCTTTCTTCCGCCATTAACTGAACGTTTAAGAACGACTCCCTTTTTCCACTTTGTTTTTCTTCGAGGGTAGGTTACATTCAGCCTGCCCACGCCCACCTCGAGGTGTTCATGAAACTCTTTCTTGGTGTGCCCGTTCTGGCTGTGGCCGCCTACTTTCTCGTACCGTCTGCTTCGGAAGCGCCTACCGGCTTCGACAACAAGACCAACGGCATGGTGGACGACGCCACGCACGCCGTGGATCAAGCCAAGTTCGATGAAGTAGAGCAAGTCTCCGATGGCCTCGGTCCTCTTTACAACGCGCAGTCCTGCCGCGAGTGCCATCAAAATCCAACCTCTGGCGCCGCAAGCCAGGTCTCGGAATTGCGCATCGGCCATCGCGGTCCCGGTGGCAAGTTTGAAAATCCGGAAATTCCCATTGCTCGCGGCACGGAAGTTATCAAGGGCCGCTCGTTGGTAAACGACCGCGCCATCTGTCCCAACGGAGCTTTCCCTGCTGCGGAGATTCAAGAGCGCGTGCCGGACTCGGAGCATATCCGCACGTTCCGAATTACGACCAATGTTTTGGGCGATGGTTTTGTGGAGGCGGTGCCGGACCAGACGTTTGTCGATCTCGGAAAAGACCAGTGCAACAAGAGCCATCACAAAATTTGCGGCCAGGTCCTTTACGTTCCGGTGGTCGAGGCCCCCGGACAGACTGCTATCGGTCGTTTCGGGTGGAAGGATCAGCAAGCGAGCCTGTTGTCATTTTCTGCCGACGCTTATGTCAATGAAATGGGAATCACCAGCCGTCTGCAGCCCGACGAAGTCACGAACATCTGCAACACAGCGTCCGAACCCAACGACCAGCCCGGCTCTGACGGTCTCTCTGATATTGATCATTTTGCGCGCTTCATTCGCGCCAGCAAAGCGCCTCCGCGCGATGCTCAGCTTGCTGGCACCTCCAAGGCGAAGCAAGGCGAGGAACTCTTTGCCAAAATAGGCTGTGCGGAGTGCCACGTAGAGACGATGACCACCGCGTCTGCCGGAACAAAAGTCTTTGGGGGCGCCTTGACAATTCCTGCGGCTCTTGGCGGCATGCAATTTCACCCCTACGGCGACTTCTTGCTTCACGATGTGGGCACAGGCGATGGCATCGTCCAATCCATGACCGAACATTACGGCAAGAAAATGTACTCGATCACCTGGAAAAATCTTTCGCCTGGGGAATTCGACAGCAGCGCCAACAAAATCCGTACCGCGCCGCTGTGGGGTGTGCGCATGCGGCCGCGTTTGATGCATGACGGCACATCGCTCACGTTGTCCGACGCGATACTTCGTCATCGCGGCGAAGCCGCCCACGTCACCGAGAAGTTTGAGAAGCTCAAATCCAGTGAGAAGGACGCGCTCTTCGAATTTCTGCGCTCGCTGTAAATTTCAGACGCACCGCTCCTATCTTGAGGCACAAAGGGCAGCCGTGCCCTAACCCATTGAATAAACAAGGCCTTAGCCGGTAGCGCGCTTGCCCCAGGTTTCGTTGCCCTTTTGGCCAGTATGATTGTTTGCGCAAGCCCGCTTGCGCATGCCCTCTCGCTTTTCCTCTTCCTTGCTAGCCTGTAGATACGAAACGACATAGCCCCGCTTTGGGAACCTGAAGAGATTTCCACCGCGCGGCTTGTCGCCATCCTTAAACCCGGCCCAGCCACCTGCTCGCAAATTAGGAGGCGCGCCGTTGGTTTTCGCCCGTTTGGCGAAAGGGGAATAACGTGAAAATCGCATCAGCTCTTCTCACGATTACAGGAATTTTCGGCGCGCTCGCTGCGCCATCCGTCGTGCAGGCGCAAGCGCCTGCCAGGAGCGTCACGCGGTCTACGAAAGCGGTGAACTACCGCCGCGGGGGCTCCGTCCCCAAGATCGACTTTCAAGGCACGGAATTGATGCAACAGGCCACAGGCGAAGCACAGGTCCGAAACAAAGGGAACCGCGTCGAGATTGAAGCGAAATTCCTCGGCTTGGACGAAGCCACGAAGTTCGGCCTCGAGTATCTCACCTACGTTTTGTGGGCTGTGTCTCCGGAAGGCCGCGCCGTGAACCTCGGTGAAGTGGTGCTCAAGGGGGGCGCAGGCGAAGTAAAAGCCATCACCGACATGCAGACCTTCGGCATGATCGTCACCGCCGAGCCGTATTTTGCGGTGACCCAACCCGGCAACACCGTGGTCCTCGAAAACACGATCCCAGCTATGGCCAAGGTGGAGAACATCAACGCCAGTTACGAGTTGGTGGGCCGGGGCGCCTATTCCTCCTCGAACACCAGGATTGAGAACGCCATTTTCGGCATCGACCGCAAGACGCCGCTGGAACTTTTTGAGGCGCGCAATTCCGTGCGCATCGCGCACATTGCCCTTGCCGATAAATATGCTGCCCCCACGCTGGCCAAGGCCGAACAGCAACTCCGCGCCGCGGAAGAAGCCTATGGGCGCAAGAGTGACAAGAAGGCCGTTGAGGCCGCCGCTCGTGAAGTTGTGATTACCGCCGAAGAAGCCCGCGTGATGGCCGTGAAGCAAAAGGCCGAGGAAGACGCTCAAGCGAAGATTGCCGCGGACAAGAAAGCCGCCGAAGATCGCGAAGCCAAAGCGCGCGCTGATGCGACCGCCGAAGCGCAGCGCCGCCTGGAAGCCGAACAAGCTCGCAAACAAGCCGAAGCCGCTCAAGCCGAAGCTCTCCGCATGAAGCAGGAAGCGGAAAAAGCGGCCGCCGAAGCCTCACGTCAGAAACAGGAAGCCGATCAGGCTCGCGCCGCCGCGTTAGCGCAGCAGCAAGCCGCCGAAGCTGAAGCGCAGAAGGCAGCCACCGAAAGAGCCGCCGCTCAAGCCGCCGCGGAACAGGCCTCGCGTGACCGCGCTGTTGCGCAAGCCGATGCCGAAAAAGCGCGTCAAGCCGCGGCTCAAGCCGAAGCGGAAAAAGCTCAACTTCGCCAGCAGCTTCTCGCGCAGCTCAATTCCATTTTGCAAACGCGCGATTCCGCTCGCGGCCTCATCGTTAACATGTCTGACGTGCTCTTTGACACGGGCAGCTACACGCTCAAGCCTGGGGCCCGCGAAAAGCTCGCAAAAATTTCGGGCATTATGCTCGCGCATTCTGGTCTCACGATGCAGATCGAAGGCCACACCGACAGCGTCGGCGGCGACGATTTCAACCAGCAGCTCTCCGAGCGCCGCGCCGACTCCGTGCGCGATTTTCTCGCGCAGAACGGCGTGCCTGCTTCTTCCATCACCGCGCGCGGTTTTGGCAAAACGCAGCCCGTCGCTTCGAACGACACCGTAGAAGGGCGCCAGCGCAACCGCCGCGTCGAACTCGTCGTCAACGGCGACGCCATCGGAGGCGCCGCCAACGCCTCCGCCTCCAGCGGCGCGCAGCAGTAGTTTTCCAGCCCACATCGGGGCTGCAAACAAGGACTCAACAAGGGCCGCGATACAAGCGCGGCCCTTTCTCTTGAAGCAGACGCGGCAGTCCGCCGACGCCTAATTGCTTGCTGGACTGGAAGCTCGACATTGTGTAACAGTCCAGCAGGAGGTGAGGGATGCGGACTCTCGCTCAGAATTTGCGTTACGCCTTTCGAGGATTAAAAAAGAATCCTGGGTTCGCAGCGGTGGCAATCCTCACACTGGCTCTGGGCATCGGAGCAAACACCGCCATGTTCAGCATCATCAACGCGGTTTTGCTTCGCCCGCTTCCGTACCATGACCCGCAGAATTTGGTGCTGCTCTCCGAGAGTTGGCCGCAATTCCCCCGATTGTCTTTGTCCTACTTGAATTACAAGGACTGGCGCGACCAGAGCCGTTCGTTTGAATCGGTGGGAGCCGTGAGGAACTTTGTCGTCACCATGACGGGAATCGAAGAGGCTGAGCGCATTCCCGCGCAAAATGTTACCGCCAGCCTTTTTGATCTGTTGGGAGTGCGGCCGGAACTAGGGCGTCCTTTCGACGCTACCGAGGACAAGGCCGGCGCGCCACCGGTAGTCCTCATCAGCCACAGTCTCTGGCAGCGAAGGTTTTCTTCTTCCCAAAGCGTGCTTGGGAAGGCAATCACGCTCGACAATCAAAGCTATTCAATTATCGGTGTCATGCCACCTGGCTTCGAAGTTCTTCAGCAAGCGGCCGACGTAATCCTTCCATTCGAGCCGTGGGCCAGCACTCTGCCCGACGATCGCAGCTGGCATCCTGGAATTCTCCCGATAGCGCGCCTAAAGGCAGGCGTCTCGGTCGAGCAGGCGCGTTCCGACATTGCGATAATCGCCGCGCGCCTCGCAAAGGAATATCCGGAGTATGACAGCAAAGTCACATCGCTGGTTGACCGCATGCAGGACCAGATTGTGCAGAATGCCCGCCCTGTCTTGTTGATTTTGGTCGCCGCCGTAGGGGCCGTTCTCTTAATCGCTTGTGTGAACGTTGCGAATATTTTGCTCGTCCGAGCCACAGGCCGGCGGCGCGAGATGGCGGTACGAGCTGCGCTAGGTGCGCGGCGCTCCGACATTATTGGCCAACTTCTGACGGAAAGCGTTCTTCTGTCGCTTCTCGGAGGAACCGTGGGGCTCTTCCTCGCATCGAGCGCCTTGCCTGTGTTGTTGCGATTGGCCGGCAACACCCTGCCCCGCAGCAATGGCGTTTCTGTGGATGTCTATGTTCTCGGTGTGACTGCTTTTATTGCGCTTCTTGCTGGCATCGTTTTTGGGTTGGCTCCAGCGTTCCAAGCTTGGCGCGTGGATCTTCGCGAGATGCTCGGCGAGGCTGGCCGGGGAGGTCCATCACGATCTGTGTTGCGCACGCGCGAAGCATTGGTGGTTTCCGAAATCGCGCTGGCCATGGTTTTGCTCGCCGGCGCTGGATTGTTGTTGAGAAGTTTTGAGCGCCTGTCCCGAGTCTCCCCAGGTTTTTCCGCCGATCACATTCTGCTCGCGGACATCGTGCGTTCACCGAGCGCCTATCGTGATCCCAATGTTCGCCTAAGCTTCTTTGACCGCCTCTTTGAGCAGGCCTCGACCCTTCCCGGTGTCCGGTCCGCCGGTGGAGTTTCTTTCTTGCCGGTGACCGGCACAGGGTCCGCCCTTCACTTCAATATTCAAGGCCGCGCGCCACGGTCTCCCCAGGAATATACGATTTCAAATTATCGCGTCGTCAGCGCCGGCTACTTTAAAACTCTAGGAGTGAAGTTGCTGGCCGGCCGGTGGCTGGAGGAGCGCGACCGGGAACAAGCTCCGGACGTGGTGCTGATCAATTCTTCGTTCGCCAGAACCTATTTCCCAAACCAGTCGCCTCTCGGGCAGCACATCCAGCTTGGGGCCATTCCTGACAGCAGCATTCCGTGGATGGAGGTAGTAGGCGTCGTTGGTGATGTGAAGCAATCTCTCGCCACTGAATCTGCGACGGAAATGTACGTTCCTTATCGCCAGGCCGACAAGGTCCTGCCAGTGTTCGCCATGTCACTGGTAGTGCGAACGGTTGGCGATCCTCTGATACAGGCGGGTGCAATCCGCGCCATCGCGCATGAGCTCGATCCGAATCAGCCCGTTACGGGAATTCGCACGATGGAGCAGAATATTTCTCAGTCCATGTCCGAACCGCGCTTTCGGACCATTCTGCTGGTCGTCTTTGCCTCTATTGCGCTGGCGCTCGCAGCCATCGGCATTTTCGGGGTTATGGCTTACTCGGTCGTCCAACGCACCCGCGAACTCGGAGTGCGCATCTCCTTGGGCGCCTCGCGAGGGCTCATTTTTCAATTGGTCTTGCGCCGTGGCCTGCTTCTTACAGCTCTGGGCTTGGTCGTCGGGCTGGCCGCTACATTTGTGCTGACGCGATACTTGTCGAGCCTTTTGTTCAACATCCCCTCTTACGATCCTTTGACTCTGTCGTGCGTCACCGCAGGGTTGTTGATTGTTTCGCTGGTTGCCTGCTATCTTCCGGCTCGGCGCGCCACGCTGGTTGATCCCATCGTGGCTCTGCGTCAAGAGTAGAACAGTCCGGCTTTCCTTGGGAGGCCTGTATATTGTATACGTAGTGTTCCCCAATCCGGAGGAACGCGCGCTGTGCACCGAACCAAATCCCTTCTTTTCGAGCTATCTCTCCTTTTCGTCGCTCTTTTGCTTGTCGCCGCGGCCGGCGCGCAAGAGCGCGAGTCCGGCAAGCCCATTGGCAAGGTCTCCGTCGTCGGAAACCTGATTTTGATGGAGCTTGACGAAGGCGCACTGGGGCGCCAGAACCTGTTTGACCTGGGCGGACATAGCCTTCGCTTCACGCCCACGCGCGAAGGATACCGCGTCGAAAACCTGGCGTTGCAGTGGGACTCCGACTTCGGCCAGAAAATCACCGATCCTCACGTCGCCCTCGACGGTTTTTCTTTTCCTTTCTCCGGGAAGAATTGGGATGCACTCACCGTCGGCGTGACGGGATCGATTCGCTTTGGCGAGCCAGACAATTCGCAAGGCTTTGGTTTCGGCGGTGGGCCGCCGCGGGATCAGGGAGGCGTTTCGATTGGACGCTTTGATCCCTTGAGTGAAGCGGCGGGGAATCTCGTCAACACCGTTCCCGCAATTTGCGTCTTTTTCAAGCCCCGCATGTCAGGCGACCGCTACGTGAAAGAGCTTGCGGATCGCGTCGTAGTGACCTGGGACGCGACCGAGCCGTACGGCAACATCCAGGATTTTACCTGGACGAAGACGATCAATCGTTTCCAGGCGGTGCTGCACAAAGACGGCGCGATCGAGTTTTCCTACAATCAGCTTGCGGCCAGGGACGCCATCATCGGCGTCTATCCGCTCATCTCCGCGGAAGC
>DATEGP010000028.1:0-32659 GCA_035280045.1 Candidatus Acidiferrum sp.
GCAGCCCGCAAAGCACGGCGCCAGGCACATTTTCATTTCCGAGTAAATGCAGCCGGGAAACGAGGGATCGCGCCGAATCTTGATCTGGCAGCGGCGCACTTTGAAAAAATCCAGCACGCTCTCCGCAAAAGCCTCCGCGGCGCGGCGGGAAGGGAATGGGCCGTAGTAGGAACCGCTGGTGGGCGCTCCGTCCTGGTCGAGTTGGATTTTGCGCGTCATGTAACACCGCGGGTAAGCGTTGCGCAAATTCACTTTCAGAACCGCGGGAGGCCGCAGTCGCATGAGATTGTGGTAGCGCTTCGGAAAGAACTTTCTGGCCTGCTGGTAGTAAGTGAGATTTTGTTCGAATCGCGAGCCGGTCAACCGGTATTGGATGCCGCGCGCAAAGTTACGTAAATTTAGGCGCTTGCTTGTTGGATCCGCAGCGCCAAGCAACCGCTGCAATCGCCTTTGCAAGTTCTGTGTGCGAATCAGATACGGCTCGGCCGTTTCTTCCCGCGGCTCGATCAAGCAGACCGCTGGTCGCGCAGGTAGAGCAGGGAAGAACTGTTCTTCCGCTTGTCCCGCATCAAACTCCAGTCCGCAATCCAGTTCCAGCACAAGAAAAGAATACAGTCAAATGCCTAGCGTTAGGGAATCACTGATTCTGGCAAGGCGAGTACTATCAGTGGATCCGGTCGCGGTTCCCACCAAGGACTGAGAGAATTGCTGGTTCGGATTCCGAAAACTTCTTGTGTATCCATATCTTTTCCGAAACCATCCCTCCGCCCATTCCGCCACTGATACAGGAGCCGACTGGACGTCGTTCATAGAAAATGCCACGCGCGCTTGCGTCATTCTCAGGCCATGCGATCTCGTCCAGGTCGATCAGAAGCTGTTGGAGTGCTTCCGCGGAGCATTTCACTTCAGTTGCACGGGCAACAAGGTAGATTTGCCCACCGTCGTCGCCTTGGAGAATCACGATTCCATCCCCGTGTTGTTTTGCCTCGTCAAGTGACGACAACGGTTGGCAGGCACCCAAGCCTGCTTCACTTTGAAAAGCAGCTAGTGGTCTTTCCATCGGAGGGGAGCTTTTCGGCGAGAAGACCTTTCGTATTTTGGCCATCTCTAAGCTCTAAGAACCCAAGACGAGATAACCAGGCGCTGGATTTCGCTGGTGCCTTCGTAGATTTCGGTGATGCGCGCATCGCGATAGTTGCGCTCGACGGGATATTCGCGGCTGTAGCCGTTGCCGCCGTGAATCTGAATGGCTTTGTGGGTGACGCGTGTGGCCATTTCACTGGCGAACAGTTTCGCGATTGCCGCGTCCATACTGAAGCGCGCGCCAGTATCCTGCTTCCACGCGGCTTTGCGGTTGAGCAAACGCGAGGCGTCAATCTCGGTGCTCATGTCCGCCAGCATGAACTGAATCGCCTGAAACTGCGAAATGGGGTGGCCAAACGCCAGGCGCTCTTGAGAGTACTTCAGGGCGGCTTCAAACGCACACTGTGCGATACCCGTAGCCTGCGCGGCGATACCGATGCGACCGCCATCCAGAGTTGAGAGCGCCACTTTGTAGCCTTCGCCTTCGTTTCCGATGCGATTCGCCGCCGGAACGGCGCAATCGGTGAAAACCAATTCGCAGCATGCGGTCGCGTGGATGCCCAGCTTCTTCTCTTCTTTGCCGACTTTGAAGCCGGGTGTGCCTTTCTCCGCGACCAGCGCGGTGATGCCCTTTTCGCCTTTCGTAGGGTCCGTGTTCACATAAACGACAGCCGCGTCAGCTTCGCCGCCGCAGGTGATCCAAGCCTTCGTGCCGTTGATGACATAGGTGTCGCCTTTCTTCACCGCTTTCGTCTGCAACGCAGCCGCGTTCGAGCCGGCCTGCGGTTCTGTCAGCGCGTAGCAGCCGATTTTTTCGCCACGCGTGTAGGCGTGCAGGAATCTCTTCTTCTGTTCTTCGGTGCCAAAACGATGAATCGGATCGCAGTAAAGCGAATTCTGGACGGAAAGAATCACGCCGGTGGAGGCGCAGCACCGCGAAATCTCTTCAATCACGATGGTGTACGCGACATGGTCGAAGCCCGCACCGCCTTCGTTCTCCGGAAACGCCACTGCCGTCAAGCCAAGTTCAGCTGCCTTCTTGAACAATCCTCGCGGAAAGTGACCGGTCTCGTCATGCTCCTTCGCCAGTGGACGGACTTCCGACTCCGCGAACTCGCGCACGCTCTTTTGCAACAGTTGTTGCTCTTCGGTCAGCTCGAGATCCAACTCAGGGCGCTCCTATCAGGGCAGAGCCTGGAGCCCTATTTTAGCGTGAGTGGGGCACTCTGCGTCACGCGAGCGCCTTGGAGAGGCGTTCGTAGGTGGTCTTCAAATCTTCGGGGAGCACGCGGGTTTCTCCCGTTACCGTTATGAAGCTCGCATCACCAATCCATCTTGGCAGCATGTGCAGGTGCAGATGCCCGGCCACTCCTGCGCCCGCCGCGCTGCCCAGATTCATTCCCAGGTTCATGCCATCCGGCTTGTATTGGGATTTGAAAACACCCTCAACACGCTGCGCGAGTTGCATGACCTCATCCAATGTCGGGGCATCGCACAATTTCAGCTCCGCCACGTGCGCGTACGGCACGATCATGACGTGCCCGGATGTGTAAGGAAAGCGGTTGAGGATGATGAAAGCCTTCGCGCCGCGATGAACGATGAGCGTCTCCGAATCCTTCTTTTTCGCCACGGCATCGCAAAAAATGCATTCCGGTTTTTCACCGGCCGCCGCTTCCGTCATGTATTGGTAGCGCCAGGGCGTCCACAAATAGTCCATCGTGACGTTTCCTTTGCTCTGCAAAACCGCGCGCACAGGATAACCCAGAATCCCGCCCGGAGCGCACACACGACGACTCAGGTTGATTTTGCAAGAACAAAAAACTTCTTGTCTGGAACCTCAGGAAGGGAGGGTTGCCAAGAACTTAGAGTTAGCCTAGCCGCCTTGCGAATCTCCGGCAGCGGTGTGCGCGGCCGCGTTATTCACAAAGTCTTTCAATTCCTTGCTGGGCTTGAAGTAAGGAATTTTCTTCGCGGGCACTTCCACTTTTTCTCCGGTCTTCGGATTGCGCCCCTGGCGTCCTCTGCGCTCGCGCGTGCGGAAGCTGCCGAAGCCGCGAATCTCGATCTTTTCGCCCTTCTGCAGAGCAGCGATGATGTTGTCGAATATGGTCTCGACAATCGTTTCCGATTCCTTGCGAGGCAATTCCGTCACGTTCAGAACTTCCTCGATCAAGTCGGCTTTCGTGAGTGTCGATGTCGGTTGCTTGGTCATCTTCGCTATGCCTCGTCGCGCAGTCCTGAAACGGACCGCCTCACTCTTCCCACCGCTTCACTCTCCCAACGCAGTGCAGCGTATGGGTTTACAAGGGGCTGGCGTACCGCCGAATTGCTCCCTTTCCTATCATTAAAATGACCCGCAGGTAAATGAAATTATGAAAGCCGTTCCCCCGGTCAGGCTTTCACAATTTATCGCGCCGACAACTTGGACTTCAGCGCATCCCCAATCGTCGCCGTCGACGAGGACTTCGACGTTGACCGATATTGTTCGATTTCCTTGCGCTCGATCTGCTTCACTGCCGCGCGATAGCTCAAGCCGATCCTTCGCGTCTCTGGGCTGATCTTGATGATTTTGAAATCGTATTCCTTGCCTGGTTCGAGCGGCCCAGCGCTTTTCAGCGGACCAGTGGTTGGGCGGTAGCCGCCCATGCCTTCGTCGCGCCTGCGCTTGTCTTCGATTTCGGTGTTGTGGCAAAGCGCTTCGATGTTTTCGCCCAATTCCACGAACGCGCCAAACGTGGCGATCCGCGAAACCTTGCCCTTCACAATTTGCCCGACTCTGTGCTGCTTGAACCAGTCGCCCCAGATGTCGTTGACCTGCTTCATCCCCAGCGACACGCGGCGGTTCTCCGCATCAATTTTCAAAACTTTTGCGGTGACTGGTTCGCCCTTCTTGAACACTTCGTGCGGGTTCTTCACGCGTCCGGTCCAGCTTACGTCGCCGACGTGAACAAGCCCGTCGAAGCCATCCTCGATCTCGACGAACGCGCCGAACTCCGCGATGTTGCGGACTTTTCCGGTGATGACCGTGCCCACCGGATATTTTTCTGCGGTCAGCAGCCAGGGATCCGGCTGTGCCTGCTTCATGCCCAGCGAAACGCGCCGGTCGCTCGGCTTGATATCGAGCACGACCACGTCCACGGCGTCGCCCACCTTCACCAGCTTCGAAGGGTGCGACACTTTCTTGTTCCAGCTCATTTCGGAAACGTGCACCAGACCTTCGATCCCGCGTTCCAGTTCGACGAACGCACCGTAGTCCACGAGGCCCACTACGGTCCCCTGCACTTTGCCGCCTGCGGGATACCTTTCTGACGCTCCCGCCCAGGGATCCGGAGCCAATTGCTTCAACCCCAGCGAAATGCGCTGCTTTTCCTTGTCGAACTTCAGAATTATCACGTCGAGTTCTTGCTCGGGCTTGACCAAGTCCGATGGATGCTTCACGCGGCCCCAGCTCATGTCGGTCAAATGCAGCAAGCCGTCAATTCCGCCCAAGTCCACGAAAGCGCCGTAGTCCGTCACGTTTTTCACGTGACCGTGTACGACCTGGCCTTCGTTCAACGTTTCCATCAACGCCGCGCGCTTGGCGTGCAGCTCTTCCTCAAGCAAAGCGCGTCGGCTCACCACCACGTTGCCGCGCCGCCGGTTGAGCTTCGTGACCCGCACCTGAACTTCCGTGCCCATCAATTCGTCCAAATTCTGAGTCGGCCGCAAGTCATACTGCGAGCCCGGCAGGAATGCGCGCACGCCGATGTCCACCACGAGTCCGCCCTTGATGCGGTCCACTACTTTTCCGGTGATGGTTTCTTTGGCTTTGAACGCCGCTTCGATTTTTTCCCACGTCCTGCGGCGCAGCACTTTCTGATAGGAAACAATCTCGTAGCCGTCTTTGTGCTCGCCGGAGCGCTGCACTTCGATCGTCGCGTTCGGGTCCGGCCGCGGAATTTCCGTCTCCGCGAATTCTACCGCAGGAATCAGTCCTTCCGTTTTGCCCCCAAGGTCCACCACCACGCCATGTTCCGTGTACGCGACAACCTTGACCTCGACCACCTCATGCGAAGCAGCCGCCTCCTGCTTCTCGTCGAACTCCTGCATCAGCTTGCTCATCTCTTCGGAGCCGGCGGCCTCTTCGGCAGCTGCCATGGCTTCCGGATCTGCGGGAGCTTCGCTGTGCGCTTCCGCAGACGCACCTGCCACTTCGACCGCGGGCGCAGGTGACGCGGACACTCCATTTGCGGATTCGGCCTGTGATGCCAAGGATTCGCTTGCAGGAGGAGCAGTCTGTTCGGGAGTACTTGCTTCGTTGGTGCTTGGTGCAGTTGCGGCTGCGGCCGCGTTGTTCGACGGATTCTCGTGGTCAGGAAACATTGTTGTTGGCCTCCAGAAGATACTTCCGATTGTGGCAACCGCTCGGCGGCGCCACATTTGTCGCATAAATTCCTTGCGGAATCCCTACTAGGGTTTAGTGCAAGGTGATTGACCGGGACACAAGGACGCGGTCAAACGGGAAAATGCTGCTCACGTCACGGGGTACGCTGCAACCTGAAAAGGATACTCGCCGCCTCGCTCCTATGTCAATGAAACTACAAGGCTAGCGCCGGCTGTTGGGCGCGATGGCCACAGCGCGAAAAGGCGAAATTTACAACGAGCTTTTTAGGTCTTTCAGCAACTTGCGCGCACGCGCTTTCATGGCAGCGGTCCCGCGAACCATGCTTTGTTCCAAGATTTGCCTTACCCGGGGACGGAGCTCAGCATCACCTCTCGAGATATCCGCCAGGCCCTGAAGCGCAAAAGTCCGGACAATGGAGCTACGATCCTCTAGGTAAAGTTGCAGGGCCTCCGCCGCGCGCCGTCTCTCACCATGCGTGAGGGGCAGACGCGGAACCATCTGTGCTAAATGCCAACGCAGTTCGATTTGCTCCGCTTCGACGAGCAGACCTAGCAATTCGTTTTTGTAGGGCTGGAGCAACTTCGGTTGAGTGACGGAGACTTTTTCCGCTGCGTCTGCCGCCCTCATCCGGACGATCGGAACATCGCTCCACAGACATTCGATGAGTTCGCCGAAGCGCGTCGGCGCGCGTAAAACGAGCTTCACAACCTGGTTCGAGCGGCCGATGGATCGGCGGTCGCCCCCGCTCAGAAAGGCTGAAATTGGTTGGCTGGGCATACGCGGCTGCAATGAAAGAAAATTCTTTGATGTGCGCGTTATGCCCGCGCGCGACCGGCCTGCCGCACTTCGCGGCGGAAATCGGGCGCAAACACTTCGACCGTCCGGCACATCTCGAATAGACGGGAGCGCATCCGTGCGCCGATGCGGTCATCCAGATTGTCCTCTTTTACGACCACGCGCCTTCCGCCTGGATCTTTTACTGGCTCGGCGCTGTGTTCTGCTTCGTCAAAATAATTCGTCGTGAGAATCGTCACGCGTTTTTCGTTATACCGCGCGTTCAGCACCAGCCCAATAATGTCCAGCACCCACGCCGAAGGCTTGCTCGCGCCGAGATCGTCGAGCACCAAGATTTCGGCGGCGCGAATCGGCTCCAAAATCGCCATCTCCGTGGATTCGCTCGCCGGGTTGTAGCTCGCCTGAATTTCCTTCAGCAGCTCGCGGTAATCACAAAACAGCCCCGCATGTCCTCGCTTAATTAGCTCTTTCAACGCCGCGACCGCCAAGTGCGTCTTCCCCACGCCCGACGGTCCCATCAGCAACAGTCCTTTTTCCGCCGAGCCGGGATAATCCCGCACAAATCCCTGCGTAAGCACCTTCCCTTGCTTCAGCGATTGCGCGTGCTGCGCCGTCCAGGTTTTCCCATCCGCCAGGTCCGTCACGTAGCTCTCAAAATCGCAATGCTCATAACGCTTGGGGATCCGCGCCCGCTCCATCACGCGAACGGCGCGTTCCTGCATGCCGCAATCGCAGGGCACAGCGACTTTGCCTGCCGCGCCATCTGCCCGCGGCACCAGCTTCCATCCCGTCCCTCTGCACAGCGTGCAATTCTCCAGTGCCATCGGTGTTGATCCCTTGCCTGTCATTCCTAGCGTAGCGGGGAATCTTTCTTCAGGCGACAGCATACGGTCGCAACTCAACTTCGGCAAGTTGTCTACTCTGGGAAAACTGTGGAAAGGGCTAGTGGAGTCGTGCCAAAGGGAAAACTGAAAAGGTATGATCCTACGGAGCCGCTACTTCACACGCACGATGGCGTGCCGCGACGCTTTGCTCTGCGAATGCGACGCCACCACGCGCGACAACTCCTGCTGTACGACCTGCGCAAACTCGCCCATTTGCTGCTCCATCTCAATCATCTTTTCGCGCATGTTCAAAATAATTTCGATTCCCGCCAGATTCACGCCCATATCCCGCGCGAGCGTCAAAATCACTTCCAGCCGCTCTAGGTCCGAATCCGTGTACAACCGCGTGTTTCCTTGCGAGCGCGACGGCTTCAGCAAGCCGACCCGCTCATACAATCGCAGCGTCTGCGGATGTAATTTGTAAAGCTCTGCCACGGAGCTGATCATGTACCCCGCCTTGGCCCGCTGCTTTTTCTCTCTTGTTGCCATATTGCGCTTCAGCCTTGACTCGTTGTCTGATTCTTATTCTTTCCCCGCCGCACTTTCCAAATGACTGAACCAAAAACACCGCCGAGCAAAAGCCAGACAAGCAGGTTGAACACCAAGAGTGACGTGAAATACGAAGTTGCTCGAAGATTCGACCGGGGATTAAGGAAAAGGTCCCATCCCGACGTGATCAGGAACATCGGGATTCCCCATCCCAAAGCGCCTCTCGTTAGAACGAATTTGCTTGCTTCGCTCATGGTGCGATCTCACTAAGTGACTTCTCGGCTCTCCTCAAACTCCCGCTTTGTTGAACAAATCCTTCCGCGGATCCTCGGGCTCAATGCGGTCCAATTCTTTCATCAGGTTTCGAACGCGCTCGTCGGTGCGCTTCGGCACAATCACCTGCACCTCGACGTACTGATCCCCTCGTGCACCGTTTCGCGCGCTGGGAACACCCTTTTCGCGCAGACGCAGCGTGCTCCCGCTGTTGGTTCCCGGTGGAATCTTCACGAGAGAGCGGCCGTCAATCGTCGGCACTTCAATTTTCGCGCCCAGCGTCGCCTCGCTCACCGTAACCGGAACCTTGGTGTAAAGGTCGTCCCCGCGCCGCTCAAAGAACGGATGCGCCCGCACCACCACGCGCAAATACAAATCGCCCGCCGCAGCGCCCATCGTTCCGGTGTTTCCTTTTCCCGGCACGCGCACGCGTCCGCCATTGGCCACGCCCGCCGGGATGCGCACCTCAATCGTTTCCGTCCTCCGCACGCGCCCTTCACCTCCGCATGTCCTGCAGGCAGTTCGAAGTTTGCCCGTTCCGCCGCAGCGCGTGCAGGGCACATTGAAGCGCATTTTCCCCGCCGCTTGCTGAATCGATCCCGTCCCATGGCACGTCGGGCACGTTTGCGGCGATCCGATCGCCCCCGTCCCGTGGCAAGTCTCGCAGGCGTCCATCCGTGTAATCGAAAGCTTTTTTACCGCGCCGCGCACCGCGTCCCAGAAATCGATCTCCAACTGGTATTCCAGGTCGCCGCCCGGCTCATGCCCAGGCTCTGTGGCCACATTGCTGCGTCCCCCAAAGAACTGGCTGAAAAGGTCGCGGAAGCTCCCTCCGCCGCCTGCCCCGCCGGTTCCGCCACCGAAATCAAATCCCCCAAAATCAAAATTCACGTTCGGCTCGCCCGCGCCTTCATGTCCTCCTGGATAGCCGCCCGGCGGCAGATTCTCGCTGTAGAAGCCGTACTGGTCGTACATCTGCCGCTTTTTCGAGTCGGAGAGCACGTCATAGGCTTCCTGAATCTGCTTGAATTTTTCTTCCGCCGCTTTGTCGCCGGGATTCAGGTCGGGGTGATATTTGCGCGCCAGCTTGCGAAACGCCGCGCGGATGTCCTTCACGCTCGCCTTGCGCGGCACGCCCAGCAATTCGTAATAATCAGTTTTTGTCGTCGTTGCCATCAATCGTTGTTAGTACGGCCTTCCGAACATTCGGAGGCCGACTGCTCGCCCCGCTTATCCTCAATATCTTTACTGCTCCCTAGGCCCGCGTTTGCAACTGTTGAATTTACTTCGCGCAACAGGAAAGCAAGAGCATCGGGCCCGCTTGTATTTCTTATTTCTTTCCCGTCCCTGAGAGGCTTGCTGGAATCCAGAACCTCCAGACGGTTTTTCAACAGCAGCTTCGCTCGCTCAATCTGTGGATTCCGCGGGTCCAACCGGGTCAGTTGCTCGGCCAACGCCCAGAGGCAATTTTCCAATTCCGTAATGCGCTTAACCACCTGGGGCATGGAAGACTGGGCTTTGGCCACCTGGTCGAACGTCGTCTCACCGTCAATCTGCTCGATAAATTGCTCAGCAACCGTCTCGTCGGCTTTCGGGTTCGGGTGGACGTTCATCGGCATCTGCGAAAGTGGCCCAGCCATAGCAACTCTCCTAAATCGTCACATCAGCGGGAAAGAGGAAACAGAACTGCACGCAACGCTTCCTCTCTCCCACTTATAACTGCCAACCGAGAACTGACCACTGTTCTCAGTTTGGCTTCTTGCCTTCGTCCACGTCCACATACTCAGCGTCAATCACGTCCCCCGGCTTCTTTTGCTCTTGCCCGCTACTGCTTCCCGAGCTGGAGGAAGACCCACCGCCCGCCGAACTCCCAGCAGCGGCGCCGGCAGCCTGCGAAGTCTTGTAGAGCTCTTCAGCGACCTTGTGCATCGCTCGCTCCACATTCTCCGTGGCCGAACGAAGCCGAGCCGTTCCGCCTTCGGACATAGCCTTCTTGGCGTCCGCAATGGCTTCTTCCACGTTTTTCACGTCCGCTTCTTGCAGCTTGTCCTTGTTTTCGCGAATTGTCTTCTCCGCGTGGAAAACCATACCATCCAAGTGGTTCCGCGCGTCGACTTCCTCGAACCGCCGGCGATCGTCTTCCGAGTGCGACTCCGCTTCCGTGCGCATCTTCTCGGCTTCTTCCTTGGTCAAGCCGCTCGATGCGGTGATGGTGATCTTCTGCTCCTTGTTCGTGGCCTTGTCCTTCGCGCTCACGTTCAAGATGCCGTTCGCGTCAATGTCGAAGGTCACCTCAATCTGGGGAACCCCGCGCGGCGCCGGCGGAAGCCCGTCCAGCTTGAATTTCCCCAGGGAGCGGTTGTCCCCCGCGAATTTGCGCTCGCCCTGCAGGACGTGAATCTCCACGCCCGGCTGGTTGTCCGCAGCCGTCGAGTACGTCTCCACCTTGCGCGTCGGAATCGTGGTGTTGCGCGGGATCTGCACGGTCATCACGCCGCCGAGTGTTTCCACGCCCAGCGAAAGCGGCGTCACGTCGAGCAGGAGAATGTCCTTCACTTCGCCCGCCAGCACCGCGCCCTGAATCGCCGCGCCCACCGCGACAACTTCGTCCGGGTTCACGCCTTTGTGCGGCTCCTTCCCGTTGAAGAAGTTGCGCACTAGCGCCTGCACTTTCGGAATACGGATCGAGCCGCCGACCAGCACCACTTCCTGGATGTCATTCGGCGAAAGCTTGGCGTCTTCCAGCGCCTGCTTCACCGGCTTCATCGAGCGCTCGAGCAAATCATTCATCAACTGCTCGAGTCGCGTCCGCGTCAGCTTCAATTGCATGTGAATCGGCCCGCTCGCGCCCGCCGTGATGAACGGAAGATTGATTTCCGTCTCCATCATTTGAGACAGCTCGATCTTCGCTTTTTCCGCCGCTTCCTTCAGCCGCTGCAGCGCCATGCGATCCTTGCTCAGGTCAATGTTGTTCTCTTTCTTGAACTCATCAATGAGCCAGTCCACGATGCGCTGGTCCACGTCGTCGCCGCCCAGGTGCGTGTCGCCGTTGGTGGACTTCACTTCCACCACGCCGCTGCCCACTTCCAGCACGGAGATATCGAATGTGCCGCCGCCCAGGTCGTAGACGGCAATGGTTTCGTCGCTCTTTTTGTCCAAACCGTACGCGAGTGCGGCTGCCGTGGGCTCGTTGATGATACGCACCACTTCCAGGCCGGCAATTTCGCCTGCCTGTTTGGTGGCTTGCCGCTGCGCGTCGTTGAAATACGCCGGCACAGTGATCACGGCCTTGGTAACTTTTTCACCGAGGAAATCTTCGGCCGCCGTCTTCAGCTTGGTCAGAATCATCGCGGAAATCTCGGGCGGGCTATACAGCTTCCCGGAAATGTCTACGCGCGCGTCCTGATGCGGCCCCGCGACCACTTTGTAAGGCACGCGGCGCATCTCTTCGCCAACTTCATCGAAGCGCCGGCCCATAAACCGTTTGATCGAATAAACCGTGTTCTCGGGATTCGTGACGGCTTGCCGCTTGGCCACCTGCCCAACCAGCCGCTCGCCGGTCTTGGTGATAGCTACGACCGACGGCGTCGTCCGCGCCCCTTCCTGGTTGGGGATCACCACTGGCTCGCCGCCCTGCATGACGGCAACGACTGAGTTAGTTGTCCCCAAGTCAATTCCAATAATCTTGCTCATAACCTCTTTGCCTCCTCAAACTGTTTGCCGCTGCCCATCGCCCCCATTCGGGCCATCTCGGGCAAACTTAAGAGCTTCGTTCTTGTCGCTCCAAGCCCAGCATCCCGCAGAGTATACAGGTTGAGTGTTGTCTTGTCAAGTTTTCTTATAGCATGAATATTGTCTTTCGTTTCAGTCGCTTACAGGCCACCACTCTCTTTTATCCTAAAATCTGCGTCTTTCGCTTGACGCAGGATTACTCTTCCATTAGAATTAGCCCTTTGGAAACCGGCAGGAGTGCTTTCGGAGATCGCCCGCGCTGCGGCATCTTGGTTTGTGTCCAATAATATTTGACCTAACTCCTTTAGAATGCGCACTTACGGGCGGCCCTTGGAACTGCTGATTCTAAAAGCCTTAGCCTAGATGCTAAGTCCTTTAGAATGCGCAGTTACAAAAAAGCGGGGGGTGGGGTCCGTTATGGTTAACTTGTTATTGTTAACCTGAGAGCTTCCTGCCCAGTTCCGGGCAACAGCGCCCTAACCTCCGGCAACCAACAATTAGAGGCCCAGCTTCCGCGCAAGGTTCTCTTTACGGTCCCCGTTGGACTCGTTGTCAGTTCATTTCGGACCATTTCGCGGTAGAATCGGCTGGTTCTCGTTGCGACATCTTTAATATCGGCAAAGCGCTTGGAGGTTGGTGTGAATCGTCGGCGTATCCTGGCTGCAGTGATTAGCGTTTCCGTGATCATCTTAGGGGCTCTCTTCCTGCCCTCGCTGCACAAGACTCCCCCGCCTCCCTCAAACGCGCCTCCCTCCGGACCGGTTCCCATATCTGTGGCTACGCCCGGGTCCTCTACTGCTCCTGCGACGGCGGAGCAGTCCCCGGCTCTTCCGCCAGCGCCGCTTGCGGCCGAAGCAGCCCCGCTACCGCCGCAAAACGGTCTGCAGGATGTCGACCCGCACAAAGCTTTTGGCTCCAAGAACGCTCCAGTGGTTATGGAAGAGTTCAGCGACTACCAGTGTCCCGCGTGCAAGACGCTTTACACCACTACGAACCGCCTGCTCATGGACAACTACGTCAGCACCGGCAAAGTTTATTTGATTCATCGCGATTTCCCGCTGGCGATGCACGCCTATTCGCGCATCGAAGCGCGCTATGCTCGCGCGGCCGCGATGCTCAACAAGATCGAGCCGGTCGAGCAGGCTCTTTTCCAGAACCAGGAAGAAATTGAGCAGAAAGGCGATGTGGATGGCACCGTGGCTGCAGTGCTTTCACCTGCGGAAATGAACAAAGTCCGCGCCCTCGTTAAGGGTGGGACACTCGAGCCGCTGATTGACAAGGACTACGCCCTCGGCCAGATGTATCGCGTGAACCAGACGCCGACCACTGTTTTTCATTGCAAGGGGCAGACGTATCCGTACGCCGGCGTCATGACTTACGACAACATGAAGCAATTTTTGGAGCAGCTTCTCTCTCAGAAGTAAAGACGGCAAACCAAGACTGATAACTGAGAACTGACAACTCTCAAATGCTGCAATCCAGCCCATTCAACTTCCGCCGCGCCGTGATATTGATTTCAAGATTGATCCTTGGCGGAATTTTTGTTTATGCGGGCATCTCCAAGATTTTCTTCCCCAACACGCACTTGTGGCCGATGTTTGTTTTGAAGTTTTCCATTTCCACAAATCTAGCGTCATTCGCGCAACAGGTGGAATCGTACAAGTTGCTTTCACCCGTGGGTGTGGATTTCGTCGCGCACACCTTGCCGTTTACCGAAATCTTCCTGGGACTAATGCTGCTGATTGGCTGGGGCCTGCGAATCTGGGCATCTCTGGTAACGCTCCTCATGCTCGGCTTTCTGACCGTAGTTACGCGCGCCTACCTTCTCCACATGAACATCAACTGCGGCTGCTTCGCCACGCCCGAGCCGCTCACCGGCATGACCGTAGTCCGCGACAGTCTTTTCGTCGGGCTTGCTTTGCTCATGACCGTTTTCGCATTCATCGAAGCTCGCAAGCCCCATCCGTGGTCCGCTTCGGAGAAACCGTCCCTGTCCGCTCAAAACGTGTCATGAAATCGCTCGATGAATACCTCGCACTTTCAGCCCAGACGCATGGGCACCTTTGCGCCGGGCAAGTCCTGGGTGTGCGCTTGGCGATGCTCGGCTTGCGCGAACTCGGAATTGACGATCCCATCGCCGAAAAAAAGCGGCTGGTCACATACGTCGAGATCGACCGCTGCGTGACCGACGCCGTGGCAGTCGTCGCCGGCTGCCGGCTCGGCAAGCGCGCACTGAAATTCCGCGACTGGGGCAAAGTCGCCGCTACTTTTGTGGATTTGAAAACCGGCCGCGCCATCCGCGTCGCCGCAAAGGAGTCCTCGAAGCAAGCCGCGCGCGAAATGTTTCCCGGACTCGACAAAGAAGCCGGCCAGCAAAAAGCCTACGCGCAACTCCCCGACGAAGTTTTATTTGACAGGCAATGGGTGAAGGTAGACGTCGCGCCCGAAGATTTGCCGGGCTTCAAAGGCCCGCGCGTGGTCTGCGCGCAATGTGGCGAAGGCATCAATTTCAAGCGCGAAGTCGTGGTAAGCGGCCGCACCCTTTGCCGCTCCTGCGCCGGCGAAAGTTATTACGTGCGAGTAGCGGGAGGACATTCATGACTTCGTTGGCGCGCACTGCGACGCTCGTGTTTCTATTCATCTCGACCTTGTGTGGTGCTAACGCTCAAGCTCCCTTTGCGGAAGAATCAAAAGCAAAGACCGATTTGCGAGAAGCGATTTTTCGATACATGTTTGCGCACTACAACTACGGGCCCTATGTGAAAGTCCTGTGCATTGAGCCAGAGCGTCCTCAACCTGAGAGTTTTCTCTCTCGATTTGCTGGGCACAATCCTCGCGTGGTTTGGGCATCGGAATGTGACACGACCGGTTCGATGAATGGAATTCGACACAAGAAGACTGGGGAATCAGGCATGCTTATGAGCGTGCTTTCCATCAAATGGATTAGCGGAATCAAAGCTGAAGCGAAAGTGGAAGCCTTTTCGGACGGCATCGCCGCCAACTGGAATACGCTGCGACTCGTTTACAAGGGTGGCCGCTGGAATGTGAAGAGTGACAAAGTGGATGGCGTATCTTGAACAAGCCTCGGCTACTTGAGGGAGAACGCATCCTAATTATTATTCTTTGGGACTGCTCTGCTCGCTGCGCGCCTCACCGAGGCGCACAATAACGTAGGCGATCAGGGCGAACACAAAGAACACCAGCAGCATCCAAGCAATGCCCTGTAGCGTTTCTATGCCCGCGCGATAAAGCTCAAAAAACCATCGGTCGAGGCTGAGCGAGCCTGCGCTTTGAACTTCATGGCCACCGAGGGTTGGGTTGATATATCTCTCCAGTTCATGAAGCTGAACGCCCGAAGACACGCCGACAACGAGAATGGCGAATTTCATGTACTTCAGCCACGCCGCGCTGATTTCATCGGCAATGATACGCTGCAGCACGCGGTCAATCGGCTTGGTGAACAACCACATCACGGCAAACGACACGCCGAAAGCGACAGCGAACGTGGCGAAGACCAATAAGAGAAACATGCATCACCTCGAAGGCGATCCATCTATTTGCTTGCTAAAGGGATTACAGAGGCTGGCGACTCTCTACTATAAAGGATTTGCGTCCTGTTTCCTTGTTCAACCATCCAACTTCGAAGGCGCGGCCTCGGCGATTCCCAGGTGCGATAAGATATTGCTTCCATGCTGAGCCTCCCTCCGATCACGCTGCGGCTTCGCAGTTTCAAGCTGATCGACCGCGTCGCGCTGGCATTTCTGCTGCTCTGCTCGATTCTGTTTGGCACCGCATGCGGGCTGCTGTTCGTTTACGCCAGCGACTTGCCTGAAATTCGCGCGCTGGAAACCTACCGGCCCAACGTAGTCACGGAAATTTACGGCGATGACGGCCAGCTCGTCGGCAGTTTTGCGCTACAGCGCCGCATCCTGATGACCTACGAGCAATGCCCTAAGGTTCTCTACAATGCAGTCACGGCTATCGAAGACCAGCACTTCGAAGACCACTGGGGCATCGACTTTCCGCGCATGTTCACCGCGGCTTTGCGGCATCTCACGCGGGGACGGCGTGCCGGGGGTGCCAGCACCATCACCATGCAGCTTGCCGGAAATTTGTTTCTTGACCGCAGCGACATCAGTTTTCGCCGCAAAGCGGAAGAAACACTGCTCGCGTTGCAAATCGAACGTCGCTACAGCAAGCCGCAAATTTTCACCATGTATGCGAACCAGGTCTACCTGGCGCATGGCAATTACGGATTCGCCGCCGCCGCGCAATTTTATTATGGCAAACAGGTTGGCGATCTGACGCTTCCCGAAGCGGCGCTGCTGGCGGGAATGATTAACGGGCCGAAGTATTCGCCCCTTCTCAACCCCGAAGGCGCGCTTTCGCGGCGCAATTTGGTGCTGCATCGCATGGAAGAAGAAGGAAAGATCACGCCAACGGAAGAAACTGCCGCGGTAAAGTCTCCGCTCGGCTTGCACTTGCAGTATCCGCGCAACGACCTCGCGCCATATTTCTTTGAAGAAATTCGCAAGTACCTCGAGGCGACTTACGGAACCGAAGCAGTCCACGAGCGCGGCCTCCGCGTTTACACCACACTGAACACCAACCTGCAACGCATCGCCAATCAAGCTGTTCGCGACGGGCTGCACGCTTATGAGCGCCGCCACGGCTGGAAAGGCAATTTGCCCAACGTGCTGCGCGACAATCTGGGCAAGCTCGATACATATGAGGACGAGGATTGGCGCCACGCAATAGAGAAGGGAAGTTACGTCACCGGACTCGTTGTGAGCGTGACAGAGCGCGAAGCAGTCGTCAAAATTGGCCAATACCGCGCCATTCTTTCTCCCGCGGATTTTGCCTGGACCGGCCGGAGGCGCCCGGGTGATTTGCTCAAGGTAGGCGACCTGGCGCAATTCTCCATCCAAGAACTGCGCGGCAACACCGCGCGCGTGCAACTCGAGCAGCAGCCTGGCCCGCAAGGCGCCATGCTGTGCATAGACAATGCCACCGGCGAAATCAAAGCCATGGTCGGCGGATACAGTTTTGAGGACTCGAAGTTCAATCGTGCGACACAGGCAGTCCGCCAGGTGGGCAGCTCATTTAAAGTCTACGTTTACGCCGACGCTCTGGAAAAAGGCGCGACGCCCTTCGACACGATTGTGGACCTGCCGTACACAACCATTAGTGGCGGCCAGCCGTACACGCCGCACAATTACGATGAAAAATTTGAAGGCACGATTACGCTGAGGCGCGCGCTGGCCGGTTCGCGCAATGTCCCTGCGGTTAAGCTTGCGGAAAAAGAAGGCATCAACACCGTTGTGGATATGACCCGCCGCTTTGGCATTACCACGCCGCTGCCTCCTTATTTGCCGCTGGCCCTCGGCGCCGCGGACATGAGGTTGATTGAGCACGTTTCCGCCTTCACGGTGTTTCCGGACGACGGCATCCGCATCGACCCTTACATGATTCGGCGCGTGACCAGCTACGACGGCGCGCTGCTTGAAGAAGCGCATCCGGAAGTGCATGACGTGATTTCACCGGATGTGGCACGCACTATGGTGGCGATGCTTGAAGAAGTAATTCAATTCGGCACGGGTGTCGCCGCGAAAGCGCTGGGACGGCCCGCTGCGGGCAAAACCGGGACCACGCAGGATTACACGGACGCTTGGTTTGTCGGGTTCACGCCGCAACTAACGGCGGGAGTTTGGGTAGGCTTCGACGACAAGCAGATTTCGCTCGGCAAAAAAGAAACGGGCGCGCGAGCAGCGCTACCGATCTGGCTGGAATTCATGCAAGGTGCAACCGCCGGAGCGCCGGTTACGGATTTTCCGAACGTGGTTCCGCTCGAACAGCAAGCGGCTGAGCATCAACAACTTAATTTGACCACGCCAGATACCGCCCCCACCGAGGACGAACCAGCTGAAAAGCCAAAAGAAAAACCTCCAACGGCCACTCCTCCGCTTAATCCCAACTCCATGGCGACAAGCCCGAACCCTGAAGCGTGAAGAAAAGTTAGGCGATAAAGCCGCTTCAGGCGCGGTTTATATCTTCTTTATATAGATACCTGTATGAATCAGGGTATCACCCTATGCGAATTTGAAAATTAAGGTTCCCCATTGATGTCAATTCAACAAAGAATTTTCCATAACCAGTTTTGTTTTGTGAGCGTTCGCGAGGGTTCTGTTTCTTGATATTTTCTGGCCTCTAAGCTGCAAGTCTCCCCGCAAATAGCATTGTGGTGTTTAGCGAGGGTGGTCGGCACGTGAGCTGACAGACGGCGACTGGGGAACGAAGCATAGTGAAACGGCGAACGCTGCCGTTTTTTCCCAGAAATAATGACGGACGCAAGCTGGGCCTTCAGGCAAGCCCTGTCATCAGGGTCGACGCAGAGGTGCGTCTCAGGGCCAAGGCAGCAGTGCCGGGTGTGCTTTCAGGTTTCGCCGGTGGGTGTTGGGGAATCCTTGAGCAAAATCGCAAGTCTCGAAAAAAAAGGAGTCGTCTTGTGAGAAAAGCGGCTGCGGTTCTCTTTGCTGTTATTTTGGTTTTCGCGTTCACAGTTTTTGCAGCTTCAGGAAAAGCCCAAACGGCAACCAGCGGAACCGTGATTGGAACCGTGACGGATCCAAGCGGTGCGGCGGTAGGCAACGCGGAAGTGACCTTGAAAAATAAAGGCACGAACAATCAGGCGGTCCAGAACACCAACGCCGCCGGGCAATATACGTTCGTCAACGTCACGCCGGGCCAATACGAAATCAGCGTGAAAAAGGACGGATTCCACACGTCCACGATACCGGATCTAACGGTGGATGTGGCGAAGAGCTACAACGTGGACGTGAGGCTGGATCTTGGCTCGGCCACGGAGTCCGTGACGGTGAGCACCGAGGCTCGCGTGGAACTCCAGACGACAGACGCGCAGGTCGGTGACGTGATTGGAGGTACGACCTTGTCGCGCCTGCCAACTTTGACGCGCGATGCCTCCGAGCTTCTTACGCTACAGCCGGGCACGACACCGTACGACACGCCCGCCAACGGCGGTTTCGGAAACAACGGAGGAACAGTAGCAGGCGCGCGGAGCGACCAGAACGCCATTACGCTGGATGGTATCGATATTACAGACAACACGGTCGGTGGCGGCGCAACGGCGCAGAATTTTATTCCCACTGGCGTCGAGAGCTTGGAAGAGTTCCGCGTTGGTGTGACGAACTCGACGATCGATTTCAGCCGCTCCTCGGGAGGGAACATCACTCTGGTCAGCAAGGGTGGTTCAAACAGCCTGCATGGAGATGGGTATTGGTTTCACCAGAGCGACGGTTACAACGCGAACTCCTGGGATTTGAATCATACGCCAGATGGAGCTGGACATTCTTTCACCAGAAAGTCGCCTTTCAAGGACAATCGCGAGGGCGTTAGCGTCGGCGGACCGATTATTCACGACAAGACCTTCTTTTTTGGCAATTATGAGGCGCGGCGCTTTCCCTCGGCTTCTCAGGTGACTCATATCGTGCCCACCGATAATCTAAGGAACGGCGTTCTGTCTTTCCAGGATGCCAGTGGCGTCGTGCGCCAATACAACCTGGCAACGTCCACTGCCTGCGGGCCCAGCGGAGGGCTGCCTTGCGATCCGCGTGGAGTCGGCATCAGCCCCACCATCCAGTCGATCTATAACCTGAATCCGGCCGGCAACGATGCCAGTTTGCCGGGAGTCGACGGCAACAACACCACGGGGTTTCTGACGAGCGCTTCCACCCCGGTTAAATACGACTTCGTGACTTTTCGCTTGGACCACAACCTCTCGCAGAAAATGCATTTCTTTGGCAAGTACATCTACTCGCGGAACCTGCAGACCACTTCGAATCAGATCGAGGCGATTACGGGCAAACCCGTTATCGCAACGAGTGGAAACGACCTCCGGGGTGATGGCGCAATCGGGGCGCTCGAGTACGCTTTCAGTCCGTCAACCAGCAACGTGGTGCGGTACGGCTGGATTCGGAGCCGTTCTTTTCTCCCCGGGCTCTCCCCCAGCGTTTCCGCGACAACTCTGGCGTTTTCGGGCACAAATACACCGGCAGGATTCATTGCTCAAGCTCCGGGGCTGGCGCAAACGGGCCTCATTGACGTTCCCATCGACGTTGATACGCAACGCGCCCGCACCCAAGGGAATTTTCAGCGCAACAAGCAGCTTGTCGACAACTTCAGCCACATTCATGGCCGGCATACGATTGCCGCGGGTGGCGATGTTCGCTGGTTGCCGCTTATCGCACAGCGCAACGACAAGGTCGTCGGCTCGCTCGCCTCTCTGGTTGCAACCGAAGATGCGGACGTATTTGGCACGAACCAGACGATTCCGGCGATAAATCGGCCGCCTTCCTGCAGCAGCAGCGTTACCACATTTTGCTTGCAGCCCACCGATGTTCTCCGGTGGGATCGCCTGTATGCCGCCACTTTGGGGATTGTCGACAACGTGAATGTGCTCGCGGTGCGAGACGGAAACCTCAACGCCCAGCCTTTTGGCACACCGCTAATTGCCAATACCAACCAGCAAGCCTACGACTTCTATGGCCAAGACACCTGGCGGATAAAGCCGACGATTACACTCACCTACGGCTTTGGCTACGGCTGGCAGACGCCGCCTACGGAAGCCCATGCGGAGCAAACCTTTGAAATTAACACCAGCAACGGCCAGATCCTTACCGCAGCCGGATATATACAGCAGAAAATCCAGGCGGCTGCCGCTGGCCAAATTTTCAATCCAACCATCGGTTACTTGCCGATCAAGGATTCCAGCCGTAGCGGCATCTGGAATACCGATTACGGCGATATTGCGCCGCGCATTTCCATCGCGTGGAATCCATCGTATAGCGATGGAAAGCGCGGGAAACTGTTCGGCCAGGGCAAAACCGTGGTTCGCGCGGGATTTGGCATCTATTACGACCGCGTGAACAACGTTCAGAGCGTGGAAATCCCGCAACTTGGTGTGGGCTTTGCGGAAACTCTGGTGCTGCCCACGCCGGCTTGCAGTATCAATGGAACTTCAGCGGGGCCCGGCTGTAATGCTGCCGCCGGGTCCGGGAATATCGGCGCGTCAGGATTCCGAGTGGGAGTCGATGGCACGCTGCCGGTACCAACGGTTCCGGCGGTGAGTTCGCCGATTGTCCCGAGCCTAGGTGGAGAAACACTTTCCTTCGAGGTGGATCCCAACTTCAAAGTCGGCAAGAGCTACAGCATTGACTTCACCATCCAGCGCGAGTTGCCCGGGAACATGCTGCTGGAAGTTGGGTACATCGGGCGCCTGGCCCGCGACCTTCCCAACAGCGTCGATTTCGACTCCTCGCCTTACATGTTCAAAGACCAGAGTTCTGGACAAACCTTCGCACAAGCTTTCGACGCCGTGGCACACCAACTGGCGGCGAACCAGCCGGTTACGGACCAGCCCTGGTTCAACAATCAGTTGGCAGGCCTGAACGCGGCCATCGTTGGCTCCGCCTGCACGACACCGACGAACTGCCTGGCGACGCAAGCGGCTTCGGCATTTTTGAGCCAGTCCGTTGGCTCGGTTTTTGGAGCGATTGACGGGGACCGGCAAACGCTGGGTCTGCCAACGTTCAACAATCATCAGATCGACTTCGCGCTCTTTATGCGCACTCACAATGACTTATCCAATTACCACGCCGCAACCGTCACGCTGCGTAAGCGCCCGTCGCACGGCCTGCAGTTTGACCTGAACTATACGTTCTCGAAATCGCTCGATCAGGTTGGCACGGTGCAGAATAATGCTGGCACTTACGCCAGCAGCTTTAATCCGAATTACCAATACGGTCCTTCGCTCTTCGATCGAACACACGTGTTCAACGCCATTTTCAACTACGACCTGCCGGCGGGACGCGGACACAAGGTCAGCTTCAGCAATAGCGTAGCCGACAAAGTGATCGCGGGATGGTATGTGTCGGGTGTATTCCGCGCCACCAGCGGGCCTCCGCTCGTCGTCACCGATGGCGACCTGGGCGGCGGTTTCTTTGCGAATACCTTGAGCGCCATTCCGCTCGTTGCCACCAACCTGGGCGCGGGAGCCCACGGCGGTGTTTGCAGCGGCAACGGATTCGGCTCAGCGGGGGATGGGCCGAACTGCGGGGCTGGCCTAAGTGGGACGGGGATGAACCTTTTCGCCAATCCGGGAGCTATTGCCGGAGATTTTCGCGCGGTCAACATCAGCACGGATGGCCGCGACGGTACCGGCAACGCGCTCCGGGGTCTGGGACTGTGGAACCTGGACACGCGCCTCGGAAAAACGACCTCTTTCCGCGAGCGCTACAAGATTGAAATCTCAGCAGATTTCTTCAACATCTTCAACCACGTGAATTTCTTCCAGCCCACGCTCAATCTCCAAAACCCGGCGACCTTTGGGGTGATCAGCCAGGAATTGATTCCGGCCGACCGCACGCAAGGAAGCCGCTGGATTCAACTGGGGCTGCGCGTTTCGTTCTAAAAGCTAAACGATTCATAAAGACCGGAAGCGGGGAAACTCGCTTCCCGGTTTTTCATCTTGGCTGCCGAGTTTGATCAATTGATTGTTCCGCAGGGAACTTATTGAGCCTGGTGGCGTCGAACATTATTGCAACTAGGTGCGTACCTCCGGTGTGGCGAGTGGAATGAAGGTTAGGCCTTAAACCGAGAAGAGGACCCCATGGAAACGCTGGGGTAGGATATTCGGTATGCGTTGAGGAACCTGGCAAAGTCTCCGGGATTCGCTGTGATAGCCATCGTTACACTTGCTTTGGGAATTGGCGCTTCGCCGGAAGCGTGGCAGTTGTGCTGCTGTTCACGGGGTTGGTGGCGTGTTGGCTTCCCGCACGCCGCGCATCGCGCGTCGATCCACTAACTGCCCTGCGGTATGAATAATTAGGCCCTGCCAGCGTCAGGAGCGTACCTCGTTCCGTAGAAACTATTCGTTTCGAAATGGATCCCAACCGCCCGGATGAAGGATGCGAGGGTTCTTTGGGTCCATCCAGACGAGATTGGGGCCGGACGTCACATAGCCGATAGGAGAAATTGTGAGGCCGCGAAACTTCCATGGCAGAGAAGGAAGCTTCCAGCGCCTAGCCGTGAAGAGCAGTTCATAATCGTCACCGCCATGCAGGGCCAGATCCAAAGGATCGCCAATTCTCGTCCGGAGGCTGGCCGGTACCTTCAAAGCAGGGAAACCATCATGGTCAAGAAGAGCGCCCAAGTAAGGTGCCGGGCAAAGGTGGCGCAAGTCCGTGGATAGCCCGTCCGAAATATCTATCATTGACGTGGCCAGCCGTTTCTCAGCCAGCCATTGGCCCAGCGCCAAGCGGGGTTCTGGATAGAGATGCTTTTGAAAACGAGGGTCGCGAGAGCTCACCGTGCGCTTGCCGCTCTTGAGAATAGCTAAGCCCAGAGCTGCTTCGCCGAGTCGTCCGCTGACGTAAATGAGGTCACCGTCCTTTGCGCCTGAGCGGCGTATAGCGCGACCTGTGCGAATCTCCCCCACGACAGTCACGTTGATTAGAATATTGTCACGACGCGTGGTGTCCCCCCCAGCCAAAACACATACAAACTTTCGCGATGCCCGTCGCAAGCCGGCCAGGAATCCATCCATCCAGCGCCCGGTATGAGAGCCAGGAAGCGCAAGGCTCAAAAGAAAACAGCGAGGAGTCCCGCCCATCGCCGCTATGTCGCTCAAAGCTCGAGCAAGACATTTCCATCCCACGGAATCCGCAGGGTGCTTGTCGCGAAGGAAATGCGTGCCCTCCAGAAACCAATCGCAAGTGAGGATCAGCTCATGCCCCGCGCGAGGCCGAAACAGCGCAGCATCGTCGCCCATGCCAAGGTGAACCTGATGTGAGGCGCGAAAGCCCCCTAGCGCCTTGTAGATTCTGTCAATCAGTTCGCATTCGCGCACTCTCATAGCAAAGCTCGGAAAAGTTCCCTGGCCCTTACGATTTCCCTCTTTTGAATTTGCCGTCCGATCCCTCAGCTTTATAACGCATTCTTGCCCCTGCTGTTTGGTTATTCGGGCGGCCAGCAGTCAACCAGCGAAGTACGCCCCAGAAAGTGCTCCAGAAAGGGTACCTGTCCCTAGGTACAGTTTACGGGCTAGAACCGCCTGTACCGGGCTGGTACTAAAATCAGGGTTGACGAACCCACTTTCAGGAACTAGCATGAGCAAGGTCGCGAACCACCCCCTCGGTTCAGGCCAGTTGTATTCTTTTGTGGTGCGGGTTAAGGGTGAGTCACCCGCCAAATGGCGAGTCCAAGGGCCTAATGGGCCTCTAGGCGAGTATGCGAGGTAAGACCTACACATTTTTTATAGCATCCACTCCGGGGAAGCTCCGGAAAGTCGTCGTACCAGCCTACCTAATACACGGTGTCGCCATTCTGGCTCTAATCGGTGCTATCAGCGTGACCGCGGCAGTCGCCTCGTATTCCCGGATGCTTTGGAAGGTCGGAAACTACAACGCCGTTCGCCACGAATTGGAAACCAGGACTCAGCAATACCGCCAGTTGCAGGCCACCGTCAACGATACAAATCAGCGCCTCGATTCTCTCCAGTCTCTCGCGACCGAAGTGGCCATGACCTATGGCGTGCTGCGCTATCACCCGGCGGCGTTTGACCAGGCCGACAACCCAGCTGATTCGCAGGATGCCTTTGACCGATCCGTCGAGCAGTACACCTTCCTGAAGCGCAATGCTACAGTCATCGCCAGCAGCGGATTGCATTTGCTCCCGAACTTTGCGGATTCAAACTACACGCCTTCCGTTTGGCCGGTGCTTGGCCACATCACGGATAGCTTCGGGGAACGCCTCGATCCGTTCAGCGGGGAAGGCGCGTTCCACACCGGCGTAGACGTGGCTTCCGACTACGGCGCGCCGGTTCATGCCACTGCCGACGGCGTAGTTACCATTGCGGAGCCTCACGCGGGCTATGGCCGCCTGGTGGTCATCGACCATGGATTTGGTATCACTACATGGTACGCGCACCTTTCGGCCTATTCGGCGGTAGTCGGCTCACGAGTAAAACGGGGCGAGGTCGTCGGCTACACGGGCATTAGCGGACGCTCCACCGGGCCTCACGTGCACTACGAAGTTCGAGTAAACAACGCGCCTGTCAATCCTTGGCGCTACATGAAGTCGAGTCCAGCTGGCGACTAGCAGACAAAATAAATTTGCGCGAAGTCATGGCGGGCCCCGGCCCGCTTTTTTATTTTTAGGAGTGTCTTGCTTCTGTGACGCTACGAGCGCCCCTTCTTGGAACGTATGGCTGGATTTCCCGGGGAAGGCTTGGTTGGTGGAGCAGCAGGCGCCATTGACGCGCGGCGAGCTGATTCCAGAAAAGCAGGCGTAATCTCAAAAGCAACCCGCACCGACTTCGTATCCCCCCGGTCGATTTTCGAAACGTCTGCACTTTTCAATAACGCTAAATAAGCTTCACGCAGCGACGGGTCCAACTGTTGCCGGCTCTTCGGGTCATTCAGTCCCGCTTCTGCCAGAGCCACAACGCCGTTCAGCAAGTCCGCAAGCTGGCTCGCGGTACCCTCCGAAGCAGATTCTCCTTCGGCTACCACATGCAAACGGTCATTCTCAGGCTTTCCCGCGAAAGTAAGCCATTGCAGCTGGTCCAGGGCCGTGGAAAGCTGCGGTGAGCTGAAGCCTCCGGGAGCGCGCTCTGTTAAGGCCTCTCCCGGCGCAGCATCCTGACGAATCACAGCAAAGACAGGCGATCCTCCAAGACGTTCGAAACGCGAGCGCCATTCCTCCGTGCCGTCGTCGCTTCGTTTCTTGACTCCGCCAATGCTTTGGTCCAGGTCCGCACGATCCGTTAAGGCGATGCGGTTGTTGCTCAGAAAAGTCAGATAAATCTTTTTTGCGTCGCCGCTCTCAGGGATTGCGAAAATCTCGTGGCCACCGCGTTTTTCCGCACGGCCCGATTTGTTGGCCAGTGCCGAGATTTTTTGACGATCGAATCTTCCATCCGCCACTGCGAAGAAGGCAGAATCCTGCCCGGCTTTTTGAAACGCGATCGCGAGGCGATCGAGATCGCGCTCATAATGGAAGCCGGTTTCGTTCAAGAACTTCGCGTAGTCCTCATCCGGCTCAGGCTGCGGAGCCCAGGCAAAGAGTTGTGCCACAAAAGGGGTGCTCCGCAATTCCGCAAGGTCCGCGAAGACGACAGCGCTCGCGTCCGCGGGCATCATTTGCAGCAAATCATTCCGGCCGGGGGAGACGCTCGCGCTGCGGCGCTGATAAACGTAGTAACCGGCAGCACTCAAAACAAGCAACCCGGCCGCCGCGGCAATCCATTTTCGTTTGCTCATTCCCTCAGCACCACCAGCCCATCCCAATCCTGCGATTCTCCCATGAGGCCGTTCCTCGCACACCAAAATCCGCTTCAAAAATTGGGTGGGATCTGTGAAAATCTTGCCTTACCAGATGCGTTAGTTTGGTGTTGATCAATTTCGTGCTAACTTATAGAAGGGAAGCAAGATAGCTCTTGCCGGCATGAGCAATCTGGTAAGTGATTCCCACAGCCTTGGCCCCCGACGTGCTCGAATTTCGAAACCTCGCCTTGCAATTCTTATTCCGCTTCTGCTATGCTTACTCGGTTTGAGCGGCGCTGGCGTAGCTCAGCTGGTAGAGCATCTGATTTGTAATCAGAGGGTCGGGGGTTCAATTCCCTCCGCCAGCTCCACCTGAATTTTTAAGGGGAGCGAGGCGGAACCAAATTTGGCGGCAAAAGCCAACGGGCTGGTGTCTCTTGACACGAGTCCTATTTGTGTTTCTGCGCTGAGTGCGTGGAATTGAAAGCTGGCGAAGGAGTTGGAAGAAAAGTTCGGGACTCTTAGCTCGCGGTCCGAAGGTTTTTCTCGGGATGGGGTGTTTGCATCCCGGATGATTTCGCGGGACGGGTGGGTGAGTGGCTAAAACCAGCAGACTGTAAATCTGCCGCTCCTTGCGGGCTACGAAGGTTCGAATCCTTCCCCGTCCACCAGGCTCTCGTCGTGGGGCAATAGCTGGGAATCGCAGGCCTGCTTGCCGCAGGCAGGGAAATCGCATGCAGCGATGTTGGGAGGCGGTCTGATTCGCGGTGAATGCGCCGCTCAGGAAGAGTGCGCCGCGACGGTTTTTGTATCGAGGATGGAGCAGGCGAAAGAAACGGATTCGGCCTGGGTAGCTCAGTTGGTAGAGCGCGTCCTTGGTAAGGACGAGGTCACCGGTTCAATCCCGGTCCCAGGCTCCAGGAGTTACGTTGAGAAGTTGAGTGGTTTCGAGGCTGGGAAATTTGAGGGGCTTGAGCGGGGGTAACTCAACGGTAGAGTCTCACTCTTCCAAGGTGATGGTTGCGGGTTCAAATCCCGTCCCCCGCTCCAGAAGTCTTGTAGTCATGGAGGACGAAAATAACACGGAGGCTGCGGCCAAAGTTAATAAGGAGCACAGTTTTTGAAGCGGCTTCCCGGGAACGCTTGAAAGATGCCGAATGTTTGCATGACGCCGGAAGATTCAATGGGGCGATTTATCTTTGCGGTTACGCACTAGAATGCAGATTGAAATCTTGTGTTTGTGAGGCTAGGAGAGTCGGTCACCTCGAGGAAGGGGAAGCAAAAAGAATTGGGCACGGCTTGGCCGAATTGCTGCATGCGGCGAACTTAGCGAAGAAACTAGCCGGGAACAGTGATCTTTTGGTTGCATTTCATGGAGTTGTGGAAAAGTGGGCGACAGAAATTCGCTATTCAGGAGCAGTGAGTACGATTAGGGAGTCGGAGCGCTTCCTACGAGACACAAGGGACCTATGTCAGTGGCTAAGGACACAATCGAGAGCGTAGAGAAGGCGCTGAAGAAAGGCTTTGCTGCCAGGGGAGCGGCCGTGTTCTTTTTTACAGAGAAGAGCGACTACAAAGATTTCATTCGCATGTATGTGATTTCAAATTTTTTTCGCCGCAAGACCAACAAGGAGCGTTTAGGGGAGGTCTTCGCAATATTAGAGGATTTTGGCGCAAAGGACGCAATTACGAAAATCTCCCTGTGCGTTGCCATGACTGAAAGGGAATACGAGAGGGAATTCGGGAAAGGCGTTTTCTTGGGTGTAGACCTGCACAAGACGTATCGGGGGATGAAGTCGCGCCAGAACCATCGTTCCCCAAGAGTCTTGAGTAGGGCGTAGCAGTATCGAGGAGAAAGAACATGGCGAAGGAGAAATTCGAGCGCAGCAAGCCGCACGTGAACATAGGGACGATCGGGCATATTGATCATGGCAAGACGACGTTGACGGCGGCGATCACCAAGGTGCTGAGCAAGCACAACCCGAAGGTGCAGTTCCGTGCGTTTGACACGATTGACAACGCGCCGGAAGAGCGCGAGCGGGGCATCACCATTGCGGTGTCGCACGTGGAGTACGAGACGGCCAACCGGCACTACGCGCACATGGATTGCCCGGGGCACGCGGACTACATCAAGAACATGATCACCGGGGCGGCGCAGATGGACGGCGCGATTCTGGTGGTGGCGGCGACGGACGGGCCGATGCCGCAGACGCGCGAGCACATCCTGCTGGCTCGGCAAGTTGGTGTACCGGCGATTGTGGTGTTTCTGAACAAGTGCGACATGGTGGAAGACGCGGAGTTGCTGGAACTGGTGGAACTGGAGGTTCGCGAACTGCTGAAGAGCTATCAGTTTCCGGGCGACAAGATCGCGGTGATTCGCGGGAGCGCGTTGCAGGCGCTGAACGGCGACGCCAAGTGGGAAAAGACCATCGACGATTTGATGGACGCGGTGGACAAGAACGTGCCGTTGCCGGTGCGCGACGTGGACAAGCCGTTTGCCATGCCGATTGAAGATATTTTTTCGATCAGCGGGCGCGGGACGGTGGTGACGGGAAGGGTCGAGCGCGGCAAAGTGAAAGTGGGCGAAGAAGTGGAGATCGTGGGCTTCCGGGCGACGCAGAAGAAAGTAGTCACGGGCGTGGAGATGTTCCGCAAGCTTTTGGATGAAGGGCTGGCGGGCGACAACGTGGGGTTGTTGTTGCGCGGCACGGAAAAAGATGACGTGGAGCGCGGGCAGGTGGTGTGCAAGCCGGGAAGCATCACGCCGCACACGAAGTTCAAGGCGGAAGCGTACGTATTGACGAAGGAAGAGGGCGGGCGGCACACGCCGTTTTTCACGGGGTACCGGCCGCAGTTTTACTTCCGGACCACGGACGTGACGGGGGACGTGAAGCTGCCGCAAGGCGTGGAGATGGTGATGCCCGGGGACAACGTGAGCTGCGAAGTCAGCCTGATCACCCCGGTGGCGCTGGAGAAGGGCTTGCGCTTCGCTATCCGCGAAGGCGGCCACACCGTCGGCGCCGGCGCCGTCACGGAAATCATCGAGTAGTCTTTTGGAAAAAACTAAATGAGACAAGGCGACAAAATCCGAATTCGTTTGAAGGCGTACGACCACCGCATCCTGGACCAGTCCACGCGGGAAATCGTGGAGACGGCGAAGCGCACCGGCGCGGACGTGGCCGGGCCGATTCCTCTGCCGACCACGGTGAACCGCTGGACGGTGCTGCGGTCGCCGCACGTGGACAAGAAGTCGCGCGAGCAGTTCGAGATGCGCACGCACAAGCGGCTGATTGATATTCTCGAGCCGACCCCGGATACCGTGGACGCGCTGATGAAGCTGGATTTGCCGCCGGGCGTGGACGTGGAGATCAAGGCTTTTGGGCACGCGGCGAAGTGAGGCAGTTGTAAGTTTTTAGTTGTGAGTAGTTAGTGAAGAGCAAGGAAGAGGGAAGCGAAGTCGTGAGAAGGGACTGGATGTCTTCTCCAGAGTTCTTTCCGACTTATGACTTAAAACTTAGTACTTAGAACTTTTAGCAGGACGCAGCCAATATCCGGCAGTCAGGGGTGGACATGCTGCGAAAGCGAGAGACGAGACAATGGCAGTTAACGGAATCATTGGGATCAAGCTGGGCATGACGCAGATCTTTGCCGAAGATGGCAGCCTTGTGGGCTGCACGGTGCTGCAGGCTGGGCCATGCGTCGTGGTGCAGCGCCGCACCAAGGACAAGGACGGCTACGAGGCCGCACAGCTGGGACTCGTGGAATTTGTCAAGCCGCAGCGGGTGAACAAGGCCATGACCGGGCATTTCAAGAGCGCGGGCGTGGCGCCCATGAAAGTGCTGCACGAAGTGCGCATCGAGGAATCGAAAGACGAGACCAAAGTGGGCGACCGCGTCTTGGTCGAGAACTTCAAGACCGGCGAGCTTGTGGACGTGAGCGGCGTCAGCAAGGGCAAGGGTTTTCAGGGCGGCATCAAGCGCTGGCATTATGGCGGCGGCGACAATACGCACGGCTCGATGTTTCATCGCGCACCTGGCGGAATCGGTGGGAGTTCGTTCCCGTCACGCGTGTGGAAGAACCAGCACTTCCCCGGTCACATGGGAAACCAAAAAGTGACCGCGAAGAATTTGAAGGTCGTGAAAGTGGACGCCGACGAAAACCTGCTGCTGGTGCGGGGATCGGTACCGGGGCCGAGCGGGCAGTACATTTTCATCCGCAAAGCGGCGGTTGCGGCGCGTCCGCAAGCGAAGAAGGCCGCGAAGTAGGCATTTTTTTGAGACTGAGAGAAGGACGAGAGATCATGCCGGTCGTGGATGTAGTCAATCTGGATGGCAAGAAAGTCGGCCAGGTGGAACTGGCGGACGCGATCTTTGGCGCGAAGGTGAACCAGCACCTGCTGCACGAAGCTTCGCGGTGGTATCTCCGCGGACTGCGCCGGGGCACGCACAAAGTGAAGGAAAAGAGTGAAGTCAGCGGGGCGGGACGCAAGCTGTGGCGGCAGAAGGGCACGGGCCGCGCTCGTATCGGTTCGATTCGCTCGCCGCTCTGGCGCCATGGTGGCACGGTGCACGGCCCGGAGCCGCGCGACTACAGCTACGCGCTGCCGAAGAAGATGTTGCTTGGCGCGCTGCGCTCGGCACTTTCCGCGAAGCTGGCAGACCAGAAGCTGACCGTCGTGGACGCCTGGACGCTCGAGACGCACAAGACGCAGAACCTTGTCGCCGCGCTCGACAAGCTGAACCGCACGAAGTCGGCCTTGCTGGTGTCGCACGGGGAGAATCGCAACCTGGAATTGGCCAGCCGCAACATCGAAGGCGTGAAACTCGCCGCGCCAAATGTTTTGCAGCCGTACGACGTCCTGAAACACGACTTGCTGGTGCTCTCGAAAGACGCGGTGGCGCGGTTGAGCCATTCGCTCGATCCAGAGAGGAAGCCTGTCGTCGTGCCGGATGTGGCGGCGATTGCTCCCGCAGCCAAGCCCGCGAAGAAAGAAGCGGCGCCCAAAGCGGAAGCCAAGAAGGCAGCGGCTAAGAAAGCAGCCAAGCCGTCCGCGAAGAAGGGGAAGGGATAAATGTCAACCCCTCACTACCAGATTATTCGCCGGCCCATCATCACCGAAAAGGGCTTGGGCGTGAAAGAACTGCAGCACACCGTAGTCTTCGAAGTTTCCGCGAACGCCACGAAGACCCAGATCAAGGAAGCGGTGCAGCAGATTTTCAAGGTCAAGGTGGATACGGTGCGCACCGCGAATTTTGTCGGCAAGATGCGCCGCCGCGGCCAGAACGAAGGTTACCGGCGCGACTGGAAGAAAGCCTATGTAAAACTCGCGGAAGGCGAAAAGATGATCGAGTACGCGGAGAACCTATAAGACCGGGCTAGGGCGGAGAAACGGATTCAGAAGGGCAAGAGGTTGCGATGGGACTGAAGAGCTTTAATCCATACACGGCGTCGCGGCGGTTCATCACCGTCGTGGACAAGAGCCACATCACCAAGCAGGAGCCGGAGAAGGCACTGCTCGAGCCGAAGAAGCGTTCGGGCGGGCGCAACAACCAGGGTGAAGTGGTGGTCTGGCACCGCGGTGGCGGACACAAGAAGCAGTATCGCAAGGTGGACTTCCGCCGCGACAAGGCAGGCGTTCCCGCGAAAGTGGCGGCCATCGAATATGACCCGAACCGCAGCGCGAATCTGGCGTTGCTGCACTACGCCGACGGTGACAAGCGCTACATCCTGCACCCCGTAGGACTCGAAGTCGGAGCGACCGTTTCTACGGGCGAAGGCGCGGATATCCTTCCGGGAAATGCATTGCAGTTCAAGCATATTCCCCCGGGCACGATGATCCACAACCTGGAACTTTACCCGGGGCGTGGAGGCCAAGTGGTCCGTTCGGCGGGCGCTTCCGCTCAGTTGCTAAGCAAAGAAGGCGAAATCGCATTGGTCAAGCTGCCTTCGGGCGAAGTCCGCAAGTTTTCCGTGGAGTGCATGGCCACGATTGGCCAAGTGGGCAATCTGGACCATGAGAATGAAACGTTCGGCAAGGCCGGCCGCACGCGCTGGCGCGGGATTCGTCCCACGGTGCGCGGTGTTGCCATGAACCCCGTGGATCATCCGCACGGCGGTGGGGAGGGGCGGTCGAAGGGCAACCACCCGCAGACGCCCTGGGGCAAGCCCACCAAGGGATACAAGACCCGCCACAACAAGCGCACTGACAAGCATATTGTCGAGCGCCGGAAGTAAGTTTCAAGCGGTAGCGGCAGGCATTCGCGGCGTAGCGGGAAGCAGGAAAGTTGCGAATGGCGAGCAGAACATGGCTCTAACACGAAGGACTTTAACACGGCGGGCGGCGGCACGAAGAGCAGGGCGGCGGGCAGCGGTACGCCGAAGCGCGAAGCGGTCGAGCAAGCGCGTCACAAAGCGTGTTGCGCCAAAGGCGGCCGCCAAGCCAGTTCTGCCGGCGCGGAAGCAGATCGTTCCGCTCGAGCCGGTGCTGTACAAGTTGTGCAAGCCGGGATGGGCGGTGATTGTGGACCGCACACCGAATGCGTTGGGCACACGGTTTGTTTGCCCGTTCTGCCCGAAGTCGCATCGTGTTCCCGGGCCGGTGCGCGGCTTCAAGAAAATCCGCCGCGCCCAGTGGGGCCGCTTGCGGCGGGTGGAGGAATAGGGAATCCATGGCACGCTCA
>DATEGP010000029.1:0-6236 GCA_035280045.1 Candidatus Acidiferrum sp.
TCAAATCCCATAACTCAACGCGTCCGCCGCAAACGCCAGCGGCTTCCTCCTAGTCTCCTTATCGAAAACGCCTCGGGTGTATTTCTTGCCTTCCTAAGGAACTGCCTGACCGAGGCGTTTCCGATCAAGGCTAGCGACAATCCGCCCAGAGCCTTGTCCTTGACTTCCCAAGACCGTCGTGTGCTGGATCGCTCTTTCAGACAGCTGAGGACAGTCCACTTCTCAGCAGCGAATTTCGGGGCTTGAGAGGTAACCTGACGGCTTCATGCCGATTTCCAGTCTAGGATGGCCGAAAGGAATTGCAATCCTACGCAGAAATGTCCGTCGATCTGGGGCTCGCAATAGACTATCTTCGCTTGGGTCCGAATCTCGCCGGTGCTCAAAGCCAACCGCGGTTGCTCTTCGGGTAGCCAGCGGCGCCTGGTTAGTACGCGGGCACCTTGGGAACTCACATTCACTGTCATCGCCTGATCGGCAACAAGCACTTTTTCCGCGACGACAAGGCACACTGGGACTGCCATCGTAACGCGCTTTTCATTTCTGCCATCCAAGCGCATTTGACCAGAATATCTCCAAGACCACCGCCCTTGCAGACGGCATGGGGCGATTAGAATTACCCACACATTGCTCTTTATACGACTTTCTGCGTCCTCCGCTTTTTCTCGTACATGGCTCTATCTGCTTGCACCATGAGTTCCCCTAGGGTAACGGCGCGCTTGGGGTCAAACCGCGCCACTCCAACACAGAGGGATAAACCATAGCGCAGCTCTGCTCCACTCGACTTTTTGAGATTCTTCTCCAAACGCCTGAGAATGATGTCTTGAGTTTGATTTGAGGCTTCCGATGCCAGCACGACAAACTCATCACCACCGAGACGAGAAAGAATGTCCGAGCCGCGGAATGATTGCTCCAGAGCATCAGCGGTCCGAATCAGCGCCAGATCTCCTTCCTGGTGACCGTACGTGTCATTTATTTTCTTCAGATTATCGACGTCGCAAAACAATAGCAGAAGATTCTGGCCATTGCGCTGGGCCAGCCTGAGTTGCTGGGTCGCAGCAGCAAAAAAACCGCGGCGATTGTAGAGGCAAGTCAAGTCGTCGGTCAGAGCTAGACAGCGTAGCTCTCTGTCGAGAAGGGCTTGCTTGACGGCGCCCCAAACGGCCGGGTGAGTTGCGACCCGCATAGTCTGCGTATCGGGGTGGCCCGACTTCAAAAGCCTGGAAATTTGTTCCACCTCCTGCAAAATCTGACCAAATTCGGAATCAGCGGCTTGCAATGCGGAAGAAAGATTTTCCGCGAGACCGCTCTCTGGGACGCCGTTCTTCCGGCCCATGGTTACAACTTTGCGGTTCGCTATCTGCTTCGATAGCTCGGTTGTCGAACGAGCCGACGATGAATCCTTGTCGGCGGATAGTTCTGTCGTGGCCATCATCTCTCCTCGTAGTAGCTGCCAAGAGAATTCTTGCCGGCGAGCAAATGGTTCCACTGATCCGGACGAATGACAATCAGGTAAGGTCCGCACAGTTGGTGCAGGTGATTCCACTAGTACTTCCGTGCGACGAGGGCACGACGTATTACCGAAGAAGTGCATGTATTCGTGCCTTCAATCACTTACGGCGCGACTAAGGTGTTTACCCGAGGCCAGTTGCAGGGGTTTACTTGCTTGAGGCGAGAGATAAGCGATGCTATTTCATCTAGAATCTGCACGAGGTCCCGGCAATTCGGCCGTAGAGTTCCATGCCGTTCCGGGCAAGGAGAATGAATTCATGGCGAGGCGGGAGGTCACTTCAAAGGACTCGGGGACGCACAAGAATTCAGGGGCGGCGGTAGCGAGTAGTGAAGCGCCGTCAGAGCTTCTTCGTGAGCTCGTGGCGCACCTGCGTCAGAATCGCACCCAGTTGCGCGAGGAATGGGTGGTACGCATCTCGGAGACGCGTTTGCTCACCGCGATGACCAAGGAAGAGATCTTCGCGGAAGCAACTTCTGTGTACGACAGTTACGTGGAGGCCCTGGAAACGGAAGCATTCGAAGCGCTGCAAGCGTACGCGCGCAACCTCTCGGAACGCATCATTCCGCGAGGCGTCGAAACGCACGAAGTCGTTGGCATTGTTCTACTGTTGCGAGACGTGCTAGCCCGTTCCCTGTTCGCCAAGTACCAGACGGACTTCAAGAAGTTGAACCGCATCCTGGACGCCTATGAGCCTGCGGCCAACCGCATCGCGAACACGGTGGCCGTCGGTTTCGTGCAAGAGCGCGAACGCGTCATCCGCCAACAGCAGGAAGCGATCCGCGAACTCTCTACACCGGTACTGCAGGTTCGGGAACGATTGCTGATTCTCCCAATCATCGGAGTCATAGATCCGCAGCGAGCGCGGCAATTGACGGAACAACTTTTGAGGGGAATCCGCACAAATCGCGCGAAGGTCGTGGTGATCGACATTACCGGTGTGGCGGCGATGGACGTAACGGTTGCCAACCACCTGGTGCAAACAGTGGAAGCTTCCCGGCTGCTCGGTGCGACGGTGATCGTCACTGGCCTGTCACCGGAGATTGCGCAGACGCTCGTGACGATCGGAGTGGATCTCGGCAAGATGAACACCGTGGGCGACCTGCAAGGAGGGATCGAGCAGGCCGAAAGATTGTTGGGGTACAAAGTGATGACATTGGCGGAACCCCGCTAATTCCAAAGGAAGAAGGACTACGTGGAAGTCCCCATTCTGAAACAAGGAGAGGTATTGATAGCTACCTTTCAGGCAGCGCTGTCGGACGCGGACCTGGAGCACCTCCGTCGGGGTTTGGTACAGCAGGTGGTAAAGCTGCGTTCCCGCGGCGTCATTGTCGACGTGACGGCGATGGACGTGATGGATTCGTTTGCATCGCGGACGCTGCGGGAGATCGCGCATATGATCCGGCTACGCGGAGCGGAAACGGTTATAGTTGGGATTCAACCGGAAGTGGCGTTTGCAATGGTTCAGCTAGGCCTGACACTAGAAGGCGTGGCGACTGCACTAGACCTGGAAGAGGGCCTGGCTTACCTGAATGAAAAATTCAAGAACGTAGACTGAGAGCGACACACTGTGAGGGCTGTGGAAATCCGAGTAGCCATAAACTCGGACCAAGATATCGTGACAGCCCGCCAGAAAGGCCGAACTCTAGCAAGTGAGCTTGGTTTTTCCACAGGCGATGCCACGCTCATCGCCACTTCCATTTCCGAACTGGCACGCAACATTGTGTCGTATGCGCGCAGAGGCGAAATCACGTTGAAATTAGTGAGTGCTTCGAGCCGTCAAGGCATCACGATCATCGCTTCGGATCGCGGCCCGGGAATTCGGGACGTTCGTCAAGCCATGAGAGACGGGTTCTCGACGTCGGGAAGTCTTGGCCTCGGACTGCCAGGAGTTCGCCGCCTGATGGACGAGTTTGAAATTTTGTCAGAACCAGGCCAAGGGACCGTCGTAACGGTGAAAAAGTGGAAACAATAGGCGTGCCGCTGATTGAATACGGCGTGGCGGAATTCGCTCTGCCCGGCGAAGGTGAATCGGGCGACCGATATCTAGTTTGCTGTGCGGGGGATGGAATTCTGATCGCGGCGATAGACGGAATCGGACATGGCCAAGAAGCCGCCAGCGCTGCGGAGGCGGCGCTTTCGATTCTCAAAGCAAGCACGGATCAACCGATTATTTCTCTTGTGGAGCGCTGTCATGAAGGTCTCCGCTCTACGCGCGGCGTGGTACTGAGCCTTGCTTCGATCGATCCGGAACATGGCATGATGACCTGGCTTGGTGTTGGAAATGTTCAAGGAGTCTTGATGCGCTCCGCCGCCCCGATGAGGAGCGGGCAGGAGGTGCTGCTCTTGCGCGGTGGCGTCGTGGGTTCGCAATTGCCTGCTTTGCAAGCCACCGTGCTTCCGATTTCAAAGGGGGATACGCTGGTATTCGTTACAGACGGGATCCGAGGCGAATTTGTAGAAAGCCTTTCCACTATGGAATCCCCCCAACGAGCCGCAGACAAGATTCTTAAACGGCATGGCCGGGGAAACGACGACGCACTTGTTCTGGTAGCACGACTAACCGGAGTTCGCGTATGAAGAGGGCAATCAAACGGAAGACACACGTCCGACGAGCTTTTGAAGAAGAATATCGTTTCGCGTTTGATGAATACGCTAAGCGGGGCGGCGAAGCTGGTTTGGGGTGCGCGTACGAAGTGGGGCGCCACGCCATGAGCGAAAAAAAGAGCCTGATGGAAATAGCCTCAACTCACCATCAGGCCCTCCACGGGATGCTCGGCGATGCGCAGAGGGTAGTTCCCCGTCAATTGCTAGCGGCGGCCGCCGAATTCCTTGCAGAAACACTTTCTCCCTATGAAATGGCACATCGTGGAGTGCAAGATGCGATTGTGGCTCTGCGGCAACTCAATGAGACGCTTGAGGAGGAGATTAAGCGCATCGCCCATGCCGTGCACGACGAGGCAGGACAGCTTCTCGTGGCCGTCCATCTTGCGCTGGGAGACTTGGCGCGCAATTTGCCTGAACCTCAAAAAGAACAGGTTGGCGGGGCTCAAGAATTGCTAAATCAGGTTGAACAACAGTTGCGGAGGTATTCCCATGAACTTCGGCCAACGATCTTGGATGACCTGGGCTGGATTCCGGCGATTCGTTTCTTGGCGGAAGGAGTTTCGAGGCGCGCCAATCTCAGCATTCAAATCAAAACGACAGTTGAGGGCAGGCTGTCCGGTCCGGTGGAAATAGCGCTTTACCGTATCGTTCAGGAAGCGCTGACCAATGCGGCAAAACACGCGAAGGCTAAACGAGTGGTGATTCAGATTGGCAGAAAAAACCGAAGAGTTTACTGCTCAATTGAAGACGATGGCGTGGGCTTTGATGCGCAGGCGGTGCAGTTGGATGGCAAGAGAAGAGGGCTAGGATTTATCGGCATGCAGGAACGGTTGAATGGGATTGGGGGAACGCTGTCGATCGATTCGGCACGCGGGCTAGGAACCAAGCTCTTGATTCAGCTCCCGGCGGAGGCTTCGAATGCCAATTCGCATCGTGCTGGCTGACGATCATGTCTTGGTACGCCAAGGCCTGAAGTCCTTGCTCGAACGCGAAGGATTTCAGGTTGTTGCGGAAGCCTCCGATGGGCAAGAGGCTCTTGGCCATGTGCAGTCGCTCCAGCCCGATATCGCCGTGATGGATATAAGCATGCCCACATTGAATGGACTGAATGCGGCCCGGGAAATGAGGCGTTCTTCTCCGAAGACCAAGACCATTCTGCTCACGCAACATGATGAAAGTCAGTACATTCGCGAGGCGCTGGAAGCGGGCGTCAAGGGGTACGTTCTGAAGAGCCAGGTCGCCAGCGATTTGTTGCTGGCCATCCGGCAGGTATCGCGCGGCCACGTTTATTTGAGTCCCGGTGTTTCCAGCGCGATCATGGAAGCGTATCAATCCAAGTCGGAAAAATCCAAGGATCCTTTGACTCTGCGAGAGCGTCAAGTGCTCCAATTGATTGCTGAAGGAAAGTCGACCAAAGACATCGCATCTCTGCTCGGTATCAGTGCGAAGACTGCCGAATCTCATCGTACGAGACTCATGCAGAAGTTGGATATTCACGAGACGGCGAGCCTCGTGCTCTACGCCGTCCGTCATGGTTTTGTCCACCCGTGACGCCTTGCAAAAGCGTCTTTCGGTAGACACCGCTTTCCATTTCAGGCTGAACCAAAACCTTCTGAACAGGGCGGCTGCGGGCCCCAAGACAGCGTGGCCTGTGGCCGGCGAGGGCCGGGCAAGACAGCCGAGTCTTGGCTGTTCGAAAGAAAGGAAAGCGGCGTCGAGCCGCCACACTCCATAGGGGTAAAGCCGGGCTGAAGCTGCGAGAAGGCGATGTAGAGTCGCCGCTACAGAGACTTCAGGGGCTAAACCCATGTTGAGTGCAGAACATTTTGCGTGGGGGCTGAAGCCCCCACCTCCCGAGGAAGCGGAGGCGGGCAGAGAGGTCACAAAGAAGAGTGGCGAAAAGGAAGTGGATCTTGCGGCCCGCTACGCGGACGCTCTGGGGTGCCTGTCTGACTGTAGATAATTTAGGTGTTCAATTGTAATTGATTTAGGTATGATGCGCTTCTATGGGCAAACCATCGGACTTGATTCAGGGAACTCTCGATCTGCTGATTCTCAAGACCATCGCTCTCGAGCCGATGCACGGCTGGGCCATCGCGAAGCGAATTCAACAAGTGAGCAA
>DATEGP010000030.1:0-5156 GCA_035280045.1 Candidatus Acidiferrum sp.
CTTGACTTACCGGCTTGCCGCGCGCAATTTCAATCCCATCATGGCTATGGCCGCGAAGACCACAATTGCTGAAGTGGAATCGCTCGTGCCGGTCGGCTCCATCGAGCCGGAGCACGTGATGACTCCCGCGATTTTTGTGCACCGCATCGTGCAGGCGAAAGGGCTCCACTATGCCGGTTGAGCCCACTCGGGAAAAAGCGCTTCTGGACAAGCCTCGCTTGACTCGCGAGCAAATCGCCCAGCGCGCCGCGCTCGAATTGCCGGACGGCGCTTACGTCAATCTCGGCTGGGGCATTCCGAATCTCATCGCCGATTATCTGCCGAAAGAAATCACCGTTTACTTTCACAGTGAAAATGGAATCCTCGGCATGGGCCGCCGCGCCAGGCCCGGCGAAGAAGATTACGACCTGGTGGACGCAATGAAGGTCCCGGTGACTCTGATTCGCGGCGCATCTTTTTTTCACCAGGCCGATGCGCATCTGATGACCCGCGGCGGCCATCTTGACGTTGCTGTGCTTGGCGGCTTTCAAGTCTCCGAAAAAGGCGACCTCGCCAACTGGAAAATTCCCGGCGCGAAAGGCTCCGGCGGCATCGGCGGCGCGATGGACATTTCCGCCGGCGCAAAACAACTAATTGTGTGCATGGAACAAGTCACCAAAGACGGCGCGCCTAAAATCGTCAAGAAATGCACCTATCCGCTGACCGGCCTCGAATGCGTGGACACCATCGTCACGGATCTTGCCGTGATTGACGTCACGCCCAAAGGCCTCACGCTGCGCGAAGTTGCTCCCGGCTGGACGCCGGATGAAGTGCAGAAACTAACTGGCGCCCCTTTGAACTTCAAGAGCCGCGTTCCCGAAATCCGGCTACCCTGAGTTTTTGCCTAGCCGTTTGGGAGGAGAAAAATGAGCAAAGTCATTCCGGAAGAATACGTCGACCTGCTTGAAAAGCAAGCCTTTGGCAACCTCAGCACGCTGATGAAAGACGGCAGCCCGCAAGTCACGCCCGTCTGGGTGGATTTCGACGGCAAGCATGTTCGCGTCAATTCCGCCAAAGGTCGCGTCAAGGATAACAACATGCGCCGCGATCCCCGCGTGGCCATCGCACTGCAGGATCCCGCGAATCCCTACCGCTACCTCGAAATCCGCGGGCGCGTCGTGGAAATCACCGAAAAGGGCGCCGACGACCACATCAACAAGCTCTCGCAAAAATATCTTCGCAACCCCGTCTATCCTTTCCGTAAAGCCGGGGAAGTCCGCGTCATCTACAAAATCGAGCCGCAAAAAGTCAGCTCCATGGGCTGACAGATTTGGAAAATTGAAAATAGAAATTGGAAAATGGAACCGGATGTGAACTCCCATCATCCATTTCTACTTTCCCAATTTCCGATTTCTCAGAGTCGCGCGGCGACGCGTGCGGCGATGCGTCCGTCCGGTGTGCGAAAAACGAAGGCCAGGCTGTCCATCAATGACTCACCGGAGCTGGGAACCACAAATTCAAACGACCATTCGTAACGCGCCGGCAACTCCGCCGCAAGTGACGTTGCATAAGGCTGGATGCGGTCCATTTGAGACGCAATTTCCTTCGCGTCTTTCACCGGATGCAAATCCACGCCATGCTTCCAGTACAGCGAAAGCCGCAGATCGTCGATCATTTTCTGCGTCATATATTTGCGCGTCCCAACTTGTTGCGTCCCTGGAGGGCAGAGCTGGTCGCGAATGGAGAAAGAGACTGTAACTGAATCTGGGAACGTCGTCACCGTTTCCGTGCCGCGGCGGAATTGCGTGCCCTTGTCCGTATCAATGCGCTTGAGGCCGTCGAAAAAATCGCCGCCCTTCATGATGCCGTAAATGCGAAGGCAAACGCCGTTGGGAAGCGAACCATCGGTCTCGAAAAGGACTCCGCCGTCATAATTCCAAACTGTTTTGTCGTGTCCGTCATGCTTTCCGTGTCTGGCTGCTTGCGCGGAAACGCAGGGAACCAGAAAAAGAAAAAGCAACGGCACAAGCAAGACCGGCTTGGAACAGGCGGAGCGCATCTGAATTAGTTCTCACTACTAATCTAGACCTTTCGAGGGTAGGGCGAGAAGAAACTTGAAATCCTGAAACGTATGCATGGCTTTGCCCGCGCCTGCTGCTTTCACTTCGCCTTTTCCCGAGCGCACTGCTTGAATCGCTGCCACCAGCTTCGGCAGCACGTCAGGCTGGGCTGCCGGAACGTTGTGCGCGCCGAGCACCAATTTCACCTGCGGAGCGAGCGCCGCAAGTTTCTTCGCCGACGCAACGTACGCGTCCATATCCGTCTCGGGCCGATACAGCCAGATCGGCGCGGGGTAATACGTGTCGCCTGTAAAAAGCAAGCCGTTTGCACGGTCTATCAGTGCAATCGAATCCGGTGTGTGTCCGGGCGTGGCGATAATTTCCAGCTTGCGGCCACCCAGATTTATGGTGAAGCCATCGTGAACGAACTGCGAAATTTTCCACGGCACCGTCACGTAAGTTTTGGCGTTGAATCCCGGCGGCAATTTGCCGCAGATTTGGTCTGGAGCAATTTCAGCTTGCGCGTCCACGCGCGAGCCTTTTGCATTCTTGCGCGTGAAGTCCGTGTCCATTCCATAGACAAACGTAAACTCTGAGTTGCCTCCGACGTGGTCGTTATGCGTGTGCGAATTCAGCACAACAATAAAGCGCTTGGTCAACTGCGACGCAACTTTTTGAATGTTGCTGATGCCCATGCCCGTGTCAAACAGCAGCGCTTGTTTCGTGCCGACGATGAGGTAAGAAATAGTTTCTTCCGCCTGATGCGGCTCGTAAATCGCGAACGTCGCCGGCGCCACTCGGTACACTTCAAACCACGGATCATTGACCGGTATGCGGAGCAGCGTCTTGTATTCCGGCCGCGGCAGCGGCTTGCACCATTCTGGAATTCCCTTGGTCTGCCCGGCCAGCGAAGCCGGTAGCAAACAGAGCACCCACAGTCTTGCGAGTCTTGTGCAAAAGCCCACGATTCCCCCTCGGTCGTGACTCGTTGGATTGTGCTGGGCGCGTTTAAGTATGGTATAGCGTCGGTCGCATGCGGGCAAATCTTCCTGCCCGATTTGTTCTTTCTTCGCTGTAAGACCTTCGTTCCGTGTGTTCTCAGTTTTCCGGCGACGGGAACGCCTAGCGCGTAATCCTCACTTCCCATCAACGGAAAATGCCAGCAGAACGTTGCCGGGAGCGGCTCCCAGAAAAGCGTAACCCGAATTGACGTAAAGCGTTCCTCCCACGATGACCGCACCCGGGCCGTCCAGCGCGCCTCCGTGCGCTTTCACTCCGTTCGCGGTCTTGTAATCCTTGGCAGTGTCCATATCCCAAAGGATGTGCCCATCTTGCGCCGAGTACGCTCGCAAATGTCCATCGAGTCCGCCGGAAAAAATCACGCCAGGAATTGCGGTTACCGCTGCGGATTGCGCCGGGCTGCAGCCCGGGGTTTCTCCGCATCCTGGATGCGGCGTCTGCCAGGTAATCTCGCCGGTGTCCAGCTTCAATGCGAACAGTCCGCCGCCAATTTTTGGATCCAATTGCGCTGCGAACCCGAAGGCCGTATCGCGCGCTCCCGCTGTGCCTGAAGGCACGGAGTGCATCGTGACGTCGGAAACGGCGACGTACACGTTCTTTGCATCAGTAGCGGAACCCCACTGCACGCCGCCTGCCGTCCCGCCGCGGCCCACGCGCCGCTGCCAGAGCAACTCGCCCTGCTTGTCTGGATCCAAAGCGTAAACAATTCCTGATTTCTGCCCCGCAATCAATGCGCGGTGCCCATTGCTCAAGTCAACCAGAATCGGCGAAGAGCCAAAATCAAAGTCTGGCCCATTCGCTTCAGGGCAGTTCGTGCGCATTGCTTCCGGCGCGCCGCAATTCACATTGAACGCATCTCCCTTGGTCATCTGCTGTGACCATTTCAGTTTTCCCGTTTCCAGATCGAACGCCAGGAAAGAATCGGAAGTCGGCGCCGCGGGGTCCGAATAGCTGTCGCCGGTGGTCACGCAAATCGTTCGCGTTTTCAAGTCCACGGTCGGCGAAGACCACACTCCCGCTCCCGATGGTCCCCACAATTGCACGCCGATTTTGCTCTTGCGCACCGGTTTCGGTTCTTCTGTCACGGTATAGCTCTTCCAGAGAACTTTTCCCGTCGCGGCATCCAGAGCCGAGACGCTACCTCGAAACTTGCAGCATTCATACTGCGGATTCCCCGCGAACACTTCTTCCATCGAGGAAGTCGGAACATAGAGTTTTCCCTCGGCCAGCGCGGGGGCTCCCGTAATTACCGCTCCCGGAAACTCGTCCACATGCGTCTTCCACAGAAGTTTTCCCGTCACCGCGTCCAGCGCATAGGTATTGGCGTGCTGGTCGCCGAAGTACGCCGCCCAGCCGCTTCCGTTCGGTCCCAGGCTGACCGCGGTCCGCACGGGAGCATCTGTGTCAAACGCCCAGAAAATGCAACCGCTCTCCGCACTCAGCGAATAGACTCTTCGCTCAAAGCTCCCAACAAAAACGCGCCCTCCAGCCACTGTGGCCTGCGCCTGTGCGCGGAAGACTCCGGGATAACCGAATGCCCATTTCAGTTTGAGTTTCGGCACTTGCTCCGCGGTGAGTTGCGCCATCTCTGCGGGCTGAAAGCGATACTGTTCCAGATTCACTCCCCACCCGTTCCAGTGCGGCTTGCCCAGCGGATCCGCAAACGCGGCCCCTCCGGCCGTGCAGAAAGCCTCCGGAGCAATCGCTTCCTTCCCCGGCCGCTTGCTAGTAAGGAATTCCGCGAGGTCTGCGATCTGCGCGGTCGTCAATCCCAGTCCTTGCACCGCCATGCTCCCACCCACCAATGCAAAGCGCACGTTCTCCGGCGACATCTGCTTCAGCGCCGCGCGAATCGGCACCCGCGGCACCGCACCTTCGTGGCAAGCAGCGCAGCGCTGCTTGTAGAGCGCCTCCCCCGCCTTGTTCGCCACCGTTTCCTGCTGCTGAGCCCCACCAACGCGAACAGCCGCAAACAAGAGAAAAAGCATGCCTGCACCCAAAAGTCTTGAGAAGAGTCTCACGGCCGGGGTCTCCTTATTGCAGGGCCTTCCGAAAGTGCACGGAGCGCTCGACCACCTCGAACCCCAAACGCTGGTG
>DATEGP010000031.1:0-63224 GCA_035280045.1 Candidatus Acidiferrum sp.
TCCACTGAAGTCGCGCCTGTGCCGCCCGACTCAGCTTCTTTCCGAAGCGCGCCAGCTGCCGCGCTTCGGAAAACTCATCCCATCTGATTTGGCTCATCCTGACACTCTACCGAGTGTCACCAATCATTCTGAACGAGCACAACGCCCAAGCACGCGCCTGCGTGCGGATTCACTTGGGATACGTTTGCGGGCAGCTCTATCTTTCAACCTTCTTTTGAGGCAGCTTTTTCTTCTTAGGCGGCGCGGTTTCTTTGGTTGGCTTCCAGAGGTGCTTCTTGAGGTCCACGCGAAACTCGACCAGCGCGACGCCTTCACTCTCGAGAAGTCTGCGTTGAAGCGAAGCGTGAGGTCCGCGAATTAGGATTTCCCCGCGATCGCCGATCACGCGATGCCACGGGATGCCTTTTGCGGAAGGAGTGGCGGCCATGGCGCGTCCGGCCGTGCGCGCACCGCCAGGCAGACGAAGGGCTTTAGCCAGCCCTCCATATGTTAGAACCTTCCCGCGGGGGATTCGTTGCACAAGACGGTAGACGAGATCCCAAGACATTTCTCGATGTCACTCCTCAAGACAAATCATTATCAAAGAAAGGGAACTGGAATGGTAGGTGTGAGCTCCGGCAAGAACAAGAGAAAAGTGCCACTGCCGGGTTTAATGAAGTAGGCGGTTATGCCAATGAAACCAAATACGCGGATAGTTGAACTCGAACCGGGAACTAAATGAATGTGCCGAAGCGTGCAAAGAGAACAAATTCATGAAACCGAATAAGCATAGACGCGAGGAATCGATGGAAACGAGCAAAAAAAGTGATGGGGTTTTGACCGCAAGCGCGTTTAGAGTCAAGGCGTTACTGATACGGAGCAACTTTTGGCGAAATTCCGTGTCTAATATTGCAGAGCGTAGTGGAAGCTGATTACACTACGCCAGCTAATAGCAGGAGATGAGGTAGGTCATGGCTTTTGTTCGCCGCAAAGGGAATTCGTTCTACCTGGTGCACAACGTGCGCCGCGGCGAAAAAGTGCAGCAGCTACATTTGGCGCGCTTAGGACAGCGCGCGCGCATTACCGAGGAAGTCGTAAAGAATGTCTCCAGGAAGCATCCATTCGTGGAGCTCAATTGGAGAGCTCTGCGTGAGCAGTGTAATCACTCTGCGGACCTGGCGGATCCCAACTCTCCGGCGGTCCAAAAACTTGTAACCTCGCTTCGTACCCTCAACCTCGAATTGGCGGACGTGTTTCCGCCGCTCCTCCGAATTTCAGAATCTCCCGCGGTGGCAAAGGAGCTGCTGGTACAATTGCGGCTCCTCCAATCCACGATCCAGGTCAAATTGGAACAGTTTGACCGCGGACGCGGGCGATTCGGCAACCAGCACGGGCGGGTTCGCTAGGAGGCGGTTATGAGCGACTTCACTCTTTCTCTCGATCCAACCAAGCGCAGCTCGGACACGATTGATTTCCAGGCAGCGCTGCGAGCAAAGATTGTCGGCCAGGAAGAGGCGGTGCAGGCGCTCGTAGACCTGTACCAGGTATTCCGCGCCGGCTTGAATTCGCCGGGCCGTCCCGTAGGCAATTTGCTTTTCCTGGGGCCGACGGGATCGGGCAAAACGCGCATCGTGGAAGCCGGCGCAGAGATCTTGTTTGGAGACGCCCGCGCGGTCATTAAAGTGGATTGCGCGGAGTTTCAACACTCGCATGAGATCGCCAAGCTGATTGGCTCGCCTCCAGGCTATTTGGGACACCGGGAAACCCACCCCCTGATCACTCAGGAGACTCTAGCGGCCTGCCATACAGACAAGCTGAAGCTGAGCTTCCTGCTTTTCGACGAGATTGAGAAAGCCAGCGACGCGCTCTGGCAGTTGCTGCTGGGCATGCTGGACAAAGCTACGCTGACGCTGGGAGACAATCGCAAAGTCGACCTGTCCAAAACGGTCATTTTTCTTACCTCGAATCTTGGCGGAGGGGAAATCGCCGAGCTAGTGCAAGGCGGCATGGGATTTATCCAGCCAAAAGACAAGCCGGTAACCGGTTTGGACGAAAAAGTCGAGAGGACCGCCGTCGAAGCGGCGCGCCGCAAGTTCTCGCCGGAATTCATGAACCGCCTGGACAAGGTAGTGGTCTTCCACCCACTCAAAAAGGACCAGTTGCAGGAAGTTCTCGACATCGAGCTCGGTCAAGTGCAGCAGCGTGTTTTGGACACAGCCAAAGGGCAGTTCCTTTTCCGCGTGACGCCGTCAGGACGAGATTTCCTGCTGCAAGAGGGTACCGATCAGCGCTACGGCGCCCGCCACCTGAAGCGGGCCATTGAGCGCCATGTGGTCTACCCCTTGGCCAATCTCCTCGCGACCGATCAAGTGAACTTGGGCGATTTGGTATGCATTGACTGGGACAAGATTAACAACCGTCTCACCTTCGTGCGCGAGGGCGAGGGTGCGCTCGTAGAACCGGCTGCCAAAAAGGCTGGAGCCGCTGCTGCCATGGCGGAAGCGACCGACGGCAAGTCAGCGAGCGCGCCAGAGGAAATCGTGGCAGAGGAGAAGAAGTCGCGTGCAGCGCAGCCCGGGGGGAGCCCAGCTGCGGCTCCACAAAGCCGGAAGAAGCAGGATCGTTCCAGTTCTTGACCCCTTTCTCAGTGCCGAAACACTCTTAAAGTAAAACTTTAACTGGAACCCAGGGGCGCGCAATTGCGCCCCTTTTTGTCGTTCGGCGGCTGACACAAAGTGTTCTGCGTCCCCACCTCGTTCTCTCAGTTTTGACGCAAATGGGACAGCGTCTCAGCCCGTGAGACACGTCACAGAATTTGAAATCTTGTATGTCATTGAAATCAGTGTGTTTCCTCTGCAGCAACGGTGTGAAAAAGATTGGCACCTTCCATGCTCTATTCAGTCTTCGCGCGAACGCTTGAGACGCGCGCCCGCGTTTGGGGGGGAACTGGACGCGGAGAAGGGCAAAGCTATGAAGGCCGCCGTCCGTCACCAATTGGATCCAAGCATCCGCAGCAATGACACTCAAGATTTTCACGCCTCCTTGCGCGCCAAGATCGTGGGCCAAGAAGAAGGCGTGCAGTCCCTGGTGGACATGTTCCAGGTCTTTTGCGCCGGGTTGAACTCTCCCGGCCGCCCGGTGGGCAACCTGCTCTTCTTGGGTCCTACCGGCTCTGGCAAGACCCGCATTGTGGAAGCGGCTGCCGAGATCCTTTTTGGAGACTCCCGCGCCGTCATCAAGGTGGATTGCGCAGAATTCCAGCACTCGCACGAGATCGCCAAGCTGATTGGTTCTCCTCCAGGCTATCTGGGACATCGGGAGACTCATCCGCTGATCACCCAGGAAGCTTTGGCGGCCTGCCACACGGACAAGCTGAAGCTCAGCTTCTTGCTTTTTGACGAAATTGAGAAGGCCAGCGACGCCCTCTGGCAGTTGCTCCTGGGCATGCTCGACAAAGCCACTCTGACGCTAGGCGACAACCGCCGCGTGGACCTGTCACAGACCGTCATTTTCCTGACGTCGAACCTCGGCGGCGGCGAAATTACGGAATTGATGCAAGGCGGAATGGGTTTCATTCAACCGGCGGACAAGCCTGCCGCGGGTTTGGATCAAAAAGTGGAGCGCACGGCGGTGGAAGCGGCGCGACGCAAGTTCTCCCCAGAGTTCATGAACCGCCTGGACAAAGTGGTGGTCTTCCATCCGCTGCGCCGGGAACAGCTGGAACAGGTCCTTGAAATTGAATTAGGCCAGGTGCAGCAGCGCGTTCTGGAAACGGCCAAAGGGCAGTTCCTCTTCCGTGTGACGCCGCAAGGCCGCGATTTTCTTCTGCAAGAAGGCACCGATCAGCGCTACGGCGCGCGTCACCTGAAGCGTGCCATCGAGCGCCACGTCGTCTATCCTCTAGCCAACCTGCTTGCAACCGAGCAGGTTCACTTGGGCGACCTGATTTGCATTGACTGGAATAAAGAACAGAACGGTTTGACGTTTGTCCGCGAGGGCGAAAATCTGGCAATACCGGTATCTCGCAAGCCGGAGCCTCCGCCAGCAGCGCGCGCTGTTCCGGCGCGCAGCGGCAAGGCTGTGGATGCGCCGAACTCGACGCCTGCTCCTGAGCCGTCGCCGCGCGTAGCTCGATAGATTGAATTTTCGGCCCTGCTCTAACCCCCAAGCCCGGGGTGCCCAGCCACCCGGGCTTTTCTTTTTGTCTCCGCCAAGTGCTAAAGTAAATCTGAAGCGAGAAATTTCTCCTGGAGAAGGGTTGGAACCAAGGCGGAGGCCGGTGTGAACGTTTTACGTAGGCAAGAGGGCGCGTCGCGGAAGGAGGCCACCCAAGCAAAACGGCTGGTGGGGCACGCTGTCTCGGCCTGTTTCGGCCTCCTGTGCTTATTCTTTCTGCTCGCACCGGTGGCGTCGGCTCAGCGCACACAGCTCGAACCTTCGAGGTTTAACGCTTTCAGTCCTCAACAGGACATTGAGTTGGGCAAGCGAGCGGCGATGGACGCTGCGAGACAATTGCCACTTTGCAATGCGCCCAGAGTCGACGCGTACCTCACACAACTCGGAATGCGTCTCGTGGCCAAGCTGCCAACCAATGGAGTGCAGTATCCTTTCGAGTTTCATTGTGTGAACGACAAGGCCATCAACGCCTTCGCCCTGCCGGGCGGATATGTCTTCATCAATCGCGGCGCCATTGAAGCGGCGGACAATGAATCGCAGCTTGCCGGCGTAATGGCCCATGAAATTTCTCACGTTGCGCTACGTCACGGCACGAATCAGGCCACCAAAGCGGAGGCAGCCGAAGGTTTTCTGGGGATTGCGGGGGGAATCTTTGGCGGTTCAACAGGCGGCGCGTTGCTGACCAAATTGGGAGCGTTTGCTGCGGGAGGCGTGCTACTTCGTTACTCACGAACCGCGGAGTCGCAAGCGGACGTGATGGGCACGCAAGTGCTTTACGACAGCGGTTACGACCCGCGCGCGATGGCGCAATTCTTCGAGAAGCTTGAAGCCGAGACGAAAGGGAAGAATCCGCCGGAATTCTTCTCAGACCATCCGAATCCGGAGCGCCGCGTCGAGCGAGTAGACGAAGAGGTCGAGAAGCTTGGCGGCGCTCCATCAAACGCCAGGCGAGATTCTCCAGAATTCGAATCCATCAAGCGCGAGGTGCTGGCCCTGCCGGTTGTGAAGAAGCTGACGCCCGCCGCGGCCGCAGCCGGCAAGCCACCAGCTCCGCCTTCAGGAAATTTCGCGACTCATCAGGCGAACGGCTATTCGCTCAAGTATCCCGACAATTGGAAGAAGTATCCGGACACCAACGGGAGCGGCGCTTCTTTTGCGCCGGACGGGGGGGTGGTGGACGACGGCACGGGCCATGCTGCTCTTGCTTACGGGCTAATCGTTAGTGTCACTCAAGCCAGCGGCGATGCCAGCGATTTGGATGCGCTAAACAACGCCACGCAGCAGATGATTCAAGAGCTTCAGAAATCGAATCCAAACATGAAGATTACCCGGCCGTCAGAACGCGTGCGCTTGAATGGCCAGCCGGGGCTCGCAACATATCTCAGCAATGACTCGCCAATCGGCGGACAGGAAACCGATTGGATCATCACCACTCTTCGCCCGGAAGGTCTGGTCTCTTTTGTTTGCGTGGCTCCGCAACTTGCGTACGAAAAATACGACAAAACCTTCAACGCCATCCTCGACAGCGTGCGCTTCGAGAAAAAGTAACGTCGGTCGCCTCACAGAGCTCAAATAGAGAGGGCGTTCCCGCTGGGAACGCTGGCGGAACGCCCTTTGCTTCGTTTCTGATCGATCGAACTACTGTTGGTTGCTACCGCCAAAGAGAGACGGCAGGACTGGCGTCCCTTCCTGGCGAACCGCGTCCAGGGCGTTCGGATCCAGGCCCAGGATTCTCAGGATCGTGGGAGCCACTTGAGCGGTTTCCACGAAGCTGTTGACGGTGCGGGCCGGCATGCTGGGGTTCGATACCAACAACATCACGTTGGTATCGTCCCAGGCGAAGCCCCCATGTTCGGATTGCTTCTTCAGGTTTCCGGTGTAGACAACTCCAACGTTTGGAATAACGACGATGTCGGGACTCCGCGGGTCGCCTCCCTCGCGAAGCTTGCAGCAGGGGCCGGGAACCTCAGGCACGCCCGGTGGGTTAAAGAGGCCGTTCAGCGAGCCGCCATAGTAAATCTGGCCCAGCCCGGGTTGATCGATAACATTTGGACTCGCCTGGGCGGCCTCCAGGGCAGCTACTGCATTCGCGGTCTGGCTTGGATCGGCCAACCAGATCTGAGAAATGTCGTCTTCGGCCAGCCCGAGTCCGTTATTGGGGTCATTGTAAACCGCCGGGAGGAGATTCCCGATGATCCCTGAGGGCGGCGTGCCGTTGGTGCCGGAATGGCCCGGAATAGGATAGAAACGGTTCGGGTCGATCGGCGACTGCCCGTGCTTCGCGGTAATGATGATGGTGGTCGAATCGAATAGGCCTTGGTGTTTGAGCGCAGCGACCATCTGCCCGATCGCAGCATCCACGAACTGGATTTCGGCCAGCATTTTGGGCCGGGGAGTACCCGAAGCATCCTCATAGCCGCCAGAGTTTGCGTCGGTTCTGACAGCGGACTTGGGCTCAATCAGCTTTTCTCCGACGCTGACCGCCTGGAAGTTCATACCGAAGATCATCGGGACGGGAGCGCTGCTTGCACCAAGGTGCGTCCTGCCTTTGATCTCATTGACAATAGCGTTGACCTTCAGTTGGTCGTAGCACTTGATGGCATCGAAATCGGTGGTCCAGTCATCGCCATTGGGAACAAGCGTGCCGCAGTCAAAACTCGCTTGAGGAGTGAGGGCTGCCGTCTTAAGACCTGGCAGCACAATCTGAAGCGAGTTGACTTCAGGGGAATAGTAATCATCCACGTTGCTCGGTTGATTGGTCCCCGTCGGTCCGGAAACAGAGGCGTAAGCAGCGTGCTTGTCGGACCAGGCGGTGTAGCCGCCCGCAGCGTGGATCACGCCAAAAATCGTATTGGTGCGAACGAAGTTCCAGGAGTAGACCGGTTGGCAATTGTTAAAGGGATCGCGGATCAGTTTGTGGGGATCGATTGATTTGACGCCACCGTCGATTTTGGAGTATCCGGCGAACCCGCCATTGAGCTGACTCTGGTCGATTTCGTTGCCTTCCTCATATTCGGTCTGGGTTCCGGTGGATCCGTCTGAGTTTCGGTGGATCTGACCTGGGACACAATCCCCAGCAGGCAGCCCGTTGCCGGTAGCAACCGCCGGCGGCGCCAGGACGCGATCGTAAGCCACGTCGTAGAACGCGCCTACCGTTCGGGGGCTCCCGCCAGTCACTAGCGCCATCAGGCCGGGAAACGAGTCGGACGGCCTCGATGTCGTTGTGCGTGTGTAGTGCACTCCGGTCCTGCCGAGCGCGGCCAGATTTGGACAGGTGTTCGATGCCGCGCAATTTTCATAATCAACCGCATGCATGCCATCAATACTGATAAGCAAAACGTGCTTGGTGTTGGACCCATTGAGGTTTTGTTCGGAGGCCGGGACAGTGGCTCCGATGAGTCCGGACAGAGCAGCCGCGAGGAATTTTTCTTTCAAGTTGATCTCCTTTAATTGGGAACAGAAATGGAAACGATCGTCCCGGCGAAGACACTAAGTGAGTTGTATTACAGGAAGGAGAACGGAGCGTATCGGCTCCGTGAATCACGGCGGTCGGGCACTGAAACTCTTAGGAATTGGAGAGGGATTGCTCAGGAGGGATTCAGGAATGGGTTGGGGTTAATTCTTCAGCTTTCTTGTTTGCGTAGTTCTGCCGGTACACCTCCGCCGCGCGCTCAATCGCTTCGGTGATGCTGCCGCAGATATTTTCAGTCCCGACGTGGCGTTCGAATTCCGCCTGCTTCATCAGTTGCGAGGGTTGTTCTCTGGCGCCGCAAAGCAGCAGCGAACGGCCAGATTCGTGCAGAGTGTCCGCCAAGTCGCGAATCGCCCCCAGACCCGTAGCATCAATCGCCGTCATATTCCGCAAGCGCAGAATCACGATGGGCGGCAGCTTATCAATGGAATGGAGAATGTCCGCAAACTTGTCCGTCGCGCCAAACAAGAACGGTCCGTGAATGCGGTAAACAATCGCGTAATCTGGAATGTCCTTGCCTTGCAAGACGTGGACGCGGCTGTCTTCCACATAGTCCCTGGTTACCGGGCTGACTGTGGTTGTCCGCGAAACTTTGCGAATGAACATGAGCACCGCGAGCACCATGCCGACTTCCACGGCAAACGTCAGGTCCGTTACCACGGTGAGCGTCATGGTGAGAAACCAGACGGCAATGTCCGCGGCGCTCAGCTTCAGGATTTCCGGGATTTCCTCCCAGTCCCCCATGTTGTACGCGACGATCATCAAAATGGATGCAAGCGCTGCGAGCGGCACGCTCTTGACTAACGGTGCTGCGAAAAGAAGGATCGCCAATAATGTAAGAGCGTGAATCATCCCCGCGACAGGTGTCTTCGCCCCGGAACGGACGTTTGTCGCCGTGCGCGCTATTGCGCCAGTTGCGGGCAAGCCTCCAAACAGTGGCGAAACAATGTTTGCAATGCCCTGGCCAATCAATTCCACGTTGGGATTGTGCTTGTCGTTGCTCATGCGGTCGGACACGACGGCGGACATAAGTGATTCAATCGCTCCCAGCATCGCCACGGTGAACGCGGCCGATAGCAACTGGCGGAAAACATCGTAATGAAATTGCGGAATGACCAGAGTTGGCAGGCCTTTCGGAATGCCGCCGAAACGCGTTCCGATGGTCTCTACGTTCATATGGAAGAGCATGACCGCGGCGGTTGCCCCGAAGGTGACTAGAATCGCTCCTGGTATTTTCTTTGCGTACTTCAGGCAGAAAACCATCACGGCAATCGAAAGAATGGAAACGGCAGTCGCGGGCATGGAGAACGTGTTCCACGCCAGCGCAAACGCCTTCATGCGATGAAAAAAATCGCCCGGCACATGATCCATCTTCAAGCCGAAGAAGTCGCGAATCTGCGTGCTGGCGATAAGAATCGCGATGCCGTTGGTGAAGCCGACCACGACGGGCCGCGGGAAATACTTCACCATCGTGCCCATGCCTGTAATGCCGAGGAGCACTAGCAGCACCCCCGCCATCATCGTGCACATGAACAGGCCGTCGATGCCGTGTTTTGCAACGATGCCTGCGACCACCACCACGAACGCTCCCGTAGGGCCGCCGACTTGAGTTTTTGAGCCACCCAACGCCGAAATCAAAAACCCGGTGACTATCGCGCAATACAGCCCAGCTTGTGGCGTCAATCCCGACGCGATGGCAAACGCCATTGCAAGCGGCAGGGCGACGAGGCCCACGGTGACACCAGCGATCAAATCGGAAAGGAATTTGTGCCGGTCGTAATTACGCAGCAGGATTACGGACTTGGGGAGCCAGTCTTCAGTCTCAAATTTCATGCGTTTTTCAATCTTCGAGGGGAAAATACTCACCTTAGTCTAGCAAAGAGGAAGAGATGTGCGGCCTGGACGGTTCCGCTCGTGTGCCTTTTCGCAAACAGGCAGAGGCGGGAAGTCCCTCAAATGGAGTGGAGAAGGGCCCTGCGTCTAGTCCGCGGCGGTTGTCCGCGGCGCTGAGGGTTTCCAGCGCAGTACCGGTTTGCGCGCAGCGCCAACTTCATCTAGCCGCCGAACTCGCGTGGTGTGCGGCGCGGTCTTCACGATTTCCGGCTGACTTGCGGCTTCCTCGGCGATCGCCTTCATTGCGTCAACGAATAGATCGCACTCTTCGCGCGACTCTGATTCTGTCGGCTCAATCATCAGCGCGCCAGGAACAATCAGGGGAAACGCAGTCGTGTAAGGATGAAATCCGTAGTCAATCAGGCGCTTCGCGATGTCCATGGTGTTCACGCCATTTTTCTTTTGAATCGCGTCGCTGAAAACCACTTCGTGCATCGAGGTAAGAGAATAAGGCAAGTCGTAAACACCTTCGAGGTGCTTACGAATGTAATTCGCGTTGAGCACAGCGTCTTCCGTTGCCTGGCGAACTCCGGGGCCGTACGCCAGAATGTACGCTAGCGCGCGAACGAGTACTCCGAAGTTGCTGCTGAACGCTTTCACGCGGCCAATCGAATCCGGCCGCACGGGTTCCAGCGCCAGCCGTCCGCCTTCTTTTTCCACGAGGATGGGCACGGGGCGGAATGGCTCCAAAATCTTCTTCATCGCCACGGGTCCTGCGCCCGGCCCGCCTCCGCCATGCGGCGTCGAAAAGGTTTTATGCAGGTTGAGGTGCATCACATCCACGCCAAGATCGCCCGGGCGAGTAATGCCCGCGAGCGCATTCATGTTCGCGCCGTCCATATAAAGCAGCGCGCCTTTGGCATGAAGAATTTCCGCAATTTCCGGCAGGCGCTGTTCGAAAATTCCCAGCGTCGAAGGATTCGTGATCATCAGCGCGGCAACGTCTTCCGTCACCAATGTGCGTAAACCTTCGACGTCCACCTGTCCGTGCGACTCGGACTTGATGTTTTCAACTTCGTAGCCTGCAATCACTGCCGTGGCGGGATTCGTCCCGTGCGCGGAATCGGGAATCAGCACTCTCTTTCGGGGATTTCCCTGCTTTTGCAGATACGCGCGAATCAGCAGCAGTCCGGTGAGTTCTCCCTGCGCGCCCGCGGCTGGCTGCAGCGTAATGGCATCCATGCCTGTGATTTCGAGAAGACATTTTTCCAGCAGCCGAAGGATTTTCAAGCAGCCTTGTGAAAGATCTTGTGGCTGGTAGGGATGCTCCGTTGCAATTCCTTCGAGCCGCGCCACGAACTCATTCACGCGGGGATTGTACTTCATGGTGCAGGAGCCCAGCGGATACATGCCAAGATCAATGGCATGGTTCCATGTCGAAAGCCGCGTGAAGTGGCGCAGCACCTCGATTTCGCTAACTTCGGGAAATCCCTCGACGCCTTCGCGCCGATGATGTCCACCCAGAGCTTTTGCTGGCTCTGCTTTCGGCACGTCAAGCGGCGGCAATTCGAATGCGCGCTTTCCCGGAGACGATTTCTCGAAGATTAGGCCTTCGTTCTGACTTACGTGCCGCGACGCTTTTTTGATTTTCTCGTTCATCTTTTCCTAAACCAGGCCTAAACCGGCTGCTCGAGCGCCCGCTTCACCGCGCCGGCAAATCGCTCAATCTCCGCGCGCGGCGTCGTTTCCGTGACGCACACGAGCGCGTGCTTGGTCAGTTCCGGATATGGAGTGCCCAACGCTAGTGGCCCAACAATCTTTTCGCGCACCAGATGTGAATTCACAATTTTCACCGAACGTGGCAACTCAATCGTAAATTCGTTGAAAAATGGCGCGTCAAATGTGCGCTTCACACCCGGGCCTTTCAGCAATTCGCCCAATGCGAACTGCGCCTTCGAAAGATTCTGCTCGGCCATTTCGCGTAGGCCTTCTTTACCCAGAAGCGTCAAGTGCACGGTAGCCGCCAAGGCGCAGAGCGCCTGGTTCGTGCAAATGTTCGAAGTGGCTTTCTCGCGGCGAATGTGCTGTTCGCGCGTGGCGAGCGTCAGAACGAATCCGCGGTGGCCTGCGGAGTCCGTCGTCTGTCCAGCCAACCTCCCCGGCATTTGGCGCACATACTTTTCGCGCGCGGCAATCACTCCAGCAAACGGCCCGCCGTAACTCGGAGGCAAGCCGAAGCTCTGCGCTTCCATCGCCACAATGTCCGCCTCCGCTGGCGGGCGAAGTAGTCCCAGAGAAACGCCTTCCGCAATTGCGACGACAAACATCGCACCAACCGCATGTGCTGCTTCGGCCAGCGGTGCGTACGTCTCAATCACGCCAAAAAAATTCGGCGATTGTGCAACCACCGCAGCGACATCGTCCTTCAACGCGCTCTGCAACGCCTTTACGTCCACCGTCCCGCTCGCCGTGAACGGAATCTCTTCAATGCGCAATCCCGAATTCTTCGCGTAAGTCTTAAGCACTTCGCGGTATTCCGGATGCACCGACCGCGCCACCAGCACCCGCCGCCGGCCGGTCAGGCGCTCCGCCATCAACACCGCTTCGGTAGTCGCCGTCGAGCCGTCGTACATCGACGCGTTCGCTACGTCCTGGCCAGTGAGCTGGCACATCAAAGTTTGAAATTCAAAGATCGCCTGCAGCGTTCCCTGCGAAATCTCCGCTTGATACGGCGTATACGAAGTGAGGAACTCCCCGCGTTGGATAATCGTGTCTGACACCACGGATCGCAGGTGGTTGTAAACACCGGCGCCGAGAAAACTCGTGTAGCCCGCGGCATTTTCCGCCGCACGTTCCTTGAAATACTGTATGACCTCCGCTTCCGAATAGGGCCCCGGAATCTTCAAGGCTTCCCGCAGCCGGTACTTTTCCGGAATGCTCGAGAACAATTCGTCAATGTTTTTCTTGCCAATCGCGGCCAGCATTTCCTGCCGCTCGACGGGGCTCTTCGGGAGGTAGCGCATTAGGCGGAGGTTTCCTTGCCCTTCTCCGCGATGTACGCCTCGTAGGCGGCCGCGTCCATCAGGTCGCTGATTCCGGCCGCGCTCGCCAGGCGCACTTTGATCAGCCACGCGGCTCCGTGCGGATCGCTGTTAATGGTTTCCGGTTTGTTCTGAAGTTCGCTATTCACTTCAAGCACTTCACCGCTCGCTGGCGCGTAGATTTCGCTGACAGCTTTCACCGACTCCACTGTGCCAAAGGATTTTCCTGTCTCGATTTTCGCGCCCGGTTTCGGCAGCTCGACGAACACCACGTCGCCCAATTCATGTTGTGCGTGATCGGTAATGCCGATCGTGGCGAGGTCTCCCTTCACCTCCAACCACTCGTGTTCTTTGGTGTAGCGCCGGTCTTTGGGATATCCCATCTACGTCTCCTTGAAGTCCGTCCTCTTGGGCACACTCTATGGTGCCACCAAAACTCTACGTCAATTCTTTTGTGTCGCTGCCTCTTGCAGGGCCTTCTGCAGATCAGGGTGTTCGGCGAGGACCTCCATGATGGATTGGCGCCCGGCTTCCTCTCCCATTTTCATCCCTGCGGTTTGGGACTCGATCAACACTTGCGGCAGAACGGACAAAACCTTCTTTCCAAGGTTGGTTTGGTAGAATTGCGCAAGCGCGTCGATATCCTCTTTTGAGAAGTATTTGTCATAAATAGGAACGGTTATATCCAGCAGATCTTCGGTTTTCAGCTTGCTTTGAAATCTTTCGAAGAACAAAGGAATTAGTTTTTCCTGGTAGTCACCGGGTGGCAACATCTTTGAGATCATCGGCTTCATGTTCTCGGTCATTCCTGCAATCACTTTTTCTACATTCGCTTTTGTCCCCGCAACCTCAAAGAGTTTTCGGATTGCCGCCTCTTTCTCCGGAGCGATCTTTGCTGCGGGCTTAGTGGCCTGCTCCTGCGTCTTTGCTGGTGCCGGGGGAGAGACCGCTGCGTTTTGACCAAAAGTCGCCGGCGCCAAAAGAAGAAAAACAAAGGATGCTGCAATCTTCACAAGATCTCCTTAAGCAGCCGCCTGCTTTTTGGGCCGCTTGTAAAACGGAGTCGCAACCACCTGCGCCTTGCACTTCTGCCCGCGGATTTCCACGTAAAGTGTGGTGCCAAGCCCCGAAAATGCCGGCGGCACATACGCCAGCGCAATGTTCTTGCCCAACGTTGGCGAAGGTGAGCCGCTCGTCACTACCCCGATGCGTTCGCCCGCTTCGTTGCAACAAGAGTACTCGTCGCGCGCTATCCCGCGCTCGATCATTTCAATCCCCACCAGAGTGCGCGTCACTCCCGTGGCTTTGGCGCGCTCCAGCGCCGCGCGCCCGATGAAGTCGCCCTTCTCCATTTTGCAGTAGCGGTCCAGCCCTGCTTCCCACAGGTTAATCTTGTCGCTAATTTCGTGCCCGTAAAGCGCCATCTTCGATTCCAGCCGCAGCGTGTTGCGCGCGCCGAGGCCACACGGAACGATTCCGAATCCGCGCCCCGCTTCCATCACCTGATTCCAAACGCGCTCGCTGGTGGCCACATCAGACGGCACGTAAATTTCAAATCCGTCCTCGCCCGTGTAGCCGGTGCGCGCAATCAGCGTGTTCTTCAACCCGCACACTGTGCCGTGCGTGAACCAATAATTCTTAATGACACTCAAGTCAGCGTCCGTCAGCTTTTGCACAACTTCGGCCGCTCGCGGCCCTTGAATCGCCAATTGCGTGTATGCGTCGCTTAAATCTTCCACCACGCAGTCAAGCCCCTTGGTGTTTTCGCGCACCCAGTTGATGTCCTTCTCCCGCGTGCCTGCGTTAATCACCAGCAGATAATCATCTTCGCCCAGGCGATGAACGATCACATCGTCCACAAACGTGCCTTCGGGATAAAGCATCGCGGAATAGTGTGCCTGGCCAATAGCAAGCTTGGACGCATCGTTCATTGCGATATGCTGAACCGCCGCTAGCGCTCCGCCGGGGTTCTTCCCGCTGTGAATGCGAATGTCCCCCATGTGGCTGACGTCAAAAACTCCCACGCTTCCACGAACCGCTTTGTGTTCCGCGATCAACCCGCCACTCGAAGGATACTCGACAGGCATGTCCCAGCCGCCAAAGTTCACCATTTTCGCGCCAAGGCGGCGGTGCAATGCATTCAACGGCGTTTTGCGAAGCTCGCTCACAGGAGAAGTTGTGGAGGAATCCATTCCCATCGCTCGGGCAGAAACCGATACTAGCATGCGCCTCCCAAGCGGTCAAAGAAGCCCGGGCACTCACGCTTAACCGTACATGCACCATTCACAGTGTCGCCCTACGTTCGCCTTGCCCGGTGCGGCTTGCCTCAGGTAAAGTTTTCTAGAGGGCACCTATGCAAGGTCCTACTGTTTGTGTGCAGTGCGACATGCCGGAATCCCGCTGCACTTGCGAAAAGTACTGCACGATTTGCAAGGGGCAGACCAACATCGCTCTTTGTGCTGACGGCCTCTATTACTGCCCGGACTGCCGGGAAGCCTGCGACGTCGCGCTGGCTACAAGCCGTGGTCACTGAACCCAAGAACCTGCATATGTGTATTGACGCCGATGCCCGGTTGGCGGCGGCAGCGGGCGGCGTTGCGCGTTTTCTGGCGGATGCCGCCGGTCTCGAAGGCGACGCGGCCTCACGGCTGCAGTCCGCGGTTATCGAAGCGTGCCTCGATGCTTTCGAGCATTTAGCAGGGAAGCATCCTCATTTGGAAATCGATTTTGCTCGTTTCACTGACCGCCTTGAAGTTTCGCTCTCCCATGAAGACGCTGGCCCCGCTATTGGCATGCACACCATCACCGGCTTTGCATCCAAGAAACCGGAATCGGAGAGCTCGGCCACTCCTGAGGGCGTGGATCGCGTCCAACACGAAACCCATGGCAAGGAAGTCGTAACACGGCTGACGAAATACCTCCGGCAAGTCGCTCCCAGCCTTTAGTATTCCGAGCAAATCGTTGCCAAATTTCTCGTAAGCCGCGCCCCCGGCACAAAGCGCCTTTGTAATGGCCTAGCCCGCCGTGCGCCAGGCACGCTGCAGCCAGCCTGGCTATCAGCTCAAATGTGCTGGCGGCCCTCAAAAAGAAAAGGGCCGAAGGAAATTTCCCTCCGGCCCATTCCCTCTTTCAAGGATCCTGCGGCCTACATTTTCAAGGCGAACGTATTCTTTCGAATGAGCGACGTCATCTGGTCATCGCTCAGCGACATCCGCAGCGTCACGCGGTCGCCGGCAGGCACGATCTTCGCCTGGTCCAGCAAGTCCGCCAACTCCGGGTTTTCCTTCTGTGCCTGGTAGCGCTTATAAAGAAATCCCGCCTGAAGCAGCTGACCGAGCGTGTTCGCATCTTCCACGGACCCGCAGACGGCCTGGAACTTCCCGTCAATGCCGCTGTCCGCACTCACGTTGATAATCAGGTTCTGCATGCGCTGAACCAGCTTCGCGGCCTCGGGAAACTGCTCCACTTCCGGCGCGAGCTGCTGCATGGCCAGCCGTGTGTACGCGGGATTCAGCACCGCCCAAACCACGCCGCTGCCGTTCGCTTCATTGATCAGCGGGAAGAGTTGGTCATTCGTCAGCAGTCCTTCCTCCGCGCCAAAGCGCACTTCGACCATTTTCTCCAGAACTTCACGGTGTCCAAATGCCGCCGTATTTGAATCAATGAACAAGAAGAACAAGTCGTTCGCGCCCGTGCCGCTGCCAAAGGAATAGAGCGTGTAACTCCGCGCCTTGAAGGTGGGCACCTTCTGCTGCTTGAAATACGCCTCGGTCGAGCTGGGGTTGAACGTACCGAGCGCGACTCCGACCACCTCTTCGCCCGTGGGAACCGACGACGAGCCTGTGCCCTCGGTCTTCGAACTCAAGCCCTCCGCCACGAGCCCCCAGGCCAGCTCATCCACTTGCGAGTTGGGATCCACGCCTGCGGATGCGAGGAATTTCTCGAATTGCCTGAACTTTTCCGGAATCATTTGCTCTTGCAACTGCGGAAACCATTTTTCCGACCGCGCTTTCTTCAGGTCCGCATAGGCAAATTCGCCGATATTTTTCGGGAACAGCGCGATCACGTCCGTGCCCAGTCGGCCTGCCCGCGCAGGCTTTGGAGCCACAAGCAAAATCGCCGTCACCATGGCTGCGGCTCCGGCCTTGCCGATCGCCGTCATCACTCTCATGAAATGCTCCTTTCGAGAAGGGCCCAGGGAGTCTTAATTTTACGCGTTTGTAGCTCGGGGCGCATCGCTAAGTCGCTTTCGTAGCGCTCCGGCCTTCGCCCTCATAGATGCCGCGTATGCCGCATCCTTCAGTCCATCGAGGTTGATCTCGACGTTAGCCAATGCTCCGCGCGCCCCTGCATCGGCCATCATTCGCGCTACGTGCAAGTCTGAAAGCATGGATGCGGCGACGATACCTTCCAGTTGTCCCAGGCGTTCGTAAAGCGCAACCGTCCGCTCGGCCACTTGCAGAGGAACCTCCGCCGCGCCTTTGGTTGCTTTCTGAATCGCCGCTTCGCGCAGCGCAGTTTCGTCCGCGTTGGATTGTGGCAATTTGAACGCCGCCATCACCGCGTCGTAAGACTCCGCATCGCGATCAATCGCTGCAGCAAGCTCGTCCGCCGCTTTCCGCATTTCATCCAGGGCCGAGGAAAGCTGGTCCACGTATGCCGCTTGCGATTTCTTTTTCCGCGAAAGGCCCGCAACCATCTGTCCGAGCGACGCGGCCAGCGCCGCCGCGAAGGCCGAAGCGCTTCCGCCACCCGGAGTCGCACTCGGCGTCGCCACTGCATCCAAAAAAGGCCGCGCCAGTCCTGCCAGCTTTCCGTTTCTTGAAGCCACCAAAGGCGCCCCGCTCAGCGCATCGGCCAGTCGGTTTTCGAGCACCTGCGCCGGAGAAAAATTCTCCAGTTGCAGAAAAAAGTCCGCTGCCATTTCCAGCGCTTTTTTCGGTACCAGTCCGACAATCTCGCTCCCCACCGGCATTGCCCCGTAGCGTTCCGCTTCGCGCTTGACCATTTCATATACGCGATGCATCGGCGTCTGTTCGAAGTCCGTTAAGTTGATGGAAACCTGCGCCAGGTTGCGGGCCTTCAATTCCACGCCCATGGACTTTACGTAACGCAGCCCGCCCGAAGAAAAACGGATTGCCTTGGCAATTTTGTTCGCGATGCTGATGTCCGAGGTGTTTAGATTCACGTTGTACGCGATCAAGAATTGTCGGGCGCCCACAACCGTAGCGCCGGCGGTTGGGTGAACTTTCGGATCCCCCACGTCCGGCTGCCGGTCAAGATTCTTCTTCATTTCCTCGCGCAAGCCTTCGAATTGCCCCCGCCGCACGTTTTCCAGATTCACGCGATCCGGCCGCATCGCCGCGGCCTCATAAAAGAAAATGGGAATGCGGTAGCGGTTCCAAATCTCATTCCCTACGCGCCGCGCCAGCGCCACGCAATCCTCAATCGTCACGCCATCAATGGGAATAAACGGCACCACGTCCGTCGCGCCCACTCGCGGATGCGCGCCCGTGTGCTTCGTCAGGTCGATCAATTCCAGCGCCTTGCCCGCGCCAAGAAGTGCCGCCTCCGCCACGGCGTCCGGCTCGCCCGCCAGAGTAACCACCGACCGGTTGTGGTCCGCGTCCATCTCGCGGTCCAGCACATACACTCCTGGAACGCTGCTCATGGCCGCGACGATCGCGTCCACTTTCGCGGGATCCCGCCCTTCAGAAAAATTCGGCACACACTCAATCAGTCGTTTCATCGTTTTGGCTTTTTGTTGTCCCGCTTCTTGTCCTTTTGATCCTTGCCATTCGGGTCGGCCCAGTTGTTAGGCATTTTCGGCTTGCGGTCCGGCAGCGTGGGCCGCTCGTAAACGAAACCCCGTTTTTTCTCACCCGAATTTGTTTCGGGGGCCGGAGTGCCCAGTCCCTCGAGCGTAGACCCCTGGAGCACGTCCGGCTGAATCGCACGCGGCTTAAGATCGGCTGTCGGTTTTTCCTTTGCCTGCTTGGGCCACGAAGGCCGCGCACCCGGCTTCACCGGCCATTTCAGTCCAATCATCGGCTTCATTCCTGGCGGAAGCGGAACTGGCCCTTTCGGCGCCTGGGTTTGCGCCTGAGGCTGGGGCACGGGAGTCTTCCCATTCTCCGCTTTCGATTTCTCCGCAAAATACTCTTTCAACTGATGCGCGCTCCAAAGAATGGCCGTCATCCAGGCGCCAATAACCACCGCATTGTATGTGCTGAAGCCTCCGGCTTTCCCTAAAACTGTTACCGCGAAAAAAACGATCGCCAGCAGCGCATACAAGTATTCCTCGAAGAAGTTTATCGTCTTCGTCGGCCCGATTTTCGGAAGTTTTAGTCTCCGGACGGGCTTGCCGGTATAGCTAGTTCCTGGATTCTTTGGCGGCATGGATTACGCGACCGCGCTTGATTGTCATCCAGCAGTGGTTCACTCCAAAATAATAAGGAATTTCGCGGTAGTCGGCCACCTCGAATACGGCGATGTCCGCCTGTTTGCCAACCTCCAGCGAACCAACCAGCTTTTCACGGCGAAGCGCGTACGCCGCGTTGATGGTTGCCGCGGTGATCGCTTCCGCCGGCGTCATGCGCAGTTGCGTGCATGCCAGAGAAAGAATCATCGGCATGCTCAGGGTCGGACTCGTACCCGGATTGTAGTCCGTGGCCAGCGCGACAATCGCTCCGGCGTCTATCAGTTCGCGAGCGGGCGCGTACTTCTTCAATCCCAGATGAAAGTCACATCCAGGAAGCAAAGTCGCTACCGTTTCGGATTTTCCCAGCGCTCGAATGTCGCTCCTGTTCACATGCTCTAGATGATCGCAGCTTGCCGCCCGCAAAAGAATCGCCAGCCGCGTCGCGCCGCTCCGCGAGAGCTGCTCCGCATGCATGCGCGGAGCCAGTCCCCATTGCCGCCCCGCTTGCAGCACGCGCTTGGACTCGTCCACCGTAAACGCCCCGCGGTCGCAGAACACGTCGCAAAACTCGGCCAGCTTGCGCTCCGCGATTTGCGGCAAAAGATTTTCTTCCAGCAGCTGGATGTACTTTTTTGCCCCGCCCGCCTTCTTGCGAAACTCCTCGGGCACCACGTGCGCCCCAAGAAATGTCGAAGCAATCTCCAGCGGCTGCTCTGCTGCCAATTCCTTGTGCAGCTTCAAGATTTTTAGCTCGCTCGCGACGTCCAGCCCATACCCGCTCTTCGCTTCAATCGTCGTCGTTCCGTACGACGCAAATTGTTGTAGCGCCGCAAGCGCGCGTTTCTTCAATTCTTCCGCGGTCGCCGCCCTCAGCTTCTTCACCGAATTGAGAATCCCGCCACCCTTGCGCGCAATTTCCTCGTAACTCGCGCCTTGAATCTTCAACTCATACTCTTCCGCGCGGCTCGCTGCATGAACCAGGTGAGTGTGCGAATCCACGAATCCCGGCAGCGCCACGCGCCCATCCAAATCCAGTTTTTCCGCCGCTCGCGCTTCCGGCATCGCTTCGACCTGCGCCCCCGTTCCGGCCGCAGCAATCATGCCGTCGCGCACCAGCAGCGCGCCATCTTCAATTAGACCCAATTCCGAAAGGGAAGTGCCGCGCCGCGGACCGCCACCGCGCAGCGTCAGCAACTGCGACGCACCCGTAATGAGCAGGGAATTCGCCAAAGCCCTCGTATTATGAACCAAGCGAGTTCACTAAGACAGACGGCTTACGAACCACACACGGGGATCATTCCAAATCGCACTCTTCCTTTAAGACTCTGTCGAGAAGTCTCCACAACACAAGCGTATCGAAACATTTGTACACTACCTTGCCATCAACCTGGATGGGTTCACGTGGGTGCAACTCCGGGCGCCCTTTGATGCCCAATCGTTTCACTCGTTCGAACGGTAGTTCACGTTCCTTGCTTCTGGCGAGCGTCAGCTGCGAGTGCTCAGGAATCTGTTTCCACTTCCACACGGGGAGCTTAAGCAGTTGCTCTGCGCTGGGAACCCTCGCACCCACGTACCGCAAAAGTTCACAAGTCGGCGATGTCCCTCCCCTGTCTGCGTGGTGGCCTGTTACCCGGAGGATTACCCACTTTCCCGACTTCAAGAGATAGCCGATAAGCTCTCCAACCTCCCAGTCGCAGGTATCACGAAATCGCTTAGGAATTCTCCTGGCAGGAGGTTGCGGTGACAAGAGTTGTTGACGTAGCTTCTCCAATGCTGCTTGCCGTTTTCTAATCAACAGGTCTTCTTCCCATCGTTTCAGATCAGAACCGCTTTCGATGACCTGAAGAGCTCCCTCCTTCACGCGCTCTTCAAGCCGACCGCACTTCCACTGCGTTGCTGCCAACGCTAGCCAGAACACCCCCCACTCATGTTTGTCAGTCTCGTTTGCCCACTGTTCCAAAAGAACGTCAGTAGCCGCTGGTCCCGAGTGGCCGTCGCCGACAAGGTCGCGATACTCATCACGGATGTCGCACGCGGTATCGTCAGAAAATATGGCTGTTCCCCAGACTCCCATTCTCCCTACCCCATCGGAGTTTTCACGCCGGTCTTCTTGGCAAACGTAATGGCCTCGGGATACCCCGCATCCACGTGCCGCGCCACACCCACCCCCGGATCATTAGTTAGCACGCGCTCGATGCGTTTCGCCATTTCTTTCGTTCCATCCGCCACGGTGACTTGTCCTGCGTGCTGCGAATACCCAATCCCTACGCCTCCTCCATTGTGAATTGACACCCACGAAGCGCCGCTCGCCGTATTAATCAACGCGTTCAGCAGGGGCCAGTCCGCGACAGCATCCGAGCCGTCGCGCATCGCTTCCGTCTCGCGGTACGGCGACGCCACCGACCCGCAATCCAAATGATCGCGCCCCATCACCACCGGCGCTTTAATTTCCCCGCGCGCCACCAAATCATTCAACGCCAGCCCAAACGTGTCACGCTCGCCATAACCCAACCAGCAAATCCGCGACGGCAGCCCCTGAAACTTCACGCGTTTCTGCGCCAGCTTGATCCAGCGGTTCAAGTGCTCGTCGTGCGGAAACATTTCCAGCACCAACTGATCCGTGCGCGCAATGTCCGAAGCTTCCCCCGAAAGCGCTGCCCAACGGAACGGCCCTTTCCCCTCGCAAAACAGCGGCCGTATGTACGCCGGCACAAATCCCGGAAAGTCGTACGCGTTCTTCACGCCCTGCTGAAACGCAAACGTGCGAATGTTGTTGCCGTAGTCAAACGTCACCGCCCCCAGCTTTTGCAAATCCAGCATGCCCTGCACGTGCGCGCCAATCGCCGCCAGCGCCCGCTTCTGATACTCGCCCGGATTCTTCGCGCGCAGCTCCAGCGCCGCCGCCAGCGTCATCCCATTCGGCACGTAACCGCCCAGAGGATCGTGCGCGCTCGTCTGGTCCGTCAGCAAATCCGGCACCACCCCGCGCTTCGCCAGCTCCGGAATCAGGTCCGCGCAATTGCCCACCAGCCCCACCGAAGTCGCTTCGCCTTTGCGCACCGCGTTTTTCAAAATCCGCAGCGCTTCGTCCAGCGAAGTCACCATCACGTCGCAATAACCGGTCTTCAACCGTTTCTTGATGCGTTCGGGATCAACGTCAATCCCCAAAAACGCCGCGCCATTCATCGTGGCCGCCAGCGGCTGGGCTCCACCCATCCCGCCCATGCCGCCGCTGACCACCAGCTTGCCCTTCAAGTCGCCGCCAAAATGTTTTTTCCCGGCCGCCGCAAACGTTTCATACGTGCCCTGCAAAATCCCCTGCGTGCCGATATAAATCCAGCTCCCCGCGGTCATCTGCCCGTACATCATCAAGCCCGCGCGATCCAGTTCATGAAATTTATCCCAATTGCTCCAATGTCCCACCAGGTTGGAATTGCACAGCAGCACTCGCGGCGCGTACTCATGCGTTTTGAAAACTGCCACGGGCTTCCCCGACTGAACGAGCAGCGTCTCATCCGCCTCCAGCGCCATCAGCGAACGCACAATCGCGTGAAAGCATTCCCAATTCCGCGCCGCTTTCCCCGTTCCGCCGTACACCACCAAATCTTCCGGCTTCTCCGCCACTTCCGGATCCAAATTGTTCATCAACATCCGCAGCGCCGCTTCCTGCTGCCAGCCCTTGCAAGAAATCTGCGTCCCCCGCGCCGCCCGATACGGCCCCTTCGACAATCCCACCTCCGCGGCCGCGTTCTCGGAAATCGTTGCTTTCATGAATTTGTCTCTCCGCCGCCCATACTAGCTCACAGCTTCCCTAATTGCACACGCGCCTCTTGCTCCCTGCGGAGTCGAGGTACTCTTCGACATCGCGCCGTTTCGTGCGCGACGAATATCTCCTTCATGTGTTGCAGGAGGCATCAAATTGTTTCCGTTTCTTTCTGCGACCGCTGTTAGTTTGTCGGCTATTTCCTTTTTGCTCTCGCACCGTTGCGCTAAGTGCCCTCGCGCTCCTTGCTTGCAGTAAAATTGTGAAGCCATGAAACGCCGCAAGTCCAAGCACAACCCAGAGCCATCCGCGAAGCCGTTGGAGCAATTCGAGCATGACGTTACACCCTCGCAGGTCGCCATCGAGCCGGTGCCTCAACTCCCCGAAACTCCCGCGAATCCAGCTCCATCCGAACCCGAAGTCGAGGCCTTCGAAATCTCCGGCGAGCTTCAGCAGGAAATCGAAAACTTCAACAACTCTTTCCACGTGCAAAGGCACCGGGGCATGCCGCCTACTTCCAGCAAAGCCGCCGCGGGTATCGAATCACCCGCTCTCCGCGAAGCGTCCGCCGCAACTCCGCCTCCCGCTGCCGCCGACCGCCGCGCCAATCCTCGCTATGCCTTCCAAGCCACCGCCGAGGTCTCTGCCGCCGACTCCTCCGCCAAATCCAAAACGCGCGTGCGCGACCTGAGCCAGCAGGGCTGTTACCTCGACACAGAAGCTCCACTTCCCCTGGGAACCGCCGCCAACGTCCGCATGGCCAAGGGCGCCAAATCGCTAGAAGTCCAGGGCCGCGTCGTCTACGTCCAGCCCGGCCGGGGCATGGGCCTGATGTTCACCGCAGTCAAGCCGGAGCACGGGGGCACGCTCGATGTCTGGATCAACGAGTCCCGCGAAACTTCCTGGCTCGCCAACAACCGCCGCCGCAGCCAGCGCGTCTTGATGAAAGTTCCCGTGAATGTCGGCGTGCACCTCGGCAAAGCGGGGCTTTCCGAAGAAGAGACTTACACGCTGGCGGTGAGCGCTCACGGCGCTCTCATCGCCGTCGGCGCCCCGATGTATCGCGGCCAGCGCCTCACACTCTCGAATCCGCACACGAAAGATTCCCTCGAGTGCGTCGTCGCCCACATTGACAAATTTCCCGACGAGCAAGTCAAAGTCGGCGTCGAGTTCCTCCTCCCCAATCCCCATTTCTGGCACGTCGCCTTCCCGCCCAAAGACTGGTCCCCCAGCCACCCCCACGCCAAATCCCGCCCGAAGTGATCTGCTTTTGATTTCGTAGCGGCGGCCTTCAGGCCGGCTCTTCTCTGTGAACCCTGTGCCATTGCGGCCCTCTGCGTTAAATCTTTTTCTTAGATTTTGTCCTTCTCGACTCTTCAACTCTTGAACTTTTCAACTCTTTGACTTATTTCTCTTTCAATCTCCGCCTTCCCCGCGCACCACTTTTACCTTTATTCCCATTACAATAAACGCGTCTGTTGACTCGCTCCACGGCACTTGAACTCTTGTTCAAAGGAGCCTCGATGTCTTTTCGAACGGTCTTCCTGGCGGTGGTGATCGCCTTTGCCCTGATCCTCGGAGCGTTCCTCATCAACCGCGCGCGGCCCAAGGTCGAAACCGAGCAGCCCAGCGCCGAATTCGTGCGCGCCACCGGAAAGTGCGCGGAATGCCACGCCCGAACGCAATACTCCGTGGTCCACGAATACGAGATGAGCAAGCACGCCCAGAAGGGCGTCAACTGCCTCGACTGTCACCAGCCAGCCACCGGCCAGGAAAAGAAGGATCATCACGGTTTCGTCATTTCCACGAAACTCACGGCAGGGAATTGCCGAAGCTGCCACGAAAATATTTATCAGCAATTCCTGCGCAGCCGTCACGCGGCTCCGTCCTGGGCCGCGGTCTACGGCGAGAAGGGCCTCACTCCCGAGCAAGTAAGCTTTTCCGAGACCTATCAGCCCGGCGGAACGCGCCGGCCTCCGCATCCTTTCGTGCAACTCGAAGGCGCCTCGGCCATGACCAGCGGCTGCGAGCAGTGCCACAGCGTAGGCAAGCCCAACGCTGACGGCACCATCGGCAATTGCACTGCGTGCCACACGCGCCACACGACGTCTGTTCGTATCGCGCGTCTGCCCACCACTTGCGCTCAGTGCCACATGGGTCCCGATCACTCGCAAATCGAAATTTACGAGGAATCAAAGCACGGCGTGATGTTCCAGGCCCAAGAGCGTTTGCTGAACCTCGACGCCTCGCCCAAAACGCTGACCACGCGCGACATGTTCGTGCCCACCTGCGCCACCTGTCACATGAGCGGCATCAACGGCGTCGGCATCACGCACGATCCGTCCGAGCGGTTGTCCTACTATCTGGCGAACGCCGTCAGCGAAAAGCGCCCGAACTACGCCGCCGCCCAGGCCAAGATGAAGCAGATTTGCTCGCAATGCCACACGCCCGCATTGATTGACCGCGTTTACAGCCAGGCCGAACAAGTGGTCCTTAACACGAACGAGCGCGTTCGCTCAGCGCAGGATCTCGTCAATGGCTTGCGCAAAGACGGCGTCCTCAATGGAAAGCCTTTCACCCAGCCCATCGATTTTGTCTATTTCGATTTGTGGCACTACGACGGGCGCACCAGCAAACACGGTGCGTTCATGGGCGGAGCTGATTTCGTGCAATGGCACGGCAACTATCCCATGATGCAAAAAATGGTCGAGCTGCAGTCCATGGCCGCCGCGCTCAGGAGGGAGCATGGCCGAGGCAAGTGAGCGCAGCTCAAGCTTAGGCGAATCCCACGGCGGCTTAGCTCAATCCTGGCCCGCCATCACGCGAGCCCAGGCGTATTTTCAGGAGCATTTCCCGGAATTGACCAGCCCCGGAACTCTCGTCGAACTCTTCGCCATCGTGAACGTGGGCTTTCTCACCTTCGATATTTATCTCGCCCACTCCGTAAATCAGTTCCGCAATCCAGCCGAGTATATCCCGCTGATTTTCTCCGCCCTCGCGCCACTGCTGCTGATTCTTGCTCTCGCAGCGCGCCGCCGCTCGCCGTTCGCATGGAAGCTCCTGGGCTACCTCGTCGGCTGGACCGCCTTGCTCGTCGGCCTCACCGGCGTAATCTTCCATCTCCAAAGCCATTTTTTCTACGAGCACACTCTTCGCAGCCTCACCTACTCCGCTCCGTTTGCCGCGCCGCTCGCGTACACGGGCCTGGGCTTCCTCATCATTCTGAACCGCATGGTGGACGCCGAAACGCTCGAATGGGCTCAATGGGTCTTGCTGCTGACACTCGGCGGCTTCGTGGGGAATTTTATCTTCAGCCTCACCGATCACGCCGAGAACGGCTTCTTCCGCCCGCTCGAGTGGGTGCCCGTCGCCGCCAGCGCCCTCGCTGTAGGCTTTCTCGCAGTCCCCTTGATCACGCAGGTCTCGCGCCGCTACCTCCAGCTCTGCGAAGCCCTGCTGCTCCTCGAAGGAGCCGTCGGCGTCTGGGGTTTCGCCGTGCACGCCGCCGCGAATCTCCGCGGCCCCTCCATTCACGCCTTCGACAATTTCATCTACGGAGCCCCGCCCCTCGCCCCGCTCCTCTTCCCCAACCTCACACTCCTCGGCCTGATCGCCCTCCGCCAACTCGCCCCCCGCTCAGCCTGACGCCGTGCTTCCTAACTTCTGCCTTCCACTTTTCTTCAACGCGTGACACGGCACAGGAAATTGTGTAGAAAGAGAGCGGCGAGAAACGGCCATGCCTGCCTTCTATAAGATCGATAAAGGGCGCCGATTTGTGTTGAGCACCTTGTCCGGGGAACTCACTTATGCCGAGGCGCTTGCGCACCAGCGGGACTTGTCTGCGGACCCGGATTTTGATCCCACCTTCTCTCACGTTGCTGATTTCACGCACGCGAGCCTGACCAGGATTTCGTCCGAGGAAATGCTCAAGTTTGCGCAGCGAAGCATTTTCTCTCCCGAGGCCAGGCGCGCTTTGATCATGCCCAATCCCGGCGATTATGGTCTCGGCCGCATGTACGAGACATTGCGACACCTGGAAGGGCAAACAGGCGTCCGTGCCTTTCGCACCCTGGAAGACGCCATGGACTGGATCGTCGGCCCGCTGCCCGACGCCTAGGGATTCCTTCTGCTCTCTGCCTTCTGCCTTCTGCTTTTCTTTTCATAATGAAACCGCACCAAATAAATCTTCTCGCCCTTCCCGTGCTTCGCCACCTTCAACAGGTCCAGCACGCCCAGGAATCCCGACTCCCGCGCCAGCTCCGGAGTAATGTCCGGGAACCCAATCAGCTCGATCGAATCCACCACAATCGCCCCTTCCTCCATCGGGTACCGTCCGCCGACTCTCACGCGCGGACTCAACCAGAACCGCACACTACACGTGATTTCTCCGCCGCGAATCCGCCCGTAGCCGTTTTGTGAAGGTCATGCGAGAGAATTAAGCCTTCTTCGCCTTTTTTGCTTTCTACTTTTCTCAAAACGAAGAGCCGCTCTCGCGAGCGGCTCTTTCATGATTTTGGGTCTCGGTTGAGTCGCACTACGGCACGATCTTCGAGATTCTTGTCCCCCAATTCGCCAGTTGTGTCCGCGTATTTCCGCACCGGAAGTTTGTCGCGAGAAAAGTATTGTAGTCACACGTCTGGTTGATGTATTCCGAACCAATCCAGATCGTATTGCCGTCGCTGGCGGCCGCGCCGTAGTCTCCCCAGCGTGGCCGCGTGCCGAACGCCGCGGTCGGGTTGTAGCCGGTAAATCCGTCGTCCGGCCCCATACCTTCGGCGGCAATGTGGATATCGCCGGCGCCGATAATCGCATCAATGCCGGTGTAGCCCGCGCTGGGATAGTGATCATTCCCGAGCACCGTGAACGCCATCACGCCCCGGCCGCTCTGCGTCACCGCAATTGCCGGATAGGACAGGTTGTTGCCAAGGATGCCGACGTTCCCCTGCTGCTCCACCTTGCCGGCATTCGGATTGATCACGAAATACGCCACGCCGGCTCGCGATTGCGTATCCCCAGATATTGTTAGCCAGGTATCCAGGGACGCCCATAACTTGCCGTTCGCCAGTGCAACTTGCTGCATCCGCGAATCGTTTACATTTACTTTCTTTTGGGCATTCGGGAATGGTCCGCTGCCACCCGTCACCAGTCTCCAGCAGCCGAACAACGTCGCCGTAATTTGCAAAGAGGAATCTCCCAGGCATGTCGCCAGCGGAACGTTACCCGCCTTTTGCACCGCGTTGCCGGCGGGGATCGAGTAGTCCATCGTTGGCACGACCGAGAAGCTGGCACCTAACGCCGGAAAAGTGTCCAATGAGTTGGTATTCGTCACCGACCACAGTCTCACCCAGTTCGCCGTGCCGTTTGCTGTGAACACCGCGTCGGAGCTCAGGAAATATTCCGTCCCGCCATGACCGCCCTCAAACTGGTTGCCAGTGGACGTAGCGGGCCACACCGTGAACCCCGGGGCGATTCCTTCGAGCAGCAAGCCGAGGCTGGGATCGGCCGTGTTGAATTGCACCACGTTCACGGCGCCCGCGCCGGCCGCTAATTGCGATTTCGAAAGAGCATAGATTTGCGCGCCGTGGAAAAAACCGGGCGAGAAAAAGTTGAATTCATTGGTTGTGATATAAAAACCATGGGCATCCGCGCCGATATGCGGATAGTCCCCCAGGCAGGGCCCGTGCACCAGGACTCCCTTGCTGCGGAACTGGCAGCCATGATCCGGTGTTCCGTCCGTTCCATCGTCCTGCACCGGCAGCGAATAGAAGTTCCATGCGCCCGTGGGATCGGCCGTCGCGCTCACCGCTACATCCAGGTGATTCTTTCCAGAGAGTGACTGCGTGCTGGGATTGATGCGATCCAGCGTCAGCACCACGTGGAACCACCGCTGCGTCTGCGTATCGAACAAGCAACTCGGGTCCGTAATCGAAGGGCCATTTGCTCCATTCGCGCGGTTGAATGCCGGAGCATATTGATAAAAGTCATTCAGCGCTGTGGGCGCGGTCACGGCATTTCCCGCCGTATCGAAGATTCGCAACGTGTCGTTCACCGTCTCCAGCACAAACCCGTTCCCAGCGCACAGCCCTTGGTCGGGAGGCTCGATCGAAAATTGATTTCCCCCGCCGGCCACAAAGCGCTGCTGGAAATGATTGATCCCGTCCATCGAAAGCATCAGTTCGGGATTCGATTTCGCATTTAAGTTGCCGCCATGGTTGATGGCCGCGCCGGGCCCTTTGGCGATGGTGCGGTTAATGGTGATGCTCTGTCCGGAGTCATCGTCGCCTCCGTCTGCGTCATCTCCAACCAGCGCGGAGTCCAGCTCCGGCCCTGCCAGCGCGTTCGCGCTGGGAGGAGCGGCCGGTGGTATTGGCCCACTGCGCGTTAACGGGATTTGCCGCACGACTTGACTCTGGGCCAGAGCGAATAACGGAAACAGCAGCAACGCAAACAAACATCGCGAAACGATTGCGAAACGAGAGGGCATAGGCGTCTCCTGTGTGGGATTGACACGCGAACAGCTTGGGAGCGAAGTAGAGGGCTTCATTCCAGACGAACCACTTCCTGGGGACGCCGACATCATAATCGCAGTTTATACCCTGTCAAGCGCCAACTTATATTCTTGACATCCTTCTCAAGTCAAGCACCTCACCCCGGGCATCCGCCTCCGTAGCGGCGACTTTACGTCGCCATCTTTCCTTCCGTCGCCATCTTTCCCTCCGTCGCCATCTTCGATCCGCAGCGGCGGGGTTTGAGGTTTGGCCCTCCGCCTCTTGCAGAACGCGGGTGCCCCATACGCCGGTTTTGCGCATGGGGATCTTGCTTTCTACTTTCCGCGTTTCATTTCGTAGCGCTGGCTTCCATCCGGCGCCTTCCGTGAACTCCTGTGCTTTTGCGCCCCTCTGCGTTAAGTCCTTTGCGTTTCTTTTCAGCTTTCTGCTTTCAGCTTTCTACTTTCTGCTTTTAAGGCGTCACTGCTTCTTGCACAATCCCTTCGCCACCCAATTATGGTCCACCGTAGTCGGCGGCCGTGATGTCTGGTGAAGGATAAGCACCAGGGAACGGCGTTGCTCCATGCCCGTAGCGGTCAGGTGCATGGACAGCCCCATCGGAACAATCACCGGCGGGCCGCCGGCGCGGCCTGTTTGTACGCGGCCATCCGACGTCTCCAGGCAAGTCTCTCCGGCCTGCGTGTACCACACCTCCGGTCCAGAGTGAAGGTGCTCGGGCGCGGTCATGCCGGGGTTGAAAATCGCTTCCATATACTGCACCGAATAATTCTCGCCCGCGACGATCGGAAGCGGGCCAATTTCAGCAGTGCGGCTTCCATGAGCTGGCCCCGGCGATGGCCCCCCAGGCGATGGACCGCTCGATGGACCACGATTCGGGTTTGTTCTCTCGTATTCGATGCCGAGCAGCCACACTTTGCCGAGCGATTCGACGACCGTGCCGCGCGGCCCTTTGTCGGCTTCCGCTGCCGCACGAGTTGGGTATTCATCAAGGGTCCAGAACACCGAGGGTTTGGTCAACGGCCCGATCGGATCGTCGGCCAGGATCCAACATCCAACCTGCTGGGTCCGCATACTCGCCGGCTTGCACACCCCAGTCGGGCCAACAACGCCTTGCGCCGGTAATTTCTGGCCCGATACCACGAATAGAAAAAAAGCGAGCGTACCCAAGAGCCGTGCAAGTCCACGCATGGTCGTCCACCTCAAAGAATGCCGGTGCCGATTCCATTTACCACAAGCAAAGAAACCGCGCACGTAATTTCCCCCCGCCGCACTCCCTCCCAACCGTTCGGCGAAGGTCATGTAGCTCGCCTTTTCCGTTTTCTGCTTTCTACTTTCTACTTTCTGCCTTCTGCTTTTCCGTTGTACCGCTTCGTGAACACCATGCAAGGAGTCTACTCCCGCGCCCTCCCCGCCACCTCCCACGCCAAATCCCCCGGAGTGACGATTGCCTTCGTAGCGGCGGCCTTCTGAGGCCGGCGCCTGCTCCTATTGGCATCGTGTCCTTGCCGTGACAGGGCTATGTGTCTTAGTTTGCTTCATTGTGGCGGGGATAATAAAATCCATAAACTTTACCGTCTGGCTGCCAGAAAAGGGTCTGGCAGAATTTGGTGAAGTGGCTTTCCGAAAAAATATCCTCGTATGTAACAATTCCCCAAACGAAAAGCGCTCGGCCATTCTTGCCGATTTTGATGTCTTCAACTTCGGCATCATTGACAAAGTCCTCGACGACAGACTTCAAATTGGCGTTTTGTCCGGCGCCGAGCGTGGCAGTGCTATTGATTTCAATGCTGAGCGGAAAAGTGAAATCATTGGGCAGTGGGGCTTTCAAGATTGCGGCGCTTGCCCTAAAACTGACGTTCTTGGCGGGAGTATGTTCCGTGTTAATCAGAAGTGGGGTTTGCAAGGGTGGGGCTGCCTTTCGCTAGCCTCTTTTTCCTCATCCTTCCGATTTCGATGGCGCTGCCTGTTTCCCTTTCTCCGTCAGCGCGTAGAAGTCGCCGCTGCCTGCCTCCAGCATCCCTGCGCGCACCAACTCATCGAGCGCGTCAAGCACGCGCTCTCGTTCTTCAGGCTCGTTGCCTGCGGCCTCAAACAGTACGTGCAAGTCCAGGCGCTCCTGCCCCATTTCTCCAAAGACTCGCAGAACGCGCAACGATAGCGGCTTCACCATGCACCTCGCTTACGTGCTCAGTCTACAATATCAGAGGCGCGTGCTGCCGAGAGCCCCATGCGCGGATTTGGCGTGGGGATTTTGATCCTTCTCTAATGCCGCCCTATCCCACACTAAATAAACGACTTCCACGCACTCCTTCAAACTCCCCGGGTGCCCCGTACGCGGGTTTTGCGTGCGGGGGATTTTGACTCTTCTTCCATGCCCTCTATCTACAAGTAAACAAACGACTTCCATCCTCTCCTCCAAACCCGCGCTCTGTGCCATAAATTCCTCCCTCCAACCTTCTGCAAACAAACGACTTATTTACGGCTTGACCAATCTTTACTTTCTGATACAATGCTCCTGACTTCGAAGGTAATTCTACAGGTCTTCCATCGTGTCACGCAGCGCCTCCATTCCTAACCTCCCAGCAGCAGTGTCTTCACACTGCTTATCCGCGAAAATCCGCGAAAATCCGCGGCAGATTCCTCAACTATTTACAAACTCCTCCCACTTTTCACCCCTCTTCGACTTTCTTTGTTTTCAACGACTTACAACAGTGGCAATTTGCAAGCCCCTTGTTTTCAAATCTTTACAACAGTGGGGTGGGGTGTGTACCCCCCGTTCGTACAGCGTAGGAGTGAAAGCATCACTTGAACTCACCACCTTGGTTCCCTTTATCCCGAGCTGCGAGGGGCACATCAGGCGAAGCCTCGGGCGGGGATTCCTACGGCCAACGGCAAACGGCGAACTGCCAACCCTTCATAGGAACACGGACCGCGGAACATGCCGCGGTTCATTGCGCCTCTCACGTCCATGCGCTACAGTGAGCTACCGACCATGACCTACGGCACGCTTCCCTCACGCTTTCTGAACGCTATGGACAACCTGCCGAACGCGCGCGCGCAGATGGTGCGGCGCGACGGTCGGTGGGAACCCGTCTCGTCGCAAGAGTTTCTCCGCCGCGTTGCCGGCCTCTCTTCCGCGTTTGTGGAGCTGGGCGTCAAGCCGGGCGATCGCGTGGGCCTCTTCTCCGCGAACCGCCCCGAATGGCACACCGCCGACTTTGCCATCAACGGCACGGGCGCCATCACCGTTCCCGTGTACTTCCATGAATCGCCCGACCGCATGACTTACATCCTGAAGCATTGCGGCGCGAAAGTGGTCTTTGTGGCGGGCCAGACGCAACTCGAAAAGCTGCTCGCCATGCGCGCCAGCTTGCCGGAGCTGGAAAACATTGTCGTGGCCGACGCGGGCGAAGGCGTTCCCCCGGAATGCCTGCGCTATGAAACGCTCATCGCCTCGTCCGGTGCGACAAACATTGCCGAGTATCGCCTGCGCGCTTCGCAGGTGCTTCCCGGCCAGCTTGCCTCCATCATTTACACCTCCGGCACCACCGGCGAGCCCAAAGGCGTGATGCTCACGCACACCAACTTCTGCTCGAACGTCACCGACGTGGGCCACGACTTCCGCCTGAACCCCGCGGAGGACCTTGCGCTTTCGTTTCTCCCGCTTTCGCACGTCTACGGGCGCACGCTCGACTACATTTACATTTTCCAGGGATGCCCGGTCGCCTACGTTCCAACGACCGACGAAGTCGCTCCGGCGCTGCTGGAGGTTCAGCCCACGGTGGTTGCGGCGGTGCCGCGTGTCTTTGAAAAAATTTACGCGCGCATGGTGGAACAAGGCTCGAAGGCCAAGGGCTTGAAGCGGAAGATTTTCGACTGGGCGATGAAGATTGCCAGCCAGTCGATCCGCTGGAAGGCCCTGGGCGGACACGCGAGCCTTGCGGTAAAGCTGCAATGGCTGCTGGCCGACAAGCTCGTCTACAAAAAAGTGCGCGCGGGATTAGGCGGGCGGCTACGGCTCATCAGTTCCGGCGGAGCGCCGCTTTCCAAAGAGATGGCGGAGTTTTTCTGGGCGATTGATGTGCGCATCTATCAAGGCTACGGCCTGACGGAAACTTCGCCGATTGTTTCGAGCAATTATCCGGTCAATCGCGTGGGCAGTTCGGGAAAACCCATTGCCAATGTGCAGGTGCGCGTGGCGGAAGACGGCGAGATTCAAGTCAAAGGCCCGTGCATCATGCAGGGCTACTACAAGAATCCCGAGGCCACGCGCGAAGTGACTACCCCCGACGGCTGGTTCCGCACCGGCGACATCGGATATGTTGACGACGCCGGCTATCTCTACATCACCGACCGCAAAAAAGATTTGATCAAGACTTCGGGTGGAAAATTCGTGGCGCCGCAGCCGATTGAAAACTCTTTGAAGACCAGCCCCTATATTTTGAACGCAATGGTCGTTGGCGATAGACAAAAATTCATTGCCGCTTTGATTGTGCCGAATCCCACCACAGTAGCCGCGCGCCTCGCGGATGAAGGGTTGAAATTTTCTTCCAACTCTGAACTCGCCGCGCATCCGCGCACGCATGCTTTGATTGAGGACGAAATCAAGCGCCTCACCGCGCATCTGGCGTCGTACGAAACCATCAAGCGCTTCGCGCTGCTCCCCGACGATTTCTCTTTCGACGGCGGCACGCTTACGTTCACTCTGAAGCTCAAGCGCCGCGTCGTCGAAGAACAGTTCCGTAACGTGATCGAGTCCCTCTACGCCGACGTCGCCGAACCCCGCCCGATTCTTCAGGAGTGAGCGTGGGCAACACCTTGCGCGCGTGTCATTCCGAGGAGCGAAGCGACGAGGAATCTGATTTTTTTGGTTTCACGAGAAGGAGACCTTCCGCCGCAGGCCGCGGAAGACCGCGACCTGCGGGTCGGGATTACAGTTTTTTGGTCGTGGCCTAGAGCGGTTTGCCGTCGGGGCCGAGGAAGCGGAGTTCGCCGAGATTGAGTTCCTTCACCCCGGCTTCGATTTTGGAGCGGTCGCCGACGACCACCCAGATTAAATTGTCCGGATGATCAACGATCTTCGCCGCGGACTCTACATCAGCCGGTTTCAAGGCGCGAATCTTGGCAGCCATCGTTTCGTAGTAGTCGTCGGGCAGCCCGAATTGCACCAGTTCGTTGATGGAACCGCCGACTTCCGCCTGCGTTTCGCGCGAGCCAGGCAGGCTGAGCGTTTCATTGTCCTGCACTACCGACAGCTCTTCCTGCGAGAGCGGATGGTCGCCGAGGATTCCGCGGAGCTCCTTGTTGATTTCCACGAGCGACTCTTTGGTCTTATCGGTTTGCACCGGAGCCAGCGTGAGCCAGGGCCGCTGGCCGCGCGCGCCCCACAATAAAGTGGTCGTGCCGTAGGACCAATGCTTGTTCTCGCGCAGGTTCGCGTTGATTCGCGACAGGAATAAACCGCCGAGGCCGTCGTTCATTGCTTCAATGGCGATTTCATTAGGATTCGCATAGGGCGGGGCGATATTGCCGACCATGATGATGGATTGCTGGGCGCCCGGCTTGTCCATCATGTAGACGATGGATTTAGGAGGCAACTGGACCGGTTTTACGTTTTTCGCCGGCGTCTGCCCCTGCTTCCAACTAGAAAACAGCTTTTCAAGTTTGGGAGTGATTTCGCTTAGTGTGGTGTCGCCCGCAATGACGAGCGTGGCGTGATTCGGCTTGAACCATGCCTGATGGAATTTAGCGAGATCCTCGCGGGTCATTTTTTCGACGCTGGCGATGGTGCCGGAGCCCGTGAGCGGATTGCTGTATGCGTGCCCCGGCCCGTACAAAAGCGCGGGGAAAACGCGCAAGCCCATTTGAATCGGGGTGGTCTGTTCGCGCTGGATTCCGGCGATTTGCAGCTTCTGCTGTTTCTTGAAATCGTCTTCGGGGAAAACGGGATTCAGGATCAGGTCGGAATACAACTCGAGAGAGGGATCGAGTTTCGATTTCAGAGCCGAGAGGCGCACGATGGACAGATCCAGATTAGAGAACGCGCCGATTTGCGCACCGAGCAAGGCCTGCTCGTCGCTGATTTGCAGAGCGTTTCTTGTCTTTGTGCCGCCGCTGAGAAGCGACATGGTCATGGTGGAGGTTCCCGGAGCGCCGGAGGGATCTGCGGCGTAGCCGGCATCCACGTCAAGCCAGAATGTGACCAGGGGGACTTCGTGGCGTTCCGCGAGAATGACTTTCAAGCCGTTCGAAAGCGTGGCTCTTTCGAGTTTTGGCAGCTTGAGAGCGGGCGGAGTTCCGATGGTTGGAGACTTCGAGCGGTCCGCTCCTGTGGCGGCCGCTTTGTATTCGGGGAAGGGATGCACCTCCAAGATGTACTCGCCGTCGGTGAGCCAGCGATTCGCGGCGGCTTTCAAATCTTCGGCGGTGGCGTCCTGCACGCGTTTTAAAGAAACCTTGTAGTGCGCGGGATCGCCGTGAAAAACCTGGTTGCGCGCAAGCTGATCGGATTTTCCACCGAAGCCGCCGATCCGCTCGATGCCGCGGATGAAGTTGGCCTGATATTGCGCCTTCACGCGAGCAAGTTCTTCAGTGGTGGGGCCGTCCTTGAGGAATTTTGCCAGCTCTTCGTCCAACTCCTTTTCCACTTGCGCCAAATCGCCATTGGGTTTCGCGGTGGCCTGCACGATGAACTGGCCGCCGATTTCCTTCAAACTGACGCTGGCGTTAGCGTTGGTGGCAATCTGATCGTCGTAGACGAGGCGCTTGTAGAAGCGCGAACTTTTGCCGATGCTCAAGACATCGCTCACAAGATCGAGGTAATCGCCGTCGGGGGTGCCGTCCTGAGGCGCGTTCCAAATTTTATAGATGCGCGCTTGGGGAACGCGGTCCTGGACGGTTCCGCGATGCGTTCCCGTCATTTTTGCAATCCAGGCTTCCTGATGCCCGACAGGCGGCCCGGGAGGAATGTTGCCGAAATATTTTTCGACTTTTTCCTTGGCGGTCTTGGCGTCGATATCGCCGGCCAGGCAAATGACCACGTTAGATGGGCCGTAGTAGGTCTTGAACCACTCTTTCACGTCGTCCATGGAGGCGGCATTGAGGTCCGCCATATCGCCGATGACGGTCCAGGAATAGGGATGTCCGGCCGGGTAGGTATTTTGCGTGATGAGTTGGAAGGCGACGGCGTAAGGCTGGTTTTCTCCCTGGCGCTTTTCGTTTTGCACAACGCCGCGCTGCAGATCGAGAGTTTTCTGATCGAGGGTGAGGTAGGCCATGCGGTCGGATTCCATCCAGAGGGTGTAATCGAGCGCGGAAGTCGGGACGTTTTCGAAATAGTTGGTGCGGTCATTGTTGGTGGTGCCGTTGAGGTCGGTGGCGCCGATTTTTTCCATGGCGTCAATGTAACGCCCCTGGGCGTGTTCGCTGCCGCCGAACATCAAATGCTCGAAGAGATGAGCGAAGCCGGTCTTGCCGGGCTTTTCGTTCTTCGAGCCGACGTGATACCAGAGATTCACCGCGACGATGGGAGCTTTGTGGTCTTCGTGGACGATCAGCGTAAGGCCGTTGTCGAGCACGAATTTTTGGAAGGGAATGTCAATTCCACCGCCTGTCTGCGCAGGTGGGTCCTGCGCGAAAAGGCCGTAGGCAGCAAACACATACACGAAACTCAACACAGCTACGCGGAATTTCATCATTACCCCCATCCCCACTGCAGGTTGCGAAGGGAGATTATAGTGAGGCGTGGCGGTCTTGGCTAGGTTCACGAGCGGATGTAGTGGGCCAATTTCCGGGTAGCCAACCATTCGGGAACAACCAGCCCAGCATTCTTCCATTTATGATTATGAAAGTCATTGATAGAGCTTGAGGTTCCGGGAATCGTCCCGAGGCGGATGAGACGGGCTATTATGTCGAGGCACGGCGCATCTGAATTCGCGCTGGAACCTGCTTGCGACTTTGGAGCTTTTTTGCTCCGGGCTGCATCCAATAGCTGGGGAATTCCAGATTGACCTCAGGAGGTTAATCATCATGCCTGTATCGGCAACCGCAACTGCCCGCACTTTTAAAAGCAATGTTGGTGTACCCGAATCAAACCGCCAGGCGCTGATCGCGCTGCTCAACGCGCGCTTGGCTGACAGCCTGGACCTGTACAGCCAGATCAAATGGGCGCATTGGAACGTGAAAGGATCGGATTTCATTCAGCTTCACGAACTGTTTGACTCCGTCGCAGGCCACGTTTTGGAGCAAACCGACACGATCGCCGAGCGGGCTGTGACGCTGGGGGGAGTGGCCAACGGCACGGTTCGTGAAGCAGCCGCCAAAAGCGGCCTCAAGGAAGCGGATTTGAGCGCCAGCGATGGGGAGGCGCAGTTGAAGTGGCTGGTGCATAACGTGGCGCACCATGCGAACGCTTTGCGCACGGCGGTGAAGGAATCAGGAGACCTCGGTGACGACATTACGGTCGACTTGTTCACGACGTTGACGCGCGAGTTGGACAAGGACCTCTGGTTCCTCGAGGCGCACTTGCAGAGCTGATTCGGTCGAGCACCTGTCTTTTGTCCAGCGCCGTCAGGCGTCCCACCCTTGCGTGGCTAGCTGAATTTGTCCCCATGCCTCACAGGGGATAAAATCCAGTTGAGGTCTGTTATGCCAGATAATTTGGTGATTGCGGGGCGGGCGTTTCAGTCGCGGCTTATCGTAGGAACAGGGAAGTACCGCAGCTTTCAGGAGATGGCGCGGGCGCACGCTGCTTCGGGCGCGGAGATGGTCACAGTGGCGGTGCGGCGAGTGAACCTGACGGACAAGTCGAAGGAATCGCTGCTCGACCATATTGACCGCGAGAAGATTTTCATTCTGCCTAATACGGCGGCGTGCTACACGGCGGACGAAGCGATTCGCACAGCGCGGCTGGCGCGCGAAGTGGGGCTTTCGAATTGGATCAAGCTGGAAGTGATTGGCGATCAGCAAACCCTTTTCCCGGACACGGAGCAGCTTATTCAAGCGACGCGCGTGCTGGTGAAAGAAGGCTTCGTGGTGCTGCCGTACACGAACGATGACCTGATTGCCGCGAGAAAGTTGATTGATGCGGGAGCGGCGGCCGTGATGCCTCTTGCCGCGCCCATTGGCTCAGGGCTCGGGATTCAGAATCCCGCCAATCTGCGTATTTTGCGCGAGCGGATTACGGAAGTGCCGATGATTGTGGACGCGGGCGTCGGCACAGCTTCCGATGCCGCAGTTGCTATGGAATTGGGCGCCGATGGCGTTCTGATGAATACCGCCATTGCGGAAGCAGAGGATACGGTTCTCATGGCAGAAGCCATGAGGGACGCGGTGATTGCCGGGCACAAGTCGTATCTGGCAGGGCGCATGCCGAAGCGGCTCTATGCGTCAGCGTCGAGCCCCATGACCGGCGTCGTCCGCTAAGCGGCGGGCGATGGGAGTTCCATGCCATCGATATCAACCGTTGCTGGTGATGAATCCCAGAGGGCCACGAAGTTTTGTTCCGTTGCTGGACTTCTTGTGGGTGTTTTCACGTTTGGGGCGGCCCACATAGCGTTCTTACTCCTTCCGTTTGTGATGGCGTATACCATGTTCGCCACAGAAAGGCGCCGGTGGCTGCCTCTACGGAAGGGTGCGGACCAACCTCGCCGAGGGTTCGGCACACTGATGCTCACTCCCCTGGTTGTTTTGCTGGCGGCTTTTCCCATGTTCTATCTCTTACTCATTTTCTGGGCGGTCGCCCTCTCGCCATTCTTGTTTGCGCTTGCACCCTCCAAACCAGGTCATGGGACCGCTGGGGAAGAACCGTTCATGATGGTTATCGGGGCGGCGTGTTTCGCGACGGTGGTGTTGCTATACGCCGGATTGGTTGGGCGAGCGCTGAAACAATTCACGGGCCGCTGGTTTCGCGTGCTTTTTTGGAAATTAGTCGCGTGGATCGCGGGACTGGCACTGATCGGGTTTCTTGTGGTGTCGAAGTTCGTTTGGATGTTCAATTTGTGGAGCTTCTTAACCACGAACTGGTTTCTTTTCCCTTGGTGGATTCTTTGCGCGTTGGCATTTTACAAGGTCGGTGCAATCTTCGGAGAATGGCTGACGCGGACTGACGAGGCGCCCGGGAGGTGAATCTCGCAAGAAAGAAAGTCTAATTTAGAAGGAACGGCACCGGACCTTGCTGACGTGCCAGCTCGAAGTTTGCCAGCCTTCCTATCACGAGTGCAGCTGTCCCGCAGGGCTGCTACCAGCCTCCGTCTCCTGAACGAGAGTGTTAAGGATTTTGCTGGAGTAACGTTTAGGAAACCGAAAAGGTATAGACCTGCTGCCATTTCAGCGTTTTTTGACACTAACTATAGGAGAGCCTGCAGGCCGTTGCTGCCCGAAGGCATGCGCCGAACCCTGTCCCTGGGCGCGCTCGTGAGCCCTTATGGAACGCAAGTTGATCGTGTGGCGTTCGCCGTTGTTAAAGCAAATCCTGATCGGCGTGGCAGCGGGTGCCACGTACATCCTGGCTGCGAAGCTGAGCCTGCGCCTGGCCACCGTCCATCCGAGCGCGAGCCCTTTCTGGCCGCCCACGGGCATTGCCATAGTGACGCTGCTTCTTCTGGGGCTTCGCTATTGGCCTGCGATTTTTGTTGGCGCCTTTCTTGCAAATTTGACCACGGCCGGCTCGGTGCTCACTTCGCTTGGCATTGGGGCGGGGAATTGTCTTGAAGCCGTTACTGCGGCTTATCTCGTTTCCCGTTTCGCGAGCGGTAAGGATGTTTTTGACAGCACGTGGGGCATTCTGCGCTTTGCGCTCTACGGCGGAATCCTGAGTACGGGCATTGCGGCGACACTTGGCGTTACCAGCCTTGCTCTGGGCGGCTACGCGCCATGGCATGAATACGGACTCATCTGGCGGACGTGGTGGCTTGGGGATGCGGCAGGCGCATTGGTTTTTGCACCCTTCCTACTCTTGTGGAGCGCCAATCCGGTCCCACGCTGGTCCAAGCGCCAGTACGCAGAGGCCGCCGCGCTGCTTGCTTCCACGCTGCTTATCTCGGCAATCGTATTCGGGCCGGTGTTTAATGCACAGGTCAAACATGATCCCTGGACGTTTCTCTGCACACCATTTCTGATTTGGGCAGCATTTCGATTCGGCCCTCGCGAAGCCTCTGCGATCATCTGCATCGTGTGCGCGATTGCGGTGGTCGGAACGACGCACGGCTACGGGCCGTTTTCTCTGCAGTCGGCGAATGACTCGTTGCTCTTGCTGCAATCGTTTCTTTCCATTCAGGCGCTGATGACGCTGGTGTTTGCCGCGGAAGTTTCCGAACGACGGAGACAGGAAGAACACGCGAAGCAGCTTGCTGTGCGCGACCCGCTGACGGGCCTGGCGAATTATCGATTACTGGTGGAACGTGTGGACGAGCAGATCAAGCGTTATGGGCGCACGAACAAGCCCTTCGTGGTTCTGTTGCTCGACTTGGACGGCTTGAAGAAGGTCAATGACGAATACGGACACCTGGTGGGGAGCCTGGCGATTTGCCGCCTCGCGGAAGTGCTCCACCTGAGTTGCCGAGAGACGGATACGGCGGCGCGTTACGGAGGAGACGAATTTGCACTGGTGCTGACCGAGACCGATGCGGAGTCTGCCGCGCTGGTGGCGGAGCGCGTCGCTCACCGTCTGTCTCTGGATACCGAGGAGCCGCGCCTGTCTGTGAGCATCGGAATTGCGGAATTTCCGCGCGATGGCGCCACCATCGAGCATCTCTTAAGCGCTGCGGACCAGTCTCTCTACAACGATAAGAGGCACGGCCAAGCCGCGCCGCACGTTGAAAAGTAGAAGATTCTGACGGAGCAGTCCTGAAGATGAGGAGCGCGCCTCGAAGCGACTACCCGCCGGCGGCTTTGCGCGCTTGCGCGTCGTCGTAACTTTCGCCGTAAATGGACGGAACCTTTGCGCCCATACAGCGCAGATAGGAAGAGAGCTGGCCGCGGTGGTGAATGGTATGAACCATGCCGAGCAAGACGAATGAGACGGCAGGGCGCTGGAACAGCCCGCGAAAATCGACCATCTTCGTGAGTTGACCGCCGCTGAGCCTGGTTAGCGCGTCGAAATTTTTCGCGAAACGTTGTTCGTACCAGGTGGCAACTTCCTGCGGAGTCTTCACGCTTTCGGGCAGCGCGGCCGCATTCACGTCAAAGACCCCATTGATGACCGTTTCCAGGAAGCGATTCTCGGCGACGGCAATGTGCCGGACGAGTTCGATGGCGCTTTTGGAGATAGGGTCGGGGCGGTGCTCGCCTTTGTTGGCGGGCACAGCTTCGAGGACTCTTTTTGTGATGCGGCTCTCATTTTTTATCGAGCCCAGGTAAACATCTTGCAGCAGGAACACGGCTTGTTCCGCGGTCATTGCGCTCATTTGCAATCCTCCTCAGGTAGCAGTCGTTCGCGAGACTCCGCTTATTTGTTGGGACCCGGCTTCCTTGGCCCGTTGGATGCGCCGGATTCCATTCCGTTTCATCCTTCGTACGTTTTAGGCATTCGTCTGGCTAGAGAGTGTGAAAAAGGAAATGCCAGGTGGTGTCCACAGCGCCGTGGACGATGGCGGAGGCAAAAATAGAGCCCGTTCTGCGCCACGTCCAGCCGTAGAAGACGCCGGCGATGGTAGCCAGGACCACGTAGCGCCAGTTGGGAAAGCCGAGATTGGTGATGTGAGAGAACCCGAATAGAACGGAGGCGGTCCACCAGCCGGCGACTTCGCTTTTGGACGCACGCGATAAGGTATTTTGCAGGAGCCCGCGAAAGAGAAATTCTTCAGGCCAGGCGGTGAAGAAGAGAATGCTTAGGGCGGTGAGCGGGAGGGATTTCCATTCGCTCCAGCGCGGTTCAAATTGAATGAAACTCATTCGGGTACCCAGCGGAATGGCGATGAGGGCGAACGCGAAGAAACTCACTAGAATGAAAAAGATCCACTGGCGGTTCCATCCAATGGAGTAGCCGATGCCGTTAAGGCGGCGGACGAGCACGAACACTGCGAGAGCCACGTTCAAACATAGAAGCACGGTCATCACGTAGGAGAGCTGCTCGGGAAAGGGAAAGAGCCAATGCGACATGGTGAAGCCCCAGAGACTAGGCAGCGGCTTCACGGCAAGCCAAATCCCCACGATAATGGCAAAGTCCTGCCAACAGCCTGGGGGTTTTCGTTCCGCTGAGGCCGCGAGCGCCAGCGGGGCGAACACCAGCACGGCAGCGGTCGTGGCACGGCCGAAGCTAAAACTATTTGTCCCAAGCGCATAAATCAGGTAGAGAAGGAACAATGCGGCGCAGAGCAAAATGCCGGCGCTGGCGCCGAAGTGTGCTGCGAGGGCGCTTTCCACTCCTCGCGCGGCAAACAGCAGCGTGATCAGAAACAGGAAAGCGAAAGTCGTCAGAGTCGCGGCAAAGGCAGGGCCGCCGAAACCGAGCCACACGGCGTAAAGGACGCCGATGAGAGTCAGGACGGCCCACAGGCCAAGCATGGAGAAGAGGCCGAGTTGGCGTGTGGCAGTCAAGCGAGAATTGTAACGTAGAGATGGTGGAGCAAACTAACTCGACAGGGCAGCAGCAGGGGCGATCGGGAATCGTCGGGCGGGCGGTCCTCCCGTCCAACATAGGCCGGCTGACTTATATCGACTGGATGCGCGGGCTGGCATGCGTGCTGATGTTTCAGACGCATTGCTACGATTCGTGGCTGAGCCCGGAGGCGAGAAAATCGTCTTCGCTGATTAACTGGTCGCAGCTAGGCGGAACCTTGCCCGCGCCGCTGTTTATTTTTCTGGCGGGAGTTTCGTTTGCGCTGGTTACCGAGCGGCTGAGGGAGAAGGGCGTTGCGCGCAACACGATCGCGAAGCAAACCATTCTGCGAGGAGCGGAAATATTTGGAATGGGATTGCTCTTTCGGGTGCAGGAATTTGCGCTTGGCTATCCGTGGTCGCCCTGGACTGACTTGTTGCGCGTGGATGTATTGAACATTCTCGGGCTCTCAATGATGTTGATGGGAGTGCTTTGCTGGGCGACAGGTGACGGGGCTGTAGCGGTTGCGCGAATTCGTACGCTCGTTGCAGGATTATTTGTGGCTGCGGTTGTTGCGCTGGCCACGCCACCCCTGTGGACGACGCACCGGCCTAAGTTTCTGCCCTGGCCGCTCGAGTCGTACATCAATGGAGTGCACATCTTCGATAAGCCGCAGGCCTGGCTTTTTCCGTTGTTTCCGTGGTCGGCATTTGCGTTTGCGGGATTGGCCGCGGGCTTCTATTTGTTTTCGGATTTCGCGAAGCGCAAGGAAGGATTGGCCTTCGCGTTGCTCGGCGGCACAGGAGTTTTGGCCTGCTGGCTTTCGACGGTGTTCGATTCATCGCGCGTTCGCCTTTACGCGGTCTACGACTATTGGCATAGCAATCCGGATTTCTTGCTGATGCGCTGCGGCATCCTCCTCATCATTCTTTTCCTGGTCTACGCGTGGTGCCGCTGGGGATTCGCGCAAAAAGGCTTCAGCCCGATCGTTCAATTGGGAAACACTTCGCTGCTCGTTTATTGGGTGCACATCGAATTTGTTTATGGAAGATTTTCGATTCTGCCGAAAGGGCGGTGCAGCGCGTGGAAAGCGACAGCGGGGTTGCTTACGATCTTCGCAGCGATGGTCTTGCTTTCGGTGGCGCGCACGGCCTGGAAAAAGCGAAAGCCTAAGGGCGTGAGGCCGGGTCTGCCGGCAACTGCTGCGACTGCGGAATCTTGATAATCACTTCGCCAGGCTTGGCCAGGCCGAGTTCGTCGCGCGCAATCTTTTCGATCTTGCGGGGATCGCTCTTCAGGTCTTTCACTTCGTCCGAAAGCTGTATGTTTTCTTTGTTGAGCTGGTCGATGTCGGCTTTCACTTTTTTGATTTCCTGCTGCGTGCGCCGCATTGCGAGATAGCCATGGGTACCGAAAATGTCGTGAACCACTAGCGCCAGGAGCAGCAGGCCCAGAAGCGTGGCTCCGTATTGGCGCAAAAAGGCCGCCACGCCTTCGCCTGCATCCGGTGTTTTCAGCTTTGCAGAACCCATTTCGTTGCTTCGCTCGTCAACTTTGCCGACGCGGACGCGCTTTCCGCCTCCACATAGAGCCGCAACAGCGGCTCCGTGCCCGAAAGGCGTAGCAGCATCCACGATCCGTCTTCAAAAACAAATTTTGCGCCATCGGTGCGGTCGGTGGATACGACTTTCCGCCCCAGCAGTGTCGAACTGTCCACGGCTACCTTGCGGACGGCATTTGCCTTTTGTTCGTCGGAGAGATGCAGATTCTCACGCACAGGCCAGAATTCGCGGCCGAGTTTTCTGTACAGGGCGCGAATTTGCTCGCCGACGGACGTTCCGCGCGCCGCAATCATTTCCGCCACGAGTAGGCAGGCGAGGATGCCGTCTTTCTCCGGGATGTGTCCGCGAATGGTCAGCCCCGCGCTTTCTTCTCCGCCCAGCGCAATTTTGTCTTCGCGGATGAGCTGACCGATGTACTTGAAGCCCACGGGCGTTTGATGAACGCTCTGCCCATGCGATTTCGCCACTGCGTCGATCATTTGGGTGGTAGCTACGCTGCGCGCCGCCGCCATTTTCCACTGGAGCGTTTCCACCAAATAGTCATAAACGAGCGCGAGAATCAGGTTCGGCTGGATCCAACTGCCGTCGCGATCCACGATGCCGAAGCGGTCCGCGTCACCGTCGGTGGCCAGGCCCGCCGTTGCTTTCGAGTCGATCACTGCTTTGCGCAACGGCGCGAGGTTTTCTTCGGAGACGTCCGGGCCAGTGCCGTCGAAGAGGCAATCGCGATCCGTTCGAATGGCTTCCACCACGATGCCATGGTCACGCAGCGCACGGTCCAGGTAGCCTGCGCCGCAGCCGTGCAGCGTATCCACCGCAAACTTCACGTTTGCTTTTTTCAGCGTATCGAAGCGGACCAGCTCGTCGAGCCGCTTCAAGTAATTTTCACGAAGATTGACGGTTTCACTGGGCTTCACTTTCGTCGCGCTGTGCGGCAGCGGCGCCACGCCACCCTTGGCGGCAATTTGCGCGGCACGAGCTTCAATGTCTTTGGTGATTTCCGGAAGCGCCGGGCCCGCGTCGGACGAAGAAAACTTCAAGCCATGGTATTGCGCCGGATTGTGGCTGGCAGTGAAATTGATTGCGCCATCCAGCTTGCGCCGCATGATCTCGTGGGCCACGGCGGGCGTTGGCGTGAACGTCTCGCACAACAGCGCCCGGATCCCGTGATGCAGCAGGATGTCCACGGCGAGTTGCGAAAATTCTTCAGAATAGAAACGCGTGTCGTACCCGACCAGAATCGAAGGCTTCGGAGACTTCGCCTTGACGTGCTCCGCAATGGCCGTCAACGCCAGCCGCACGTTTGCGAATGTGAAATCTTCGGCAATCACGCCGCGCCAGCCCGAAGTGCCAAACTTGATGGGAGAAGCGGTGCTCAATCCTGCGCTTGTGCTCATGGCTGGGCTATTTTAGCCTCTCGCACCACGCCTCGAAAGCCATTATTATGAGCCCGCGCCAATCAAGGGAGAATCAAGGAAGGATCAAAAAAAGTGGCTCGCGCAAAAGGAAAAAATATGCGCGTCGTCCTCGTCACGTGCCCGACGTTGGCGCTTGCCAAGAAAATCGCGAGAGCCGTGGTGCAGAAGCGCCTAGCCGCGTGCGTCAACATCGTCCGCAGTCCGGTTGAGTCCTTCTATACATGGAAGGGTAAACTCAAATCCGCCCGCGAGCATCTGCTGCTCATCAAGACCGGCGCTGCCCGCCTGCCACAGTTGGAAAGGGAGGTGAGGCGCCTGCACACCTACGAGGTTCCTGAATTCATCGCCCTGCCGATCACAGAGGGTTCAGCGGAGTATTTGTCCTGGCTGGAAGAAAGCGTCTAGCAGGTTTGAGCGGTTTCGCCAGTCACCAATAACGACCCAGCAATCATTCGTAGACGATTTGTTCGATTCCCAAGCGATCTACACGTACAACAGCGCTTGGTCCAAATCCGCAATAATATCTTCCACGTCCTCGATGCCCACCGACAAGCGTACTAGCCCTTCGGTGATTCCCACGCGCTCACGCACTTCTTTGGGCATGGACGCGTGGGTCATCAGGGCGGGAAGCGAAACCAGGGTCTCGACTCCGCCGAGGCTTTCCGCCAGCGAACAAAGTTGCAAATGATTTAGAAACCGTCGCGCAGCATCCACCGAGCCCAAATCAAACGAAAGCATCGCGCCCGGCCCTTTTTGCTGGCGCCGCGCTACTTCGTGCTGCGGATGCGTGGGCAACCCTGGGTAAAATACCTTGCGGACTTTGGGATGAGCATCCAGATGCCGCGCCACGGTAATCCCGTTCGCATTGTGCTGCAGCATGCGGACGGCCAGGGTCTTGATTCCTCGCGAAACCAGGAAGCAATCCATCGGCGCCAGCCCGGCACCCGCCGAGCGCTGAATGAAATAGATTTTCTCTGCATCTTCCGGCCGCGTCAGCACGACGGCTCCGCCCGTCGCATCGCTGTGCCCGTTCAAATACTTCGTCATCGAATGGACGACGATGTGCGCGCCAAGCTCAATGGGCCGCTGCAAATACGGGCTCAAAAACGTGTTGTCCACCGCGACCGTGATGTTTCGTTCACCGGCGAGTTTCGAGATCGCTGCGATGTCCGTCACGTGCATCGTCGGATTCGTAGGCGTCTCGACGTAAATCATTTTGGTATTCGGGCGCAGCGCCATGCGTACCGCTTCCGGCATCGAAGTGTCCACGAAACTGAATTCCAGTCCAAAGTGCACCAGCAATTGCGTCGAAAGCCGGAACACTCCGCCGTATACCGCCTCAGACACAACCACATGGTCTCCGGGCCGCAGCAACCGGAAAACCGCATCAATTCCTGCCATCCCCGAAGTGAAAACGTAAGCGCTATGCCCGCCTTCCAATTTCGCCACCGTCCGCTCGAGCGCCTTGCGGTTTGGATGATTCGTTCGCGCGTAGTCGTAGCCCTTGTTCTTTCCCAGCTCCTCGTTGACATAGGTGGACGTCTGATAGATCGGCGCGACGATCGCGCCGGTGGCGGGATCCGGCTCTTGGCCCACATGAATGGCATTGGTGGCAAAACCCATGATGCTCTCCTTGCTCTTTCTCACACTTGTGAAGCAGGCAGCCTGAGAGGTCGGCTGCGCGACCGCCCGCGGGCACTTCCAGGGTTCAACTGTCCCAGTAATTCATTTCAGCGCAGGTTCTTGAAAACTTACAGGAGCCTCACAAATCCGTCAAATAGGCTAACACGGAAGTTTCCACGAAACGCCAGCGCAGCCGAGGGGCGTGGACCCATGCCCGAGCAGCAATTCTCGCTCGGCAGGCATCCAACTTTCTTGGGACTAAGGCTTGACCTCGGCCCTTCCTTCCGTACAGGATGGTGTTCACGCAAATGGCGACCTTCTCTCGAATCCTACTTGCCGGTTCTTGCGTTGCAGCGGCGTTTTTTCCAACCGCTCAGGTCTCGGCGCAGAATCCGCCGGCCCCTTCTTCCGAAACGAAGCAAGACGCTGCCAGGCCGGATCCCCAGTCGCGCATCACCATTGAAATCACGGGGGGAGAAAAAGAAACGCCCGTTGAAAACGCCAGTGTCTACTTCAAATACGTCGAAGAGCACAAGATCAAGAAGAACAAGACCATGGAATTAAACGTGAAAACCAATCGCGAGGGCGTCGCGCACGTTCCCGACGCACCTCTGGGCCGTGTGCTGATTCAGGTGCTCGCTGAAGGTTGGAAGAGTTATGGCCGGTGGTTCGACATCACGGATCCGAAACAAACCATCAAAATCCATCTCGATCGTCCACCAAAGTGGTATTGAGTGCCTGTTTCCAACCAAGATTCTCTTGAACAATGCCGCAAGGCTTCTCGCTCGCGTCTTATCTGAATGCGGCGATGGAGTTTCTTTTCACTGCGGTTCTTACCGCGCGTGAAACACTCGTGGAACATTCCGTGGAACTCTTTGTGAAGCACATGCTGATGCTCCGTGAAACGTTTTGTGGAACATTTCTTTTCCCGTCTTGGCCAGAATTCCAATTCTGAAACGCTTGTAGAAAACCGATCCGCGTCAGTGCGAGCTTCGCGGAGTGGGAAACGGCTGCCATTGCACACAAATTGTGCAATGCGCTCAAGAGCGTTGAACTGTCGGAAGTTACGCAGCGAGGCGGGCCTGATTTCCACAAACTTATCAACACTTGTGTTGAAAACTTTACAGTACGGAAACAATGTTTTGGATTTTCGGCACGCGGCTTGCTCCAATCCGCGGCCTGCTCGCTTTGCTCTGGCAAAATCAGAATGTTACAGTACAATTTTGGCCTTTCGCCATGGACGAAACCTTCGAAGGACCGTTTTCTCTGCTCCAAATGTTCTGGGGGAGCATTACGGCGCGCCCCATGCGCAGCGCTCTCAGCGTGATTGCCATTGCCATCCAGGTGATTCTAGTTCTTATGATCGTTGGTCTCACTTCGGGAGTCGTTTCCGAATGGGGAAAACGCGTCGAAGGCGTTGGCGCGGATATCCTGGTCCAGCCACCAAACTCTTCGATTTTCTTTGCTTTCTCGAGTGCTGTGATGCCGGAGTCGCTGGGCGATCAAATTTCTGCTGTCAATAGCGTTGATGAAGCAGCGCCCGTGGTTATCCTCACGGAACCAAAGAGCTTAGTGATGATCTACGGGATTGACTACGCTCGTTTCAACGCCCTCAGCAAAGGCTTTTTGTTTCGCGGTGGCCACCCTTTCCAGGGCTCCGACGAAGTTATTGCCGACGACATCATTGCGCAGACGCGTGATTTGAAGGTTGGGAGTCAGGTCACGCTTCTGAATCATGAGTTTACGGTCTGCGGCATTGTTGCTCATGGAAAAGGCGCCCGTTTTTTCATTCCGATCCGCACGGCGCAGGAGATTGCCGGAGCCGAAAAGCGCGTTTCCATGTTTTATGTTCGGAGCAAAGGAGATACGGACGCTACCCGGGCCCAACTCGCTACATTGTTTTCGCAATACAGCTTCCGTTCCCTTGCCGAATACGTCAGCCTGATGAACTCTTCCAATTTGCCGCAACTTCGCCCCTTCACCCGCACCATGGTGGCGCTCGGCATCGTCATCAGCTTTATCGTTGTACTGCTGAACATGCACACAATGGTCATGGAGCGCACGCGGGAGATTGGGATTCTGAAGGCTCTGGGGTTTTCCCGATTTGACATTGTTCGAATGCTGCTTACGGAAACCTTGATTCTCACGATCTTTGGCGCTGGCCTTGGCATTGGCCTTACGTTTCTGACGCAATTCGTCCTGAAGGAAGCCAAGCCCGACCTTCCCGTGCTTATCACTCCGCCCTGGATTTTTGCCGCCATCGTTCTTGCGTTAGTGGGAGCTGCCGCCGGCGCCCTGTATCCCGCATTCCGCGCAGCGACTTACGATCCCGTCGTCGCGTTGGCTTACGAATGAGAAATGGCTTGCACCGGCAGGCCAGCACATAGCACGGTTTGGACGCGGCCCGCAGAAGCGACTCGTTGGAAGCAACTTTAGATGGCTCGTTCTCCAGACAAATATTACAGAGCGTGGGTTCTCGATCGCCGCGATGTCTCGGCGGATTTGTGCATCCTGCGCGTCGATCCGGGTGGCCCATTCGAATACCGCGCTGGACAATACGCTACACTCGGCATCGAGCGCGATGGTGTTCGAACGGAACGCGCCTACTCGATGGCTTCCTCTCCCTACGAAGAGGCGCTCGAGTTTTTTGTCGAGCTGGTTCCGAAAGGCGGATTGACGCCGGGTCTTTTCGAATTGAAGCCGGGAGACACCCTGCTTTGCCGGAAAATTGCCAAGGGCCGCTTTATGCTTGATCTTCGCAGCGGCCGCACCAACCATTTGCTCATTTCCACGGTGACGGGTGTCGCCCCATTTGTCAGCTACGTGCGGACGATTTACCGTGACTGGAAGAGCGGCGGGAGTCCCATGCCGGGCGAGCACAAATTCTTTTGCCTCCAGGGCGCAAGCCATTCGTTTGAATTCGGCTACCGCGAAGAGCTCGAGCGCTATGCATCCGAAACATCGTGGTTCCAATACGTCCCGACGGTGAGCCGACCGTGGGATAACGCGCAATGGAGGGGCGAGACCGGCCGGGTGGACGATCTCCTGCGAAAATATACGGAAGCTTGGAAACTTAGGCCGGAGGAAACAACGGCCTATCTGTGCGGGCATCCCAAGATGATCGAAAACAGCAGAGGGATTTTGCTTCGCGCTGGCTGGAAAAAGGACGCCATCCTCGAAGAAGCCTACTTCCAATTAGCCGCCAAAGATGCCAGCGCTTCTAGCTGAACGCGCGCTCGGCAAGAGGCGTTGCAACGTTCAAACCTGGAACCTTTAGACCTTCTAACTTTCTTTATGCTCTCGGTGCGCTGTCTTCGATCTGCCCGATAACGTCATCGACCGTGCTCAAGGGCACCAACACGTGAACTTTTTCATCCGGATCATCCACGTCAATCTGCAGCTTCCCATCGTGCGTCCGAACCCGCGCGTGCTGGTCGCCATCTTGCACTTCCACGAATTCGGCGTCCGGAAAATTCTTCAATTCCTTGAATAGCGCATGCGCCACGGGAAGAAACTCCTGCGCATGGCTTGCCGCGTCGCAGAGATGGTGTTTGGGCACGAAGTGCATCGCCATCGGCACCATTGCCGCCGGAACCCACATGTGAATGTGCGAGCCCCCCGCGCGGAATTCGTCCACGTCCATGCGAATCACGCCTTCGTGAAACGTATACGCCCCCACGGCTACGAGCGCTCCACCCACGCCGAGAGCCGCTTTTGCCAACAACATCATGTTTGCCTCCGCATCGCTAGGCGTCTTTTTCGCTACCTAAGCATTCAACTAAAAACTAAGGACTAATCCGCGACGTTCTTGGAATCCAGCCAAACCTTCACGGTGTTTTCGCTGTCTTTTACGGAGACGAGCTCCACATCGCCTTGCGTGCTCAGCGCATGGAGCGCTGCGACCAGGTCCAGCTCGTCCTTTCCTGCGGAGAGCAGCGCCTCGACAACCTTCATCGGAACCCTCACTTCCACCTGGGACTTCTTGGACCCTTCTTTGTCCACCACATGAACGATCAGGTGATTGCCCTCCTTGGCAACGCGCACATCGTTGTCATTTCCCTGCACGGTGACGTATTCCCCGTCCTTGGCAGAGCGGACCGCCTCCATGATGGCGCGAAGGTCTACATCGTTAATGTCCGAATTGTCGATTTTCACCTTGCCGTTGTGGAGCCGGTCGTGATTGACGGCGGGAAGCACCTTTTCCGCCAGCTCCAAGGGCACGTTCACGCGAACGGTATCCCCCTTGCCATCCGTGCAAATCACGCGGACATGGAGCCAGCGCTCACCTTTTTCCGAAGTTGTTGACGGGGTGGCTTTTGCTTGCGTGTTGCTGGTCTGCGCCAAGACTCCCGTCGGCGCGAAGAGTGCGGCCGCTGCGGCTGCCAAAATGACCTTGGTTGTGAGCCCTCGATGGAAACTGCACATGGCGGATGCCTCCTGGCCGGCGTTTGCTGGCTTGGCGGGTCTTTAGGTCCCGAGCGCCTACTTAGCGAGGTGACCCGCCGCTGTCTCCCGGCTGATGGATAGAGGTACGACGCACCCCTTAAAAATGTTTCCTTAAAATAGGGCTAAACTTTGCCCAAGGGAGCGGGGGAGCTGGAGTCCAATACAGGCCTTTGGCCTTAACTTTTGGCCTCCCGGGGCGGACACCAACCGTAGAATTGCATCGCACGCTTTTGGGCGGGTTCTAGTGCGCGAGCATGGCTGTTCGTTCTTGCGTTCCCAGGAGCGGTGCTTCGCGACCGCGAGCCGTTACTCTTTCCACCCCCTCGATTTTTCCGTTCCGTACCAAAAGGGCGGAATCAAAATTGTTCACGGTAGGGCAAACGTGGCGGGGAAGGAGATAAAGGGCCTCGCCAACTTCCGGCCCGGCAGCGTCTCCTGCAACGGACACTGGCAGATGCTCTTCGCTGGGAGAAAGGGGCGTAAGTTCCGGGTGGCCCATGACGACGCAGGTTGGTACGCCAGCGTCAGCGGACACGGCCTTGTGGCCGGCGTCGCAGGTGATTACGCCCGGCCGCGGATGGCTTACGACTCTCGCTAACACAAGGACCGCGGGGCGTAATCCGTACTCGGTTGGCAATTGCGCGAGGTTGGTTGCATCGTTATAAGTAACCGTTCCGGGAGAAACGCGGTGGATGAACTTCTGTCCGCGAAAGCCCTGGTAGGACAGCGAGCAGGGAAGTGTTGGAGTACCCGCGGTGATCACTTCCGGAATGTTTGCGCCGCTGCGTTCGACTTCGCCTACCACTTTCAGCAAGCTGTCGTAGCCTGCGTGGGCCGCGGTGGTTCGCTCGCGCTCGTCGAGACCTCCGTACTGGCCGTCGTAGTAATGCAAGCCGCGAAACTCCAAACCTGCGTCCCTGACGGAGCGCACCAACCTGACGACCTCTGCGCTGTGGGTTTGCTCGATCCCCGTGCGATTCATGCCGGGATTAATGTCGAGAAAAACGCCGACGGAACTGCCTCGCCATTGTCGCACTTGGTCTTCGTTCTCGACCAAAACAGAAATGCGCACGTTCGGATGCGTTTCGGCAATTTCTTGCACGCGGCGGGCGTTGGCTCCGACCATGGGGTAAGCAACGAGCACGTCTTTCGCGCCGCTGCGGCAGGCCACCAGAAGTTCAAGCGTGGTGGCGCATTTGAAGTTGCGGATGCCGCGGTCGGCCAGCATGCGCAGGGCGTATTCCAGCTTGGCGGTTTTGACGTGGACGCGCCAGCGATTCGCGTCTCCATCCAACAGACGCAATGTCTGGTCGATGTTGGAGGAAATCATTTCCGGATAGACCACCAGCGCCGGGGTGAGCACGTCTTCGATGCGGGAGACACGATAGCGCTCGTCCCAGGCAAATTCGTTCAACATGAATTTCAGTATTCCCATAGCGGTTTCGATGATAGCGCGTTAGCGGAAATCCAGGGCCTGTTTCTCACGACCCACACAAAACTGCGGTTCTCGAATCAATCGGGTCGGATTCTCCATTTCGTACCAGACAGATTCATTTGACAAGCCCTTGTGAATACTGTTCCAAATTGAAAATACAGGTGTTTCACGCGCACTAGAACCAAATTGAGCCTTTGCAGGATTTCGCCAATATCCGATAAATGACGTCCCCTCCAATTAAACAGCGCCAGCCCCCTCCTTGGCACACGGAGGTTTCCATGAATAAGCGGTCCACTATTTTCTCTCGCGATCGTCGTTCCACGCAACGTCACGATATCAAGACGCCTCTTCGTGTCCGCGTCTGGAAGTCGGGTCTTCCCGAAGAGAGAGCTGAGTCGGTGAATCTTTCCCAGTGCGGCATTTTCTTTCTGACCGATACGCGCCTGGCCGAAGGGGAAATCATCGAAGTCCTTCTGAAGATGCCCGAGGAGGTCTCGGGCCAGCCCACGAACGAGTGGCGCTGCACCGGCCACGTCGTACGGGTGGAACAGGTGGGCTCTCCCCAGGACAAGTTCGGAGTGGGAGTTCATTTCTATTGCTACGATGCCTCGCGGTTCGAGCAACCTGATTTGCGTCATGTTCCCCGGTCGCGCCGAGACATGCCGATTCATCAGGAACGGTAATTCCAGGCACGCCTGGCCGCTGCGGGGAACAACGTCTGCCCAAGCGGTAAAGAGCGGCAATTCTTGTTGCAAAAACACCTTTCCCCTTCGCGGAAGGAGAAGTCTATGAGCGGTTCCAAAAGAGCTGCGAATGCGCAGCCGGAAGCCCGGGGTTTCTCGGTTCATCCAAAACTCTTTGTGTTTTTCGACAAGCGCACGGGCACGCCGCGGTTCCAGGTGCCCGCTCGCCAGGACGGAAGCTTGCCCGTGGAACAGGCCGTGAATCTTCTGGCCTTTCAATGCATCGCACGGCAGAGAATGCCGCGGGAGTACGGCATCCTGGTGGGAACGGACGAGGATCTCGTCAGCGGCCTTGCGGAGGACACCATGAGAGTGATCGAGAAATACTCGAATACCAAGCTTCAGGCTTCTTTGAGTGTTCGTCAGGACCAGGTCCTGGCGGGCATAACGCAAAATCTGAGCAACAAGGAGATCGCCACGAAGCTGAATATCTCCGAGCGCACGGTAAAGTTTCACGTTTCCGCCTTGCTGCAAAAGTTCGATGTGCGCGGCCGCGTGGACCTGATGCTGGAAGCGACAAATGTTCTTCCGCACGAAGCCGTTCATCCGCGAGAACAGAAAATCCGCCGCCTCCCCGCGCCGGTCCCTTTCTCTTCGGCTCTTGTGAGCCTCAGGGGCAGGCCGCCGGCACTTGCGAGTGCAGTGGGGCGCTCGGGACGCTGATTTTGCAAGTCCGCGTCCGTGAAGCAAGCACCGGAAAGGAAAGTCAATTTGGACAAGCGAGCGCTGATTGTGGATGACGAACCGGCGACGTGCCAGCTCATTGAAAAAGTTCTGGACTCGGTTGGCATGGATTCCCTGAGCGTTACAAAAAGTGTGGAAGCCCCCGACATTCTTCAGCACGGGAAATTCACGATGGTTTTCGTAGACGATCAAATGCCTTTCCCGGACGGAGCCGAACTCACACGGCAGATGCGCGACTCGAACCGCAACCGGATTACGCCCGTGGTGATGATGAGCGATGACAAACGACCGGCGGCGATGTGCCGGGGATTTGAGGCGGGCGCAAGTTTTTTCATGTACAAGCCGCTGGATCGAGAGCGCCTGCTGATGATTGTCCGCGCCACGCAAGGCGCCATTGAACATGAGCATCGGCGAACGCGGCGCGTTCCGGTGAAGTCCCGCGTGCTGCTCAAGCATGACGGGCACGTCATCGAAGCGGAAAGCATTGACGTGAGCATGGAAGGTATTCTGGTGAAAGCGCAAAGAGTCGTTCCGGTCGGCACGTTTGTGGATATTCGGCTGCAACTCGACAAGAGCATGGGACCGATCGTTGGCGTCGGCTCCGTGGTGCGCGTAGCGGGAGCGAATTGCATGGGCATTCACCTTGGCCGTTTGAGCTTTCCCGAAAGCCAGAAGCTGCAGGATTTTCTGTTACCGCTGATTCCGGGCAATTGAGCAGCACCATTCGGATGTCCCCGTTGGAAGGTTGCGTTGAAGCGTGCCGCGCCTTCCGGCGCTGCCAGGTAGGAGGACTGGAGGTTTGTCTGTGGCGATTAGGCCGCCGAACTCTCCGCGTTTTGCACAGGTGTGCACAGGATTCCACAGTTGAGATTTCAGAATTCGCTTGCCAAGAAAAAGAGCTGGGCTTACTCTCACGCCAGATTGAGCCGGGAAGCTTAAACAACTTAACGGCACAATTGAAAGAGGGCGCAGCAGCCGCAAGGCCGTTGCGCCCTCAATGTTTTTGGCCGGCCCGCCACCGCGGCTCCCCCCAACCCCCCACCTTTTTCGGAACTGCGCATTCTAAAGGAGTTACGGGAGGCCGTTTTTGTAACGGGGCACGGCATAGCAAAGACAACGGCGACAGCTGTTGGCCACTCCTGTCGTAAGATACCGGGATGAACATGACGCAATTTTTTCAGGGTAAGGCCGTGCTGATTACGGGTGCTTCGTCGGGCATTGGGGAGGAGTTGGCGTGGCAATTGGGGCAGGCGGGAGCGCAACTGACGCTCGCGGCGCGACGGAGGGAGTTGCTCGAAAAACTGGCTGAAAGAATTGTGGCGGCGGGAAAGACGGCGCCGTTGGTGGTGCAGTGCGACGTCACGCAAGACGGGAGTTTGCAGAAGGCGGTTGAAGAGTCGGTGCGGCATTGGGGAAAGCTGGACGTGGCGATTGCCAATGCGGGATTTGGCGTGGTGGGCCCGCTGAAGAAACTTACTGTGGAGGATTACCGGCGGCAGTTCGAGACCAATGTGTTTGGTGTGCTGCGAACCATCTACGCGGCGCTTCCGGAGATCGAGAAGAGCAAAGGCAGTATTGCCATCGTCGGGAGTGTTTCCGGATGGGCGGCGACGCCGGGAGCTTCGCCGTATAACATGAGCAAGTTTGCGGTGCGGGCGCTGGCGAATGCGATTACGCAGGAGCTGCGGCTTTCGGGAGTGAGAGTGACGCTGATTAGCCCGGGGTTTGTGGCGAGCGATATCCGGCGCGTGGATAATCAGGGCACTTTTCACGAGCAGGCCAAGGAACCGATGCCGGCATGGCTGATTATGCCGACGGACAAAGCGGTGCGGCAGATTTTGCGAGCCATTGCGAAAGGGAAGCGCGAGGCCATAATTACGGGCCATGGGAAGGCTTTGGTTTTTCTCGAGCGGTTCATGCCGTGGGTGATTCGTGCGGCGGGCAGGAAGATGGCAGCGGGGCGGGGTGGGTATCGGACTGAGCCGAAGGACCGAAAATAGAAAAGGGAAAAACGAAATTCGAAAATCGAAACGCGAAATACGAAAATCGAGATCGCAAAAGCAGCTCATTCGCTGCGCGTCGGGATGACACCGCCGCGAAACGGCAGGAATTGAAATGGGAAAGGGGCATTTAACGGCCAACCGCTGACGGCAGACTGCGAATGGTTGACGGCAAACGGAGAAGGGCTGACCTATTTTTTCGGCGGCTTGGACTTGTCGGGTTTATCGGGATTTTCGTCGGGGTCACCTTCGGGCAATTTTACGTGCCAGATGTCTTTTTCGTTTTGCAGGCCAAAGACACCGACTTGATTGGATTCCGACGTGCCGACGTGGCCAATCCATACCACGCGAAATTTCTTTTTGCGCCATAGGCGGCGCACTTCGATGGTTTGTCCTGGCGTGGTGAGGAAGCCAATTCCGTCGAGGCGGGCGCCATCGTGACTGAGATCGATGGTGTAGCTGGTCTGCTTGAATTTATTTCCCTTCGCATCCATGCCTTTGACGATGACGCGCAGCATTTTGGATACGCGCTGTTGCTTACGGGAACGGCGCCAGAAATCGGGAATAGGGTATTTGAAGGCCAGTCCGACTTTTGTTTCGCGGTCGGTGTAAGGGTCGAGATAAACGACGCGGACTCCCTGCTCGAGGCCGCTACCCCGCTGCATCAAAAAAACGGAATCGCCAATGGCCAGCTTTGTTCTTAGCAGGACGAGCGCGCCGCTGGCGTTTACGGTTTGCGTTTCCGTTTCTTCGTGAAACGCGCCGCGCTCCTTGGTGAAGCCGTAGACCACTACGGGGACCCGAAGAGACAGGCGTTCGCTGGAGCGAGGAGTTTTCTTGGTTGTTTCGGTCGAAATGGGATTACCAAATGTAAAGGCGGACTTTTGTGTGGAAGGCGGCGGCTCGTCGAGAGGTGCGACGCTGATCACTTCTTTGGGCGCGCCGATCTGCTCGCCGTGCTCGCGGCACTTGAATTCCCAGATTTGCTGCTGGATTTGCTCGTAAGTCTCCGGGCGGTCTGCAAGCGTGACCCAGGAGTCGGCTTCGCAGAGAGGGCAGCACAACCGAATGGCAAAATTTCCAGGCATCTCGTTCGTCCTAAGATTTCAGGATACCTTGAAGCGCCAGGTGAATTCAGATTGCTAACGGGTAATTCGTCGAAAGGTAAACGATTGCGGGGTGTGCCCGGCCTCCTGCGGAGCGTTGGAGGAGACTGCGATCCTAGGGTTTCCAGACGAACGAACAAGCTGAAAAACGAGTGGGGCGAAAGACATCGAATTGAACACGACCTGGGGTGTTTGGCTGGCCAAATGCGAGTTCAGCTTGGGCTTGGCTTCCAGGAAGAAGATCGGGCAACGCCACCTCCTGTTGTTCCAAAGGGATGTCGCTTGCGCCGTAATAGACGGCGCGTACGCGGTACCCGCGAAGCGTGTACGCGGGAAGGTTCGCGCGAGTCTTCACGGAAACGCGGAATGTATTCGAATGATTTTCAACAGTTTCAACAGAAAGAGAGACGACGGGACTGGATTCTTCGCGAAGGGCGTCAAAAGAAGGCTTTTTAGTGCCGAAAACGTCCACGACGCCGTGAATGTTTTGCTGAAGAGCCCCCACGCCGCTGAAGCCGACTTGCGAGCGATAGTCGTTGTAACAGAAGAAAATGGCTGCGCCGACGTAGTCCTTTGAACGAAACACGGCGTCGTGCGTGCGAAGAATCTCGATGCGGCGAGCGTCGTCCTCGGGGCGCTCCGGCACGCAAGCGCAGTAGCCGTACTCGGAGATAATCACAGGCTTATTGGGAAATGCCGCGTGCACGGCGTCGAGGTACTTGCCGATGGTTTCGAGGTTGCCCGGCGACCAAGTGCCGACGTATTCGTTCATCTCAATGACGTCCATGAGCGCGGCGACATCACGTTCAGGAGTTTTTTCGAGGGAATTCGAGGCGTAAGAGCAGAGGCGATGAGGGTCGATTTTTTTGACCTCGGCGAGCATGCGTTTGGCGAATTGATAGGCGGCGGGAAGCTGGCCGCCCACTTCGTTGCAAAGCCCCCAGATGACGAGCGAAGGATGATTGCGGTCGCGCGCAATCATCTCGCGCATTTGCTCGATGCCGTTCTCGAGAATATCGGGGTCGGGCTCCGCGGCCATGCCCTTGAAAGACTCCCAGCCCCAGGCGGGGATTTCGCTCTGGATCAGAATGCCGTGACGATCGCAGTAATCAAGGACGCGGCTGTCCTGTGGCCAATGAACGCGCGTGAAGACGCAATTCAGATGCTTCAGATCGTCATGGTCGTGAATGATCCAGCTTTGCGGCTCGGCCATGCCGAATTCAGGATTGCTGCCGCCCATGCGCTCGACGCCCATCAGGCGCACAGCTTCACCGTTGAGGCGGAGGGCTCCATCTTTGACTTCGAAACGGCGGACGCCGAATGTTGCCGTAAACAAGTGAGCTTCGCGTTCGTCAGCAAGGAAGAATTCGAGGCGATAGAGATGTGGATGATCGAAGTGCCAGAGTTTGGGATTTCGCAGAGTTGCGGAAATGGTCAGAGAGTGCACTGAGCGATGTTGGATGGACAAGCTGCCCGCGTGGGAATTGCGGAAGACTTCGAGACCCGTGTCTTCTTCGACGATCCGGAAGGAGCCATGGCCGCGCCACATTTTGGAGCCAGCGTTCCTGCAATACGCAACAATTGCGAGCTGAGCCTCAGCGTTTTGCGAATCGAGAAGAGAATCGACATCAACCCGCTCGGCGAACACTTGGGGCGTGATGAGAATTTGCACCGGGCGAAAAATGCCACCATCGTGGGGGAAGTCGCTGGATCGTCCTCGTGGGAGCATGTGAAGGTTGAAAGAATTGTCCACGCGCACGACAAGCGTATTTGGCGCTCCATGCTGAACCAGGTGCGAAATGTCGAAAGTAAAGGCGGTGTAGCCTTTGCGCGCATGTTCGCCGGCGAGCTTCCCGTTCACCCACACCGTGGCCGTGTGGAACACCGCTGCAAACTTAATTCGAATGGCGGACCCGGTCCAGCGTTCAGGAACGTCGAAATAGCGCTGGTACCAGGAGACGCCGCGATACTCGGTGAACGGAGAATGAACCTGCCAGGTGTGCGGAACGGTGACGGTCGTCCAGTCGTTAGCGGCCGCTTTTGCGGCGACCCAATTATCACGTACGCCCGCATCTTGGGGATCCGTGCGGAAGAGCCATTCGCCGTTGAGGCTGACGGATTCGGTGGCGCGGGGGACGACGGGCTTCTTCGTCACAAGCGCTTCGGCGACCGCATCGGCTGACGGTCCGGTAATGCCTGCGGCCAGAGTCGCGGTGCTGATGAGGAAGTTGCGTCGAGAGGTCAATGACGTTTACCGTGTGATTTCGTCGAGCCGCGGGCAGTTTACGAGATTCCGCGTAGCCATTTCAAATTGAAACCTGCTTCAGCACTAGGTTAAAAGAGCGCGCACAGCACTTAGGCTGTAACTTTTGGCGAGACAGAGACTCGTATGCAACGTGCGGGGAGTGCGACGAGAGCGCTACTCAAAAATCAGCGCACAGGAGAGGTTGGAATGATTATCGAGATTAAGGCGAGCTTGGTGTTTGCTGCGATGGCAGTGGCGTTTGGGTTGCCGGCAGCAACTCACGCGCAGGACAGTATGAAGCACGACAAGATGATGCAAGACGACAAAATGACGCACGAAGGCATGACAAAGACGCTGTTCACCGGGAAGTTCCACGGGAAGGTGCACAAGACCGAAGGGCGCGCCACGGTGTATCAGGAAGCGGACGGAAAGCTGGTGCTGCGGCTGAAGGACTTCATGACCTCGAACGGGCCGGACGTGCACGTAGTGCTCGTAGCGGCTGATGAGGGCGACGTGAAGTCTTTGAAGCGCGACACGGAGAGGATCGAACTGGGAAAACTGAAGGGCAACGAAGGGGATCAGAACTACGAGATTCCTGCGGGGACAGACTTGACGAAGTTCAATGCCATCTCCATTTATTGTGAACGATTTAATGCAGTTTTTGGAATAGCGCCATTGGAGAAGTTCTAAGAAATTCAAAGAGGAAAGAAGGGAACGGGCGGGGAGACCTGCCCGTTCCACCTGTGGAGAGGAAAAATGAATACTAATGGAACATCGCCGATTTCGCGCAAGAGGATTTTGCTCACGTTGGTTGGCGTTCCGGTGCTTGTGGGCGCTTGGTGGGCGTTTCGTCCAGAAAAACTCTTTGTCAACCACAGAGTGAACGAAGCCGCGCCGATTGCGGCGGATTCGGAGCCACAGCCTATTTATACGGGAAAGCTCGAAGGAAAGGCGCACGCGACTAGCGGGCGGGCAACGATTTATGAGTCGCGGGAGGGCAAGCGGTACTTGCGGCTATCGGATTTCACAACGTCGAATGGGCCGGACGTGCACGTTTTGCTGGCACGCGCGCAGGACAAGACGCTGGAGCATGAGATCGTGAAAGGCAACCTGGATGGATTGGAATTAGGTTCGCTGAAAGGAAACCTGGGGGATCAGAGTTACGACTTGCCGGTGACGGCAGACTTGCAGCAGTATCAGGCACTGGTGATTTATTGCGAGAGATTTCACGCGGTTTTTGGAGTGGCGAAGCTAGAGAAGTTCTGAGTACGCACAGGAAAATATCTAACACCGCGACACGACGATGCAGGCGGCGACAACAAAAGAAGGGGAGCTGATCCGGCGGATTGTGGCGGGAGAGAAAGAGCTATTTCACGAATTGATCCGGCCCTACGAGAGGATGGTGTACCTGACTGTTCTTGCTATCGTGAAGAATGAGGCGGACGCGGAAGACGGAGCGCAAGAAGCGGTGATCAGCGCTTACCGGCATCTAGGGACGTTTCGAGCGGAGGCCAAGTTCAGCACGTGGCTGACGACCATTGCCATCAATGAAGGAAGGAAGAGGCTGCGGAAGGCCAAAGGCGCCGCCGAGCGTTCGATCGAGGAAGAGGTCGAAGAGAAAGAAGGCGATTACACTCCCGCGCCTTTGATAGATTGGCGGGAAATCCCGCTTGAAGCGCTGGAACGCAAGGAGTTGCGCGAGGCGCTGCGGCGGGCGGTCGCGAGCCTTCCGGATATTTATCGGCAGGTCTTTACGCTCAGGGATTTGGAGGAACTGAACATTGAGGAAACCGCGGAGGCGCTGGGGCTCAACCCTGGGGTCGTGAAAGTGCGGTTGCACCGCGCGCGAATCCTGCTCCAAAAACAACTGGTCCCATTTCTGAAGACGGTGGCACCTGCACGGAAGAGGTTCTTTCGGAGGTCTCTATGAAACTCGACTGCAAACACGTTTGGGAACACATCTCCGAGTATATTGACGGAGGTGTAGACGCAAAGTTGCGAGAAGAGATTGAGCGCCATCTGGAACATTGCGAGATTTGCTCGGCGATTCTGGATTCGACGCGGAATATTTTGATTTTGACGGCGGATGACCGGACGTTTGAATTGCCAGTGGGATTCAGCGAGCGGCTGCACGAGCGGCTGAAAAAAGAGATAGAAGGTTCGGAATCAGGCTTCAGGAAAAAGTGAGGAGCGGCTTCCAGATTTTCAGGGGACGCGGTGGATGATTGGGTGGGTGATCCACTCGGCGGCGAGCAGGAGGAGAGTAAGGACTGAGAGAGCGATTTGGAAGCGCTCGGAATAGAGCTTCTTTCTCGACACGGGCTGTACGCGCCATTGGGCGGCTGGTTTGTTGCGCAACCGGCGAATTTTCCAGATGACATAAAGATTGATGACGGCGCCGAGCAGGGCGAGAACCATCATGGGGATCCGAATTGCGTCTTGATGAAAGCCGCGCGCTGGGGCGTGAATTCCTGCTGCGGCGAGAGCGCTTAGGCCGATGACCACTCGCAAGCCGCTGATGGCGATAACGGCGGTGCAGGCGCTCTGGAGAACCGCAAAGACGAAGCTGGACCAACTAGCAAACGAGTGGCTGATCATGAACATCCGCGACCCACGAGCCGGGACACTGGGTTGCGGGATTTCTGCGGCGTTTTCGGTGAGATCGGGCATATTGTGATTAGACGCTACTCGTTAGGAATTCGGTGCCCACTTCAAAAAGACGGCGGCAAGGGGGGGAAGAGTGAGGACGAGAGAGTGAGAGTGGCCCTGCGCGGGTTGGCCGGAAGCTTGCTGGCCGCCGGCGTTGCCGATGTTTGAGCCGCCGTAAATCGCGGCGTCTGTATTCAGGACCTCGCGATAATGGCCGGGTTGCGGAACACCAAGGCGATACCCTTCTCGAACGACGGGAGTGGCGTTGAGCACGACCACGATCAAATCGTCGGAGCTCTTGCCGCGACGCATGAAGCTGAGGACGCTATTGTCGGCGTCGTTGGCATCAATCCATTCGAAACCGTGCCAGTCGAATTCGACCTGATGAAGCGCTGGCTCTGAGGAATAAATGTGATTCAGGTCGCGGATAAGGTTTTGAACGCCACGATGTGAATCCCACTGCAATAGATGCCAGTCAAGGCTGCGCGCTTCGCTCCATTCCCGGCGCTGGGCGAATTCCTGGCCCATGAAGAGGAGTTTCTTGCCGGGGTGCGCGTAATGATAGCCGTAGAGCAGGCGCAG
>DATEGP010000032.1:0-118420 GCA_035280045.1 Candidatus Acidiferrum sp.
CATGTGCGCGAAGTTGGGGATTGAGCTGATCGCCGCCAGTTCGCCGCAGGCGAAAGGGCGAGTTGAGCGAGTGCATGGCACGCACCAAGACCGGCTGGTGAAAAAACTGCGGCGCAAAGGAATCTGCACGCACCAGGCAAGGCCAGCAACTCACAAAGTCATCAAGACCAAAAACAAAAAAGGGGACACTTCTAACGAGGTAAGAATGGGGACATTTCTAAAGAGCTTTGACAGAAGCTCGCCGCGAATCTTGCGGACGACACCCGGCAGGAGTATCGTTTGGCCCAAACGGGCCCATCTCTCAGTGGAGGAACAATAATAATGAAGAAGATTCCAATGGGGAGAGTCCTTGTAGTGTCGTTGGGGGTCGCTGCATTGGCGATGGCGGCGTCGAGCCAGGACAAGAAAGAAGGCATGGAGGTGCACAAGATCGTGCACTTCGGCGATCTGAAATGGGCGCCGATCATCAAAGGCTGCGACATGGCAGTTGTGGAAGGCAACCCGGATGCGGATGGTCAGCAGTTTGTAATTCGGTTTCGTTGCGCCGATGGAGCGAAGGTTCCCGCGCACTGGCACCCCACGGATGAATACCTGACCGTGCTCAAAGGTGCTTTTCTCGTTGGGACGGGCGACACGTTTGAGGAAGCCAACCTGAAGACCATGAACGTCGGAAACTTTCTTCTCATGCCGAAGGAGATGCATCACTTCGCCTTAAACAAGGGAGAGACGATTGTTCAGGTCCACGGAGTTGGACCGTTCAAGGTGAACTGGGTGAATCCGTCGGAAGTGCAGCCGCCGGATGCACCGGCCGCCGCGGCAAAGCCGAAACCGTAAGCAACCTGCGAAACAGTTTTTACTGAGCGCGATTTGGAGCGGCGGAGCGTTCTGGCTGCGCTCGCATCGCTATGCTAGACTTTTCGACGCGGACGAGCGAGAGCGCGCGTCTGCCGGAGCGTGGAACTTCGGGCTCTGTGCAACGAGGTCCCGCGAACCCCGCCAGGCCCGGAAGGGAGCAACGGTACCGGGTATGCCTCGGGTGCCGCAGATCACCCGAAGTTCCTCTCGCCGTTAGAAGTTCTCAGTCGTCAGCCATCAGTTTCCAGTGCGAAAAACATCTGAACGGCGATAGAGTTTTTTGTCGGGGATGGCACTACATTGAAGCTGATCACTGAATACTGAGAACTGAAAACTGAAAACTTCAAGATGAGCTACCAAGTCATTGCACGCAAGTGGCGGCCGCAAACGTTTCAGGATCTTGTCGGCCAGCAGCACGTCACGGAAACGCTGAAGAACGCAATTCTGAATAACCGCGTTGCGCACGCGTACATTTTTTCTGGCGCGCGCGGCGTGGGGAAAACCACAGCGGCGCGAATCCTGGCAAAAGCGCTGAACTGCGTGAAAGGGCCAACGCCGGAACCTTGTGGCGTGTGTGATTCGTGCAAGGAGATTGCGGCGGGAACTTCGCTCGACGTTATCGAAATTGACGCGGCCTCGAACCGCGGCATTGACCAAATCCGCGAACTGCGCGAGATGGTGCGCTATGCACCTGCCGCTTCGCGAACGAGGGTCGTGATCCTCGACGAAGCACACATGCTGACGGGCGAGGCCTCGAATGCCCTGCTGAAGACTCTGGAAGAGCCACCGGATCGCGTGGTCTTCGTAATGGCCACGACGGAACCGGAAAACCTGGAAGACACGATCCGTTCGAGGTCGCAGCATTTTCATTTTCGGGCGCTAACGTTTGCGGAAATTACGAAGCGGCTGCAAGAGATCGCGCAAAAAGAGGAATTGAAGATCGAGCCGGGCGCGATGGTAGTGATCGCACGGATGGCCGAAGGCAGCTTGCGCGATGCCCTTTCGCTTTTGGAGCAAGCTCGCGCGTATTGCGGCGACACGATTCCCGACGAGCAAGTTCGCGCGCTGCTGGGCGTAGTGCCGGAAGACGCGCTGGAAGAGTTGGTTGGCGCGATTGCGGCAGGTTCGGCGGACCGCGCGCTGGGATTAGTGCATACGTTTCAGAAAGAAGGACGAAACCTGCAGCACTTCTGTCGCGAGGCAATCCGCCACATTCGCAATTTGCTGATTGCGCGCGTGTGCGGCGCGGATTCGGAGTTGATTGCCGCGACGCCGGATCAGCGGCCCGCGATCGCAAAGGCGGCGGGCCTTTTCAGCGAAGAGGATTTGACGCGATTCTTTCAGATTCTCCTGCAAACGGATGATGATTTGCGGAGGAAGCCCGATCCCCGCGTGCATCTGGAAATGGGCTTGCTCCGGCTGATCAATGCGGCGCGGCTGGCTCCGCTGGAAGAATTGCTGGCGGAATTGAAGAGTGGCAGTTCGAGCGGAACAAGCACAGGAACCGCACGCGCGAGTTCGAGCGTTCTCGCGCAGACCCGTCAAGCAATGGCGCCAGCTGCCCCCGCGTTACCAACGCCGACGAAAACATCTGCTGCAACCTTTGCCACGACGTATACCGCACTCCCTGAACCGGAAACGAATCAATCACTCCCATCGGCCTTTCTCTCCTCGGCGATTCCTCCGGTCGCGGCTGCTACAGTGGCATCAACAGAAATCAAGGCAACGAACAGAAACGTGAAAGAGATTCGAGTCAGCGGAATTTCGCAGGAGCAAGTGGGCGAAATCAAGAGCGCGATCCAGGCTCAGCAAAAATTTCTCGGCGAACTGGTGGAGCACAGCAGCGGCTGGGAACTGGAAGGCACGGAGCTGAGGATTTATTTTTCACCTAGCAACAAAACCTTTGCCGATTTGATCGAAGGAAGAGACACACTGGAAAAGGTCCGTGCCGTTTCGAGCAACGTGCTGGGCCGGCCCGTGCGAGTCTGTGCTAGACTTGATCCTATCGCTGCTGCTGCTGCCGCCGCTTCGGGCACACAGGAATTGCGCGCGCAGTTTGAAAAAGATCCGTTAGTAAGATCGATGATGCAGCGATTCGGTGGTAAAATCACCGAAGTGAGATCGCGGCAAGAAGAAAAATGAGTGGCCAAGGATCCGGTATGGAAGTCGGCGCCCTGCAACAAATGCTCTCGAGATTCCGGCAACTGCAGGAAGATCTGCAGCGGCAGGTGAACTCCGTGACGGTGGAAGCTTCGGCCGGAGGCGGAATGGTCACGGTGAGAATGAACGGCCAAAAACAGGTCGTGGATGTGAAGATCGAGCCAGATGTTTTCGCGAGTAAGGATCAGGAGATGCTGCAGGACTTGATTCGCGCCGCTGTGAATGAAGCCGGTCGCCGCGTAGATGAAGAACTCGCCAATCAGATGAAGAATCTTGCCGGCGGCATTCCGGGAATGGCTGGTTTGAAAATCCCAGGACTTTTCTAAAACCTCGCGTCCGCTTTTAATCCCTTTCCTTACGTGAGACGGATCCACAAGAGTTACAGAGCGGGCGAAGTGATTAAAGATGGAAGGACTCTCGCACACTTCGCAGCATCCGTCGTTCGCACGTTACAGTTCGTAAAGAAAGCGCCCATCGCGGCTCCTTATTTTACGAATTCGCCAGAATACACTTCGCGAAAAGACAGCAATCGACTCTGCAATTTCATTCAGCGTCCTTGGTATGCTTTACCTTCAGGTGCCTAGTTTTGATTCAAGTGTTAACCAGCAAAGAGTCAAATTCTCATACGTTTGTTCTGGGACAAGCTCTCTAAGTAAACGAGACAAAATAGCCTTTGAGAACAAAGAGTTCGAGGACCGCCGCGGACGTCGTGGCAAGATACCGGGATGCTGATCCGCAAGGTGGCTGCTGGACAAAACGACGACGCAATCTGGGCGATTCTGGAGCCCATCATCCGCGCGGGCGAAACCTACACTCAGCCGCGCGACATGAGCCAGAAAGACGCCCTGGGCTTTTGGCTTACTCCTGGCCACGAAGTTTTTGTGGCGGAAGAAAACGGTGAAATTGTCGGCACCTATTTTCTGAAGGCCAATCAGAAAGGCGGAGGAGCGCACGTTGCGAATTGCGGCTACATGACTGCTCCTCACGCGACGGGCCGGGGAGTGGCTCGCGCTATGTGTGAACACTCGCTTGAGCGCGCGCGTGAACGCGGTTTCCGCGCAATGCAATTCAACTTTGTGGTCAGCACAAACGACCGCGCCGTCAAGCTTTGGCAAAGCTTCGGGTTCGAAATCGTGGGCCGCCTCCCCAGGGCTTTTTGCCATCCAAAACTTGGCTTCGTCGACGCGTTTGTCATGTACCGCGAACTCTGAGAGGTTTGCGCTCGCGCGCGCGCCTGTGCTACACATGCTGCATGCCAGATTTTGCCGCCCCTGTTGAACGGCTTATCGATGAATTGAAGCATCTCCCAGGCATCGGCCAGAAGACCGCGCAGCGGCTGGCGTTTCATCTGCTGCGCGCCGCGCCGGAAGATGCCCTGGCGCTTGCCGATGCCATTCGCGACGCCAAGGAAAAGATCCGAGAGTGTTCGACCTGCCACAACATCACGGACACTGATCCTTGCCTCTATTGCATCGGCCCAACGCGCAATAAGAAGACCATTTGCGTGGTCGAGGAGGCGCATAACATCCTGGCCATCGAAAAGACTCGAACCTACAGCGGGATGTATCACGTCCTGGGCGGTTCCCTTTCACCGCTCTCCGGGCGGGGGCCTGACCAGCTTCACATCAAATCGCTCATCGAGCGGCTAAAGGGAAACACCGTCGAGGAAATCATCATGGCGACGAATCCCACTGCCGAAGGTGAAGCGACAGCGGTTTACCTTTCAAAGCTCCTCAAGCCACTCGGGGTCCGCGTCACTCGCATTGGCGTGGGCATTCCCGTCGGCGCGGATTTGGAATACGCCGACGAAGTCACAATGCTGAAGGCCATGGAAGGCCGCCGGGACCTATAGGAGTTAGTTAGATATTGACCAGGCCGACTATCCTTCCCAATTCCATGCGGATGTGAGTTTGGCAACGCAATAGAGGGATCGACTTACTACTCTCAGTAGTTCCAGGACGCCCTAGGAAATTTACCAAATTAGGTATACAGTCCACGTTGAGTGGACGTCCCCACACCCGCGACTTGGAAGCCCGCAAAGGCTACCGGGAGGTGCGCTACATGCCGAGCCTGGCGCACTACATGGCACAGTACGATCACGAGCACGAATCCACTGCGAACAAACTGTTGCACGGCATCGGCATCCCCATGATTTTTGCGGGGATCATTCTTCTTTTTCTCATGAAGTGGATCTGGGGCGCGGTATTTTTCTTTGGCGGGTGGGTGCTTTTGTTCCTGGGACATAAACTGGAAGGCAACCACCCGGCGTTTTTTCAGGGACCGATTTATTTGCTCGTTGGGCCAATCTGGGTCGCTCGAGAAGTTTGGACGTTTCTCTTGGGAACAAACCGCAAGCCGACCTCAGACGGTACCACGCGAAGCACCGCCGCAAAGTAATTCGGCGGGCTTTTGCAATTGCTCGAAGTCAGAAACACTGAGGGAAGATGGCGGTTTGTATGAACGACGCAGGCGGCAATTTTGCCGATGAGACAATTGAAATGGCTTCGGAGTCGGGAGCCAATCCGAATGAAGAATTGAGAAAGCGCCGCAGCACGCGGATCGTGCAAGCGGTTCCCCTTGTGGTAACCGGTGTGGATGCCCTCGGGCGCCCGTTTGTGGAGCGCACTTCTTCGCTAATTCTTAACTGCCACGGCTGCCGCTATCAATCGAAGCACTACGTCCTGAAGAACATGTGGGTGACGCTGGAGATTCCGCACCCTGAGGCGGGCCAACCGCCGAGGGGAGTGCGCGGCCGCGTGGCTTGGATTCAGCGTCCTCGGACGGTACGCCAGCTTTTTCAGGTCGCGCTAGAACTGGAGGTTTCCGGAAACGTCTGGGGGATTGCGTTCCCGCCGGAAGATTGGTTTGCATTTCCCGATGGCGTGCAGGTTTCGCCGGTTTTGGATGGGGCGCCAGACGCGCAGGCGTTGCCGCCTATAAACCCCGCTCCCGAAGCTCAAGTTCCTCCGGTTAATGCCGGTGAGGCCGAGATGCCTTCCGCAAGCGCAAGCGACAATTTGCGCGTATTCCCTTCTCCGGCGAGCACGACCGACGCTTCACTTCAGTTGGCCCGCCAAGTAGCGAGACTTGTCGCCGACGCCCGCCAACAAATTCAGGCTGCAGCGCAAGAAGCGGCTTCTCAAGCAGTTTCCGTCGAACGGCGCCTCTCCTTTGATCAATGGGAACAAAAGTTTGCCGCTGGACGCGCTGAAATCGCAAATGAGACCTCGCTCGCACTCGAAAAACTTCAACTGGAAACCAACAAGCAAGCGCAAGAATCTGTGGAGGCCTTTCGCACGGATTTGCCTCGCTGGCTGGCGCCGCAACTCGAGCAGCTTACCCGCGATCTGACAGAAAGGCTTTTGCGCGAGGCTCTCGCGCAGCGCAGCGAGCAGGCTCAACGACTCGAAGCGGCCACGGATATTCTAAAAACGACTTGCAAACAAGCCGAGGAGACTGCCGCGCGGCTGAAGACTCAAGCTGAGCAAGCGGACGCGGAAATCGCAGCGCGTGCGGAATCTGTCGCTCGCACGGTCGAAGAAGCCAGCAGACAGCATGAAGCAGCCATGAGCGCTCAAGGTGCAGCACTCGACAGCAAAGCCGCGGAGGTTCAGCACCTGGTGGCCTCCGCGCTAACCGCCGCGCAAACCTCTTGGCAGGAGCGGGTTACGAAGGAATTGGAAAACGCTCACGGCCAGATGCGCGAACGTCTGGAAAGCACGATTGGAGAAGCACAGGATCGCGCCGCGGGCGGATTGAACGAACATATGCGCTCTCTGCTCGCGCAGCTTCAGGCAGATACGGCGCGGCATGCCGCCTTTTTACGCGACTCTGCGGGAGCGGCAAGGGCGGAATGGGAGCAACGCCTTTCTTCGACAAGCGATACTTTGAAAGAGCAGGCGCAAAGGGCAGAATCCATTTTGTTTCGCGCCGGAGAAACACATCAACTCATCGAACAACATTCTGCAGACCTTCAGAACGCTGTCGCCACATTTAACAAGCAAATTGCGGATGTACTGAGTCAGCGCGCCAGCGAACTGCATCGCGAAGCGGACTCGGTCCTTGAACAAATCAATTTGCGGATCCGGTCATCTTTCGACGAGGCCGCGAACAAAGCCCGTGAGCAATTCGAAAGACAAGTTCTGGAGGTCGTCGAACCGCATATCGTGCGCACCGAGGAGTCCTTGCACCGTCTCGCTGGAAGCCGTTCTATGGTCGACGCCGCTCTGACGCTGCAGCAGGACCGCATCCGCACCACAGCTGACGAGGCGTTCGCAGAGTCCTTGGCGCACTTCCGCGAAAATCTCGGCGGTGTCGAGCAAATCCTGCGCGAATCTTCGCAGTCCATCACCGGGCAGTCTCTGACGGAGTTGGTAGAAAAAGTCAGCGGCCTAAAACACCAAGTGACAGACGAACTTCAGAAGTCCGCGGAATGGTTTGAGAAGAAGGCGCAGACACAGATTCAAAATCATTCAGAAAAAGCTGTCGAGCAGACCGCAAGCCAGCTAAGAGACAAAGCTGGGGAAATCTCCGGCGTGTTTGGCACAGAGCTTGACCATTCCAGCCGCAACTTTCTCCGTCACACGCAAACGCAGATGAATGAAGTAGTGCGAGATTCTTTCGAACGCGCCCGCTCTCTTTTCGCCGAGGCCGCCGACACGACCACCGCTGCATTCATTGACGAAATCCAACGCACGGCGCGGCAAGAGCTTGGCGGATACAACGAGGAACTGAAACGCTCAACAGCCCAAGAACGGAGCGAACTCGCGCAGCAGGTCAATTCGGAGCAGGAGGGTTTTCTGAAGCGTTTCCACGAAACCCTCGGCGGAGTTTTCCAGAATCACGTTGCCGAAGCGCAAAAGAGCGTAGCGCAAGGTTTTGCTCCGCTGCTTGAACAATGGAAAACCGTAACTGACGCCCACCAGCAGGAAATGAAGCGCGTGTACAACCGGATCGGAGAGGAAGCCGCGGAGCAGCATAAAACGCGGCTCGAAGGCGTTTCCAATCAATGGCTGCTGGCCACTGTGGCATCGCTCGATCACCAGTCCCGGGAGATGATTGCCGGTGTTGCGGCCGCTGCGGAAGAGAAGCTCCGCGCCGCTTGCACGCAAGTTTTCGAGGGCGTGGGCGATTCTCTGCGGCAACGCCTCGCGGAAATCGCCAAAAACTTTACACCACCAACGGAACCGCCTTCCCGACTGACTAAAAGCGCGAAGTCAGGAACGTAGAATCCTCGCCTCTTTTAACGATCCGCACTGAGTCCTGCAATTCGCGGAATTCGCTACTTTCTTCTGCTCCCGCTATAATTCAGAGACTCAACTGCCATGGCCAATCATGCCTATTTACGCGTCTGGACGCGCGACTTTTCTCTGGAAACAATGATCCCCGAGTTCGCGCGATTCCTGACGACCGCACCGCTCTCGTCTTCTCATGACACTTTCGACGAACTGATCGTGCAGGCGGTCGACCCTGGTGAAACACCCATCGCCGAATGGGACTTGCGCCCTTCACCGGCAAGCGCGGCAGAAGTCGCTGCTCTGGCGACCCAGCATTTCAACCCCGATACCGCCTACTTCGCCAGTGCGACCTGGGATTTATGGACATTCGACATGGATACGCTGAAATGGCAGCAGAAGCCGCAGCCGCTGGAGTTGGTCTGCCATGGGCCGGACTACGACGGCGGAATTGCCGCCTCCGCAGGACATTTTCAGGCGGATTTGGGTTTCGAGCACTTCTTCACTGGACACGCGGGTTTACTCGGCCACAATTCTTCTTCCAATTTCAAGCCGTCGGGCCTGTCTAGTTCTTCCGAACATCCCGTCGAGCACACTTTTCGCCAGTGGATGGCCGCCGGGAACAACCTGAAGGAATATCACGCCAAGACGCGCGAAAACATCCAACAATTGTTCACATGGGTGGACGCTATCGAGCGGGCTCTGCCGGTCGAGCGCACAGAGTTATGGTCTGAAGGCGAGGAAAGTATGGAAGCGCGGCTGGACGAAATTCTCGCGCAACGCTAGGCCGCTACTCCATAGCAATTTGGGCCCCATCAGTCCTTCCAAAGTAGCGCCGCCAGCAGTTAGAATTGTTTGTTTGATGCTGGATTCGGCGCTTCCGGAAGTGCCGCCGAGGTTGCCCATCGTGGACACTCCGGGGAAAGAGGGGAGGCCTGATCCGACAGTCCGATCGTGGCCCCAAAGTAGGGATGGAAAAGACCTTATCGATTGACTGTAGGCATGCTAACGGGGCGCGCCGCGCGCCGTCCTTCCTAGGGAGGATAGTCGTTGCCGGGGTGGTCCAAAGCGGAAAAATCCTGGTCCACTTGTGTTTGAGTTTTGCGCTCGTGAGTATTCTTCTGGGCGGCTGCGGCACGGAAGCGCCTAGGCCGGCGGCGGAGGCGGAGGCAAAGCCCGCCACTCCGGCGGTCCCCGATGAGATTCAATCCGCGGCGGAGTCCCTGCTCGGAAGTGAGACGCAAGTTTTGCTATTCGGGGATCTGGCAAAAAACGGTAAGCAGGAGTTCCTCGCCGCAAACGTCGTGCCGAAAACGCCTACGAACAATCTGCCGGGCACCATCATTACCCGCGCAGTGGTCGCCGAGAACTCAGATGGGAAGTGGTCGGAGGTTCTGCGCTGCGATGAGCATTTGAAAAACCAGAAGGGTTTTCTGGGGCTCACTCCTTTGAGCTCCGTGAGCGGCTGGCGGCTGCAATATGAACAAAGCGACGACAAGGGTTTGGCGCTTTACTTCACACCACTAAAGGGTGTCACTGATTCGCACGTCCTGCCCATTGGCGTCCGCTGGAACCCTCAGACGAAGCGCTACCAATCGCTCGATCGTTCTTACGAGCACTTTCTCCTTGAATCCGCTTCCATCGAACCCGCGAGGTCCAGGCTGCGATGAGCCAGGCAACGACCGGCGCGAGTGCTCCGGGAACCAACACCGGGCAAGACTGTCCTCCAAGCAAAGACCTTCGCGGGTTAATGCCCTATCTTCGCCGGTACACCGAGAGCATCGTCTTCGGGTTGTTCATGGTCGTGCTAATGGGAGTAGTCAGCAACATTCTTCCGATGGCCACGGGTATTCTCACGGACACACTCGCGGGCAGCCCCGCTCCCTTTGAACATTCCAAAACGGCAGGAGCTGTGCTTTCAGCAGCGCCTCGCCTTTCAAAGCTCAGCCGCGCCATTCCGTACTATGCGCCAAACAGCCGGCACACCCTCGGCATCTACTGCCTCATTATTGTCCTCTGCGTTGCCATCAAAGGAGTTCTTTCTTTTGAGGGTCGTTGGGTCCTGATCGGCGTTTCGCGAGACATCGAATACGACATCCGTAGCGATCTCCTGAAACGCCTCCTCGCTCTCGAACCAGAATTCTACGTTCGCAATCGCACCGGTGAGCTGATGTCCCGCGCCACCAACGACCTCAACTCCGTTCGCATGGTGCTCGGGCCCGGCATTATGTACAGCGCGACCACTATCGTCACCATGATCATGGCCATCCTGGTGATGGTCACGATTTCCCCATCCCTCACACTCTGGGTCTTGGTCCCGGCACCCGTCGTCGCCATTGCCGTGTGGTTCTTCGGCAAGACCATTCATGAGCTCTACGAGATTATTCAAGCCGCTCTCGCCACGTTGACCGCTCGTGTGCAGGAAAATCTCTCCGGCGTGCGCATTGTGCGCGCCTATGCCCAGGAAGATGCGGAAATGTGCGCCTTCGACGAGCCTAATCGCGAATACGTTTCGCGGAACATCCGCCTCATTCGAACATGGAGCATGTTCATGCCTTCGCTCCAAGCGCTTTCTGGCATGAGCTTCCTAATCCTGCTCTGGCAGGGAGGCCGCCAGCTCCTGAACGGTCAAATCACCGTTGGGGCCTTGATCGCTTTCTATTTTTATTTGAACCAGCTCGTTTGGCCTATGATCGCGCTTGGGTGGGTCACGAATATTTTTCAGCGTGGTGCGGCTTCCATGGGGCGCCTGAATTTCATTTTGACGGCGAAACCAAGCATCGACGATCGCGCCGCAACTCTTCCAAAGGATGCGGCACCTGAAGGCGAAATCGAGTTTCGCAACCTGACCTTCTTTTATCCGACCACGCTTTCTGGCGTGAACGGCTCGAATGGTACCGGCAAATCCAATGGCAGCGGCCTACACGCGGTTCTTTCTGACATCAACCTGAAAATTCCGGCGGGATCCACTCTCGCCGTCGTCGGGCCAACAGGGTGCGGCAAGACCACGCTCGCCGCTCTCATCGCTCGCCTTTGGGAAGCGCCGGCAGGGACCGTGTTGATTGACGGTCGCCCTATTCAGGATTGGCCGCTCGAAGCGCTTCGCCGCTCCATCGGCTACGTTCCGCAAGACACTTATCTATTTAGCGAAACCGTCGGCGGAAACATTGCTTTTGGTGTGCCGGATTACAATCCGGAACGCGCTCGCGAAGCCGCGGAGATTGCCAGTCTTCACGGCGACATTCAGGATTTCGCTGCCGGATACGACACTGCCGTTGGAGAACGCGGCATTACGCTTTCGGGCGGCCAGAAACAGCGCACGGCCATCGCTCGCGCCGTCGTGCGCGACCCGCGCATCTTGATCTTGGATGATGCTCTGTCCAGCGTGGACACGCAAACCGAAGAGAAAATCCTCTCCGGTTTGCGCGGCGTCATGCGCGGCCGCACCACAATTTTGATTTCACACCGCACCTCTACGGTGCAGAACGCCGACCAGATCGTGGTACTGCGCGATGGCCGCATTATCGAGCGCGGCACGCATGACGAATTGCTCGAGCGCGGCGGTTATTACGCGGACTTGTACCAGAAACAGCTGCTCGAGGAAGAGCTCGAAAACGCATGAGCACGCAACACGAAGAAGAGGCTTTAGGTAAAGCGTACGACTCGCGCTTGATGCGGCGGCTTCTGCAATACATGAAGCCGTATCGCTGGCGCGTGGTGTTGGCGCTTGCTCTGGTGGCGGTCGTCACACCGCTCGAGCTTGCGCCGCCCTGGATTTTCCAAAAAGCCATCGACAACAACTTTGTCCCGGCGATGAAGCACATCATTCCCGAAAGCAAGGCTTGGGGCGGTGTCATCTTTCTCAGTCTTTTGTTTTTCGCTGTTCTCGGATTCGATTTTCTTGCCCAGTACGTTCAGATTCGAATTATGCAGCGCGTGGGCCAGGAAACTATGTACGACATGCGGCGCGAGATCTTCGGTCACATGCAACGCCTGCCGATGAGCTATTTCGACCGGAACCCGGTCGGCCGCCTCGTGACTCGCGTCACCACGGATGTCGATGCGCTGAACGACCTCTTCGCCGCCGGCGTCGTCACCATGATCAACGATTTCTTTCTCCTTACAGTGATGGCCGGCCTGTTGTTTAAAATCAATGCCCGGCTGGCCCTCGACACGCTTGCCATCCTGCCCGGCATCCTGGTTGTCACGATGATTTTCCGCAAATATGTGCGCGACGCCAATCGCCGCATTCGGACAGCTATCGCGCGCATCAACGCCTTCCTTCAGGAATACATTTCAGGAATGAGCGTAGTGCAGCTTTTCAATCGGGAAGCCAAAGCGCAGGATGAGTTCGCCAAGCGGAATCATGACAACATGGTCGCCTGGCGCGACGCTATCCTGGCATACGCGCTCTTTTATCCCGCGGTGGAATTTTTGAGCTATGCCACGATCGCCTTGATTTTTTGGGATGGAGGCAATCGCATTCTCCATGGTGTTCTGACGATCGGCGTGCTTATCGAATTCACCATGTACGCCCAGCGTTTTTTCCGCCCCATTCAGGACCTCAGTGAAAAGTTCAACATTTTGCAGTCCGCGATGGCCGCTTCCGAACGAATCTTCAAGCTTCTCGACGAGCCGGTCACGATTGAATCGGACCCCAATGCAGTCCCCCTCGTTCAGCCGCGCGGCGAAATCGAGTTTCGCAATGTTTGGTTCAGCTACCGAAACGTTCCTGAGCCCGCCGACGAGGACTGGGTGCTCCGCGACGTTTCTTTCCGTGTCGAGCCGGGGCAGACCTTCGCCATCGTCGGCCATACGGGCGCCGGCAAGACCACGCTGATTTCTCTGCTCCTCCGCTTCTACGATATTCAGCGCGGCGAAATTCTTCTTGACGGCAAGGACATTCGGCTGATCGAGCTGCAGGATCTTCGCCGCCAGTTCGGCATCGTGCTGCAAGATCCGTTTCTATTCACGGGAACCATTGAGACCAACATCCGCCTGGGCACGCAGAACATCGAAAATGCTGCCGTCGAGCGCGCGCTCGAAGAAGTTGGTCTGGGCGAATTCATCCGCTCGCTTTCGAATGGCGCCGCCACGATCGTCAATGAACGCGGCTCCACGCTTTCCGTTGGCCAGCGGCAGCTCATCAATTTCGCGCGCGCTTTGGCCCACAATCCGCGCTTCTTGATTCTCGATGAAGCCACTTCGAGCGTCGACACTAAGACAGAGTTGCAAATCCGCGAAGCGCTCAGCCGCCTGCTTTCAGGGCGGACGGCGCTTGTTATTGCGCATCGCCTGAGCACCATCCAGCACGCCGACCGCATCCTGGTGTTCCACAAAGGCCGCTTGCGGGAACAGGGCGCGCACCAGGAGCTTCTGGCTCAGCGCGGCATTTACTTTCGCCTTTATCAGCTCCAGTACAAAGAACAGGAGCTGCATCTTCCCCTCGAAACGCGCGGCGCAGCCGAGCCGCCCACGGTCCGGGCGAGTGACTGAGCGTTTCCTCCCCGCACATGGCGCCCATTCCACTTCTTCTCTCCGCTGGCGAAGCCTCTGGGGACATGTATGCCGCCCGGCTCGCCACCGCCTTGAAACAGCGTCTCGACGTTGCCATCTTCGGCATGGGCGGTCCGCAGATGCGCGCGGCGGGCGTCGAGATCGTCACCGATTATTCTGAAGTTTCCGTCGTGGGCATTACGGAAGTGTTGAAGCGTTTGCCATCTCTCGTTCGCGCCATGCGCCATCTTGTCGGGGAAGCGCAGCGCCGCAAACCTCCGTTAGCGATCCTTACGGATTTTCCTGGATTTCATCTTCGGCTCGCGCGCAAGCTGCGTCCCAAAGGCATTCGAAATGTCTATTACATCTGCCCGCAATTTTGGGCCTGGCGGCCATGGCGTGCGAATCTGGTTCGCCGCCGCTTTAGCGAAGCCCTTTGCATCTTTCCTTTTGAAGAGAAGTTCTACGCGGATGCGGGCGTGCCGGTGAAGTTCATTGGCCACCCGCTGGTAGGCAATGTCCAAGCAAGTCTCACGCGGGAATTATTTTGCGAGAAGTATGGTCTACAGGAGTCGGGAAGAATTATCACCGTTCTACCCGGGAGCCGCCGCGGAGAGGTTGCACACCATCTCCCGGTTCTCGTCGAAGGACTTCGTGAAATCCGCGAGCGCATACCGGGCCCGCCACAAATAGTTGTCGCCGTGGCTCCTGGTCTGGATGCCGTGCGGCTCAAGACGAGCTTTCCAAAGGACTGGAGCGTTCGATTCATTGCCAATGACACTTACAACGCCCTCGGCGCGGGCGATCTCGCCATCGTCTCCAGCGGCACAGCCACAATCGAGACGGCCCTTCTTAACAAGCCAATGATTGTCGTCTATCGCCTTTCACCTCTCACCGCGCGCCTCGCTAAGCCCTTGGTAAAGACCAAATTCTTCGCCATGGTCAATCTCATAGCTGGGCGCGCGGTGGTTCCGGAATTAATTCAGGACGATTTCACGCCCCAACACCTCGCCGCCGAGGCGGAGTCGCTGCTTTCCGGCTCACCAAGCGCAAACCAACGCATGTTAGAAATGTTGCGCGGTCTCCAAGAGGTTAGAGATCTCCTTGGCCCCTCCGGAGCCGTCGCACGCGCTGCCGACGAAATCGCGCGGCTACTGCTAGCCCAAAGCAACGCAAAGTGAGTCCTCTGGTATCCTAATAGGTGTACATTGATTGAAGATATGCCTCACATGGAAAGGGGTCCGATGGCCCGCAGTCGAGGAATTGTTCGCAATACCGGCTTGTTCGCACTTGCCCTTTTATTCGCCGCAGCCGCGCCGATTTGCGCCCAGGCGCCGCGTCCCGTTAATTTTCTCGCCAGCCACTACGATGTTTCTGCAACGCTCGACGCTATCGGCCAATCTCTTTCTGCCACTGCAAAAATCGACCTCGTTGCCACCGAAGCTTCCAGCAACGTTCGGGTCGAGCTTCACCCCAACCTGGTGGTCAAAGAAGTCAAGGGACCTGAGGGCAAGCCACTAACCTTTGAACGGGACAATCAAAATCCGCTCTTCGTCAACGTTCAGCTTCTCACGCCTGTGGCCACCAATGGCCATGTCTCGCTCTCTTTCACGTACTCGGGCCTGCTCTTCAATGAAGAAAACAGCCCGGTCCCCGGCGTGCGAGCGGCCTCTATCACGAAAGAAGGCGCGTATCTGCTTTTGCCGGCGCGCTGGTTTCCACTTACTGATTATCCTTCTAATCGCTACACCGCCACTTTTCGCCTGAACGTTCCTGGAACTTTCGCGGTCGCCGGCTCCGGCAAGGCTGCAGCCCCGACGCCAGAACCTGGAAAGAATGCCGTCGAAGGCGGACGGCTTCTTTATACCTTTGAATGCAAGCGACCCGCACAGCATGGCACGTTCGTCGCCGGCAACCTGCAATTGAATCCGAAGCAAGCCGAAGGCATTAGCGTCGCCGTTTACGCGCCACGCAATCAGTCTGCCAACGCACAGGAGTTCGCCGCTGACGTAGCCCGTGCCGCCGTCAACTTCTCCGACATGTTCGGCCCCATTCCCGACCCTTCGTTTACGCTGATTCAATTGCCTGAAGGTACTCTGCGCGAATTTGCTGCCCCCGGAGTTCTCCTGCTCAGCCAGCGCATGTGGGATCCCAAAGCCAGCGACAGGGCCATCGCCCATCTTGTGGCTTCACAGTGGTTCGGGGTCCAAGTGGCTCCTGCCACTCCAAATGATGTCTGGATCACCGACGGCCTTGCGCGCTACTGCGAAGCGCTTTACGCCGAACAAACTGCCGGCAAGGAAGCGGGCCTCCGGGCCGTCGACGAATTTGCCGTGGGCGCTCTCATGTATGAAGACGCCGCTCCGGTCGGGCAGGCCGGCCGCCTCGCTCCGTATTCACCCGACTACCGCTCGGTAGTTGAAAACAAAGGCGCCATGCTCTTTCACATGCTGCGCGCCATGATGGGTGACGTAGCTTTCAAGGCCGCGCTGCACGACTTTTATTTTCAATTCGCAGAAAAATCGGCGCGCGTCGAGGATTTCGAGAATCTCGCCGAGAAACGTGTTGAGGCTTCCGCGAAAACAAACCAGGATCCGCCGAATCTGCGCAGCTTCTTCGCGCAGTGGCTGAATTCCACCGGCATCCCCGAATTCACGCTCGAGTATGTGGTCTATCGCACGCCGAAAGGCTTCCGTGTGGTTGGCAAAATCAAGCAGCCACTCGACACGTTCCACATGCCCGTGGAGTTGCGAATTGACACCGAAGGCAATCCTGAAACCAAGACCATCGACGTTAGCGGCTTGGAATCGCAATTTTCCATTGATGTCTTTGGACGCCCCAAACCCCTGGGCATCAAAGTGGATCCCAACAACGTGATCCTCAAATCCAGCACCGGGCTCCGGGCGCGGGCTGCGATTGCCCGCGGAGAAGATCTCGCCGAGCAAGGCAAGTTTTACGACGCCGTTGCACAATACCAAAAAGCGCTTGGCATTCAACCCGGCCGTCCGCTTGCTAATTTCCGCATGGGCGAAGCCTTCTTCTACCAGAAGAATTACCAAGCTTCCGCCAACGCATTCCGCGAAACTCTGCAAAACGTCCCCGAGCCTGGCGAAAAGTGGACCGAGTGCTGGAGCCACAATTATCTTGGCGAGATTTTCGACTTGCTGGGTCAGCGCGAACGCGCCGTCAACGAGTACAGCAAGGCTAAACAGACCAATGACAATACCGGTGGCTGTCAGCTCCGATCCGAGCAGTTAATCAAGAAGCCCTATTCTGAGGGAGGCGGCGAACTCGTGGCCACGCCAGCCACGCCGGAGCCGGCGAAGCCCGGCAGCGCACTTCCCGCTCCAGCTTCCGGCGAAAAACCTGTTCTGAAGAAACGGCCCGATCCTTCTTCCCCGCAATAGCACGGACAATTTTCTTTGAAGAGTTGGCTTTCTGACGCCGACCCCTTTCTGCCCTTACATGAGCGAGAATGCTCAGCCCCCTTCACGGCTCCCCAAGATATTTGTCCATAAATTCCTTCACGTCCGCTTCCCAAACCGGCCGCCCTTCTCTTCCAAAAATCGTGTGGCCTGGGGCAATTCCTCCGGCCTCCCTCGGCGTAAACGCCGGATATACAATGAGCTTGGTCGTTGCCCCGTGTTTCTCCGCTTCGCGCACCACGGCCTTTACCGATTCCGTCGTACGGTCGTTCTTCGCCACCATACCGAGCAGCGGAATCCGAATTTTTCCCCCTGCCTCCTTCATCGCCGCCTGCATCGCGGGGCTGTGGTCCCAAGTCAGTGCCGCGCCAGCCTGATCCACGACGGCGCGAAATGCGGCAGAGCGGCTCGCCCCGAACACACTGACAATTCCCCCAAACGACCACCCCATTACTCCCATCCGCTTCGCGTCGGCGTACGGCAGATTCTTGACAAAATCCACAGCTGCCAGCATGTCGTCCGTTTCTTCTTGCACGCGCGCGACGAATCGCGGTCCGCGATCTTCTCCCACAGTTTCACTGAAAGCCGTCCCATCCGACTTGCCGTATCCGCGGCGTTCTGGCACTACCACGACATAGCCGTCCTGCGTCAGCATCTCGCCCACATAAGCAAACGGGCGCTCCTCCCGTTCGTGCCCGGCCCGCGATCCGTGGCTGTAAATCACCACAGGAAAGGGCCCTGCGCCATCGGGTTTGAAGACGTACGCTTCGATCTTCAGTTTTCCGCTGGCATAGAACGCCGTTTCGTAGGTCGGTTGCTTCGTGTTCGTCTGCGCTAGCGCCGCACTACTCGTCAGCAGTAGGCTGCAAGCCGCCACCCAATTCGCCAACACACTTCGCATTGCGACCTCACTCCCTCTCATTCTGCTCGCAAACCGAGTGCTAGATTGAACCATGCATTCGCTTACGGGCAAGAACCAGCCTTCGAAGATTCCCGGCGCACCGGCGTCCATTTAGCAGAATCCACAGCCATCCTCGGTTTTCCACAGGTGACCAGGTTGCGTTCGACCCAGCAGTTGTTCATAGTCGGCCGGTTGCATGGGAGGAATTCGATGCTGTTTGCTACCGTCCGCCGCGGAAAGAAATCAGGAATTCGCCTATCCCCGCACCGCAACAGAGAGGATGACCGGTTTCGCGTGAGCCTGACGAGACAAGGGCCGCATATCCCGCTTCACGACGACCGTGATATCCCAGATTACCTTGCCAACGGGTACTCACTCATGATGAGCAACTCGGACGAGAACTACCGTCCCACTTTAATTCGACCCAGCTCGATCCACGGGTGGCAGTAAGCCTCATAACGATCCCTTGCGTTGGAGCAGCACTTGAAACCGCTCGCCCATCCCTTCCGGGTGGACAAGTGTTTTCAGTTGTAGGCGCGCCCGAACCTGCTCGGCTTCGCTTTGTCCGGGGTCATAAAGGTCCGCGAACTCGTTCGCCTGCCCTAGCGCTAGCAAGAAAGTAGTCTGTGAGGTAAACTCCTCCGTTACCAGCCCCGCCCGCTGCCCCCAAATCTCTAGGGCGGTGAAATTCACGTGCGCCGTCAAGTCCTGCCCTCCCGGCGATGCGTAGAAGTCTTCGCTCATTCGGTGCCCTTTGTATGCCAGAAGAGTCCCACGCATGTGATGCTCGTCGAAAAGTTCCGGCGCGCGGTGCCCGTAATCGATCGTCAGCACAAATCCGCGTTCTATTCGCCTGCCAACTTCCGCAATCCAGTCGCACGCTTCAAGTCCCGCTTCCGCGTGTTGGCCCTCGATCAGTGCGACTTCCTGTGTTGCGAAGTATTCGTTGATGGCGCAGGTTGAAGCGGGCGCGACCACGTCCGTAAACTTCCCCCGCCCACAACCCGCGAGAATTTCTTGAAAACCACGTTCTGTCATCACCACGCGGTGCACCGGCAGAGCGTCTATCAGTTCATTTGAAAAAACGCAGCCTCTCAGAATCCGCGGCGGAATTTCTCGTGAAACACGCAATCGGCCTGCCGTGGCGTGCCGATCCAAGCGCATAATCGCCTGTTCGCCCCGCGTTGCTGAACGCTCCACGGCAACGTACCGCAACGCGCTATAAAGATCCGGCAGTTTGGTCTCGCAAAAATCCAGGATGTGCAGCGCCAGCCGCCCCACTCCTGCCCCCGCCTCTATCAAAACAAATTCTTTGGGCCGCGAGAGCTGCTCCCACATTTCCGCAAATTTCCGCGCCAGCAGCCATCCAAAAATCGGGTGGACGTCCACGCTGGTGTAATAGTCCACGAATCGCTGAGCTTCGGCTTTGCTGTAGTAGCCGTACACTGGATGGTACAAGCACTCGCGCATGAAGTCGGCGAAGGGAATGGGACCGTAGCGGCGAATCCGCTCGGCGAGCAATTCTTCGAGCGGCGTCACGCGCTCTTTGCTCCGGACGTTCCAGAAAGAAATTCGGTCTGCAGTTTTTGCCAAGTTCCCTGGAAGACTTCCTTGGCGTCATCGTCAAACAAAACGAAGTGTATTTCGTCCAGCGACGTTTCTCCGCGCAAATGTCCTGCCGCCTCGCGCAACATGATTTTCGCGCATTCTTCGAGTGGAAATCCCGCAATGCCGGTGCCCACTGCCGGAAACGCAATGCTTTTCAGTCCGCGCTCTCTCGCAATTCTTAAGCAATGCACGGTGGAGTTTCGCAACGCCTCTGCGGTCGTTGTCCCGCCCAGCCGCATGCTTGCGGCATGAATCACGAATCGTGCTTTCAATCTTCCGCCGGTCGTGATTGCGGCATATCCCACGGGAATGCTGCCGATTTCGTTGCACTCGCGCTGAATGTCGTCCCCGCCCTTTCGCCGAATGGCTCCCGCCACGCCTCCACCTAAAACCAAATCGTTGTTCGCCGCGTTGACAATGGCGTCCGTGGCCATTTCCGTCAAGTCACCTTGCTCGATGACAATTTTTTCCGAGAGTGGTTTCATTGCCGGTGTAAGCTCTCCGTTCCTCGCCTAGCCCTTCATTCTTTGCTCTTTCTGCGAACTAAGGAAAGATTATCTTTAAGCAGGGGAGTCAATATCGCGGAACTTTGGAATCCACCTCAAGCGACCAGCGCTCGATTCCTCCAGCCAGAGACTTGGCCCTTTCGAATCCCTGAAAGCGCAGCCACGCTGCCGCATCCAAGCTTCGCATGCCGTGATGGCAATAACAAATCAGCTCGTCCACGTCCGGAAGCGTATTCAAGCTAGCCGCAAGGCTGCCCAGCGGCACAAGCTTCGCCCCTTCGATGCGGCAAATCTCAAATTCCCACGGTTCCCTGACGTCCACGAGCACCACATTTTCGCCACGATCGAGCCGGGCTTTCACTTCCGCTGGCGTAATCTCCAATTCGTCCATTCGCCGTCTTACTTTCCTTTCCAGATAGGCTTGCGCTTCTCGAGAAAAGCGCGAACGCCTTCCTGTGCATCACGCGTTTGCATGAGTTCCGACAAGTATACGCGTTCAACTTCTTCAAGCTGCTTCAAAAAGTCCGCTAAATGAAGCCGCGCTAGAGTTTTCCGCGTCAAATGAAGAACGGATGGACTAAGTGTTCGAAAATCTTCCAAAAGAGTTTTCACGGCCGCGGGAAGCCCGTTGTCAGGCACCACGCGCGTAACCAAGCCAAGACGGTGCGCTTCCGCAGAGCTAACCTGGCGCCCGGTGAGAATCAGATCCGCTGCCGCTTGCATGCCAATCCGCTTCGGCAACATCACCATGGCCACGGGAGGGTAGCAGCCAAGCTTGATCTCTGGCTGTCCAAATTGCGCGGACTCAGTGGCGAGAACGAAGTCGCAAAATGTAGCCAGCTCCATGCCACCGCCAAGGCAATAACCATGTACGGCAGCAATCGTGAGGCAATCGGCTGCGGCCAGGCGGCGAAACACGGCGTGAAAAGAGCGAAGCATTTTTCCAACGCGGTCAGGAGTGTGATCTGCAACATCAGCACCGGCACAAAACGCCTTGGCTCCAGCACCCTGCAAAATCACGAAATCGGCCTCTGGCAACGCGCGTTCCAAAGCTGCATCCAGAGACTCCATCATGGCGATGTCGAGAATGTTTAAAGGAGGGCGATCGAGCGTGATCCAGGCCGTGAGATGCTCGATGCGAAGCTGAACGGTTTCATGATGAGCGGTCATGCGAGACGAGCGATGAACATGAGAAAGCTATTTGCCGCGAAACTGCGGTGGCCGTTTCTCAAAGAACGCGCGAATGCCTTCGCTACAGTCTTCGGAAAGATAACAACGGACCTGCTCCTGCACTTCGCGCTCAAGAGCTTCGGCCAGCTTTTTCTTTTCGCTGCCAAATAACGCTTTCTTGACAGCTTGAATGGCCAAAGGCGGGCCTTGCATAATTTTTTGCGCGAGCGCTTTCACCTCTGCTTCAAGCTGGGCGGCGGGCACAACTTGGTTCACGATTCCCAGACGCAGCGCGGTTTTCGCGTCGATCATATCGCCAGTGTAGAAAAGCTCCGCCGCTTTCGCCGGACCCACCAGTTGCGGCAAAAAGTATGTGCCGCCAAAGTCCGGAAACAGCCCGACTTTCACAAAGTTCTGCCCGAAGGTGGCCTCTTCGGAGGCAATGCGAATGTCCGCTGCCAGAGCAATGTTCATTCCAGCGCCTGCGGCAGGGCCGTTCACCGCCGCGATAACCGGCTGTGACATCGCGCGCATCCTGAGGACAGCCTGCATACCGGAACGGAGCAGCGGCTCCAGCGATTGCGTCGCGCCGGTCGCGCGTCCTTTGCCGATTAAAGCAAGGTCGCCTCCAGCACAGAACGCGCGGCCTGCGCCAGAAATCACCACAACGCGAACGGATTGATCCTCCTCGATCCGCCCTAGCGCATCGTTTAAGGCCGATGTAAGTTCGTTGTTCAGGGCGTTTAGGCGGTCAGGCCGATTCATCACCAAGGTGGCGATGCCGTCATGCTTCATCTCTAGAAGAACCGGGCCGGTCTGCGCCGGGTGCGGAGAATTGCTCATAAGGTGTCCAAGCTAGTGTGCCCGGACTTCCCTGGCTTTTTCAACCTTTGCGACCAACCTAGCGAGCTTGCGAAAGTGCACAAGTTTTTCGTTCTTGAATTTATTGTTCGCCCCGCTGGTGGAAGGGAGCACGTATACACGCGCACCGTAAAGCTGCTCTTTTTGCATTCCGTACTTGCACGACCGTTGCGCGAATTGCTCGTAAGTCACCTTGCCGTTGAACGCCACGACGTGTGGAGTAAATTCCTCAAGCTTCTGCGAAAGCACGATGCGCCCTTCCGCAAAATCCTCGCGCTTCAATTCCTCAACGCCTTTCGTCGGGCGTTTCACCAGGTCTGTGAGGCCAATGCCGAATTCAATCACGCGGCGGTCGTCGTGATAGTCGAAAGGCTCCGGCACCACGCCGCTTTTATACAGGATGGGCCAGAATTCGTTGCCGCGACCAGCGTAGTAATGTCCCACACGGACGGAAGATTCGCTGGGATTGCAACCCACGATGACAAGCTTCATGCCTTTGCGGAGGTGGTCGGGCAGGGTGCGCATGGCTCTAGCTTATAATGTCCTTCTCTATGTCTATTTTCCTTTGAAACTCGGGTGCGCGATTTTCTAAATACGTAGCCGTGCCCTCCAGAGCAACCCGAATGGTACAGAACTAACCTGGGCTGCCGCCCCAGTATGGCAGTTCCCTGCCGAGTTTTTTCTCGCGGGCAGCGGCGTACACCTTCATCGCCACCGCCAAATCCCACGAAGCAATCCCATTAGACTTAAACAAGGTGACTTCGGCTTCGCCGGTCCGACCGCTGATCTTGCCTGCAACCACATCGCAGAGCTTTCTCACGCCCGTCCAGCAAACCTCGTCCCCCTTGAACGCGATAATCAGGTCGCCCGCCTCCTGGCGGGATTGCTCGATCGAGTCCACAACAATCACATCCGCGCTGGCCAAGGCTTCGTCGTCTAATTCGCGTTTGTGAGAATGGTTCGCGCCAATCGCGTTGATGTGTACGGCTGGCGCCAAATCCGCGCCAAGCACAACGGGTTGTGAAGCAGTGGTGGCAGTGCAAACGATGTCTGCGCCGCGTACGGCCTCGCTGGATGAACCGCTCGGGATCACTGAAATGCCCAGCTTCGCAGACATTTCTTTGCAAAATCTCTCGCGTCGTGCGGCATCTCGGCCATAAACTCGCGAGGTCTCGAGTTTTCGAACGGCTGCAACCGCTTCGAGTTGAGTTCTGGCCTGGCCGCCGGTTCCGACAATCGCAGCGATACGCGAATTCTCGCGGGCCAGATACTTTGTCGCCACGCCCGATGCCGCTCCCGTCCGCAATTGGCCCATGTAATCCGCCTCGATGACCGCAAGCAGGTCGCCCGTAGCCATTTCGTACAGAGGAACAAGGAATTGCAGCCTCCCCCGCACATAGGTGTACTGCTTCATGGCGACAAAGCCCGCGGTGTAGTCCGCAGCAGCCATATAGTGGAAGAAGCCGCCGTGAGCGAGTTCAAACCGCCTTCGCGGGTGAACTACGACTTCGCCTGCCGCTTCTTTCCGAGAAATGTCTTCGACCGCGCGGAGTGCCCGCTGCATGTCGAGCACGTGGCGGACTTCCGCTTCGCTGATATGGAGCGTCATTCGTCTCTTCTCCACCCAAGCACAGCTGTGCCACAAAGCGTCATTCGATTTCTCCACAAAATAGATTCTAGCGTGATGCTGGTTTTGCCCTTTTCGCGGTAACTTTTTTTCTCGAACTCTCACCCGGTTCGCGAATCCGCCGCACCACCGTCTGCATCAGCCGGTAAATGCTTTTGTCGTTGTCTCCATCCATGACCTGGAAGTGGAACTCGGGCTCCTCTTTTGGGCCTTTACCGGTTCGAATCGGGAGCTGTCCGCAAAGACTATTTTCGATAAACGCCGTTTCGTACCGCTCTCGTTTGCCATTCCAGGTGTAAACCCGCAGCGCAGTGAAGTCGCATGGCTGCCCCTCCGGTCCACGCGTTGCCGCGAGGAGATACTGCGGCTTTTCGCCGGAAGAATCTGAGACGCGATTAAGCTCAAACCACGCGACAGGACGAATGTTTGCCGAAGACGCGCCCTCACGCACCGGATCAGGTAAGTCCAGTTCGATAAACCGAGCAATCACCCAGCCGGCAATCGGCACGGTCTGATCACCGGGTTCGGTCGTGGTGGTTGTCACGGAAACTCGTGCGGAAGACTCTCCCGGTGGCCGAGAAGCGATGCCGCGCACCAGAAACCAGTCCTCCTTTTTTGTCTCCTCTTCGTTGCCAGAGTCCTTCTCATCCGTGGTTTGTACCCAATCGGCCACGCCCCGTCCCACAATCTCGACTGGAACATTTCGCGCGAATTGATAAAGGCGCGGCTCAGTGCGCCCTGGAAGCACGCGCAAATTGGTGGATACCTTCGTGCGGCCCCTCGCCTGCACGGGCATGTTGCGCACCTGTTCAAGCAGCTTGATACTGCGTTGCCAGAGCGCGGGCTCCATCAATTGATGCGCTTCCACCCAGCCGACTGCGCCCGCAGTCGTTCGTACTTTCGTGTACTCATTGCGTTTGCTGAGGACCTCGACGCGTTCTCCGTAGTGGAGCACGCCAACCTGCTGCCGCACCTGAGCGATGCCGCTGAGCAACGGAGCAACTTTTTCGCTGACAAAAGCTTCTCCCTGCGATTCGTGCCTGGGGCGGAACATCCAAGCGGTCACGCCCACCAGGCAAAGCAGCGGCACGGCGATCAGCAGCTTCCGCTTCATGCGCGCTCTACTAACGCTGGGACGTTAGGCGCTACCATGGTTCTCCCATTAGCCGTTGGATACCGCGTCTTCATTCGGTTGTTTGAGATTGTACCTGAAAGCGCTCTAGCCGGAGACACCAGTGACCGTGATGCTTTTCTGTTAAAATGACGTAGATTCTGGAGAACTGCTCACCGCCTCGAGTGGGGTGTCCCGATGAGATCGCTGAACGCTCTACAGCCGTTTGGGTTGCTGGCGCTGCGCCTGGCACTTGGCATCATCTTTTTCTCTCATGGATACCCAAAGCTAGCCCATCTGGGCAGCGGGACACAGAGCTGCATGGCCTGCTCGCAAGTCTTTTTCGTAGAGCATGGTCTGCCGGGATATTTCGTCTACGTCGCCGGCGTGCTGGAAGTGTTTGGCGGCTTGATGTTGATGCTGGGATTGTTTACGCGCCCGGCCGCGCTCCTGCTGGCCACGGAAATGGCCGTGGCCATCTGGAAAGTGCATAGCAGCAAAGGTTACCTGGCCGTGCATGAATACGAATTTCCGCTTACCCTCGCGGTAGCGTGCTTTGCGCTGGCAACGGTTGGCGCAGGCGCGTTTTCGTTGGACCAACCGTTATTCGAAAGAGTCCACAAATAACAGGCCTAGACGGCAGGACAAAAAGCCGGCAAATGTTCCTAATTTGAAAAGAGAAGGATTTTGTTAAGACGCCGCCGGCGCCGAAGTTGCCGGCATTCCCGTCGGCCCCTCTGGAACCGCAATCCAGAGCACAATGTAGGCAATTATGTTCGGCCCGGGAACGAGCGTAGCCAGCAGCCAGAGAATGCGCACAAGAGTTGTGTCAATGTCGAAGTAGTCGGCGATGCCGGCGCAGACGCCCGCGATTTTTCGGTCGTTCGTAGAACGCACCAATCTCCTGCGGGGGTACACAGGAGGCGGAGGGGGAGCAGACGCAGCAGTCTCCGGCTGTTTGGCGCCGCAGTTGTAGCAAAACTTGGACCCAATCGCGATGTCTTTTTGGCAACTCGTGCAGATCATGGATAAACCCTCGCAGAACGCATTTTTGGGTTCCTTCTATAGATACGAGTATGGTGGCTAAATTGTTTCCAGCGGGTTCTAGCAAGATAGTCTAAGTCCTGCGCTTTCAGTAGTCTAGAAGTTGTTTAACGGCCGCGGTAATGTGGCCGACCTGAGGGAGAATCACATCCTCCAGCTTCGGCTGGTAAGCACAAAACGTGTCCATGGCCGCGACCCGCTTGACGGGAGCATCGAGTTCCTCGAACAACTGGTCGGCGATCCGCGCAGCGATCTCCGCCCCATAGCCCCAGCTCAACATATCCTCGTAAGCCACTATCACGCGGTGCGTCTTGCAAACCGTCGCTGAAATAGCTTCCCAGTCGTACGGGGAAAGTGAGCGAAGATCTACGATTTCCACGTTGATGCCCTCGCGCTGCAATTGCGCCGCGGCCACTTCCGCGCGATGCACCACGGCACCGTACGTGATAATGCTTAAATCCCTGCCCTCTTTCACCAAGCGCGCCTTGCCAAACGGAATCGTGAAATCCGGCCCTGGATTTTCCGAGCGGTTATATGGCTGCCGGTACAAGTGCTTGTGCTCGAGGAACATCACCGGGTCATCGCAGCGAATCGCCGTGCGCAACAGACCCGCCACGTCCAACGCCGTCGACGGCATCACCACGCGCAATCCCGGGCAGTGCGCGAAAATCGATTCGCCGCTTTGGCTGTGATATACGCCCCCACCGGTCAAATAGCCACCAATTGGCACACGCAGTACCACCGGGGCTTTGAACGCGCCATTCGAACGCCAGCGCATCACGCACAGTTCATCGCGAATCTGCATCATCGCCGGCCAGATGTAGTCGAAGAACTGAATCTCCGCGACCGGCTTCAGCCCCCGAACAGCCATCCCTACGGCTCGCCCCACGATGCTCGCCTCCGCCAGCGGCGAATTGAACACGCGGTCGTGGCCATATTTCCGCTGTAAGCCCGAAGTTGCCTTGAAAACGCCGCCTTTCCCTTTGACGTGTTTCAGGTTTTCTTCGCGGCTGGCATCGGCCACGTCTTCGCCAAATACGGTGATGCGCTCGTCGCGAGCCATCTCGTCGGACAGCGTCAGGGCGACCATTTCCACCATGGTCTTGGGCGCGTTGTGAAACTGCGGTTGTGCTTCGAATGCTGGTGACGTTGGGTCAATGTCTGGTGAATAGACGTTGGTCAAGATGGAGTCTGTTGACGGGGGTTCCGCGGCTAGAGCTTCATCAGCCGCCGCGCGAATTTCCTCGTCCACTTCGGCTTCCAGGCTCTCGATCTGCTTTTGGTCCAGAATCCCGTCGCGCACCAGTCGCAGCGCTAGCTTTGAAATGGGATCGCGCCGTGCCTCTTCTTCGCGCTCTTCTGGCGCTTTGTAGAGTTTTTCATCGTCTGATAATGAATGTGAATATGGACGCGTTACATGCGCATGCACCAGAGCCGGCCCACGCCGCTCCCGGCAGTAGTCCGCAGCTTCTTTGCAAACCGCATAGCTTTCAAACGGATCCGTCCCGTCACACTCGGAAACGTGCAGCCCCGGGAATCCGCGCACTAACTTAGATATGCTCCCGCCCGCCGTCTGCACTTCGACTGGCACGGAAATGGCGTAACCGTTGTCTTCAATCAGGTACAGCAGCGGCAATTTCTTTGCGCAGGCAACGTTGAGCGATTCCCAGAACTCGCCTTCACTCGTCGCTCCATCGCCGCCGGAAACGTATACGATTTCATCGCCCTCGTGACGAACGTATTCGCCTAGCGGCGCCTTCTTCGCTTGCGCCAGCGCTTTCGGGCGCCCTTGATAGTATTGCGTGGCCTCCGCCACCCCCACGGCATGCAAGAATTGCGTCCCCGTACATGATGACTTGCTGACAATATTGAGCCGCGGCTGCCCCCAATGCGACGGCATCTGCCGCCCGCCGGAACTGGGATCATCTTTCGCACCCACCGCCGCAAGCAGCGTCTCGTAAGGCGTAACGCCCAACATTAAGCAAAGGGCGCGGTCGCGGTAGTAAGGAAAGAGCCAGTCCACGCCGGGGCGCAAAAGTAACCCCATAACTGCGCATACCGCTTCGTGTCCAGCGCTGGAAATCTGAAAGTAAATTTTGTTCTGCCGCTTAAGCTGGATTTCGCGGTCGTCCAAGCGCCGCGAGAGATACATCGTCCGGTAGACTCTTATGAGGGTGTCGTGGTCGAGGTTCTGAACTTTCGGGGTTTCCAGCTTGGCCAGTCTGACGCGGGTATGAAGCGCCATTCGCACCGTCCTCGTGTTGGATTCAAGGCTTGGAGGCTCAGCGGGACTCCATTATACCGAATTTCTCAGTCCGCGCCCGCAAACCCGTCGCCTGGTTGTGGAACATTGTCTTGCGTTACCCGTCCAATTTGGCCTAAACCTAGCTCGAGCGTACGCCAGCTTCCCCGACCGGGATCGCTTCGAATTGCTGGTCCGTCGCATCAAATTCCGGATCATCGTGGTTGATCACTTTCGGCGATGCGCTCTTAAAGGGTTCTTCCGCAGGAATCCGCGCCAGCCAGCGCTGTTCGGATAGCTTTTCGTGAGGAGAGAAATAAAGCCGCACCAGCAACCCCACCTTGCCGTCAGCCGTGCCATCGGGCTTCGCCACGCTAGCTTTTGAAGCAGCTTCACCGGATTTTCCCGCTGCCTTGGCTGAGGCCTTAGCAGCCGGCTTTTCTTTCCCTTTAGCCGTCGCAGCTGGCTTTTCCGCCGGGCCAGGTTTCGCTGGGGCATCAGCCGAGGTAGCACCCTCAGGCCGGTCCATTTTGTACTGAACGCGCTTATCCAAACGGAATGCCTGCCTCCAGCCCTCAAGTTTGTGCCGCGCCTGTTGCGCCTTTTCTTCGTCCGTCCCAAAATCGAACCGAATGTAGATTCCGTATGCGTGAGCCATAGTTCGAGTCTGCGACGCGGCGCACGCCAAGTCAAGATTGGGAGCTTCCCATCCCCAATTCTTTCTCCACTCGGGAATACTGCAAAGATTTCTCCGGTCTATGTGACAAGAGCCTATTTCGGTTATGATGAAGCAGTTTGGGACGAGGATGACTCCTGAGCCTCAAAACCGCTGGCGCTCGTTTTTCGCAACCCTCTGTCTCGTTGCGGTCGTGCTTCTTTATGCCCCCCTTGGCGGGGCCGCTTGGGCACTTTATTCAGCCGCTTGTTGCAAATCGGGAAGCCAATGTCCGATTCACGGGCATCACCACATGCAAACCCCCGCCGGCCCCGAACATGCTATGGACTGCGGCCACGGCATGGCTGGAATGACACAGTACAGCATGTCCTGCTGCCAAAACCCCGACCGGCCCGCAGTCGCGTCCGCTATTTTTATCCTTCCTGCGCCCGTCGCAGTTTCTGTGGCAGCGAATTTCGAGCCGTTGATCGCCCCTTCTGGTACGCAAAGCACTGTCAGTTCGTTTGAACCGCTTTCCCCTCCCCCTCGATTCTCCGCAGTAGCCGGCTAACTGCGGCAAATCCCCTAATTCGCTGATTCACTCGTTCCGCGCATTTTTCCGCGCGCCCAGTTCTTGTTGAGGACAACAACTTCCATGCGACGCATCTTGCTTTTCGTGATTTTCTTATTCTCTGCCGTCTCCACGGCCGCCACGATTTTTGGTAGCGTCCGCGGGATTGTTCACGATCCGCAACACCGTCCCGTTCCGGACATTAAAATTATTCTGAAAGCGCTGGCGTCTGACTACTCGCAAACGACTCAGACCGACGTTTCTGGAGAATTCCATTTCGATGCGGTGCCTCTGGGTCAATACGTGGTCAACGTATCCGACGCGACGTTCGTTGCCGACGAGCAATCCATCACCGTGTTGTCTGGCACGTCTCCCATTCTCCATCTCGAACTCAAGCTTCCCTCGCAGAACCAAACCGTCACGATTTCTGCCGACGCAGCGCAGACAGAAACATCAACGTCCACCAGCCTCGTGGACCGCCTACAAATTCAGGAAACCCCAGGAGCTTCACGGACGAACAGTCTCGCCATGGTCACCGATTTTGTGCCCGGAGCCTATCTCACGCACGACCAGCTACACATTCGCGGCGGCCATCAGGTGAGCTGGCTGATTGACGGCGTCTCCATCCCGAACACGAACATCGCCAGCAACGTCGGCCCGCAAATCGATCCCAAGGACATTGACGCACTCGAAATTGAGCGCGGCAGTTACTCCGCTGACTATGGCGACCGCACCTACGGCGTCTTTAACGTCTCGCCGCGCACCGGCTTCGAGCGCAACAGTGAAGCGGAGCTGATTCTCAGCACTGGTAATTTCTATCAGACGGACGATCAGCTTAATTTCGGGGGTCACTCCAGCAAGCTCGCGTATTATGCGAGCCTTAACGGCAATCGTAGCAATCTGGGGCTTGAGCCACCCACCACTGCGGTGATTCACGACGCTGCCAACGGCTTCGGCGGATTCACTTCCCTCATCCACAACGCAGATCCAAAGGATCAGCTTCGCTTCGTCGCACAGTCACGCCGCGATTTCTACCAGGTTCCATTCGATCCCAACGACCCTAACCTCCCCGCTACGACACCTCCTCAATTCCTCCACGACGCCAATCGCGAAAACGATTCTTTCGCGCTTTTCTCTTGGGTGCGCACCGTGAGTCCCGGCCTCGTGCTGACTGTCTCGCCCTTCTTTCACTACAATTCCGCCAACTACGAAAGCGGCTTTCAAGACTTCCCTACTTCAGCGACGCAGGACCGTGCTTCCAAATACGAAGGCGGCCAAGCCACCATCTCGTGGGTTAAAAAGCGCAACAACTTGCGGACAGGATTCGCCGGCTTTGCCCAACAGGATGCGCAAACATTTGGCCTGGTCTGTCATGACCCAACTCAAACTCAATGCCAGGGCACGCCGACCAGCCCGCTCTCCGAGGCTGACAATCCCTCCGGCAGCCAAATCGCAGTTTACGCGGAAGACCAGTTCAGTGTTGCTTCGTGGCTAACTCTCAATGCTGGCGTTCGCCAGACTCATTTTTCAGGCGGGGTAGTGGAAAATGCTACGAGTCCTCGCTTCGGCGCTTCGCTGCGCATTCCGAAGCTCAACTGGGTGTTCCGCGGCTTTTACGGCCATTTCTACCAGGCGCCACCCCTACTCACGGTTTCCGGCCCGCTCCTGCAGCTAGCCACAAGCCAAAATCTCGGCTTCGCGCCGCTCCACGGCGAGCGCGACGAAGAACACCAGTTCGGCGTCACTATTCCGTTTCGCGGCTGGGTCCTCGACGCAGATAACTTCCTCACCCGAGCCAGCAATTTCTTCGATCACAACAATTTTAATAACTCTGAAATCTTTATCCCTATCACCATCGAGGGTGCTCGCATCAATGGCTGGGAACTCACCTTGCGCTCGCCCCGCATCCACAACACCGGCCAGCTCTATCTCACCTATTCCAATCAGCTCGCTCTCGGCTGCGGGGGCATCAACGGCGGCCTCACCGATTTCTCTTTTGGCGGTGCCTGCGGCCTTCTCGACCACGATCAGCGCAACACCCTGCACATCGGCGGACAATTCACTCTGCCTTGGCATATTTCCGCTTCCACCGACGTTTCTTACGCCTCAGGCTTCACCAACGGGAATGCGACACAGATGGCCCCTGGCGACCATCTTCAGCCGCACACGACCTTTGACCTCGCGCTCAGCAGGGAGTTTCGCGAGCGCTTCACCGTCAATCTCCAGGCCATCAACGTGGCCAACCGGCGCGCGCTGCTCGACAACAGCTTCACCTTCGGCGGCACGCACTATCTCAATCCGCGCGAAATGTTCGTCCAAGTGCGCTATCGCTTCCACTATTGATTGGCCGCGGCTTTGCGGATTTCCGCGAATCGCTTCATCACCCATTCCGGCGGGTCCGGATCGTGCTCGTAGTCGGCTTTTTGGCCGAAGGAAACTCTCCACCGGTCAATCCAGGAAATACCCGCGGTGCCGGCGAACCGATCCGGAGTCGCATACGCGGGATCCGAAAGCGCCTCGTCGAGCGTAACAAACTGGTAGCCGCGCTTTTCTAAAAGTCCAAGCAGTTCGTCCAGCGTCTCCGTGTTGATTTCATTGTCGTGCATAAGGAAAACCTGCGGAATTTCGCGCCCAAACAGTTTTCTGGAGGCCTCTTCAAAATACTCAAATTCGGTCTGAGCGAATTGCAGGTATTCCCTCTTCGCTTTCTCGGCCAGCTTGCTGTCTTTACGCGCCATTGCATCACAAAGGATGTCGTTGAACATGTAGTCTGCGTTGTCCACGGTGACCGGAGCATTTTTGTATCCCCTGCTCTTCAGGAAACCTTCAAAAGCTTCTTTAAGTTCCGCCGTAGGTCCCGTGAAAAGGTAGGGATACCGGAAATAACGCTCGGCCTTCCCCGCGTGCATCAGCAGCGACCGGGTGATGACCTCTCCCCGAATGGTCTCGTCCTCCATCTCCTGCAATGAGACCTTATTGAAATTGGCGTGCGAGTAGGTGTGGTTACCCAGCTCGAACCCCGCGTCAATCCATCGTTGCAAGAGCGCCGCGCGCGCATCCCGTTCTCCTGCCACATTCAGTTTCTTTTCATTGACAAATCCAATCGCCGGAGCGTGATGCGCCTTCAAGATTGCGGGAATTGCCTCGTTATATCGCTCCAGCTCGCGCCGTTCTCCATTTGCCGTCGGGGTCGCCGGAATCGCCCCGGGCAAATCATCCACCGTAACCGCGACTTTTCGTTTCGTCTGCTCGGCCCTTGCAACTTCGCTTCCCGGCCCGTTTGAGCAAACCATCGCTGCGGTTACGGCACCCAACAAAACCAGAAGACAGAACCTGGTTGGTCTATCGCTCATTGTCAGGCAGTGCCCCTCCACGAATGCTTGTCATTAACCATACCTCATTCGTCTCGCCTGCAAGGGTCTTAACTGAAAGGTGTTACACTAGACAAAATAAAAGGCGATGGAGTTCGCCATAACCGGGCCGCATCGACGGCTCTGATGACTCCTGGCAGCTTGCCCCGATTCGGGGCTTTGGGCTCCAGGAGTTTTTTGTTAGTTGCAGAGCGAACTTCGGGAATCCGATCCGGACATCATCAAGCTGCAGAATGGAGAAACCTTGCAACTGCTTTTGATTGCAATCTTTGGCGCCATCGGCACGCTCGCGCGCTACGGACTGCAGGGCCTCATACAAGTCCGCGCGGGCAGCGCTTTTCCCTACGGCACGCTGCTCATTAACTTGACCGGTTGCTTCTTTCTCGGCTTGATCGGCCAGTTCTCGCTGAATCGCATCGTTCTGTCTCCCGAATGGCGCCTCGCCATCACCGTAGGCTTCTTCGGCGGCTACACTACTTTCTCCAGTTTCGGCTGGGAGACGGCGAAAATGCTGGAAGACGGCGAATGGCTGCGCGCTACCACCTATGTTGCAGCGAGCGTCGTGGCCGGTCTGATTCTTTCCATAGCCGGAATCCGCCTCGCCAACAAGTTTTAGCTTGGCCGCGGGCAAAGTTAAGAGCGAGAATCACCAGTCACGAATCGTGGGGTTTCCATGCCTCATCAAAAATTTGAAGGCGAACGCACGCTGATGCGCATCCACATCGGCGAGTCCGACAAGTGGCACGGCAAGCCGCTCCACGAAGCGATCGTCGAATTGCTCCGCAAAGAAGGCTTCTCCGGCGCCACCGTGCTTCGCGGCGTCGCAGGCTACGGCGGCTCCAGTGTCTATCACACCGACAAGATCCTTCGCCTCTCGCAGGATCTGCCCATTGTTCTCGAAGTCATCGAATCCGCCGAGCGCATCGAACAAATCCTTCCCCGACTCGACGAAATGGTGGACGGCGGCCTCATTACCCTCGAAAGAGTCCGCGTCATCCTCTATCGCCCTGCGAAGAAGTAGTTTTGGAGTGCGACGGCTTGCCACCGCTTTTCTGGCGGCTACATTTGCAATTGCTCTTCGTGCGAATCACAATCCATCGCGAAGTTCGGTTCTGAACTGTGAACCGCGAACTGTTCACAGCGAACCGTCCACTGTAAACTGCATCACTCATGCCTGTGGCCGCAGAAAAACAATCCTGGCTCAACCGCACCGTACTCGGCGTCGGTCTCACCAGCCTGTTCAGCGACTGGAGCCATGAAACAGCGACCGCCGTCTTACCCGCATTTCTCGCGGCGATTGGCGCAGGCCCAGCGTGGCTGGGCGCCATCGAAGGCGTCGCCGACGGCCTCTCGAGTTTGGCCAAACTCATCGCAGGGCACTACACGGATCGGCTGAAGAGCCGCAAGCCGCTCGCTGTATTCGGTTACGCATTCACCGCGCTATGCACCGCCTCTTTCGGCCTCGCCACGCAAGCCCTACAAGTGCTCCTCGGTCGCACCGGAGCCTGGCTTGGCCGCGGCGTCCGCTCTCCCGCAAGAAAAGCTCTGCTCGCCGCTGACGTTCCGCCGGGCGCATACGGCCGCGCCTTCGGCCTCGAGCGCTTGATGGACACGCTCGGCGCTATCCTCGGCCCGCTCACCGCGCTCTGGCTTCTCGAAGTCACCAACCACTCCTATCGCAAAGTTTTTTTCTGGACCCTTCTTCCCGGCCTCGTCGCTGTCGCATGCTTCTGGCTGCTTGTCCGCGAACGACCTATAGCTGCACGGCCCAGACGTTCCTTCTTCCTCGGTTTGAAGGCGCTCCCGATTCCCTTCCGCCGATTGCTGGTTGGTGTCGGGGTTTTCGGCGCGGGAGACTTTTCCCATTCGCTGCTGATTCTCTACGCCTCGCGAATGCTTGTGCCAGGACACGGCCTCGCGCGGGCCGCCAGCCTCGCCGTCGGACTCTACACGCTGCACAACGTTTTCTACGCGGGCTCAGCGTATCTCAGCGGCTGGCTCAGCGATCACGTCCCCAATCGCAAAGTGGTTCTCGCTGCGGGCTACGCGCTCGCCGGCGTCACCGCGATACTTCTGTGCACCGGAACGCATTCGCTGCCGCTGCTTGCCGCAATTTTCGTCCTAGCAGGCCTTTACATCGGCACGGAGGAAGCGCTGGAGGACTCCCTCTCCGCCGAACTCGTACCCCAGGAACAGCACGGGATGGCCTTCGGTACGCTGGCCGCCGTCAACGCCGTCGGCGACTTCGTCTCCAGCCTCCTGGTGGGCTCCCTCTGGAGCGCCTTCAACGTGCAAACCGCCTTCACCGCATCCGCCATCCTCTTCTTCGTCGGAGCTCTCCTCATTCTGCGCCTCCGCACACACCCCTGATTTGCTCTTGCGCTTGTTCCAATCGGCATGCTAGCTTAGCGAAGAAAAGGCGAATCTATTAACCTTGCATTAGGGCTTTTGGAGGGTTTTTCATGCCGGAATCACTGGCGGTTCGCAGGGCGCGTGAGACGAGCACCATCGCCCGCGTCCATGAAGTGCTGGACGGCTTCGCATCCCGCGACAACAACGGCGAAATCCTGACCGCGATCCGCCACTTCCCTGCGCGCGAGGCTCAGTGGGCGCCTTTTCCCAAATGGGTCAACGCGAACCTGGTTTCGGCCTACAACTTAAAGGGAGTTCGCCAGCTTTACACACACCAGGCCGTTGCGGCCGAAGCAGTGCATGCCGGAAAAAATGTTGTAATTGTCACGCCCACGGCTTCGGGCAAAACGATTTGCTACAACCTGCCCGTTTTAAGTGCGGTTCTGGAAAATTCCGACACCCGCGCGCTCTATCTTTTCCCCACGAAAGCGCTCGCCCAGGATCAACTCGCGGAGCTTTATGACCTGAATCAGCGTCTCGAGAACTCCTTCGGCGTTTTCACCTACGACGGCGACACTCCCGCCGATGCCCGCAAAGCCATCCGCGAAAAAGGACACGTGGTCCTGACAAATCCGGACATGCTGCACACCGGCATCCTGCCGCATCACACGCGCTGGACTCGCCTCTTCGAGAATCTACGCTACATCGTTCTGGACGAACTGCACACATATCGCGGCGTCTTCGGCAGCCATCTTTGCAATGTTCTGCGGCGACTGCGCCGCATCGCCCGCTTTTATGGGCGCGAGCCGCAATTCATTTGTTGTTCTGCAACCATCGCCAATCCCGGTGAACTCGCCTCGCGCCTCCTTGAAGCCGAAGTCGAAGTCCTTGATTCCAACGACGCGCCTGCCGCGGAGAAGACTTTTGTCTTCTACAATCCGCCAGTTGTCAATCGTGCGCTCGGCATCCGGCGCAGCTACATCAACGAATCCGCGCGAGTCGCGCAGGAATTCCTGCGCCACGATTTGCAGACCATCGTATTCGCAAACTCACGGCTTAACACAGAGATTCTCCTTACTTATTTGCAGCAAGCAAATCCGCAACTGCCTGGAAAACCGAAAACAATTCAAGGCTACCGCGGCGGCTATTTGCCAAACGAGCGCCGCGAAATTGAGCGCGGCCTGCGCGACGGCAAAATCCGCGGCGTGGTCGCAACGAGCGCGCTGGAATTAGGAATTGACGTTGGCTCGCTCGACACCGTGGTGATGGCTGGCTATCCCGGAACGATTGCCGCCACCTGGCAACGCGCCGGCCGCGCAGGACGTCGCAGCGGAAGCTCCTGCGCCGTGATGGTCGCTTCTTCCGCGCCGCTCGATCAATACATGGTGCGTCATCCGGACTATTTCTTTGGCCGATCGCCGGAGCATGCATTCATCCAGCCGGACAATCTGGAAATCCTCATCAATCACCTGAAATGCGCGGCGTTCGAATTGCCGATTGCGCCGGATGAGAAATTTGGCGACATGGACCTACCCGATCTTTGCGCGCGGCTTGCAGACTCCGGTTTTCTCCACCTTGCCGCAGAAAACTATCACTGGACGCACGAAGCCTATCCGGCCGACACCATCAGCCTGCGTTCCGTCACCAGCGACAATTTCGTGATTATTGATATCACGGGCGAGCCGAACGTCATCGGCGAAATTGATTTTCCGAGCGCCCTGGTTTTCGTCCACGAGAAGGCCATCTATTTGCACGGCGGCCAGCAATTCCACGTCGAGCACCTCGACTTCAAAGAACGCAAAGCCTATGTGAAGCGCGTGGATGTGGCTTACTACACGGATGCGGTGCGCTACACACAGGTACGAGTGTTGGAAGTTGCCAGCTCTGCCCGTGCCAACGGCGTCCAATCTGTCATTCTGAGGGAAACGAAGAATCTCAACCTGGCCTCAGCCAAGAGTCGATCCGCTCACTCCCACTCTCACGGCGATGTTTTGGTCCGCTCCCAAGTGGTCGGCTTTAAGAAAATCAAATTCTTCACCAACGAAACCATCGGCGACGGCAAGCTCGAATTGCCCGAAAACGAAATGCACACGACCTCTTATTGGATCACTCTGGAACGGCCTCTGCTGGAATCCCTTCCCTTCTCCATCAGCGAACGGCAATCGGGCATGTTCGGCCTGCTGCATGCGCTCGAATCGGTCGCCACGCTGCTCTTGATGTGCGACCGGCGCGATCTGAGCACGGCCATCGGGGAGCGCCCTCCCGCATCCGGCCACGAAGATGACTCCGTCACAGCAGTGCGTATAGAAGATGCGGTTTCCGCGAATGCCAAGGAATTCTTCGAGCCAAATCTCTACCTCTACGACGCCTATCCCGGTGGCATCGGTTTTTCCGAGCCGCTTTTTCGCGCCCACGATTTGCTGTTGGAGAAGACGCGCGAGTTAATCTCTTTCTGCGAATGCGAAGAGGGTTGCCCTTCCTGCGTTGGCCCCGCGGGAGATCTCGCGCCGCACGCCAAAGAAGCAGCCCTAGCCATCCTAGCTCGCTTGTGTGCCTAATGCCGGCGACAGCTGACAAATTCTCACGCCTGGCCGCGCTGAAACCAGCGCGATCAACTGCCGCGCCTGCAGAAAGAAGTGCACTTCGCGCGCCGGGCGATGAAGATGTACTTGGCCAGCTCCTCGGGGCAGCCGTAGCAAGAAATCATTTCGGCGAGCACCTCACGCTTCGAAACTGGTTTTCCACCCCGGAATCTATCGAGCCGTCGCCAGTTTCCCTGGAACTCCTTTCGCGCACGCGCGATGAATCCCTATCCCGCAAGACCCGCACGGCCCTCGACGATCCTTCGAAATGGCTCTTCCTCGATACCGAAACAACCGGCCTCGCCGGAGGGACCGGGACCTACGCATTTCTCATCGGGCTGGCCTGGTGGGACGCGGGCGGCCTTCAAATCGAGCAATTCCTGATGCGCGATTTCACCGAAGAATTCTCGCTTCTTCAAGAACTCGCTGAGCGCATCAAAGAGCGGCCCGTTCTTCTGACATTCAATGGGAAATCGTTCGACTGGCCTCTTCTCGAAAACCGTTTCACGATGACGCGTTCAATCGCGACGCCAAAACTGGCCGCGCATCTGGACCTGCTCCATCCAGCCCGTGCATTATGGAAACTGCGCCTGGGCAGCGTCCGGCTCGCGGAACTCGAGCGCTGCGTCCTCGATGCCCGGCGCCTCGGCTGGCATCGCGGCGGCGACATGGAATCCGCACTAATCCCTCAGTATTACTTCGACTACTTGCGAGGGGGATCCGCGCAGCCGATCGTGGGGATTGTGCGGCACAATCAATTAGACCTGCGCGGCCTTGCAGCTCTCTTTTGCAAAATTAATGCAATGCTCTCCGAATCGGCGGGCGTTCCTGACGAGTGTGAAGGCCTCGATCTTTTCGGGCTTTCGCGCTTTCTACAACGCCGCGGGGATGCCTCCCGCGCGCACAATGCTTGCGCCCGGGCCCTGGCCATCGGCCTGCCTGCTGATATTCGCCCCAAGGCGCAGCGGGAGCTAGCATTGATGGCAAAGCGCCGCGGCGAGCATGAACGCGCCGCGGAAATCTGGGAAAAGATGGTTGCCAATTCTCAGGATGAAGTTCAGGCTTGCGAACAACTGGCGATCTATTATGAACACAGGGTCAAAGACTCTCGCCGCGCCATCGAATACGCAACGTTGGGCTTGGCCAAACTGAGGCGTGAGCGCGCTTGTTCGCTCCGTGGCTCCAGCGATCCCTATCTGGCAGTCAGGTTTGCGCGTCAGGAAAAAGCTTTCAACGCGCGGCTATCGCGGCTGGAAAGAAAAGCTCTGCCGTCTTCTCCGGCGCGGCTCCCGGATGTTCCGGAGCCTGCGGAGCCGAAGGCCATTCCAAAGCTTTGGTGAAGGTATCGAAAAGTTTCCGAGTGCCGCCTTCCATGGTCACGCAACTTTCTCCAAAACAGTAAAGAAACACGCTGCCCTCCGGCGTATCGAACTGGAAAAAATTCGGCCGCCGCAGCAAGTTCGACCTCTCGGCGTGCTTTTTCTCCAGCGCTTCGGAATATTGTCCGAAAAAACGCGCCCCGTGTTCCTCGCTATCGAGGTGCAGTCGCGTGACCAAGACTAACTTTTTCGTTTCCTTTTGCTCGTATGTTGCGTACCGGTCGCCATCCCACGCCGCCGCCAGGGACTTGGCTCGCCCATCGTCCAGAAATTGCTTTAGCACTTCCTTCCAGCCAAACTCGCCCAGGATGTTTTCATCAAGTTTGGCCCACTCTTTGCCTAGTATCTTTTCAAAGGACGGCAATGAAACCGTCGAAGCGGGCTTGCCGAAAACCACCGCGCCCGTCTTGTCGAATCTCCTCGATTTGTACACCTCGGGGTGCAGGATCTCGTGCGTCGAGACTGGCGGCCTTTCAAAGACTCCTGCCAGCGCCGGCCACCCGCTGTTTTTCAATACCGCCGCCGAAAAATTCAATCCGCTGATATACGGAAAGATGAGAGCGTCTTTGAGAAAGGGCGGCGCACTCTTTAACGCCGGGGTATTCTGCATGTCCAACTGATCGAACAGCATGGAAGGATCAAACTCCGGCAGGTCCTTAAGCGAGCGGCCAGTCCCCTGCATGAGGTAGTCCACCATGGCGGCCATGGCGCTGCCTTCGAGCACGGCGTCGCGCGCCAGTTCCGCGTCCTCATTGGGCCGCGCGGCGCGGCTCCACGCTTCAATATGGAAATGCTGGTCCTCAAGCGCGTGCGTCAATTCGTGAGCCATTACCATACGCTGCTCGTCGGGAGCGCTCCAGTCGGCAATGTAGAATTCCTGGCTCTTGGGGTCGTAGAGACCTTCGATCTGCTCGGTCAGCACGTTGACCATGAAAGTGTCGAGGTCAAATCCTTTCGGCAGCAAGCCAAACGCTTCGGCAGTGCGCGCGTCGGCGTAGCGCTCCGCGGGATTCTTTTCCTCGTTCATCTGCTTAATGACGTACGCCCGAATCTCTTCGCGCGACCGCAAGGACTTTTTCAAGGGACTGAGCAGTTTCAGCCCCGTGATCTCGCTCATCTGCTGGAGCACTTCGTCCGCCGCAGCAAGAAAATCGCCATTATTGGCGGTTTTGGAATCCGCGCGCGGGGCTGCTGCAGAGCTATCCTGCGCATAACCCGCCGAGCGCGCAAAACAGCAACAAAGGCAGAGAGTAATGGCAGGAATGGCGCGTTTTGCACATTTGCAGGCAGAAACCATATCCAAGGCAGAATAACAGAATCGGAAGTTCGGCGCGCCAACTGACAATATGATCAGGCTGTTTCAAAATGAAACTAAGCCCGGCTGCGGTTCTGTTCCGAATTCTTAACACACTGGTAATTCTGTAGTACCCTGAACACAGGGGTTCCCACCTGGCACGGGGGAAGAATTCATGCAACCAGGTCTTCGTCTTAGGCAAGCCCGTGAAAGGCTGGGCTTGACGTACCGGGACGTAGAGCGCGCCAGTTATGAACTTGCTGGTGTCCGAGGCCGCCCGGACTTTATTCTCCACATCAGCCGCCTGGCAGACATTGAAAACAGGGGGGTCGTGCCGGGCCTACACAAACTGTACACGCTGGCAGCGCTCTACCACCTGAGTCCGCTGGAAATTTTTCGCTGGTACGACGTTCCCATCGAAGAGTGCTTTCACGACGGGGCGTCTTTCGAAGCCCCAAAGACTCACACCATGGCCGCCCCGGCTTCCTTGCGGATTCCCATGAAGTTTGACCCGGCCTTCGATCCGCGAAGGACCGAACTGCTTTCACGGATGGTGGAGAAATGGGGCCATTTCGAGGGCGTGCTCACCAACGGCCATAGCCACGACATCTACGGATATATCGGCATGAACGACCGGCGCATGGTTCCTATCCTCCGTCCGGGCAGCATCGTCCTGGTAGACAAGTCCAAAAACCGAATTGAGGATGGCGAATGGAGCACTGAGCATGACCGCCCGATGTATTTTGTAGAAGTCAGAGCAGGCTATCGCTGCGGTTGGTTTCACCAAAACGGAGGGAGATTAGTCATGCAGCCTCACCCGCTGTCTCATTGTCCGCCGGAAGCGTGGCGCACCCCCGAAGAGGCGGAGATCATCGGCCAGGTTGCGGGAATTGTTACGCGTCTGAATGGCTGGGGTTGCACTGCTCGTGGAGGATTTCCAGAAGCGCGCGAAGATTAGAAAAGAATAGCTCCTTGAGATAGTCCGGAGCGCTTTCGGGTAAAAGAACACGATAGGGCTCCAATTGGCGCCAGTGGGAAACCACCGCTGGGAGCCCGCCTTCCATCACCGCGAGGCAATTCCGCAAGTCCTCCAGTTGTTTCTCCAGGGGCATCTCAAGGACACGTTCGAAAATCTGCTCGTGACACAATTCCAATGCTTGTTGAACCGCTTCCTCAGGGTACAGCGCCGCCAAGCCGTGGTGCTCGTAGCGGCCACTGGATAAGTCCCGCAGCGAAGCCACGTAAATTAGCCTCGCGTAAGGACCAGGAATCCCTGCGAGGGAATTCACGGTAAAGTCCTGAACCACCCTGCGGTTCTGCTGAAGTTTGCTAAGTGTCTGCAAAGTCTTTTCCTGTTCCGGAATCAGAACATTTTCCAGCTCTGGCCCTGCTTGACTCTGGAAACCCTCATGGTGGGCAACCAGGAGGGTCATCCCATGAAAAAGTTTGTAATTCTGTCCGTACTTCTGCTCCTTGCTGTTTTCATCCTACTGCCAGGGAGCGGCAATGGCAAGTACAACGTAAGTAAATCTGGCGTTGCCTTTAGCTCGCTTCCTCCTTGGTCCATCACGCAGGGCGGGACCCTCTTCGTTGACGGCGGACCCATGCCGCCGTTTCCACCCAATCCTCATGCACAGCTGATGGCCGATGGTGGTCCCATGCCGCCGTTTCCACCGAAACCTCCCGCGACGCTGGTGGCTGACGGCGGACCCATGCCCCCGTTTCCGCCCAATCCTCATGCACAGTTGACGGCTGAGGGCTCCGCGCGCCCAACCCTTTACGCATAAGAAGCTTCTTAGTGTTAGTTGATGGGCCGGATGAAGCTCGGATAGTACATTCGGCCCATCCTCTGTCCGAGACAATTGGGCTATTTACCAACTCGGCCAGTAATGTTAGCATCGCTGGAATGGCTCGATTCGTCGTCTTCGAAGGGTACCTGTGGCCGGTTACCATGCTGCTTGCGGCCGGACTTTCGGCCCTGGTGGTGCAACGGAAGAACTACAGAGCGTACCCCCTCTTTCTCGCTTATCTCATCACGACCCTGTTGCAAAACCTTGTCTTTGCCCTGAGCTATCGTCTTTGGGGCTTCAGCTCTTCGGCTTCGTTTAGGGTTGCTTGGGCCACGCAAAGCTTGGTGGTAACGCTTCGTGCTTTTGCCGTCGTTGAGATTTTCCGAACGGTGTTGGCCAAGTACGTTGGCATCTGGGCGCTCGGCTGGCGCATGATTCTCGCCACCGCAGCCGGTGTCTTAATGTACTCCTGGGCGATTGGCAGGGGAAGTTGGTACCTCGTTGCCGTGAATGCAGACCGGAGTCTTGAATTGGCAGCCGCCGTAGCGATTCTGGGATTGTTCGTCTTCGCGCGCTATTATGGAATTGCAATCGAGCAATCCTGCCGCCTTCTAGCCACCGGATTTTTCATTTATTCCTCTTTCCGGGTTTTGAATGATACAGTCCTCGAGCGTTGGTTAACTGCTTACACGGCTATGTGGAATTTCCTGACAACGCTGGTTTATCTCGCGAGTTTACTGGTGTGGACGCAGGCCTTGCTTCAGACGGTGCCAGCGGCTACATCAGCGCTTGAGCTACTCCCCGAATATGGTTATCGATCGCTGTCCCCCGCGATCAACGTCCGGTTGCGGACCCTCAATGAACAATTGAGCCACTTCTGGCATGCGGAGGGAAGAAACTCTTGAGCATCGCTTTCTATTCCTTTTTATCTATCGTCGTGCTCCTCCTGGTCGCGTTCGCTTGGTTGCTGCGAAGCCCAAAGAAACACGCCTCGTCCGCGGAGCCACCTTCTGCGATAAGCCAAGACTTTCACGGCAGCCACATCACCTATTTGCCCCAAATCCAGCGAGCCCTGTCTTCCACGGACTATGAGTATGCCTCCAAGAGGATACCCCGGCAGGCGCTTCGCCGAATGCGGCGCGAGCGCAAGCAAGTCGCCTTGGGTTATCTAGACGCTTTGCACGACGAACTTGTAAAGCTTCTGCGGACAGCAAGAGTTATTGCCTCGCTCTCGCCTAAGGTCGTTCCCGGCCAGGAGTTTGAAAGAGCGCTTTTGGCGGCAAATTTCCTTTTCCGATATCGTCTGATTCGATTGAGTGTGTGGGCAGGTTTTTCTCCACTGCCGCAAATTAGTGACCTGAGCAACCTGTTGAGCGGGTACAGCGTGCGTTTGGAGGAAGCGATGAAAGAAATGGGCGAGCGCGCTGCATTGATTGCAGAAATGGTTTCACCGCCCGATCGGCGCCGCATCCATCCTGTCTAGCAGCAGCTCATCCACAGCCGCGAGCAATTCGCTCACCTTGAAAGGCTTTTGCAGGATCCGGGGATTGTTGCCTCCCACCCGTTCGGCGGCTCCCTCGGAAGGAGCAACCGCGCACATCCAAATGAGTCTTCGCGAAAGAGTCGGTTTGTTCTGCGTCAGCCAGCTTTCCAGCCCACTCCCGTTGGGAGCATCGGCAATCTGGAGATCGGCAATAACCACGTCGAAGTTCTCCCGCTCCAGCACGCTGCGGGCTTCTTGCATATTCCTGGCGGCATGGACGCGATGATCCCGGCCACGGAGGAATGTGCTTACGGCTTCCAAAACCGACTCGTCATGATCCAGAAGAAGAATGTGGGCGCTCCTGCCAGAATCAGTTTTGGGAGCATCTGAAGAAGAGCCCGATGCAATCACAGGCTGGCAAGGCAACTCGATGGTGAAACAGGCCCCGCGCGCAGGAACATTTCGCACGCGAATCGTTCCCCCGTGCTCTGTGATGATTCCATAACAGATGCTTAGACCGAGACCGGTTCCTTTTCCGACGGGCTTTGTTGTGTAGAAAGGGTCGAAAACCCTCGAGGGATCTTTCACACCGGGGCCACTGTCGGTGAATTCGATGATCAGCCGATCGCCTTCCATGCCCGTGCGAACCCAAAGGTCGCCTTCCTTGGAGCTTTCGAGGATGGCATCCACCGCGTTATTCACCATGTTTAGAAAAACCTGCTGCAACTGATGAGGGTCGGCGGCCGTCACCGGAAGGTCGGGAGAGAGGTCCAGGTGGACGCGAATGTTGCTCATTCGCAAGTCGTAATCTCTAAGAGCCAGAGTCTCCTCGAGCGTCTGATTCATCTTTACTGGGATTCGTTCCGGCTTGTGCTGACGGGCAAAGCTCAGGAGGTTTTGGACAATCCGATGCGTGCGTTGCGCCTGCTTGTAGAGTTTTTCGGAGTATTCAACGCCTTGCAGCCCTAATTGTCCGCTCGAAGTCAGCAGTTGGCTGTAGCCCAGGATGGCGGTAAGCGGATTGTTCAATTCATGGGCCACGCCTGAGATAAGCTGGCCTACGGCGGCCAGCCTTTCGCTATGCAGCAACTGTTCCTGCGTCTTGCGAAGGTTTTCATAAGCCTGGCGCGTTTCTTCGTAAAGAATTGAACGATCGATCGCGCTGGAAATCTGGCTGCCAACAGCAATCAGCAAGTTCACGTCGGCGGGAGAAAATTCACGCGGGGTGCGAGTTCCCACCACAAGGCCGCCAATCACACGGTCCTTGGACCAAAGAATCACAATGTACGCCGTGGCAATTCCCTCTTTGATTTGCGCGTCGCGAAAGACCGCGGGCAACGGTAAACCTTGCGCGGAAATGAACGTCGCATGAGCATCTCTAATGTGCTGGAGCAACTCGGGCTTCACGGAAACCGCTGGAAAGTGCCGGGAGTATTCCGAGCGGTGACCGGCGGCAGCAACGCGGCGCAACTTTGTGCCGCTCTCGTCAAAAAGGTAGAGCGAAGTGGCGTCCAGGCTGAAAAGTTCCGCCATCTGCCGTAGTGTGCGTTGCAAGGAATCCCTGAGGTCCGGCGATTCCGTTAAAGTCTGCCCGATGGAATTCAGAACCATCAATTCGCGGTTGCGCCTGCGAATTTCCAGCTCGGCCTGCTTCCGTTCAGTAATGTCTTGAAGAAAGCCCTGGTACGCCGTGACATTTCCCACAGCGTCACGCACGCTGATCGAAGACTCCAGCATCGTGCGGACTTCGCCGTCTTTGCGGCGCATTTCAAATTCAAAATCTGCCACTGCGCCATGTTCGTTCAGCAGCTTCTTCAGCCGCTCGCGGTCGGAAGCATTCTTGTAAAACGCGCCTGGGATATCAACCGCCAGCAATTCCTCGCGGCTCTCATAGCCTGACATGCGCAGCAACGCATCGTTGAAATCAAGGAAGCGGCCCTGCGTCGTGGATATAAAAACGCCTTCCTGGACATTGGAAACGAGCGTCCGGTATTTTTCCTCTGCCCGCTTTCGCTCGGTAATGTCTTTCAAAACATGCACCGTGCCAAGATCGCGCCCGCTGGGATCCGCAAATCTCGAGTTGGACGCAAGAAAAAAACCGGGTAGCCACGGGTCCGGATGGTCTCCCTCGCCCGCAATTCCTTCGCAATAAGGGCAAATCTTGTACGCCGCATTCTTGACGAAAAGGAGTTCTGCGACGCTCCACCCCACCATGGCTTCGCGTTCACGGCCCAAAAGGTGACGCAATCGCTGATTGCTGCGCAGAATTCGCCCCTGCCCGTCGTGAACCAGGATCGGGTCGCCGATAGAATCGAATGTGTACTCCCACTGCCGGCGAACTGTGGCTACCTGCTCGAACAGTCGAACATTTTCCAGAGTCATCCCGAGCAAGTTGGCCATATTCACGAGGTAAGAAATTTCGCCTGGGGCAAACCGCTTGCCTTCCTTGGTACCTACGGCGATGATGCCTAGGGCGCCGTTTTTTCCTGGTAGTGCAAGCGTCACCAGCGACTTTACCCCCGATTCCATCAATCGTTTTTGAGCGGCGGGATCCCATTCATCCTGCGATTCAAGGAACTGGAATTCCTCTTTTAACACGCGCTGCGCCCAAGGCTCCGTCGCAGAAACTCTGCCATGCTGCGCGAGAAACTGCGGCTCGTAACCCACCGAAGCGCGGGCAACCAGTTGCGCATCCTTGCCTTCGCCTTCTTTCAACCGGACGATTCCGTGCGTGGCGTCCAAACTCTCCACGAGTTGCGCAAGCACCTGGTCGATTACATCCTGAACGGAAAGCGTCTGCGTGCTGGCCGCGGTCAGCAGCGATAAGCGGCGCATTTTGTCGTTTAACTCCTCGCTGCGTGTGCGCTCGCTCTCCAAAACCACAACAACCATCGCGATGCCTAACATCACTCCCAGAATGTGATCGAAGGCTATGCGCAAAAGGAAGTACGGATGCTGCAGCCAGTGGGGGCGATCCAACCCGTGAAGCCCAATCAGGAGAAATGCGCCTGCGAGAAGTTGTAAACCGTACCCCCTCCGTATTGCAGGAGACCGCAACAACAAGAACCCTGCGACCAGGCAAGCTGCGCTTTCCAGAATCGTGATTCCCCAATGGTAAGAAGCAAACTGCTGTGGCCCTCTTTGCTCGACGTAATAGACCACCGCTAGAATCAAAGTAATCAGCGGAAGGCCGGAATAAATTCTGCGGTCTAACCCCGACACGCGGGCTACAATCGCCGCCAGAAAAAGCAAGACAGCTGCGGCTTGCCCCATGAGAGAGGCGAGATTCAACCCGCCGAGCGGCTTTGCAAGAAATAACGCCTCGCAACCCGCCGAAAATGTAAAGCAGGACCAACCAGCAAGCCAGAAGCGGAAATACCCTCCCTGCTGATCGCGGCGGAAAAGAGAAAACAAGACCAGCAGGATGACGAAAGCGCTGGCTTCAAAGAAGGCAATCGCGAGCAGGCCCTGATTCTCCAACACGATGCCGCCTCCCGGCCGGACGTGCCGTCACTGTGGCGCTCGAGCTGCCCCGCATTCTGGGTGGACGGCGAGAAGTGCGGAATGGACGACCTCCATGACGCTAACATGCTATTTTCCGACTGAGCAAGGCCCCGCACGGTAAGGTGTGCTGTCCCTTATAATGTGTGCTTGGAGCTAACCCGGGTGGACATCGAAAACATACTTGTCGTGGACGACGAAGAAGCGATTCGAGAAGTGGTTTCAACCATGCTCGAGTCCAAGGGCTACCGCTGCGCCGTCGCGCACAACGGGCGCGCGGCGCAAGACCAAATCAAACGCACTACTCCGGACCTGATTCTGAGCGACATGATCATGCCGGAGATGGACGGCATCAAGCTGCTCGAGTGGGTGCGCGAATTTGATCCGGACGTGCCGGTCATCATGGTTACGGCGATCCACGATATCTCGACGGCGCTCGAAGCTATTCGCCGGGGCGCGTACGACTACATTTTGAAACCCTTTGAGAAGGACCAACTGTTCCTCGGCGTCGGCCGTGCCCTGCAGCACCGGCGGCTGGTCAACGAAAACCGCAAATATCAGCGCGACCTGGAACAGCAGGTCGAGGATCGCACCGCAAGACTCACGGAAGCGCTGGAGCAACTCGAGCAATCCTACGACGACACGCTCGAGGCTTTGGGCAGCGCGCTGGACTTAAAAGATGCGGAGACGGAAGGCCATTGCCAGCGCGTTACCGCGTTCTGCATTTCCATCGCGAAGACGATGCCAGTTCCCGATACCTATTTGCCGATTCTGGCGCGCGCCGCGTTTCTCCATGACATCGGCAAGATGGCCATTCCCGACGGCATTCTGCGCAAGCCCGGCCCGCTGGACGACCACGAAAAGAAAATCATGCGCACGCACTGCGAAATCGGGTACAACATGCTGATTCGCATTCCGTTTCTTCGCGACGCCGCGGAGATCGTGCTGGCGCACCAGGAGTTTTTTGATGGCTCCGGTTATCCTCGCGGCCTGAAAGGCGATCAGATTCCCCTCGGCGCGCGCATTTTCGGAATTGCGGACTCGCTTGACGCGATGATCAGCGACCGCCCCTATCGCCGGGCGCTGCCGATGTCGCACGCGCGGGATGAAATCAAGCGGTGCTCGGGCAGCCAGTTCGATCCGGCGGTAGTAAGAGTGTTTTTGTCGATCCCGGAACAGCACTGGGTCGAGCTACGCGAGAACCTCGGCTCCCCGTTCCGCCTGGCGCATCTGAAAAATCTGTAGGGCCCCTACCACCCACCCCCACTGTTGCAACACCATCAAAACAAAGAGTTTGCAAATTGCTACTGTTGCAAGCTGTTGAAAACAAAGAAAGCACAGAGGGGGTGAAAACCGCGTCAAGAGTCAGGTGCCCCCAAGATTTCTGTAAGACCCCCCACCCACCCCCCGGCAACGATGCAAATGCGTGAAAGGAAAAGGGTTGCGGGAGGAGCATCCTGTAACTGATTGAAAATACAGGGGCAAAGTTTGCAAAGTTTTTGCACGAGTCATCCGTGGTTCGCGTCCCGTGGCATGGATAAGAATCTCCACAGCAAGCCATCACAAATCATAGCATCGATTTACGATTCTGTCAATACCCCAATAAGTGACTGATGAGAAAGGGGTTATTGAGGCGGAAAACAGAGGGTAGAAGATGAAAACGAGAAAAACAATAAGTCGCGTGGAATCTGCTGGATAGCCGCTCAAAATCCCGGGCAATCAATAGAGTCAAGACCCGCATCTCCGTAAAGCTTCCGGAGCGCAAACAACTCGCCTGAAAACCGCCCTTCGAGGCTCGGGATAAACAGGGTGCGCCATCCCGACGTGCCCAGGCTCGGAAAGAAAAAAGAGGCAAATCCGCGCACCCCTTGTCCCCCCGAGGAATCTTATGTAACATCGCTCCAGAGGAACACTCTTAATGGCTTTGGTTCCCATCAAGACGGCTTCCGAGACGGGCTATTGCGATTGCATCTGTGGTTGCTACGAACTGGCCAGCTTGCGCGATGAGGACACCGGGAAAGGCTATTGCCCCGCATGCGGAAAAGACCATCTGGAACTGAACGCCGGGATCGGCTTGCCGAATCCCGCGCCGGTCAAAGTCTCTGCCAATGCGCCAGGGAGAACCAGTTCCGCCTCCATGCCCGCCCCTGCTGATCCCCCCGGCCGTTTGCGGTAAAAGACAATCTTGTTGCATGAGAGTTTGTCGGGAAATTGAAAAGGGCGTCACAGAATTCCAGGACGCCCTTTCTCTTAGTTCAGATCGGCTGAAGGTTAGAAGATGAACTTCGCGCCCAACTGGACTAGCCGAGAGTTGGAACCGGTCCGAATGCCGGTAATGCGCCCGAAGTTGCCGGAGGAAACGTCGCCCACCGGGTTCGCAAAATTGGTATGGTTGAACAGGTTGTAAGCCTCCAAACGCATCTGAAAGGTTGTCTTTTCAGTGATGCTCGTGTCCTTCTGGACGGAGAAATCCGTGTTCCAGAAGCCCGGCCCATGGAAAAAGTTGCGCGTGGTGTTGCCCAGCGTTCCGAGAGCATTGTCAGTGAACGAGCTGGGGTCGAAGAAGTAGTTCTTCAGACCACCAAAGCTCGCAGTCCGAGGATTAAGGGCTACCGGCATCTTGACCAAGTCCGGACGATCGGGACACGAATAGTACACGTGGTTGACGCAAGTCAGCGATAACTGGTTCTGATCGACCAAGATGATGGGCTGTCCGCTCTGGAGAATGTTGATACCACTTAACCGCCATCCGCCAAAGACTCGGCTTGGCATCTTCGAGAACGCTGACAGCTTGTTTAGGTTGGGGAGCTCATAAGTGAAGCTGACGGTGAAGCGGTGACGAGCATCGTAAGCCGAGTTGCCGTAGTCGCGCTGAAGACGGCCGTATGGATCGAAACTGCCGGCGCCAACGAAAGCGGTATCCTCATAGCTGGAACCAACGTCAAGCGCATGGCTCCAGGTATAGGTCCCTAACATTTGTAGGCCGTGGGAGAGGTGCTTGTCCACAGTGAGCTGGAGGGCGTTGTAGTTGGACCAGCCTTGATTCCGTTCCCATCCGATGCCACCGAAGATGTTGCCCGGGAACTGTTGATGGTTCGGGAAGTTTACATCCTGGTCGCCAGGATCGTTAAAGCAAGCCGGATCAGTCAGGCACGCGGCAACGCCCGCCGGTGTTACGGGGTTGCGATCATAGGCCGTAATAAGGTTGTAGGCCTTCGCACCCACGTAGCCTACGCGTAGGATTGTCTGCCCTGAGAACTCACGCTCTATCGTCAGATTGTAGTTCATTGCGTACGGGAGAGTAGCTCCTGCGTCCAGCGTATTAACAGATAGTGGCTCCACTTTGGTGAAATCAAAAGGAGCGCCAGGCGCTGGCGGGAGGAACGGGAATTTGTTCACCAACGTACCATTACCGGCAATATCCACCCAAGGATCCGGGAACGACGGGACGCGACCACCTCCCAAATCGTTGACTCCTCCGCTGTTTAGCCCAAGAGGCGGCACCTGTAGGTCTTGGAGCGAAAGCTCTTCCTCAGAGCGGTTGTAGTAGATGCCGAAGCCGCCACGGATGGAGGTCTTGCCCGGCCCGCCTGTGAACCGGCTACCCCAACCAGGAGTATAAGCGAAGCCGATACGAGGGCCGACGTGCTTGTAGATGGTCTGCGCTCCACCTGAGGCATTGCAACCCGGGTCACCCGGGTAATTCAACCCCGCGGGAGCCGTCGGATAAATAGTTGATTGCTGACTCGGAATGAAACAAACGCGGGAGATACCCTGGAATTGATGCTCGGCCAGCGGAGTATCGATCTGGTATCCCAAGCCGTAGGTCAAAGTAAAGTTGTTGCGGATGCGCCATTGGTCTTGGAAATACATGTAATGTTCATACGCGTCGGCGATAATTATGCCGCCACTGCCCTGGCTGTAGGTCGCCGGCAGACCGAGGAGGAAGTTGATGCCGGAAGTAGAACCGATACCAGTGCTGTATTTGCCGCTGGTTGAAAATGAGAAAGAGCCGTTGTTGCGAGCATTAAACGGGTTCCAGACCTCGAACTTGCGCCCTTCGTATCCGAACTTGAAAGTATGTTTCCCCTTCAACCAGCTAAAGTTATCGGTGAGCTGATAAGTCTGATCCTTACGAGGCTGCGGACCGTTGGTGCTAAATCCCAAGTTGAAAAATCCGGTGATCCCCATGAAGGGGTAGCCAGCCCCGGCCGTGTACTGCGGAAAGATGTTTGAGAAACCTACTGTGCTTGGCTGCACAGCCTTCTGAGGAGTTGTCGACTGAAAATTGAGTCGAGTGTAGCCCGCGCGCAGTTCGTTCAGAATGTCGGCGTTGAAAGTGTGGTTCCACGCGGTGACAAATTGCTTGGTGAAGGCTAGTGACTGGTCCCCGAAGCCTGGTAGAGTCGCACCAGTGAACGGCAAGGTGTTGACTGTCGCCTGATTTTGAGCAAATGAGTAAAACGACAAAGTATTCTTCTGGCCGAAGTTCTGATCGAAACGTCCCATATACTGGTTAGTCTTGCCTTGCGCAATCGGCTGGAATGAGTACTGATTGGTGCCAAAGTTGGGACCTGGCACGAAGGACTGAACGAGACCCATGGCTGTCGCGTTGAAATCCTGCGTTGGAACTACTCCCGTACTGAAGAGGGCGTTATTTGTAACTAATGTTGGCTGGATGGCTGGTGTCGCGCCTGCAACATAAAAATTCCCATAGTGGGTGCCAGCTGGGCACATGACCCCTCCGGAGACCGGACAGGGCGAATTGGCGTCTCCGAACATCGGAAATGGCGACGTTTTTGGATTTCTTGTGATACTCCAGTTACCCGTAGTGGCGTCCTGCGCGATTGTGCCATCGTTGATCGACGCTGCTAATCCGCTGAAGTCACCTCCCAGTTGTGCAGGCGTGTAAACGGTAACGAGGCCGCCTGTCTGGGTGGTTCGATTGCGAGTGTTTTGAAGACTGAAGAAGAAAAAAGTCTTGTTCTTGATGATGGGACCGCCGATGGTGCCACCGTATTGGTTCTGGTGAAAAGTGGAAGCAGTCTTCTGGAAAAAATTCTTAGTGTTAAGGAAGGTGTCGCGATAGAAGTCAAACCCGGTGCCGTGAAACTGGTTGGTTCCTGACTTTGTGATGGCGTTCATAATCGCGCCGGAGTTGCGCCCGTACTCCGGGTTGATCGTATTGGTTACCATTTTCACTTCATCGATAGCGTCTGGACTGGGTGAAGCCAACGGAGTATTCAGCGGCAAGTCGTTGTAGTCCGTACCATTGATTAAGTAACTGTTCTGCTGCCCTTGGCTCCCGTTGGTCGAGAAGGAAGTGGTGAAACGACTCTCGGAATTAACCACGCCCGGCAATGTCTGTTGCAAGGTAATCCAGTTGCGTCCGTTCAGAGGCAGGTCGGTAATGGTCTTGGAGTTGATAGTCGCTGTCAACTGCATGCTCGTCTGCTCGACCTGGGCGGGATTCGCAGACACTTCAACGGTCTCACTGATCGCGCCCAACTCCATGACCACACCCTGGACATAGATTTGATTGGGTTCGACCTTAATACCCTTGACTTGGAAGGTCTTGAAACTTGCCTTTGTGGCGGTGAGGCTGTAACTTCCGGGCTGCAGGTTGATGAATACAAACCCGCCATCAGCTTCGGATTTTAGATCTAGCGAAACCCCTGTACCTTCGTTTGTGAGTTTCAAATCCACGCCGGGCAGGGCCGCGCCAGTCGAGTCGCTCGCCAACCCGCGGATACGTCCGTACAATTCATCGGCCTTGGCCAAGGGAACCACGAGCAGGCTGGCAACCAGCCCTAAAACCAACACAAAAGACAGCAGGAGAGGCAGAAAGGAGCCACTCTTTAGGACAGATTTCATGTTTAGAAACCCCCGTAAAGTTTTCATTCTTGGCTGTTTGAGTTTGCCGACACACACTCGGCATGGCACTATCTTGCAACGGCCTCTCCATTCTGTAAATTATGTAAATTCTTGAGAAATCGGAGCTAACTTCTTTGTTTTTAGAGTGGTACTGGTACCGTTAACTGCTACTTTATATCTGGTTTATACTGGAATCTGTAGGAGCTTCCCGTATCACGTAGAGATTTATGGCGAACCAAAAGGGAACTTATACTGCCTATATGAGGATTCCACACCTAATTTAGTGGAATTGCATTAGAAGGCTCTCCAGGCCAATTTTGAATTCCGTTTCTTCACAAATCAGGCTCACTACCAGAAAGCCTTCGCGGGGAAAATCGTAAAAGTGGCCGGGATGGACGTAGACGCCCTTTTCGCTTAGCAAGGTGAGGGCAAGATCTTCGTCCGGACGCGTTGCAGGAGCGCGCAGAACTGCGTACCAGCCACCCTCGACGGCGAGACGGCTGCACAATTTCTGCAAAGCTAGTTGGCGGTCGAGCTCCGCCAAATTCCGGCAGACACGCTCCATTAATTGTTTCTGAAACGCGTGGCCTAGCGAAAGAAAGGTGGGAAGCGCCAGTTGCACCGGGGCATTCATAGAAAGAAAAGTATCGGCAAGCACCTCGAGCCTCGCCTTCGCTTCGCTCATTGACTCTTGAGGCCCGCTGACGACCAGCCACGCCGCTTTCATCTGCGGCAGACCGCAAATCTTCGAGATGCCGCTGAGGGTAAACGTCAACACGTCTCTGTTTGCCGCAAGAGATGCCGGGCTGAAGCCCGGCGCTACACTAAAATCCAGAAAGACTTCATCCACAATCAGCGCCAACCCGCGCTTGGCAGAAATGGAGGTCAACCCTTCCGCTTCCGCGCGCTTCGTGAAATGTCCTGTCGGATTATTCGGATGCACGACGATGACCGCGCGGGTGCGCGGAGTGATCGCTTGCTCCAGCGCGTGAAAATCAATCTGCCAGCCGTGATCGTAAAGAAGCGGATAGCGCACGGGCTTTACGTCCTGAATGTCCGCGAGGAAATCAAAGAGTGGATAGCTCGGCGCAGGAATGAGGATTTCGTCGCCAGGATTGCACAGCAAACGAAATACGTACGAATACGCCTCGCTTGTGCTCGTGGTCAGGAAAATGTTGTCAACATGCACGTTGACGCCACGCTCAGGGTAGTATTCCGCCACGGCTTGCCGAGCGGAAAGGAGCCCTTGCGGCTCCGGTTTGTACTTTAGGGCCGCGGAATTCTGCAAAGCCGTCAGGATTGCGCGCTCGTCATAAGCAAAGCCGCATTCCGTTGGATTCGAAGCGGTCAGATCAATAAGCGGTTTTCCTTCTGCGCGATGCCGCGCGAGCACCTCGCTTAAGCGGTTGGGTGCGAGATTCCACTTTGTGCGATCGGCAAACACGTTAGCCTAACTAAGCCTCCACACCACTGATTGACGGCGGTCGGCCGTAAGAAAGGCACTCCGTTCGCTGACCTGCCTCGGGACGAAGGCATTATATCCAGCAGGTCGCAAAGTCGCATTGCTTCCCCGCTCGCGTATACTGAAGGGCCTTAGGCAAATATTATGAGCACGCATCCACAGCCCAACCTTGCGGTTGAACCTATACCGCAATTCGATCTTTCCGCCCAATATGCGGCTATTGGCGCGGAGATTCGAACGGCTGTGGAACGCGTGCTATCTACACAGCAATTCGTGCTCGGGCGCGAAGGCGAAGCCCTGGAAGCGGAAATCGCTGCTCTTTGTAGCGTTGCTCACGGGGTCGGAGTCGCCTCTGGCACAGATGCGCTGATTCTGGCTTTGCGCGCATGTGGCGTGCAGCCTGGAGATGAAGTGCTGCTGCCCACTTCCACGTTTGTGGCCACGGGCAGCGCGGTAAGCGCGCTTGGCGCCACGCCGGTCTTCGCGGACGTGCGCCCCGAAACCTACAACTTGGATCCCTCCGAATTGGAGCGCCGCATAACACCGCGCACTCGCGCGGTCATTGCAGTACATCTTTACGGCTTGGCCGCGGACATAGACCCAATCGTGGCCTTTGCGAAGTCGCGCAGGCTGCCGCTGATCGAAGACTGCGCTCAGGCGATCGGCGCGGCCTATAAAGGACGCCGCGTCGGTTCCTTCGGCGACGCCGCATGCCTGAGCTTTTACCCGACAAAAAACCTGGGTGCGTATGGCGACGCGGGAATGGTCGTGACGAACTCCCGGGAACTTGACGCGCGCCTTCGCACTCTGCGCAATCACGGCCAAACCGCGAAATACCTGAGCAGCGAACCGGGCTGGAACAGCCGACTGGACGAAATTCAAGCCGCCATTTTGCGTGTCAAGCTCCGGCATCTTGCGGATTGGCAGCGCGCGCGGCGTTCGAATGCGGCGGAGTACTCGCGCTTGCTCGAACAGGTTCCCGGTATTATGCCGCCGCATGAACCCGAAGGCTGCGAGCACGTCTACCACCAGTACACGATCCGCCGCGAGCGGCGCGACGCTCTTCAACAACACCTGGCTGCGCGAAAAATCGGCAGCACGGTGTACTACCCTTATCCCCTTCATCTGCAGCCGTTATATGCGCACTTGGGCCACAAGGCCGGGGACTTTCCTCATGCGGAGCGCGCCGCACAGGAAGTTCTCTCTCTTCCGATGTTTCCTGAATTGCGAAAGGATCAAATCGAGCGAGTCGTCGAGGCTATTGCGGAATTCGTGAAGTGCTAGCCTGGCGTGCGCTGATTCGAGTCTATTTTCCCAAATACAAAAGCGCGAACAGAAAAATCCACAGCCCGTCCATGAAATGCCAGTAGTACGAGGTGATTTCCGCGGCCAACGGCCTCGAAATTTGCGACTTTTCAAAATTGCGTAGCAAGACAAACAGAAGCGCCGCCACGCCTCCAAGTAAATGTACGCCGTGCGCCCCCGTGAAAATGTAAAAGAAACTGCTGGCCTGATTGCTCGCGATGTACACGCCTTGTGCCACGAGTTCACGCCATGCGACGAGTTGCCCCGCCACAAAGAGCAATCCCAGGACGGTGCTGACCAGCCACAATTTGCGAAAGCCGCGGTCGTCTCCAAGAGAAAGCCTTACGCGAGCCCGCTCCAGCATGAAGCTGCTTCCAATCAGAACGGCGGTATTCACCCAGAGAATCCACGGCAGGCGCACCGCCACCCATACGTGACTGCTGTGATGTAAAACAAGAAAGGCACTTGCCAGCGCCATAAAAAACATGAGGATGGAGACCATCGCAATGGCAATTGCCGTGGAGAATCGCCGCGGGGAGGGGCGCCGATCAGGTCGATGCCTGCCGCGGTCGCCTTCATCGCCATCATCCCCGCCATCCGGAGGCCTTTCCCCGCCCCCACCGCCGCCGCGGGAATCCTCGATGATGAGTTCGATGTCTGGAGGTGCGATGGTGCCCGGCATAGTGAGGCTTCTGCTCGTTCCCTTCTCTTCTAGTTTGCCTTGGCCACGTGATCCGGGGCAACGTACTGAGGGATGAAATCGTCGGCCACGCCTGGCACGCCAAATTCATACGCGCCTCGATAAACGGCGGGCTCGCGGCCGTCAAAGTTGCCTGGCGGTGGAGGTGAAGCCTCACTCCATTCGAGCGTAGTGGCGCGCCACGGGTTGCTTTCTTTAACGCGCTCCCCGCGCAAAAGGCTCCGGAGAAAATTGAACAAGAAGATCCCTTGCGCAAGGACGGTAATGAGGATGCCAGCCGTGATGAAAGACCGGGCGGGACCGATCCACGCAGCAATAAAGGCCAAGTCCGTACCGGCGTTCTTAGCGGACTGCGAGACGAGTCCCATCCAGTGCATGGGCATGAAAACGCAGTAAACTCCTGCAAAGGTCAGCCAGAAGTGAGTTCTCCCCAAGGATTCGTTGAGACGCCGCCCGAATAATTTCGGAAACCAAAAAAACAGAGCGGCGAGAATTGCGAACGTGGCCGCGACTCCCATTACAAGATGAAAATGCCCCGCCACGAAATCTTCGCTAACGGCACCAGAGGTGATACCGCGACGCGCAAGAAAAATTCCCGAAATTCCGCCAGACAGAAACAGCGAAACGAACCCGAGCGCAAACAGCAAAGATGCGTTCAGCCGGATGCGCGCTTTCCAGAGCGTGGCAAACCAACTCACCACAAGAATCGCTGCGGGCACCCCAAGCGACGCGGCAAGAACAGAAAACACCAGCGGAGAATACGGATTCAAGCCGCTGGAAAACATGTGCTGGCCCCAGACGCAAAATCCAACCAGGCCCACGGCGCAAAGAGCAAGAACCACCAGCCTCTCCTTCCAAACGGCCTTGCGCGAAAACGTCGCGATCAGATGCGAAACAATGCCGAAGCATGGAAGCATCGCCACATAAACCTCGGCTTGCGCAAAAAACCAAAACAGCCGCCGCCAAAGCGCGGGCAAGGGATCGGCCGCGACACTCGCCGGCTGAGAAGCCAGGAAACTCGCCGCAGAAAAGAAATGCGTGTTGAAAAAGCGGTCTGAGAGCAAACCCGCGCAGGCGGCAAGCAGAATGCTGAAAATGAGCATGCCCAGAATGGCGTTGACCAGCCAGGCCCAAACGGTTAGCGGCAGCCTTGGAAGCGTCATTCCGTTAGCGCGCATATCAATCGCGGTTACGGAAAAATTGATCGCACTGCAGAGCGCTGCGGCGAGAAAAATGCATACACTCACAATCCAAATGGTGATGCCGTTTTGCGGCGCAGCGAAGAATGCCGCGGTCATGCCGAAAAGCGAAACAACGCTGGCCCAGAACGCGCAGAGATTCAGGGCCGGGAACGCCATTTCGCGAGCGCCAATCTGCAGCGGAAGGAGATAATTCCCGAACCCCAGCTGCGGCGCCGCTGTCAGGACAAAGAAAACCATAAGCGATCCGTGGAGCAGGGGCAGCGTAGCGTACCGTTCCGGCGTATCCCCCAGCGTCGAAAGGAACGGGATCTGCGCGCCCGGCCAAACCAAATGGATGCGCATGACCAGGGACATGGTCATCCCGAGAAAAACGCTAAACAGCGCGAGCCATAGATACGCCAAGCCAATGACTTTGTGATCGGTGCTCAACAGGTAGCGGGCAACCAAGCTCCCCGGTGGTTTCTCTGGCTGATTTGCGTCGCCGTCGTAAGTGACCATGTGTCTCTTGAAAAAAAGTTCAAAACCTCTGCACGTCTGAAGCAAGAGCGGTTCAGGGGAGGCAAATAGAATACATCAGCCGCCAAAAGACAAGAGGAGTTCATTCAGAAGGCTGCGCGACTGCTTGCAGCCTTGTGTCTTGGCCTCGCCTCCAAATAGTGGCAGGCCTGACGCAAACCGACCGAATTCGTGGTAAAACACAATAATAACGGAGCGTCAATCATGCTGAACTTTTCTCTGTGGTTCGTCCCATTCTTTCATTTCGGCCCATTCTTTTGGCTGGTATCGCTTTTCCTGTATTTTCTGCCGGCATTTTTAGCGCGCAACAAACCAAACTTCACCTCGATCCTGATCTTGAATATTCTTGCCGGCTGGACCTTCATTGGCTGGATCATCGCGCTGGTTTGGGCGATATCCTCCGATTCGCAACGGACAGTCGGAGCAGCGCAATCCTCGCAGCCTCCGGCTAGCCCAAGCTTCTACTGCACTAGTTGTGGAAAGCCCTGCCCTGCTGGCGCGCGTTTTTGCAGTACCTGTGGAGCGGCTCAGCCGGCTACACAACGCTGACGGATTTCGCGCGGTTCCAAGCATTCGTCTAGGATGCAAGGAGCTACCGCGATGCAAGCCGCGGCATAAGGAAGCGGAAGAAATCGTCAGGGTTGGACTTCAAGCAGACCTGCGCGTTAGGGACAGGGCGAACGCTTTGAGAATCAGCCGCAGGTGCCGCATCAACGGGGCGCGTGAATCCTTTTTCATCCACGCGGATGTTCATCGGCACAACGGGACAAAGCTCCGGCTTAATCAAGTAAGCGATGGTCATGGGGTCGAATAGCGTGGGCGTTTCTTGTCCCCATTCGTGATATAGCAAGGTAAGAGCGTCGGTGAACGGCGTGCCCTGGCGAAACAGGAAATTGCGGTTCGTCGCTTCCATTTTCAATTGCGTGGAATCAAGCGGCATCACAAACAGCGGCACACCCGCGGCAAACAGTTTTTGCGCACTGGGAATGTCGTTCTTAATATTCCACTCGGGTTCGGGCCCGCGGGGAGTCGCTGAACCGATGTCGCCATACCCGCGAAAAATCGATCCGCCCATCAGTACAACGCGTTTTAGCTTGCGAAACGTCTCGGCATCTTTGTCAATCGCCGCGCCTACGTTCACGAGCGGGCCGATGGCCACAAGGGTGATTTCGCCTGGGTTCCTTTGGATTTCCTCCAGCAAAAACGTAACTGCGTCGGGATGCGACGCCTTTGCGAAATGCCCGCCCTCCGCGTACTTGGCCTGGGTAAAGGCGGTCTTGGGAGCAGTAGGGATGCCAGCGGCAACTGGAATATCGGAACGTCCAACTTCCCCCAGCAGGCGGTCGAGAAGCTTGGCGCGTTTCTCTGTATCGCCAAAGGTCGTAGTAATGCCGAGAATCCGCAGCTCAGGGCAACGCAAGGCAAGGGCCACGGCAAAGGCATCGTCAATGTCATCACCAATGTCGGTGTCGATGATGACTTTTTCAGCAGGCGCAGTTTGAGGTGATTTCGTCCCCGCAGGACTCTGAGCCAAACAAGCCGGAGGCGAATCGATTCCAGCGAACATCAATGCAAAAATGACAATCGCCAGGCCCATCGTTTGCCGTTGCCCCATGACTGCTGTTTCGCGAAGGGAGGTAAAAACTATGATGTGATGAAAATTATGGTGCGGTAGAGAGGACTCGAACCTCCACGGTATTGCTACCGCCAGCCCCTCAAGCTGGTGCGTCTGCCAGTTCCGCCACTACCGCACTTGGGTGATAAACCATTCTAGCTTTGGAATCTGAACCTCGCAACCATTAGCCTCTCGCTACGGCTTTTTCGCCGGCGCTGGAGCAGGCTGCGAACTTGCCGGGGGCTTTGAAGCAGGCTGCTGTTGCGTGACTGGCGGATTGCTTGATTGCGGCGTCGTGGCCGGGATTTGCGTGACGGGCTGCTGCCCAGCCGGCAGCGAATCATGTATGGGCTGAGGAGCGGAATTCGTGGCCGGCACTGCTGGCTTTGGCGCGGGCTTGGAAACATTTTGCAGGACGGAGCCGCCTTCCTTTACGCCCTCGTCGGTTCGCAGGGTCATGGCAAAAGCGCAAAGCATGAACATCACCGCGCACCAGGTTGTGGCCTTGGACAAAACGTTTGCCGCGCCTCGCGGACCGAATGCCGTTTGGCTGCCGGCTCCTCCAAAGGCGCCCGCCAGGTCGGCGGCTTTGCCGCTCTGCAGCAGCACTACGATCACCAAAACAAGGCAATTCAGAATAAAGAAAGGCTTAAGAATGTACGTCCCGCCCCATGAAAGGCGAAATCCTATGCCAATAATCCCCGCTCCAATCGCGATCGCGATGGTCCACTTCATCCAACCTGGCATTTCCATCTCCTAATCTTAAGCAAGAATTTGTCCTTTAGATTTTCTTAGAATACCCTGCCGGGCGCAAGTCCATTCACGTCTGCGTTTTGCACCCTTAAGGCAGTCCTCGGATCAACTAAAGGAACGGAATGTAGCGGTGCCAACGATTCGTGAACCCGCTTCCACGCATCTGACAGGTCTTTCCCATTCGAGAGAACACCGGTTTTAGTGAATGTATCTCCGCCCGGTTTTACGGTAAATGCCTGGTCCTTACCGATGAGTCCGGCAGAGATTAGGTCGCTCGCGAAGTTGATGTGTTCGGGTTCAGCCCGCCGGAGGCGGCGCTTCCGAATTCGGATCACTCTCACACGCCGATCCTAGAACGCGAAGGATGCCCGTGGATTCAAACCCCAATACGGAGGAGGACACAACGAGGAATAGCGACGAGAACCTGATTATGCGCCAGAAGTATTCTCTGGCCATTATTCCCGAGACTTCGTGCGAACCGGCACGACTTGTGCTAATCCATTTATTGGCAGAGACTTTTACAAAAGTGAATCCCTGAATCAGGGTCACGGCCATTAGCAGACCCGCTGCTGCCACGATTACCTTGAGAGCCGCTCTATATCTTGCAAACTGTTTTTCGAAACGACTACTCAATTCCCCCTTCGGCCTCAGAAGATAACTTAAGCCTGCGCCGGCCCCTATGGCCGCGAATATGGAGCCAAATCCAACTCGAAACGCGATGGTCGACATTTCAAGTAAGCGCATGGTGTCCCATTCTGGCCTAACGAACGAGACAAGTAGTGCGATGACGGCAAGAGCGGTAGCCAACAACGACAAGCCAACAACCAGTACAGACAGATAACGAAGCAGAAGAAGGCGAGGCTCAATCCATTTCATTGCTGCTCCTTTCCATACGTGTAGGGTACCCACGTCAAAACTGCAGCACCGTTTATGATGGCTGCAGCAAGTCCGCCAAGGCCACCCACTGCCCGGCCTGACGTAACCAATCCAAGGTTGGGGAAGGCAGCTTCGGTCACCCTCATCAGATGGCCTTAGGATGACAGCGCTCGAAGATCTACGAAATGAAATTCACAATGGAGGCGAAGGATTTTGGATCCAGGCTCGCGCCGCCAACCAGCGCGCCATCCAGTTCTTCCTGTGCCATCAGGCCCTTGATGTTGTCGGGCTTGACGCTGCCGCCATAGAGAATTCGCAGGGCGGAGGCCGCATGGACGGAGAACTTTTCTCCGGCGCAGCGACGGAGCAGTCGATGGGCCTCCGCGGCGATTTCTGGCGTTGCCGTCTTACCGGTTCCAATGGCCCAAACCGGTTCGTAGGCAATTAATATGCGGGCGAACTGCTCGGAGTCGAGTGCGCCGGGGCCGCCGGTGAATTGTCGGCGCAGAACCTCTTCCGTAAGCCCCGCGTCGCGTTCTTCACCGGTTTCTCCGAGGCAAACGATCGGAGTCAGGCCGACTTCCAAGGCCATCAAAGTCTTCTTTGCCACGTTGTCGTCGGTCTCGCGGAAAAGTTGGCGGCGCTCCGAGTGGCCGATGATGACGTAGCGGCAACCGGTTTCGACCAGCATGTGGGCCGACACTTCGCCCGTGAATGCGCCTTCTTTGCTCCAGGAAACATTCTGGCCCGAGATGCCGATGTTGGTGTTCTTGGCGGCTTCGGCTGCCGTGGAGACCGCGGTGAATGGCGGTGCGATGACAATGTCGCAATGTTTGGAATTAGCGACGAGCGGCGTGAAGACGGTAAAGAACGCACGCGTCTCGGCCAGGGTTTTGTACATTTTCCAGTTACCGGCAATCACGCGACGGCGCATGCACACCTCCTGGCAAAGCCAAACGAAAGAAAACGATAACGCAGAGACACAGAGTACGCCGAGAATTCGCAGAGAAGAGTTGTGTTCATTTACTTGTTGGTGAGCGCTTCGACGCCGGGGAGTTTGCGGCCTCCGAGAAATTCGAGCGAGGCGCCGCCGCCGGTGGAGATGTGCGAGATTTTGTCGGCCACGCCGGATTGGTGAACGGCGGCTACGGAGTCTCCTCCGCCGATGATGGAAATTGCGCCAGCGGTCGTGGCATCAGCCACAGCTTTGGCGATTGCGAGCGTGCCTTTGGCGAAGGCGGGCATCTCGAAGACGCCCATGGGACCGTTCCAAACGATCGTCTTGGCGCCCGCGATTTTTTGTTTGTAGGTTTCGATGGTCTTCGGGCCGATATCCAGGCCCATCCAGCCGTCCGGAGTATCGTGCACGGAAACGGTTTTCGCCGCCGTGTCGGCCTTGAATTCGGCGCCGACGACGTGATCGACCGGGAGAAGCAGGGCGAATCTTTTCTGTTGGGCTTCGTTGCGAAGCCGCTTGGCAAGATCGAGTTTGTCGTTCTCAACAAGAGATTTGCCGATGGGATGGCCATCCGCTTTGAGAAACGTGTAGGCCATGCCGCCGCCGATGAGCATGGCGTCAGCAATCTTCATCAAGTTTTCGACGACTTCAATTTTGTCGCTGACTTTCGCGCCACCTAGAATCGCGACGAACGGGCGGGCCGGATTCGAGATCGCCTTGCCTAAATATGAAAGCTCTTTTTCCATGAGCAGGCCTGCGGCAGCTTGATGTACGAAACGCGTGATGCCCACAACGGAAGCGTGCGCGCGGTGCGCCGACCCAAATGCATCGCAAACAAAAACCCCGTCGCAAAGAGCTGCAAGCTGCTTGGAAAACGCTTCGTCGTTTTTCTCTTCTTCGGGATGGAAGCGAACGTTTTCGAGAGCAAGGACTTCCCCGTCGCGCAGCGCTTTGCTCTGCCCTTCCGCGCCGGGGCCGACGCAATCGAGCGCGAATGCTACCGGCTTGCCAAGGAGTTCTTCGAGTTTCTTTGCGGCGGGGCGCAAGGAGTATTTCGGATCGGGCCCGCCTTTGGGGCGGCCGAGATGCGAAGCGAGAACGAGGCGCGCGCCCTTCTGGATGGCGAGGCGCAGCGTGGGCAATGTTTCGCGGATGCGCGTGTCGTCGGTGACGATGGCGTCCTTGAGCGGCACGTTGAAGTCCACGCGAATGAAGACGCGTTTGCCTTTGAGGTCGAGGTCGTTGATGGTGAGCTTGGACATGTGTTCAGTGCTTAGCTGTTAGTTTTAAGTCTTAAGTGAAGAAAGGCAAGATCGCCTGAAAATTCCCTTCCGACGAGTGCGTTGAGTGCCAAGATTCCGCGCTTGAGATCCTTCGGCAATCCTCGTCGGATTGCCTCAGGATGACAAATCGAAATGGCGCAAATTGCCACTTCGGCTGAACACTAAAACTTGGACGCGAGCAATTTAATCAGGTCGCGGCAGCGGCAAGAGTAGCCCCACTCGTTGTCGTACCAGGCCAAAACTTTGACGCAGCGGTCGCCGACTACTTTGGTGTATTCGGAGTCCACAATGGATGAATTGGAGTTGCCCTTAAAGTCGGCGGAAACCAACTCCTCTTCCGTATAGCCGAGAATGCCCTTCATGGGGCCGCTTGCGGCAGCTTTCAGCGCGGCGTTGACAGAATCTTTGGTCGCTGGCTTGTCGACGAAAACCGTGAGGTCCACGACGCTCACGTTTGGCGTGGGGACGCGCATAGCGTAGCCGTCAAGCTTGCCTTTTAGTTCAGGGATGACAAGATGCAACGCCTTCGCGGCACCGGTGGAGCTGGGAATCATGTTTATCGCAGCGGCGCGTGCGCGGCGCAAATCTTTGTGAGGAAGATCCAACAACTTTTGGTCGTTGGTATAGGAATGGATTGTGGTCATGGTGCCGCTGTGGATGCCGAATGTGTCTTGAATCACTTTCGCGACCGGCGCAAGGCAGTTGGTGGTGCAGGAAGCGTTGGAGATGACGTGATGCTTCGCGGGGTCGTAGCTTTTGTCGTTCACGCCGAGCACAAAGGTAGCGTCGGGGCCATCGGCGGGAGCCGAGATGATGACTTTCTTCACCGGCGCCCGGAGATGCTTCTTGGCGTCAGGGCCTTTGGTGAATAGGCCGGTGGATTCAACAACGATTTCCGCGCCAACGGACGCCCAATCCAGCTCGGCGGGGTCCTTCGTGCGAAATACCTTGAACGCTTTGCCTTCCACCGAGATGCTGTCTTCGGTGTGAGTCACCTTATGGGGCAGATTGCCCAGCACGGAATCGTACTTGAGCAGGTGCGCGAGCGTTTTTGCGTCCGTGACGTCATTGACGGCGACGAACTGGATGTCCTTGTCATCGATAGCGGTACGCATGATGTTGCGTCCGATACGGCCGAAGCCGTTGATGCCAACCTTGATGGGCATTACCTTCCTCCGAAGATGAATCGTTGACCGCAGCGCGGTAACTTTGGGCTTGCAGCGGCGATGGTGCGGGACGCAGCCGCGAGTGGAACCTAAAATCGTAGGGGCTGCAGGAAAAAAAGTCAACGCGCGCCGGCCCGGGTTTGTCAGCAAATTACAAATTATTCTAAGGCCTATGCCACGAGAAACGGCATGGGTCTGGAGACCCGCCAATACGGCTGAAGGCTATAATTGGCGCGCGATGAGAGACTGGTCACCGGCATGGGCGGTACGTTGGCTCTTTGGTTCGGAACCGGGCAAACGTGACGGGCTGCTGGCGCGGTGGATTTTGCTGCGGGCGCTGGGACTGATTTATTTCTCTGCGTTCTTCTCACTCGTTTTTCAAATCAAAGGATTAATTGGGCCGCAAGGAATTTTGCCGACGGGCGAATACTTGCGAGCCATGCGGGAAGCACCAGCTCCATTGGGGGCGGAGCAACTTGGCCGCTTGGCCTACTGGTATGCACCGACGCTGCTGTGGCTTTCGAGCGGGCGGCACATGCTAATGGGGCTTTGCTGGATGGGGATGATTGCTTCGGTGCTGCTGGTTTTGAATTTGTGGCCTCGGGGCATGCTGGCGATTTGCTTCGTATGCTTTCTTTCGTTCATCGGCGGGGCGCAGGATTTTTCGGCGTATCAATCGGATGGAATGTTGCTGGAGGCGGGGTGCATTGCGCTGTTTTTTGCGCCGCGCGGATGGCGGCCGGGATGGGGCGAGGCGAGTTCGCCTTCGCGAATGAGCTGGTTCTTGCTGGTGTGGGAATGCTTTCGCATCTACTTCGAATCGGGCGTGGCAAAAATCAAGGGAGGGGATCCGGAGTGGCGGAACTTCACGGCGCTCGACGATTATTATCAGAACGGGCCGCTGCCGACGTGGATTGGATGGTACATGCAGCATTGGCCGCACTGGTTTCATTGGGCGACGGCGTTTGGAACGCTGGCGCTGGAATTGGTCCTGGCGTGGATGATGTTCTTGCCGCGGCGGTTCCGCATCGTGTGCTTTTGCATTGTGACGCCGTGGCAGATCGGGATCATTCTTTCGGCGAATTATACGTTCTTGAATTACTTGGTGCTGGTGCTGGGATTCCTGCTCCTGGACGACAAACTTCTTGAGCGATTTCTTCCGGGGCGATGGAGGAAGACTTTTCGGGCTAGGCAGGAAGAAAAGCGGCAGCAAGACTGCACCATTCCCAAACAAGTCCTCAACGGGGACCAGGTTGATCCAGAAATCAATCCGGCGGGCTCAGAAAACCCACAGACGAAATGGCGAGAAACATTACGCAAGCAATGGGGTGCGCTGAAGCTGGCGGTGACGGCGGTGACGCTGACGTGGATTTTCTACGCAACGGCGGTGCAGATGATTTGGATGGTGAAACCGATTGGGTTGCCGACGACGCCGGTGTCGGCACTGGAGCCGTTTCGTATTGCGAACCGGTATGGCTTATTCGCCATCATGACGCGCGGGCGATATGAGATTGAGTTTCAGGGATCGGACGATGGGCAGACATGGCTGGCTTATCCTTTTCGGTTCAAACCGCAAGACCCCGCGAAGGCACCGGGGATTTATGCGCCGTACCAGCCGCGGTTTGACTGGAATTTATGGTTTGCCTCGCTGAGCACATGGAGGGAGGAGCCGATTGTGCCGCGAACGGAACAGGCTTTGTTGCGCGGGTCGCCGGATGTGCAGCAGCTTTTTGCGGACAATCCGTTTCCGAAAGCCCCGCCGAGGCAGGTGCGGGCCGTGCTTTGGCAATATTGGTTCACGACACCGGAAGAAAAGCGCGCGACGGGGATGTGGTGGCGGCGGGAACAGCTGGGACTTTATGCACCGACGCTGGAGCGGGAAAACGACGGAAGAATTGTGGTGCTGGAGTGGCCGCAGATGGTGGAGCCGCGAGAGTGATTGCGGAAAGACGTTATTTCGGGAATTGTTCGATTCGGGTGACGTGGTCGCCTTGGAAGCGGACGAAGACAGTTTTGGATGGCGGCTGGCCGTAGATCCAATCCTCGATTTCGTTGCCGTCGGGGTCGCGTTCGCGGACTTTGTGATCGGGCTTGCCGATGGCGGCAACAAGTTCTTCACGGTCCATGCCAACAAGAGGACGGCGCTCCTGAATGGCTTTTTTCATCTCCGGCGGCAGGGTATCAATCCACTGGATGGAGGCAGAGCGCTCCTTCGCAAAATTGAGGAAGGGCGAAAGAACCTGCTTCAACTCATCCGGGGTCATGTCCGGAACAAACTTGGTCCATTCCAGAAAAATCGTGCTGCCCATGCCGGGCTGCAACCCCGGGGGGCCGGTTTCCTGGGAAGTGGGCTGCATGGTCGGCAAGGGGCCACCCATGCCGATCTGCAGATGATCGCGCCAGTGATGCTTTCCTCGTCCGCCGCCATTCACGTCAACGATAATCTGGCGGCCGCGAAACTGGAGGCCGGTAATCTGCACATTGTCGCCGGTGTTGACCGCAGCACCGTGAGTGGCGACGGCGCGGTCCAGAAGCTCGGTGTTGAGCGGCTTGCCGACGCTAAGATTGAAACCATCTTTGCCGGCGGGCAAAGCTTTGATGGCCTTGGCAAATTCACCGGAGACAAAGCGAATCAGGGTGAGTTTGGCGGTTTCCGAAAGCGGCTGGTTGGGGTTGCTCGTCGGCTTGGTCTGCCCCTGGGAGCTATCCGAAGGTTCTCCCGCAACGGGGAAAATGGGAATCTCTTCATCTGACGGAAAATTGAGCGCGGGCCTTTCGGGCGGACGGAGGCTATTGACGCGCGGGACGTCCGCGTCCGCTAAAAGCAAGAAAGCCAAAGGAATGGCAAACCAGTTCGACATACTTTCGACAAACCATGAGCGGGTGCCCGCCGGGGGGACCCGCATACCCTATTCTATGATGCAGGGATGCGGCTGAACAGTGGCCAGGGTGAGGAAAAGAGGCGATCCGTTTAACTGTCCCTTCCAGAGGCAGTCCTGTACGAGGGGACGGGAATAACGAAGCAGGTAAAGAATGAGGAACCAGAGCGCGAACTTCTCAAACAGGAGCACCTTAGCGGAAGATGACGCTAACGCCCTGACGGTCAATGGTGGCGCGCAAAACCTCGCCGCCAGAATCAACAATGGCTTTTTCAACGCGGTCACGGGCCTCGGGTTCGATGAGGAGGACCACGCAGCCTCCGCCGCCAGCGCCACAGACCTTACCGGCAAGAGCGCCGCTGCGGCGCGCATTTTCAATGACGCGGTCAATGGTTTTAGTTGAAATGGTGGGAAGGTTGCGTTTGCGAAAGGACCATTCCTCACGCATTAAGCGGCCAGCTTCCTTCCAATCAGGCTTTTCAAGTGCAACCCGCATGTGCTGGGCAACCTCGGAGATGCGTTCGAGGCTTTGCTGCACCGCCTTATTGCCGCCGATTTGCGCTTTGAAGACCTCCCAGTTGTTGATGCCGTGCTGGCGGGGCTTGCCGGTATAGCAAACCACGACGCGGCGCTCGAGCTCATCGAGATTGACGCGGAGTTCGACGCGATGTTCGCCGCCGGGCGGCAGTTCGATGGCAGCCGCTCCCCCAAAGGCCGGCGGGTAGTGGTCCTGCGTGCCCGTGGGGACGTTAATGACGATGGCTTCGGCGTCCCGGCTGATGTGGATCCAATCCTCTTTGCTCTTCCCTGCCCCAGTGTAGCGGTCCAGCGCCGCGCAAATGGCGACAGCCATGGCGCTGGAACCGCCGATGCCTGCCCCGGCCGGGGCTTCGGAATCAGTCATCAGCGTGAAGCCGCCGTGAGGGCGGAAGAATTTAGTGATTTCGGCGAGAAGCGGGAGGCGGTAGCGCTTGGTTTTCATGAGCGCGGCGAAGGAGGGAAAGCTTTCCTCCCGCTGAATATCGCGGGACATGAGGCGGATGGATTCGTTGTCGTTGGTCTCGATGCGGCAGGAAGCATAGAGAGAAATGGCGGCGTTGAGAGTGACTGAGCCAGGATGAAATAGGTAAAGAGGCCAGATGTCGAGGGTGCTGCCGGCAAAGTCCACACGCGTTGGCGCCTTGGATTCGATGATCATCGATGAGCAGCCCTAACTTTGGATTTTTCGGACGAGGTAGTTTGACGGAAGCGGCGGGCAAGCTCAAGAAAGAAAGCGGGAGTGTCAGCAGAAAGGCAATGGCCGCTGCTCAAGGACGACACCGGGACGGGCGATTACGCTTAGCTGCCGGCGGTCGCGGTGCGGTTGCGAGCGATGAGTTGCGGGCCGTCGGACTTTTTCACGGCGAGGGCGGGATTCGGCTCGAAACAGCGGCGGCAGCGGGCTTCGTAAGCGCCCATGGCCCCGACGACGATTAATTCTTCGCTTTCGACGAGGCGCTGCGTGTGAACGGCGGGATTGCCGCAGCGAACACAAATGGCCAGGAGCTTGGTGATTTCTTCGGCGATGGCGAGGAGGCGCGGCATCGGTTCGAAGGGGCGCCCACGGTAGTCCGTGTCAAGGCCACCGACGATAACGCGCTTACCGAGATTCGCGAGCTTGGTGCAAACGTCGACGACTTCATCGCCGAGAAATTGGGCCTCGTCGATGCCGACGACTTCGGTGCGCGGGGACAGCTTCTCCATGATTTCGGCGGCTTTGGTGATGTTGTCCGAAGGAATGCCCAGGCCGGAGTGGGAGACGATTTCGTTGGCGGCGTAGCGCTCGTCAATGGCGGGCTTGAAGATTTGGACGCGCTGGCGCGCAATTTCGGCGCGGCGCAGGCGGCGGATCAGCTCCTCGCTCTTACCGGAAAACATGGGCCCAACGATGACTTCGATCCAGCCCATATTGCCTTTGACGATGTCCACGTTCGCTCCTGTGAAAAGTTTTCAGTTCTTAGGTACCAACTCTCCATTTATTTGATGCTTAAGCACAAGAATCTGATCTAACGACGCCGACGTGCGCTCATGAAGCTGACGCCGAGGCGCCGACAGCTGCGGCACGGTACATCTTTGCATTATAGAACGGAGCGAAAGCGGCGATCACGGCTACGCGGAAGGCTTCCTGGCGGCTGATGAGGTCGCCGGAAAGAACGCCCCAGGCGCCTCGGCCATCGCGAATGCCCTGCATTCCAGCAAAGCGGTCGATGGCCACGGCGAGCTCGGTGCCATTTTCGAGGACTTCGCGAACGAGCGGTTCCGGCAGTTCGATTCCGCCGGAACGGCCGTAGTGGCCGTGCGTGCCGTCGGAGACATAAGCCCAGCTTTCGAGGAAGACGCGGCGGCGCGCCTGTCGCGGAGAGTCGGAATGGCGGCGCCTCGGCGTAATCGAGGAGGATTCGTGAACAACGTCGAGGCCACCCTCGAGACCAACGAAGAAATTCCATTGAAGGTTATTTTTCTTCGCGATTTGTACGAGCGTTTCGGCACGTTGCCGGGCGCCGCGCATGAGTTCTTCCTGCGAGGATGGCGTGTGGCTGACGCCGCTGTCGACTTCCATGCCCACCAATTCAAACTCGGAGCCGGAAGGAAAAGAAGGGGAGAAAATTTCCAAGGCCTGCTTGACGGCATTGAGCTTCGGGCCGCGCTTGCTGCCGATGGCGATGACGATTTTGGGCATTCTCTGTATGGGAGCTTCGGCAGATTGTAACGGCAGTTTAGGCAAATTTTCACGGAGAATTTTTAGAGGCTGAGGAAATCTCGAGGGGAGGGATGCGCAAGCGTAGCAACGAGGATACGTCGATAGACATGTATTGACGACCTACAAGTACAAGCTGTTTGGAGACGGGCACATCGTCACAGAATATTCTCGCGGGGCACGCCGGTTTAAACACGTTGCTACAGCGGTATGAGACCGAGCTCTGTTCCGTTCTTGATTTCTTGAGGCCTTGTCCCAGTTTCTTTGTGCAAGACGCGAAATCAATGCGCAGGCTATGTAGGACAAAGGCGAGCGATTGAGAATTTCTGTATGTTTCAGCCTAGGTCGACCGGGAAGGGCCAAAATCAGCAAGGATTTTATGGAACGGCCTATCGGAATCGAACCCACACCTGAACCTTGGCAATTCAGAAGCCAATGGAAAATCAAGAACTTAGGAGCCACTCATAGGAGTATTGAAGAACCCTTAGAGCCCTCAGAAATACTTAATGTTCCTCAGGTTGTTCCCAGGGAACCAAGCATATAGAAGCGGTTCAGATGTACCACGCGGTACGCGGGTTGGCACCCAATCACAGTCGGCGCATGATTCTGATTGCTTAGGCACACGCCAGATGCAGCGAAAACTTTGGGGGCGCCGAGATCCTTCACACCCTAAACAGTGCAATGTGGGCATTCCTTACACTCACCCTGCAAAGGGGCGGGACCAGTCGCTGGGTTTCTCGTCCTAGGCCAGCGAACAACTGCTTCATGGCGGCATCCCTTCTGTTGGAGGGCTTGATGCGAGGTTTCAAACGTCATTGGCGTTTCTTTTCCTGGGTCGACTGACCATCGCGGCGAAACGTAGGAGGATTTTTCTGTCGCGTTCGTTCATTTTTCCAAGGCACGTCTGTAGTCGCCGCAGGAGACTCGCTTCTTTTCCCCTGCTTCCCCACTCAGTCTTGCGAGTTCCTTTTCTTGCGATAATAAGCCGTTCGGGCGGTTTCTCAACTTCGTAAAAGAGCTCGTACATGGGGACTTCAAACCCACGAGCCATCTTCTCCAGTGTTTGAATCGTAGGAACTGTGTGCCCATTCTCTACTCGCGAGAGGTAAGAGCGCGGTAGCCCACTTCGTTTCGCCACTTCTCCTTGCGACAGCTTCTTCATCGCCCTAATGTTTCGCAAGCGATCGGCGATAACCATATTTGAATCTCAATTTGGGATGCTCCAATGAAGAACAAGAGGGTTGTCTAATGGTCACTGCTCCGGTGCAACGAAATTCAAAACGGCCTCAATGGGCCGAACGAATCTCGTAGGTAGAAAGTTACGGATTGAACCGGTTTGGCCTGTGGATCAAAGGAGTCATGAGGGGCTTTGGCACGGACAAGGCACAGCGAAAAACTCAATGAGCAGCGAAGACCCGACAGCCGCTGGAAATCTCTGCAGTTTCTGCATTCCCTGACCGATCATTGCTCGCCTTGTTGCCAGAGACCTTCAGCGGGAGAGCAAACATAAGGCCGAGTGCAATTGCTGCGGTTCCTCGACGAACTCTCCGATTTTGCAAGCAAAAATTCAAGGTAGCCGTATTCTTTTGGTGGAGGTTCTACGCGCTTCAGCATCTTGAAGAGGTTTTTTCTCGGCTCCTATTGCTGGAGTCAACAAACGTACACTGTCCGTAAGGCAGTCCACGGAAAGTAACTCCGTTCACGCTTGCACCCTGCACTAAAACTGGCCGCCGCACCAGTAGTACCAAACTCTTGGTTTTACTACTCTCGCTTCAGCTTGGTCCAGGTGAACCCAAATTTGTTTTCACAGACGCGCCCAGTCCGGCTGACCTAGGCCCATTCAATTGGTTATGAGAGAAAAGCTTACGGTATTTGTCTGCTTGCTGGGCCGTTGCTTTTCCTCCTTACGGGGATAAATGAGGCACGATCAAGGAATAAGGCACGAAAACAAGATCGCAGCGACTTTCTCCAATCCCAGAATCTGGACCTTATTAAGACAGTGGGCGTTGCCCATATTTCTGGCATTGACGCCTGTTTTGTTGATAGGTTGCGCTGGCTTGGTTAGCGGTACCCCTAGCACGCCTCCGCCGACACTGGACATAACGAACGTATCGGCCATATCCTCGACACCCACTACTACGCAAGTTACTTGGACAACGAACGTCGCTGCTGATTCTGTGGTTGACTATGGAACCACCAATTCCTATGGAACCAGCACACCGGTAGATCCCTCGATGGGCACGGCTCATCAAGTGCCCATCGCAGGCCTCGCAGCAGCCACAACCTATTACTATCAAGTGCGATCAACAGATTCGAAGAATAATCATGGGAAAAGCGGCGGCCACTCGTTCAAAACGCAGGGGCTGAATATTTCCGGTACGATCACTCCAACAGTTGGCGGAAGCGGCGCGACCTTGACACTGAGCGGGGCTGCAAGCGCCACAGTAACGGCAAACAACTCGGGGGCGTATACATTCGCGGGATTGGCAAGCGGAAGCTATTCGATAACACCGAGCAATGCAGGTTATACCTTCACTCCACCGAGCCAGAGCGTAATGTTGAGTGCGACGAACGTTACGGGATTGAACTTCTCAGCCAATACCGTGACCACGGCACCGACGATTACCACCCAGCCGGGGAATCAGTCCGTTGTGGCCGGGCAAACAGCCACATTCTCTGTGGTCGCGAAAGGCACAGCCCCTTTGAACTATCAGTGGCAGAGGAATGGCTCGAACATCGCTGGCGCAAGTTCGTCCAGCTATACCACCCCAGGGACAACAACTTCGGACAGTGGTTCTGCGTTCGATGTGGTCATTAGCAATTCGGCGGGAACAGTGACGAGCAGCGCTGCAACGCTTACCGTGAATGCAGCGGCAGTGGCGCCGGCAATAACCACGCAGCCGGTGAATCAGGCGGTGACGGCGGGACAAACAGCAACGTTCAGTGTGACCGCAACAGGCACCGCTCCCTTGAGCTATCAGTGGCAAAAGAATGGCTCAAACATTTCGGGCGCGACCTCGTCCAGTTACACCACTCCCGCAACGACAACCTCCGACAGTGGCTCCACATTCAAAGTGGTGGTGAGCAACAGCGCAGGATCCGTAACGAGCAACACTGTGACACTGACTGTGAATCCAGCTCCTGCATCACCGGCAATTACCACGCAACCAGCGAATCAGACCGTGACCGCGGGACAAACAGCAACCTTCAGTGTGACCACAACAGGCACCGCTCCCTTGAGCTATCAGTGGCAAAAGAACGGCTCAAACATTTTGGGCGCGACTTCGTCCAGTTACACCACCCCCGCAACGACAACCTCCGACAGTGGCTCCACATTCAAAGTGGTGGTGAGCAACAGCGCAGGATCCGTAACGAGCAACGCTGTGACACTGACTGTGAATCCGGCTCCTGTATCACCGGCAATTACCACGCAACCAGCGAATCAGACCGTGACCGCGGGACAAACAGCAACGTTCAGTGTGACCGCAACAGGCACCGCTCCCTTGAGCTATCAGTGGCAAAAGAATGGCTCAAACATTTTGGGCGCGACTTCGTCCAGTTACGCCACCCCCGCAACGACAACCTCCGACAGTGGCTCCACATTCAAAGTGGTGGTGAGCAACAGCGCGGGATCCGTAACGAGCAATGCAGCATCCCTGACCGTAAATCCAGCACCGGTGGCGCCGGTTATTAGCACGCAACCGGCAAACCAGACAGTAACTGCGGGCCAGACCGCAACGTTCACAGTGACAGCAACGGGAAGTAGCACGCTGACCTATCAGTGGCAAAAGAACGGCACAAATATCGCCGGGGCAACCTCGTCCAGTTACACGACGCCAGCGACCACTACCTCCGACAGCGGTTCCACTTTTAGAGTTGTAGTGAGTAATTCTTCCGGAACGACCACGAGCAATGCCGCGACGTTAACTGTAAATGTAAGCGCTGTAGCGCCCTCCATCACGACACAACCCGCGAATCAGACCGTGACGGCGGGGCTGGCAGCGACTTTCAGCCTGACCGCGACGGGCACTGCTCCACTGAGCTATCAGTGGCAAAAGAACGGCTCGAACATTTCGGGCGCGACTTCATCCAGTTACACAACCCCCGCAACCACAACCTCGGACAGCGGCTCCACGTTCAAAGTGGTGGTGAGCAACAGTGCTGGGACGGTGACAAGCAACGCTGCGACACTCACGGTCAACGCTGCTGCAACAACCGGACTCTTTGGCCACATAGCTGTCGTCGTCGAGGAGAACACCAACTACAGCAGCGTCACCAGTTCCTCCATGCCGTATCTGTCCGGTCTGATGACTCAGTATGGGCTTGCGACGCAGTATTACGCAAATACTCATCCCTCCATTGGCAACTACGAGATGCTGACCACGGGCCAGGTCCTCACCAACAACGACAGCCAAACCCCATCCAGCTTCCCCATCTCGGCGGACAACGTAGTACGGGAACTAGTGGCAACCGGCAAGACCTGGAAGGCTTATGCCGAAAGTTTGCCGTCGGTCGGCTATCTCGGCGGCGACACTACCAGCGGCGGCGGGCAATACTATGTCCGCCATGTTCCCGTTGCTTACTTCACGGATGTGCAGAACAGTTCCACCCAACGGCAGAACCTCGTGCCTTTTACGCACTTGGCCCAGGATCTCTCAGCCGGCACCCTACCCAACTATTCCTTCATCACGCCCAATGGTTGCGATGACGCTCACGATTGCGGCCTCAGTACCGCTGATAGCTGGCTCAAGAGCAACATTGATCCGCTCATGAAGAACTCTGCCTTCCAGAAGGACGGCTTGCTTATCGTTGTGTTCGACGAATCTAGCAACGACAACACCAACGGCGGAGGCCGAGTGGTGTGCGCACTAATCAGTCCTGCGTTTTCCAAGCTCGGCTATCAATCGACTACTGTCTACCAACACGAGAGCGTGTTGCGCCTCACGCTCGAGGGCTTGGGCGTAACTGTGCTTCCTGGCGCTGCTTCCAATGCGCCGGCCATGTGGGAGTTCTTCAACACATCTGGAGGTGGCCCAGCTCCTTTGGCCGTGGCAACCACAAGCGTGCCAAACGGTACAGTGGGGCAAGCGTACAGTACGCAATTAAGCGCTACAGGGGGAACGTCCCCGTACACGTGGACCGTCAACTCCGGGTCTCTACCCGCTGGGCTCAGCCTTTCGCAAGCGGGAATGATCAGTGGAACTCCTACCACAGCCGCGTCTCCCACTTTCACGGCGATGGTCAGCGATGCCAACTCTCAGACGGCCAAACGCAATTTCACGTTGACGGTAGGAAGTGCGACGGCCGCGGCTTGCACATTGTACGTGTCGCCTTCGGGATCGGACTCCAATCCGGGCACGCTTTCCGCCCCTTGGCAGACTCCGCAAAAAGCAGCTAACAGTGCCACTGCAGGACAAACTGTCTGCTTCCGTGGGGGCTCTTATCCGCAAACCGTTACCTCCGGATACCAGCAGACCTTCAATAACTCAGGCTCCTCGGGAAATCCTATCGTCTTCACCAACTACCCCGGTGAAATCGCAGTGATCCAGGGTTCCACACGCATCAACGGCTCCTACCTCACTTTCCGAGGCACACCGCAGAGCGCTGGCAGTTGCGATGCCATCAATCACTGCGGCCTCATCTTCGAAGGCTCACAAGGCTACAACGTCGATGGCATCGACATTTGCTGTGCGACCACGTCAAACCCAAACTTTGTCGTATTCGACCACGTAGAAATTCGCCAGGCTACTTATCACGCCGGAATCTACGAAGAAGGCTGCAACAATTCGATCATAGGCAGTTATGTCCATGACAACGGTGCTTTTAACGCGAACCGCTCCGAGGACAACGGCATCTATTGGTCCGTCACGCCCGGTGGGTGTTCTAACGGCGGTCTGATCGCCAACAACCTGGTCGAAAACAACTTCTCGAAAGGCATTCAACTCTATGACGGGGGCTCCTCGACTTCACCCGCCAACGTGACGGTCACCGAAAACACGTCGGTAAATAACGGGGCGCAGGGAGCGGTGGTCTGGGGCGATCACAATGTTTTCGTGAACAACATCCTCTACAGCAACAACAACCTTAGCGGGGGAGCGGGGGCCGGGGCTCAAGGAGGCCTGTATGCGGGCTCGGCAAATCTTGTGGATCATAACTTGACGTTCGATCCCACTGGCAACTCTGGCTGGGACAATCCTGCGGGGTGCTGCATGTCAAACAACAAGCAAGGGGACCCTCTTTTCCTAAACCCGTCAGGATTGGATTGGCACATTCTTTCGTCCAGTCCGGCCATTGGCTTCAACAATATGAGTTTCATCCAACCGGTGGACAAGGATGGTGTCTCGCGCGGCAGTTCGCCCGACACAGGAGCATACCAGCACTAACTTTGCCCTAGGCAACCGAGCCGTAGCGCTGCGAGGGCTGCGCCCCAGCCCTTGGCTGCCAGGTGGCCATCGTCTCACCTTGAAGAAACTTGAAGGCGGCGACTCCAAAGGCGAGATTGCTCATGAGGAAATAAGCCGGAATCAGCGTCAGCTTGCGTAAGAGGCTGGGGGGATTCTTCTCGAGTAACCCCAAAAGTGCCAGCAGGTAAGCAATGGCTTGGGCAACGAAAAGGGCGGCGTACCCCGGAATCGAAACGAGCGCCAGGTTCGTCATAAAGGCGAGCAGCAAGAAAACAAAACCGAAATATCGGATGCCTTTGTGCGAAATAAGGCTAAAGGCGGGCCACGGGGAGTTTAGCGGATTGCAAAGCCTGCGCATGTAGGAAATCCCCTGTAGCGCCCGCAAACTGACGCGAACGCGCATGTGAAACTCCGAACCAAGTTCAATGTTTGCGACCTCAGAGGAGTGCACGCGTTCGTCGTACACGACTCGATGTTTTGTGTTGATGACCTGTAATGGCAACACGAAATCCGTGATCAGCTGCTGCGGAACATCCGTGTATAGTTCCCTTCGGATAGCATCCACTCCACCATTAACCCCGATAATCGACCCTGCTCGCGTCTCTAGAACGCGCAGAGTGTTTTCGTGTCTCATGTACGCGCTACACCCATTCCCAGTGATTCTAGAGCCTTGCTTTTTATAGGTCAGGTTCCCTGTCACATAACCAACTCCAGAGTCCGCAAAGTTTTCTACCATCAGGCGAATGGCGTTCGAAGCGAAGATCGAATTAGCATCGCTGAAGACGAGGATTTCACCGTGAGCGTGCCGCACCCCCTCATTCAAGGCTGCGGCTTTACCCTGGCGCCGCTCGCATTGGATGATCCTCACATGCGGAGAACTAAATTCACGGACAATGTCGTCCGTACCGTCCGTGGAGCAATCCGAGATTACGATGATCTCGAGCCGCTCCCTCGGGTAATCCTGCTTTAACTTGTTTCTGACGGTTGCGGCGATGTTCTTCGCTTCGTTGTAGGCTGGAATCAGTACTGTCACGGTTGGCATGTAAGGACGCCGCTTTACGCGCCGCGGCCGAATCAGCCCCATAAGACAAACGAGCGAAGGATAGACAATGGCAGGATAAAAGATGAAGAACACAGACAGCCAGAAGCAGGTTTTTGTCAGTGAGTTCATTCGCTACTCCATCATGGGCCTGCGGCTTTACTCAGTGAGAGTCGCAAGAGTGCGTGACGTATTCGCTTGCCGGTGAAGAAGGCTTGATTCCCCAGTTCTGATGCTCGGGGTCCACAAACAAGGGGTCGGCGATTTTGTTCATCCTCAGGCAACAGCCATTTTTTACGAACCAGCCAGACCTCTTACCGCCACGGTCGGAAGTGCTCCAAGTCAGATTATGATCCACTAAGTTCGCAGTGCCGCTGTACAGCGCTGCCTGGGCCCCCGCCGCCGCACCAGCGACTTCGTTGTTGCTATAGAGAATGTTATTCACAAAGACGTTGTGATCTCCCCAGATCACCGCTCCCTGCGCGCCATTGCTTACGGAAACGTTGCCGCAGACCGTGACGTAAGCAGGAGTAGTAGCGGACGCGCCTGCATAAAGCTGAATACCCTTGGAGAAGTTGTGCTCGACCAAGTTATTGGCGATCAGGCCGCCATTCCTGCAGCCCGTGGGAGTCTTGGACCAATAGATGCCGTTGTCTTCAGCGCGGTCCCGGATTCCGTTGTCATGGACATAGCTGCCGATGATCGCGTTGTCGCAGCCTTCCTGATAAAGCCCCGCGTGGTAATTCCCTCTTCGAATCTCCACGTGATCGAAAACCACATGGCCCGGCCCCAACGAGTTCATGATGCTGACCGCATTGAGAACATAGCCGTTCGAACCCTCGAACACTAATCCACAGGGATGCACGGAACTGCAATGCCGCATGTTGCTGAGTGTGCCCCGAAAGGTGACGTAAGACCCATAGATTTTCGTGGAGCCCTGAACCACAGCGATTTCCCCCAGATAATTGGCGAAAATAATTGGTTTTCCATCTGTGCCGGAGCGCCTCTCCACTTGGTTGAAGCCAACCGAGGCGTCCACATGCTGACTGTAAATGCCACCTCTAAGGCACACAGTCTGACCAGCAGTTGCCGCATCGAAGGCTTTTTGCAGGGTCTTCCAAGGTTCCTTGAGAGTGCCTGCGTTGTGGTCCGACCCGGAAGGGGAAATGTAGTAAGTACAGGACGTTTCGGGCAAATCGTCGCTGCGTTTCACAACCTCGCTGCCCGGGACCACCTGATTCCGTTGGCCTGGCAGTGCTAGAGCTGCAACAATCAAGGCGATGGCAAAGAACTGTACAGGGAAGGCTACGTTTCGATCCAAGGCTCGTTGCACTTCTTTACCTCAGCAGCGCCCACAAATTTACTTTGCCAAAAAGCATGTTCCGTCCGACAGTTAATGGCGCACCAATTGCCTCAATTCAAGAAGGAAGGGCTTAAAGTCGCGCCAACGATTTTCTTCGCAACGTGTGTTCGAGTCGAAGAAGTTCAGGAACTGCAAAACAGACCTAACCCTGTGCGGGAATCGCGGCCCGGGAGGCAATTCATTCCCCACTAGCACCTTCCAAAGCGCGGCCAGATCCCCCAACAGCCACCGCGACCTGACTCCGATGCTATATCCATCAGCCGAATCCACAGGCTGGCCCGTGGCCATTTGATAGAGCAGCCAGGGGAAATCCACACCCGCATCAATGGCCAACTGCAGCGATCCCCAGAATCGTCCATTAACCTCCATCAGGTAGGGTGTGCCGTTGGGTGTAACTTTGAACTCGACCATAGCCACGCCGTGCCAAGCCATATGATCCAGAATGGTTCTAGACATCCTCCAAGCCTCAGGGTGCTTCTCGACGCTTTCGCACAACACGCTCACTCCGCCAGAGGGCGGATTTTCTCGCAGGCGCCGGTGCGCGAAAGAAGCAATCGGTTTTCCTCGGTTGTACAACGCGAAGATTCCGTGCGCGTGACCAGAGATATATTCCTGAAGCAGGAACGGGTTGCGGGCAAGGTATTCGTACTGTGCTATTGTTTTTTTCAGTTGGCTCACGGATTCCGCGTATTTCACCGTCGCTGCCGTGCAGCGCCCATTCGTCCACACCCGGGAACGATAAGGCTTTATGACCACTGGGAACTTCAAGGTTGGATAGACTCGCTGAAGTGACAAAGCATCACCAATGTAGTGTGTTTTCGGTATGTTGATGTTGAGCTGCTGAGCGAGTTGCATCAAACACCGCTTGTCAGTGACCATGTCGAACGCGGAAAAATCGACGAAGGGCAATTGGAAATCTTCGAACTCCTGTCTGTTTTTCAATACCATTCCTGTGGAAATCTCGGTCATGGGGAAAATCACCGCTATCCCTCGCCGCAAACACTCGGCTTTGATCGTGGAAAGAAATGCCCGCACATTTGCGGTCGGCGAGGGATACACAAACGTCTCGGTACAATACTTCGATACACCTGACATTGTTTTTCTTGTTTCATCGGCAACGACAACGCGCACGCCCCTCCTCCCCAAGGAGCGTGTAGCTGAAAGGGCGCTCCGCGTGTTGCCATCCAGAATCAGGACCTTGTCCTTATTTCCTCCGTGGTCAATACGATCGCAAAGCCGTTCGGATTCAGGAGTTCTCCATCCAGCGGAACGCCGTGGTGCCGCATTCAGTTCTTTAACGTCGTGGAATACATTTTGCATTGGCGGATACGATTCAGTTGAGCAGTGATGACTGAAAGTTTTGACTCGCTGCTATCGACGGAGGCGAAACCGTTCGGGGATTTTTCTTGCCCCAATGAATAAGCCAAGCCTGGAACATGAGCAAAGCCCAGATGTGGTGCCGCAAGTCTCTTCGACCCGAAAGATGATCCTCCCAAATCTGTCGAACAATCTCGGCGTGAAAATAACCGTCCTGCCTCAGTCGGCTTTTGTCGAGCAAATCTTCTGCCCAGTCACGCAAGGACCCCCGGAGCCATTCGGCAATGGGTAGCGAGAACCCCTTCTTGGGGCGCTCGATCAATTCCTGCGGAACATATTGATAGAGGATATTGCGTAATATCCACTTACCACCGCCGTTTCGAAGCTTCATGGACAATGGCAAGCTCGCCGCAAACTCAACAACACGGTGATCCAGATAAGGCACGCGCCCTTCCAGACTTACCGCCATGGCAGCACGGTCAAGTTTGACCAGGATATCGTCCGGAAGATAATTCACAGTATCTAGAAACATCATTTGCACGCGGAAGTCGCGGAACTCGAGCCCTCCACAACGCTGCAGCAGTAGCGACGACGGTGCAACCCCTCCCCACACAGCAGAGTTGGACGATTCCCAGTCCGAGACGATGACTTGATACCGAGAGAAAACATCCTTCGCAGATAGCATCTGCGCCAGCTTTTCCACTTTTTCTCCTGGCGACACCATGCCTCTTGTTGCGGGGAACCGGGTGGAAGCATAACGGAGGACCCGATTCCATCGCTGAGGTCCTACGCGCCGCAAAGGCCAGGCAGTTGCCCCACGGATGAAAGCCGGCAGCCATCGAACTGCATTCCAAACCCTCCCCCATAGGAAATAACGTTTATAACCGCCAAATAGCTCGTCGCCGCCATCGCCTGACAAACTCACTGTTACATAACGCCGGGCCAGAGCCGACACGAGATACGTTGGAATTTGTGACGAATCTGAAAAGGGTTCATCGTAGAATTTCGGAAGATGCGGAATAACCTTCAGTGCTTCGTCCGCAGAAACGTAAAGCTCAGTGTGATCCGTCCCTAAGTGGCGTGCGACGGCGGCTGCGTAATTTGCCTCGTTATAAACTTCGTCGTGAAACCCAATCGCGAATGTCTTCACTGGCCTCGCGCTCTGGTGCTGCATAAGCGCAACGATGGCCGAGGAGTCCACACCGCCGGAAAGAAAAGCACCGAGGGGCACATCGGCGATCATGCGCATCTTGACTGCATCTCGCAACAACGCATCGAGGCTGGCGGTTGCCTCCTTATCGGTACCCAGGAATGGCTTTTCCAAGCCTTGCCGGAAGGCTTCTTCCGCCGACCAATAGGCGCTCGGCAAATGCATGCAATGCATGTTCGAAAGCCCAAGCGTCAGTTTTGTCCCTGGTGGTAGCTTCTTGATGTCGCTATAAATGCAGTAAGGAGCTGCGATGCAGTTGTACCGGAGATAAAGGGCCAGCGCGTCGCGGTTCACGTCACCATTGAAGTCGGGATGAGCGATAAGCGCCTTTAATTCCGAACCAAACAAAAAGGTTTGCCCCATCCAACCGTAATACAGGGGCTTCTCACCCAAGCGGTCCCGAACCAAATGGAGCTGCCGCTCAGCGCGATCCCACACGGCAAAAGAAAACATCCCATTGAAATGTGGCAGTGCTTCCTCGACACCCCAATGCTCCATAGCTGCCAACATTACTTCTGTGTCTGAATGCCCGCGAAATCTATGGCCCTTGCTTTCAAGAGTCGAGCGCAACTCTCTGAAGTTATAGACTTCTCCGTTAAAGACAATCACGTAGCGGCCACTCTCAGAATGCATAGGCTGATGGCCATCCGGTGAAAGATCAAGAATCGAAAGCCGCCGATGTCCAAGGGCAATGCCGGCGCGACTATCAGCCCATGCGCCGGAATCATCAGGACCGCGGTGGACGAGCTGATCGGCCATCCGCGCCACGACCACCTTCATCTCGAGTTCAGTTTCCGTGGCGGATGTCAAAAATCCGGTTATCCCGCACATCGTATGGCTCTTCTATCGGTTTTAGGCGGAACGTTGAGTAACGAAAGCAGATCCCGTTTGTGTCCTATCATCGGGAATCACACCTGGCCGGTACCGATCCGCGCTACAAAGAAACAATTCCGCGCGCTTGGCCGTACTTAAATTCAAATTGAACTCCCGCACAATCTTCGCGCGCCCGGCCACCCCCATCTGGCGGCGACGTTCTGGCTGACCGCAAAGAAGTTGCAGCGCGTCGGCAATGGCGCGAGCATCCCTGGGACGCACAAGAATTCCACACTGCTCATCCACGAGTTCTGGAATTCCGCCGCTCGCGCTGGCAATAACCGGCACACCACAAGCCATGGCCTCTTTCAGCACGTTGGGAATCCCTTCGCGCTTGCCGCTAGCCGTCGGCGCCGTCGCAAGCACTACGACGTCCGCTCGCCAAAATTGTTCTATGACTTCGTCGTAGGGCACCGAACCTAGCAGCAGAACATCTTTGGACATGCCTGACTGTTTGATTTGATTTTCGATTTGTGATCTTAGGGGCCCGTCGCCCACCAGCCTACATTCGAATGGGACACCGCGCTCTTTGAGGAATCTGCACGCTTCGACGAGGAAAGCGTGACCCTTCACTTCCTCAAACCTGGCAACGCACAGAATCCGCAGCAGCTTCCCTGCTGCGCACTCCAAGCGCGGGGCCAAGCGCTCCACGTTCACTCCTCCGTGTATCACGTAAATCTTCTTCTCCACGCTGGGGCCACATTTGGAAAGAATGATTTCCTTATTGCATTCAGACACGGAAATGACAAAGTCGGAGGCTTCGACTTTCTCCTTCAGCATGTGCCCATCCGACTGAACGTCCGAACCGCGCGCAGTGAAACTAAACGGTATCCCCGTCAAGCGATGGACAATCAACCCGGCTACTGCCGCGTGGTACGCAAAGTGCGCGTGGACGTGTCGGATCCCTTGTTTCTCCATTTCATAAGCAAATCCAACTACTTTCGGGAAAAATGCGAGCACCCCTCCAAAACACCGAACGCATCCCCAGGTTCCTCGCAATACTTCGAAGAACGCACGCATGTAGCTGTCTAGGTCGCGACGGATGAAGTGCCAGTGCGCGCGAAGGATAGTAAGAGACAGCCACGGGAGGTAATGGGCGCGCTCAACCCACTTCTCTGCTTCCGGGTGAACCACTTTGGGATTTTCGCGGAGCAAAGAATATAGTTCGACTGTCACACCCAACCCTTTCAGAGCCTCCAGTTCGTACAAAACGAAGGTTTCCGTGACCATGGGAAACCGCGAAACGAGCTGGGCGAGGCGAAGGGGACGGTACGTCTCAAGAGAATGTAGCGGTGATGTCATAGTTGAGTTTTGTTCACACGAGATGGGCGTCATATTTAGGAGACCCGCAGGTCAGGATTGCCTTTTGCTTTCGGTCCCGCCACGCGTCCAAATGGATGCCCCATCGGAGCAACCGTAGGCAGAAGATTGTCGGCGTAGTCCGCGGCGTGATGACCGTCCGGTGCAAGCACAGAGGATCGACGGAACCTAACTTGTTCGGCCCGCTCAACGTTGTGAACGCAAGACGAATCCCCTGGCCCCGGAGGGCCGAGACGACAGTTACATTGTGATTGCCATTTGGATAACAAAAGATCGGCAAGCATGCTCCGGTTTCTCTTCGGAGATCTTCCTGCGAACCCTGGATCTCTTCCCGCATCTGATCGGGCCTAACTCTGGTCATGATGGCGTGTGTTCGCGTATGCGATCCGAGTGTGAGTCCCTCCCGCAAGAGTTCGCGAAGCTGGTCCCAGCTTAGTACGCTGCCTCGTTGTATGCGGCCCAGCCCGAGCTCCGCGCAGACGGAATCCACCACCCACTGAGCCTCGCCGTGCGGAATGATGGTCAAGTAGTCCTGAATCACGCGCAGGCTCCTGCGCTTCTGGTCGAGAGGGAAAAGGGGTAAGTGGCCAAACGGCGAAACCTCTAGCTCTGTCTTGGTCGTGGAGGCGAATGCTTGATAAAGAGCATCCGACCAAAATGCTCGCTCTGGATAATCAGGATAGGCCGTGGGAACGAACATTGTCGCCGGCAAATTCAATTCTTTCAGGGTGGGCCAAGCGATCTCAGCGAAGTCTGCATAAGCATCATCAAACGTAATCAACACAGCTCTTTTCGGCAGGGTCCGCCCTGTCTCCACCGCCTCGAGCACGTCGGGCATGGAAACAACGCGGTAGAAGCGCGCCAGGTGCTCCATCTGCTGGGCAAACACCTCAGGAGTCGCGCTGACACTGCGTGAGTCCACGGCAGGCGTGTCCCGCAGTTCGGCTACTCGATGATATGCCAGGATTCGAAGCACAGTTGAGTCCGACGTTGACCGGTGAATTTCTAATTTATTCCGTTGGCTGCTTCTTACGAGCTACACCGATGATCACCCCGCGCAATGCGGGAAATCTCTTTTCGATGGTCCTCTCGTACAGAATGCCAAGCAGGAAACTGAGTCTGCTAAAGCGCAGATAACCTGGCGCAACACTGCGATACTCGAGGTCACAAATAAAACCACATTCTTCCAACTGTTCCGATATCGCACGCTCGTCATTGAATCTGTAAAGGGTCGGAAATACTTCTTTCTCCGTGCGGCCGGAACCAAAACGGCGCACATAGAATTCATGAAACCACTGCGGAGTCGCCTGCGCGGCCAGCATGGGGTACCAGTAGCGGCTTGGCGTTTGAAATAACAGCAGCCCGCCTGGTTTGAGAACCCGGGCGATTTCCCGATGACAAGCAATCGGCTCCTCAAAATGTTCCGCCACGTAATAGTGAAAGACAACATCGAAGGATTCGCCTCGAAAAGGCAAAGCATGTGCGGCGCATTGGTAGGCTTCATCCAAATAGGGATTGTGAAGCACGCTTTTTTGGGTGTCGACGCCGACGTAACGCGCCACGTTTCCACGCAAATCGAAATGATTCTCCCCGGATCTCCCCGACCCTGCTCCCACCTCCAGCACGTGGTCGGTTTCACGAATATTGTTCTTAAGGAGATCTTTAAAGCGTTCATGGCGAGAGACCGGATAGTAGCGCAGCCACAACCTCCGGACGGAGTCAGAGAGTCTTCCCTCGCAGAGTGTCCCTCTGGTCTCTCGTCTCCTGTCTCGTTCTCGGATCGTTCTCCACCCTCCATGGTAGGCGTGATCGTCATTTGTCCTCCCAGCGACGGTTTCTCCAATCGCCAAGGCTCGGGTTGGCTCCAGGGCTCCTCTTGCGAATCGTACGCAGCATACCAGTGGTTAAGGCTGGACCGAGAAAGCACTCTCGACGAGCAGGGCATGCATGTGGAGATAGCGCGTAGCGTTACGCTTGGAATCGATGAGCCGATAGACGCGTTCGGCTTGCTCGAGCGTTAAACCCGTTGCAGCGCCAGCTTCGTCGGCGGGAAGACCCTGGTTTCGCGCGTAAAGGCAGAGGTCCATTTTGCCGTAGGGCATGGCGAAATAAAATTCTTCCTGAGACTGATCGAGCGAGTAAGTATCGGTGGTGGGCTGGCGTTGCTGAATTTCGCGGGGAATGTCGAGATATTCCGCCAACAGATAGACTTGCGTTTTGTATAAGTGAGCGATGGGTTTGAGGTCTGCGGCACCGTCGCCATTTTTTACGAAGAACCCTTGTTCGTACTCCAGACGGTTGGGCGTGCCAACCACGGCGTAGTTGAGACGATCAGCGTGGTAGTACTCAATCATTTTGCGCGTGCGCTGTTTGAAATTGCTAGCGGCGACGATTCCGAGGAAGGCTTCTGGAGTGAGGCGAGCGCGGGTTTGAACGCCGGCCGGGGAGCGCACGACGACGGAATAAAACGGATAGGCCGGAGCGTCGAGAAGATTTGGCAAGACAATTTTGCACTTGTGAGTTTCCTGATATTCAGGAATGACGCTGCGTATGGCAGCGTCACGCCGTTGATAGCAACCGGCGGCCTGGAGAATCGGAGTAATGTCTTCGAGAAGCGTGTTGATTCCGAGAAAATCGGCGACGAGACGGGCCAAGTGCAAGGAGTCGGGAGAAGATTCAGCTTCTGGCATGAATAGACCGAGCACGTGGTCGGGGCCCAAGGCGCGGACACACAAAGCGCCGGCCACGCTGCTATCTATGCCACCGGAGAGGCCGAGTACGACGCCTTTGCGCTTTAGCTGATGATGCAGGCAATCGCGGATGCTTGCTTCGATGCGTTCGGCGACTCTGGGGGCGTCTATTTCCAAGACTTCTGCAGACAGCTTGTTAGCTGCGTTCGTATTCATTCCGCCCCCACGGGAATGGCCAGTTCGCGTTTGCTGATTTTTCCGCTGGAAGTCTTAGGCAGCGAGGCGCGAAACTCGATGAACTTTGGAACCATGAAGTCTTCCAGGCTGGCGGAGCAATGGCGCTGGACGTCGCGTTCGGTGAGTTGCGCGCCTTCGCGCAAGGTGATGACGGCTTTGATGGCCTGGCCGAGTATTTCGTCGGGCATGCCGACAACCGCGGCTTCGGCGACGCCATCGAGGCGATACAAAACTTCCTCGACTTCTTTGGGGCTGACTTTTTCACCGCGCGTTTTGATGATGTCATCTTTGCGAGCGACAAAGTAGAGAAAGCCCTCTTCATCCGCTCTGAACAGATCACCAGTGTAAAGAACGAATTCTCCTGGGAGCGGGCCTGGCCGCAGGACCTTGTCGGTTGCTTCAGGCGCCTCCCAGTATCCCTTCATGACGTTGGAGCCACGAACGACCAACTCGCCGACGACGTTTGGCCCGGCACGGTGGCCGTGGTCATCGACGATGTAGACTTCTTCGTTGGGCATGCCGCGGCCGACGGAGCCGGGGCGGACGTCGATTTGATCCGGCGGCAGATAGGAGACGCGCTTGCATTCCGTGAGTCCATACATGGAGTACAGCTTTACGTGCGGAAAAAGATTACGGAGCCGGAGAATGTGGTGCGTGGGCAAGGCCGCGGCGGTGTTAGTGATGTAGCGGAGGCTGGAAAAGTCAAAGTCTTGCAAGTTGAGTTGCAGAAGAATGGCGGAGATTGTTGGAACGAGAGGAAAGCCAGTTACTCTCTCGCGTATCAGTTTTTCGATGACCGCGTACGGATAGGTAAAAGAGCGTTCCAAAACGATGGTGGCGCCTACTTTGAAAGCCATTAAGACTTGATACAGGCCGTAATCGAAGGAAAGAGGTAGAACGTTGAGGATGACATCGTCCGGGGTGGTTTCGAGATAAGTGGTAATGGATGTTGCTGCAGAAATGATGTTCAGGTGTGTCAGCATGACGCCTTTGGGCTTGCCGGTTGATCCAGAGGTGTAGATTAGAGCGGCGAGATCGATATCAATGCATTTCTTCGGCGGAGGCAGCGTTGGATAGCGGTCGCCATGGAAAACATTGTCGAGAGGGAACGTTCGTAAGCGCGCGTAGTTGGCCGGAATCGAATTCATTCCCGCGACTAAGATAGTATTGAGGAAGGGCAATGGCGCACCGGGCTTCGCCACGGCTGCTGATTTTGGCGAGTTCGTGATGAGGGCCACTGCCCGGCAGTTGTTCAAAATGTATGCGAGCTTATCAGGCTTGGTGGTTGGATTAATTACGAGGAATACGGCGCCTGCTTTTAGGACAGCAAAGATTGACAAGACGACTTCGACAGAGTTTTCCAGGTAAATAGCGACGCGGTCACCGCGCGAGACGCCGTGTTCGATTAATGCATGGGCCAACCGGTTAGCCTGTTCTTCCAGTTCCTCGTAGGTCAGGCGGCGTTCCCCACAAACCAAGGCGGTTTTGTCAGGGGTTTTGCGGGCGCTCAGTTCAAGAAGTTCTTCAACCTGCATCTCTATAGTCCTCAGGGCGCCTGCTCTAGCTTGGTTTCAATAAACCGGACGAGATTATTGACGGAGTCTAGGTTTTCGGTAACAAGTTCGTGGTCGTGAATTTTGACGTGATACTTCTCTTCGAGAAATGTGACCAATTCCAGAACGCCGGTGGAATCGATGATGCCTTTGTCCAGAAAGGAGTCATCGTTGTGCAAATTCCCGTTGCCTTGGCCGAAGAGAAAGTTGTCAATGACAAACTGCCGCAGTTCCTGCTGGATGTTCCGCATAAGAAGAAGTCACTCCGAAGTTTCTGACAAATAGGTCAACGACGAGCTGAGCTGAGAGGATACCGACGAACCCCATGTTGTCCCTTACGCCTATGGCGCGGCCTTTCCGAAACTTTGCGACAAGATGGTCCACGGCCAGTGAATCAAAGAGCCCGTCTTGCCGAATTCGATCCCCTGAAAGGAGAGTGTCAACGTATTCGTGCGTTCTTCCCTGAAAGAAGCTTTTCCCATCCGGCGCGCGATACGGCTGCTTGTGCCTTTTCGTGATGTTCGTTGGAAGCAATCCGCTTGCGCAACGCTTCAGAAGGTATTTTTCGTTGAGGACTTTCATTTTCAAAGACGGCGGGATCTTTGAAGCAAATTCAACGACGCGGTAATCCAGGAAGGGGAATCTTCCTTCCACGGAATGGGCCATGGCAACGCGATCTCCTTGAGAAGAGAGGATGTAACCCGGCAGGAGATATGCCGATTCGAGATACTGTGCCTGGCAAAAACCGTCCCAGGCGAAATAGTCTCCGGGCAGCGTACTGCGGATAGCATTGGAAACATCTTGAGCTCCGACTTGCGCCTTTATATCGTCGGAGAAGAACAATTTCAGCCGAGACGTCATCTGCCATCTTGGCATGTGAGAAAAGAATTCGTTGCTTCGATCTTGTGGGTGCGCTTGAAAAAAGGCGCTAAGGTACGCATCCGGCTGCTTTTGAGTGGCTTGTTGATACGGATAGAGCCTTCTGTAAAGTAATGGCCTGAATGTCGATTCGGGTCGCGCGGCACAAAACCTGCGAATCTTGGTCTCTTTGAAGATGTCATAGCCACCGAACATCTCGTCTGCGCCTTCGCCCGTGAGCACAACTTTGTAGCCATGATTTCTAACCAGCTCAGAAAGAATGTAGAGGGGCGCAGGGGCGGTTCGAAGGATCGGCTTTTCTGTGTGCCAAATGACCGAAGGAAATACGCTTGCGATGTCGTCATAATCGCAATGCACTTCGTAATGGTGAGTACAGAGAAAATCCACCACGTCATTTTGATAGCTACTTTCATCAAATTCTACATCGTCAAACGCGACCGAGAATGTCTTCAGGGGAGAATCCGTGAATTTCTTGATTAAGGCGGTGATTAGAGAAGAGTCCAATCCCCCGCTGAGATAGGCTCCAACCGGAACGTCAGAGCGAAGGCGAATACGTGCAGCGTCAATAAGGAGATCCAGCAAATCCGTAACGTAGTGTTCTTCCGCGGCAGGCCCATGACTACCAGCCTCAGTAGCGGGAGGGAAATCGAGATTCCAATATTTCTTGGTGCAGACTTGCTTGTCCTGGACGGTCAAGGAGTGTCCTGGCGGAAGCTCCAGGATATTTTTGAAGATGGTTTGCGGCGGGATGGAAACCCAAAAGGCAAAGATTTGGTCAAGAGTGACTGGATCGATTTCTCTGGCTATGCCCGGAACCGCAAAAATGGATTTTATTTCGGAAGCAAAGAGAAAAGCTCCGTCGGCGACCGTATAGAAAAGTGGCCTAACCCCAAGCCGGTCGCGGGAAAGAAAAAACGTTTCCTTCCTCTTATCCCAAACGGCAAAAGCCCACTGGCCATTAAGGTCGTGCACGCAATCTTCACGCTTTTGCTCATAGAGCCGCAGGAGGACTTCCGTGTCCGACTGTGTGTGGAACCTGACGCCCCTCTTGATCAAATCATTCCTCAATTCGATGTAATTGAAAATCTCTCCGTTGAAGACGATGGACAGGGACTTGTCTTCGTTGTGCATCGGCTGCTGGCCGGAAACCAGGTCAATGATGCTGAGACGCGTATGAGCCAGGCCCGCAGACTTGTCCGTGTAGATGCCGAAGTCGTCCGGGCCCCTGTGCCTAAGCTGCGCGGTCATGCGTCGAAGATGACCAGGTTCCACAGGTTTGTCGTTGAAGTTAAGAATTCCTGCTATGCCGCACATAGAATCAGTTAGTTTGGCAGGCTCAAGGTAACAGACTAAATTCCGCCATCATTGTCGCTGGTTGTCCCAAGATGAAGTTTCGCAATCGAAATGAGTTTTCAATTCGAGCAGCCTTCCGCCCGCGCCCGAACCAACGGAGGTCACGCGCGCCTCAATTCACCGGATTTTCTTGCTTGAGCTTGCCAAGAATGTGGACTGTAGCGCTACAAAGAGCCATCAGCAGCCAGAGGTACCTTTGATATGACAAGTGCGCAAAAATAGCGGAAATCAGATAACCCGCCAAACACAAGAAAAAGGCCATTGCGGTATCGGCGAACTCCGAGTCCAGGTGTTGCCACGTTCGCCAGCCCCGCCACAGCCCATGCAAGATGGCCACGATGATGGCCAGAAACGAGGCGAGCCCCAAAACCCCAGTCTCGGCCAAGGTCTCAAAGTAGAGATTGTGTCCGCGATACTTCTTCAATTGTTCGATGAGGCCCACGCGATTGCTGTAAGGGATCGAATAATACTCAGCGAAATGCCCCGGCCCTACACCCAGGATGGGATGATCAAGGAAAACGTGCCACGCCGCCACATTCAGGACATATCGCCGGACCACAGAACTATCCGGGACGCCAGTCTGCCCTTGGGCGGGCTCCTTATAACCAGCGCTTCGGTTTTCCAATAGGCTCTTGGCTCCTCCCAAGCTTGCGAACCGTAGAACCACCTGCGGATCCAGGACCAGGACAAGCACACTGAGGCAAAGCAGCGCCACAACCATGTGAAGGGGTTTGATAAAACGAAAGTAAGCGAGCGATACGAAGAGAATGACGGCAGTGAGCATGGCTCCCCGCGAAAACGTGAGCGTCATTCCGCCGAAAATGAGGACGGCGGACGCCAACGCCAGCCAGCGCAATACGCGCGAGCGCTCTCTTCGGAAACGAAGAGCCGCCAGAGGAAAGAGCACTAGCAGCACTTGGGCGTAGCGATTGGGTTCTCCAATCGGGCCCGCGGACCGGAATTGGGAGCCAAGAATCGAACTTGTGGCACCCTCGGGGTGAAAGTTGGCGGAGACAGCACCCGGACGAACGATTTCCCTGCCAATGGGATTGAAGTCGAGTTCGGCTCCCAGCATGGCAAGGCCGCCGTAGTTGCTGTTTTGCGTATGCGTGACGTGCTGAAAAACAGAGAGGCCACCCATGAGGCTTCCGGCAAGCAGAAGAGCCCAGGTAGCGCGCCGCAACGTCACGTATTCTCGAACGACGTTCACCACCAAGAAATAGATCGCAACGCCTTCTACGAGAAAGTCGATGATTTCCGATGTGACGATCTTCCTGTCTCGGGCGAAGAAGGAGGAGGCCAGGAATACCATGAAATATCCCAGCATGAGGTAGAAGCCGCGGTCAAAAGTAACTTTTTCCTTGCGGATCAGAAACTGATAGATGAGCGGCACGCAAAGGACCAAGCAAAGCGTAGCCATCACTAGGGCGACGCGAGAGTTTTGGCCTGCCGTAGAGATAGTCATCTGAGTGGTTTGAACCGAGGCGCTCAACACCGCTCGCGTTTTCATGCCAAGGACAGCGATGTTGGAGTAGATCGCAAACAAGACAGTTAGCGTTCCTAGCTCCGGCCAGCGAACGAGGAGAGCGAAAAGTCCGAGCACAAGAATTACGGCCAAGCCCAGGACGACGCTCTTCTCCAGAAGGAAGAAGATTAAGAAACCCAAAGCAGCGCACGGCCAGAAAATGCGGGTGTCGTGCATTGTGGCTGTAATAGCAGACATGGTTTTTACTAGGCAAATACGAGTCGCATGAATGGGAGGCGAAGCAATTCAGGAAAGGTTTCCGCAATGTTGAGCTTCTTCTTCGTCAGCACAAACACCCCCAAGGAAACGCACGCCGCGACAAGAAACAAAGCATAGAAACTCAGCGAAGTGAGGAAACTCGCAAAAAACAGACCGCACGCGCTCAGTGCGATGGTCAAATAAACGGAAAGATAGCGCGGGTCGAATACACGAAAATGTGCAGTAGGCGATAAACCGACCTGCAGCAGCAAGTTATAACCGATGAGCACTGCGGTGGACCCGAGCGCAGCGCCCATTGTTCCATAGACTTTTATCAGAGGCGTGCAAACCATTACGTTGGCCAACGCGGTCACGAGGCTCACGACGATGACATAACGCAATCTTTCAAAGATCTTCAGAGTTTGGAGATTGAAGCCGATGACGACATTGAAATAAATGGGTAGTGAAAGCAGAGCCAACACGGAGCCTGATGGTGCATAGCGGGCCCCATAAAGGAATATCGCGAGAGGCTTTGCAAGAGAAAAGGTAAGAGCAAAGACTGGAAAGGATAAAACGGCCATCCACGCGGCCGTCCGCCAGTAAAGATCGTTTATACCGCGGTAGTCTCCCTTGGCGAAGAGGCGTGCAGCAAGTGGTGTATACAGCAGTGTGAAGCTAGCGCAAACGATGTTGTTGAGCTCGGCCACTGGAACGGCAGCGCGATAAAACGCAACCTCCGACATGGTCCGCAGACGGCCAAGCAGGAAAATGTTAACCGGTGCCATGCACATTGCCGCGGCGGAAACGAGCCCCGGCAGAACGAACGCAAGTATGTCTCGGGCGGGGATGTCTATTTCTTTAATGTGGAACAGCTGCAAAATCCCTTGGCTGCTCAGAAGCTTCATGAGCAAGGCGCCGTACACCAGCACTCCCACCGCACCTGCCACGACATATCCGTAAGCCAGGAACATGATCGAGCTTTTCGTCCACAGGAGAAGAGTCACGACGCCGAATTTGAGCACAGGGCCCAGCAAGTACCGGCGAAGGAAAATATCCCGAGTGCCCGCAAAGCAGGCGAAAAGACCATCCAAAAGCGCATCTGCCGACTCCACAGGCACCAACACAATCAAGATCGAAAGTACGGCCAAAGGAGGCAATTCCTCATGGGTAATGAAAGGTATTAGAAACAGCGGCGATTGCCATATAACGCCAACAACAAAGATTCCCGTAGCCAGGATCGCTCCTGAAGCCAAGAGAATCGTGCCAAACATTTTTCCGTATTCGCACTTTTCCCGGTAAATCGGCACGAAACGGGGAATCGCATCCTGCAGCCCCAAAGATGCAAACAGCCGGAAGAAGCCGACCAAGGCCAGCCCGTAAGCTAGTTCTCCGTAATCTCTCGTCGAGAGGTATCGCACCGTCATCACCTGCGTGAAGAAATTGATGCCCAGAGACAGCATGCGACCGAACAGGAACAGGCTCGACCCTCGAATCTGCTTTCGCGTCGCGTCCTGCTCCCCAGGCATCTTGGCGGCTGCTTCTAAGGCTGCTTGCATTCTATTTAACCGTTTTCGGTTGAAGGGCCGACGGCTCTGGCGGTGCAAGTCTCGTTGCGCCTTTGGGATTCGATTCCTTCCCACCTCCGACGACATCTAATACGACACTCGCACATTCGTCCTCTGGGGCGCCATATTTCAGGCACCACTCACCATTCAGCCTGGAAAGCGAAGCATCCCCTTGCTGAACAACCCGTGCCAGGTCAGGATCACGAGCACGGAAAAGCAAAGGAACAGTGCTCCAGAAGAAACAGCGTGCCTCCGATAATTCCTGAGCATGCCGAATTTCGAGTCTGCCATGGACACCTATCGCTCCGTGATTCCGTGCGTCACAAAATAGGTAATCGAGGACTGTCTTCATATGGCGTTTAGTTGCTCCGATTTGCACTACATCGGCGATTCCCCCGCACTGCACATAGTAAATAAACCAGCCAATTAACTGATTCGATCTGTCTCGCAGGGCAACTCTGCGCAAACTTCCGTATGCTTTCATACAAGCCATAAAATCGAGCAGCCATGTCAAAGACTCTTTGTTGTATTCCGGCTGCAAGGAATAATGGGCAGAAGAATCGGGCAAGCAAGAATGCAGCAACGTGTCTATCTCGAGCTCTTCCTCCATGACGCCATCGGGCTACCGGTGGAGCCCTATGGGAAGGTTAGTCGCTGCGGCACAGATGGGCTTGCCCAGAACTCTGTACGAGCGACCAATGACGCCTGAGAGACCTCCCTGTCCAAGGCGCGCCAGCACGTGAAGGGTGTAGAGGCCCGGACGCAAGGGGCGCGCCCACTGCATGCCAAGTGCAGGCGACGCACTTCCTCCCAATCTCTCCCAGATTCGTTGGTTCAGCCGGTTTGAAGTATCGGTCATTGCCAGATCTTGCCTCCCTTCAAAAAAGGCCTTGAGCAATTTCAGCCCCGCCAACGTACATCGACTGTCCGGGTGAACCACCAGACTGCTTCCAAATGCAGTCCGAATAGTTTTTCCGTTCAGGGACATTGGCCGCGGCACAATTCCAAGAAAGCCAACGACTCGTCCAGGTCCCTCCTCGTAAACAAGCGATGGAATGGAGCTGTCAAACCACGGGTTGTGAAAGAACACTCTTTGAAAGTACTCTTCCAAACTGTAAGGATGTGGGCCTTTCCTGCCCTGCAAGAATCGCCAGTACAGCTCCGCTGCGCTTGGAATGTCGTCCTGAACAAACGCTCGAATGCGTCCCATTTCTACAAGCCTGAATCTGTGCGGAATCCACCCGATGAAAATTGCACGGAAATTGAACTCGCCTCATGCAAGAATCAGCCGCATCAAAGGCATCTTCAATAGCTCTGGGAACGTTTCGGCGATTCTCAGCTTCTTTCTAGTTACAGAGAATACAAAGATTGACATGCAGGCGACTACGAGCAGACCGAAAAACAAACTCATCGAGAGGAGCGATTGAACGAAGAACAGTCCGCCCGCACTTATGGCGATGCTCAGGTAGACAGCAAGATACCGACGGTCAAACACATTGAAGCTTGATGTCGGAAGCAAACCCATCTGCATCAGGAGGTTATAAATGATAAGCGTCCCCGTAGTACCGATCGCAGCACCGAAAGCCCCGTGGCGAGGAACCAAAAGCAGATTCAGGCCAATATCCACCAACGCCGCAATCAAGCTCACTAAAATGATGTAACGCAATCTCTCGAGAACCTTGAGGGTCTGCAAATTAAAGCCCAGCGCAACGTTTGTATAACTCCCAAGAGCGAGCAACGCTAGGATGGGACCGGACGGTGCATACCTTGCACCATAGAGGGACTCCGTCAAAGGCTGCGCGAATGAGAACGTAAGCGCAAAGACGGGAAAGGACATCACCGACATCCATGCTGCGGTCTGCCAATAAAGCTTGTTGATGCCTTTGTAGTCCGATTTCGCCAAGAGGCGCGCCGCGGCTGGCATATAAAGAAGCGTGAAGCTCGCCATGACGACGCCATTTAACTGCGCTACGGGAACCACGGCTCGATAGTAGGCCACCTCTGTCACCGTGCGCAGATAGCCGAGGATAAAGATGTTCACTGAGTGGATAGCAACGGTAACCAGGCTCGAGCTAAGCCCAGGCAGAACAAACGCCAGGATTTGGCGAGCCGGGATTTTCAGCGGGCTTGACCACAGTTGCTGAAAAAGACTTTGTTCTTGTAAGAGGCGTACAAGCATCCAAGCATAAATTGCGATTCCGGCCGCACTCGCAACTAAGTATCCGTAAGCTAGAAAAACGACTGTGCTCTTCAGGCCGACAAGCAGAAGCACAGCACCCAGCTTGAGGCCTGGCCCTAAAATGTACTTGCGGATAAAGATTGCCCGCGTTCCCGCAAGACTCGCGAAGAGTGAATTAAACAGCTCATCGGCCGCATCCAATGGCACCACCAGAATCAAGACTGACAGAAGGTGCCGGGGAAGTTTCTCCTGCGTCATGAAATGTGTAAGAAGGGCTGGCCCGCTCCAGATGGCCGCAATAATTAGCAAACCTGCCAGAAATACGGTACTGATGGAGAACAGGATCGTTCCGAGCACCTTTGGAAATTCGCGGTTTTCCTGGTAGATGGGAACATAGCGGGAGACTGCTTCGTGCAACCCGAGGGTGGCGAATGGTTGAAAAAATGCCACGGCAGCGAGTGCGTAAGCGAGTGCGCCATACTCTGCCGTGGCGAGGTAGCGGACCATCAACACCTGCGCGGAAAAATTAATGCCCATCGAAAGAAATCTTCCAGCGAGAAAGAGGCTAGACCCGCGGATCTGTTTGTGAGCGGCATCCTGCTCGCAGGGGTTGTGCATGGTTTCGGTTTCAGAAAGCACCTGCATATGGTCGAGCTAATCGCCAGCTATTTATGCGACGGCGTGAACAGGCCCGGCGGCCTCTGTAGTTGCACACTTGAACAGGGGCTGAATCGCCCTGAAAAGCTTCGGGAAGGAATGCGGATAGGGAAGACGTACCATGTAGTTTTCTTTCCCCCGAAGTGCGTGTGTCAGGGATGCGAGCGAGCACTCGCCCACTCTTTCAAGGAACTCATTCCTCTGGCCAGGAAAGGCAAATCGGTAGGCAACATAGGGTAGAAGGAGAGGGGTAAGTTGGTATTGGACCAGGACAGCTAGATAGCTGGCCATCTCGCAGGGAGTGAACTGTCGCACCTCGATTTTCTCGTCTTCATGGCTAACGAAAAGAAATATCTTGTCCACCGATGCACCCGAGGACCGAACTCTGTCTCCGAAGAAGGCCGAAGGCGCTATGAGCGGTCGCAACCGATCCTCGAACGCGACGGACACCCGGTGCAGGCTCCGAGACACTAAGCTGCTTTGAGTCCTTTCGCCCAAAATCGCTTTCTGCAAAGCATGAAGAACGCCCATTCCCCGGAACGCACAACGATTCCTTAGGCTGACTGCTCTCCTCACGTGAGCCAAACTGGCGAAATGCCATTGTGTGAGCTCCAGCGGCCTCACGAGGCCATGCATGCGTTCACCGCTGCCGTTTAGAAGCACAAATTCTTCACCGACAAACTCTGCACCTTTTGAAGCAAACCCCAGAAGTGCGGCAGTCTTCCCACAGTGAGCCCAACCGGCCATCAAGATGCCCACGCCGTTGTACACCAGCGCGGAAGCGTGTAGTGGGACATGACCTCTTTTGAGGGCGGTCAAGCCAATGATCGCCATCAGGAGGGGCACTGATCCGGTGCCTCTTCGACAAACTATCTCGCAACCCTCTCCAATGTGATCGAAAGGGATCCACGCCTGGACATTCCCCGTTCCTCTTTGCAACAGGTAGAATCTTTGGTCCTTAAAGCCATAGTCGTCACTGCCTAAGAACTTTAGCCCCGGGACTGACAAGTCTTCCACAAATCTCACAGTGATTTCGGGCGTTGTAAGAGATGGCTTGGACGGCGGTCCGAGCAGTTTAGAGACTCCCTCGAAGTCGCCCGAGGAGGGATCGATGAGGCGGATGCCGATCAAGCCATGGATATCGAAGTCAATGTTTCCAGGGTATTCAGAAGTTGCTGAGTAACCGTTGTGCATGTTGCGTCTTAAATGTGGGTCTCACTCTTTGCGAGCTTGGCGTGCTGCAAGGGTTTATTGTTCATCCTCTGCATCTGAGGGAAGACGCAGGTAGCCATGACTGACGCCGTTCTCATCGGAGTACGAGCCTACGGCTGCGCCCGAGGAGTTGATCCCTGACACACCAACAAACGGGAGAACATGGCCGAAAAAGACTCGGACGGCTCCCGGCACATCAAAAATTGTGATCATACCGTCAGCAGTTCGTAGGAAACCGTGCTGAGCGAAGAAACCACTGCTATCAGAAGCGAGAAAAGTGCCTGCGACAGTTCCCCTGTCATTTAGACAAACGACGCGAATACATCCTGCACATGCTCCCGGAACATCGAAAGAAGTAAACGTGCCGTCTGGCGCACGCGTGTACCCATGATTCGTGTTCGCGTCCCAAAACATCCCTGCAAGCACTCCCTTCGAGTTAATCCCAACAACCCTCGTGCCGTTGACTGCCCCCGGGGCGTCGATGATCTTAAAGGTGCTGTCCGGGGCTCGCAGGTACCCATGCGGAAGAAAGTTGGAGTCACTGAAATTCCCGACGATTGAGCCTTCCGAGTTAATTCCCACAGCGCTGGGGTTGGCTTGGTTGTTCGTACCAGGCGCATCGAACGTAATGAATGTGCCGTCGGGACTGCGCAGAAAACTCGTGCTAGATGAGCCTTGATCAGCGGTCCAGTAACGTCCGACGATCGCACCGTGAGCATTGATGCCGACAGGATCGGTACCTGGGTTTGCCCTAGTAGGATCGATGAGGCCGTCAAAAACGATGATTGCACCGTCGGGCCGCCGTATAAAGCCGTGACTTCCGCCACAACCCCCAGCAGTGTCCGGCCAGCTCGCACAGCCGAAACTACGGTCCCTCTCAACCCCCGTAATCATGCCAGCGCGGTTGATGCTTGCTGTCTGAGGGCAAGTAGAGACACCGTGTTGCCCCAAAGGCGTATCAAAAATGACGTACGCGCCGTCCACATGGCGAAGAAAACCATGGCAACCAAAGCTGGAGTCAGTAAAGGACCCTGTGACCGTACCCGATGAGCTGACGGCCGCCGCTCCGGTACCTTGATCGCGGCTCGTGCCTGCGCCAGGCGCGTCAATGGTGATGATTACGGCCCGCTTTTGAGCACTTGCCCCACAGCAGAAAAAAAATCCGCAAAGCAACAAAAGGCAGACGATACACAGGCTCCCTCGGCCTGCTATTCCAGCTCTCAGGAAAGAAGACACGAGAGAAGATCCTTGTTTCATTGCACACCCCCAGTTACATCCCAGATTTCCGGCTTCAGGGCTGGAAGCGAGAAGCGGCGGGTCGAACATCCTTTCGAGGACATGCACCTTGGCATGGCTCAATCGAACAACTTCGCCAGCTTTTGTAACTGAATTTTTAGCCCTTGGCTGTGACTCGCTTGCCAGTTCCGGTGTCCCTGCTCAATCAGGCGGCGGACTTCGGCATAAACAACATCCAAGGGGCGAGTAGCATCGACCCGCACGAAGTTCCTCACCGTGTGTCCCAACTGTAAGAAAGCCTGACGGCGGCGCTCTAATTCCGCCAATGTCTTTTCACCCTTGCGTGCAAAGAGCACCTCCGCCGGAGCGTCCAGATAAATGGTGAGGTAAGGCCGGGGGTAGAGATTTTCGAGGAACCACCGGTGTATGCGCTTGTCGACAGGTTGGTTTTCGCCATCGATTCCTTCGAGCGTGAAGTCGTAAAGAAAGTGACGGTCGTACACAACGGCGTATCCCCGAAGTTGGAAACTCCAGGACAAGATTTGCCGGTACCACTCTTCCAGAAGACGATTGATCAAACGTCCGATAGCCCACAGCCAGCCATGTAGACCCCGGTTTGTTTGATCTTTTCCTGCAGGAGAATCGTACGTACAGTGAATTCCGGATACTGCTTTATGTTTGCGCTTGAAATGTTCGACGAGGCGGGAAGTTGGCAGGGCGTGGTCGCTTGCTTCAATATTTATGCCCATGTACAAACATTTAATCGGGACGCAGGATGCCTGGCGCAGTTGAGCAGTTATGGTGGTCTTTCCTGCACCATCGGGTCCAATCAGCGCGACGCTAAACATAACGCCTATCCCTTGCTCGATTCGCTCTGCCGCGCAGAAGATACGGCGGGAGCCGCAGGAAATCTTTGGTATTCCGTGTCGATCTTTTTTGGATTGGCTTCACGACCGAATAGCTCCCCAGCGACGAGCGCCGTCGCGATAGGCCCAAACAAATATTTCTGCAGCATCAAGTCGAGGCGTTTTTCGACAACGCCAAGGTTCGTGTAATGACGAAAACGGGATTTGACGTTGGTAGGAATACGAGGCTGTTCGGAATCAATCTCCCAAGGATGGAAATACGTGACCACAGGCCTTTGGTAGCGCCATTCAAAAATTCGAAAGACCGATTCAGTGTACAAAAAAGGCAGGATTCGGAAATACCCGCCGCCAGCTCCCGGAAAATTAAACCCGGCGATTCGAACCGTTGGTGGCGGAATTTCCGTCAGTTTTCTCCCGTTTCTGCATTTGTAGACATAGGCGAACCTAGGAGCATCAGGGAAGCCGTATATGTCGTGCCGAATCGGATAAATGCTGGAGTCGTAGAGAAAGCCCTTTTCCCCGAGAATTTCCAACGCCCATAAGCAACTCTTGTCAATCGACCACGAGGGAGCCCTGTAACCGCAAACCTGAACGCCGGACGCTTGCTCAATGGCGTCTTTGCTTATCCGCACATCCTCGCGGAATTCCGCAAGCGTCAATGAAGACACGCGACGATGCCAATAGCTGTGACAAGCCAATTCATGCCCTCCTGCTTGCACCTCCCGGACAAGGGCTGGAAAACGGCTGGCCACCCACCCCAGAAAAAAAAAAGTACCCTTCGTATTATGTCGATCGAACAGATCCAGGATTCTGCGAGTATTCTCGACTACTCTCGAAGGCCACTCCTCCCAAGTGTTTCGCGGGATTTCGTTGGCGAAAGCTTCAACTTGGAAGTAGTCCTCGACATCAACACTCAAGATGTGTCTTATACGTCTTGTCTTTTCAGTTTGCGGATTGTGCAAAGCGGCTGCTGATCCTGTGGGCTGGGAATTGAGTGGCAGACTGAAAGCTGGGTTCTTTCTTTAAGCTTCTTGGTTTGTGAAACCCATGGTGTATCTATTTCGCGCCGCGACCGAAAAGAATCACTTTGAATGTTGAAAAGATGATTGCTAGGTCCAGTGTGAGTGAGAGATTCTTGATATAGTACAGCTCGTATTCCAGCTTTCGCCTTGCGTCTTCGATAGTGGATCCATACTGATACTTTACTTGGGCCCAGCCGGTAATTCCTGGCCTGATGGTGTGCCTGCGCCAATACATTGGAATCGCATCTTCCAGCATGCGGCACAGCTGCGTCTGTTCCGGACGTGGCCCCACAAAGCTCATTTCGCCACGCAAGACATTGAATAATTGCGGCATTTCGTCCAACCGGAACTTTCGCAAAATACGGCCAACCCGGGTGACACGCGGATCGTCATTCACAGCCCAGCTGGGCCCGTTTGCTTCCGAGTCTTGGCACATCGAACGAAACTTCAAAATGGTGAAGGGCTGCTGACTCAGCCCGACGCGTTCCTGCCGGAATAAAATGGGGCCACCGGTCTCCAGCCAGATAGCCAGTGCGATGAGCCCCATGAGTGGCGTCCCCAAGATTATTCCGAGAACAGAAACTACAATGTCAACACACCGTTTGGCGGCGAGGAGAGACCGGGATTTCCGAAATCCTGCGGAGAGAAACAACCAGCTTGGCGCCAGGTTCGTCAGTAGAATTTTTCCAGTCAGCTTCTCATAGACGCTATGCGCATCTTCGACCTGGACTCCCGAAAACTTCAATTGCAAAAGCTGTTCCACAGGCGTGCAGCCCCGCCGCTCGTTGAGTGACAGAATCACGCGGCTGACCTCTTTTTCCCGCACAAAATCGCTCACTTGGTTTACGGAGCCGATGATGGAAGGATTTACAAGGGACTTCCCAATGTTTTCTCCCTTTTCGTCGAGGAACCCGACGACTTTGAGGTTGAGTTCGGGATGTACGAGGATTTCTCGGACGAGAGTGATGCCTGCCGGTGCCGTGCCAAGGACGAGCAGTCGATCTTGATCCTTTTTCATTCTTGCACTCCAAGCGTAAGCTGGGGAACCACCATCAAGAGTCGGCGACTTAGAAACTTGGACCTTCGCCTCCTCGAAACAAAAACGACCGTGAGTTTGAATGCTGTACGGCTCAAGGAAATCAGCCGGGTTGGAAATCAGTCAGAAGACGCACCGCCTACAACCGCATTTTTCTGAGGAGTTGCGCATGAAATTTAAATTCTTTGAGGATTTGAACTGGACGTTGTAGCCGAGGTGGAGTCCCACAATCGAAGGCAACGTGGTGCTGCGGAATCAGCCGCCGGAGAATCCGGTGACAAGCTTCTTGTAAATAGTCTCTGGAATGGGAAATTTGCGATTGGTGAACACCGCTCCAAACAACCTTACTCCGGCAGCTTCCAGGTCCTCTTTTGCCTTCCGCGCGGTTTCGCGGAGCGTTTGATTTGATTCAAGCACTAAAACGACTCCCTCGGACATCCGCCCAAAGAGTGTGGCCCCGATGTGGCGATTCACTGGAGGAGCGTTAACAAGCACATAGGAAAATTCGCTACGAAGCTCCGCGAGGCGCAACGGAATTTGTTCAGAGTCCCAAAGAGCCCCATTTTCCGTGCAATGTGAACCGGCCGTGAGTAAGAATAGCTTCCCGCCGTTGAGAGGCTGCACAAAGCTCCGAATTTGCCCCGGCTCAAGGGAAGCGTTCGCGAGACCCGTTACGTTGTCGGCGTCAAAGCATTCATGCAAGCCGGGGGCTTGCGGGTTGCCGTCAACAAGACATACTTCCGAGTTCGTGTGGCGGGCGAGAATTTCCCCCGTCCTGGCGCAAATCCGTGCGGCAGCGGTGTTCTCGTCAACGCCGCAGAATGCGACGACATGCGGCGCTTCGCAACCCGCCAGCAAAAACACGCGTTCCACAAGCTTGAACGCTTCCTGGTGAGACGCTAACTCATCGGTGGCCTGTGCCCTCTCGACGTCAGCCCTTGGCGCGCGTATATCGGCCTTGGATAGTAGTTGCTCTCCTTTCTCAACTTTTACCCGAACCTCAAAGAACTTGGTGAAGTTTGGAAGGAGATACTTGTTCATGTGCGGCATATTTGCCTCTTTTCATCACAGTTCATTCATAATTCGAGTTGTCCCTGTCACGGGTTTTGGTCGAACTAAGAAGTCGTTCGCAAGCCATTTGGCTTTAGTGGTCTTGGTAAAGAAGCAAGAAGAGGGATGTCAAGATATTCCTCGACATCTTGCGGCGTCCGGAATGACGGATCGAGATACTCCACGAGGAAGCCCAGCCCCACACTGCACAGCGAGGCGATTAAAAGAGCCAAGAGGAGCATGACGCTTGTCGGCAAGCTTGCGGGAACGAGCGGCACCATCGGCGCTTCCGTGACGACGGCATTAATAATCTTCCGCTGGTCAAGAGCGTCGGCTATGCGAGCTTCTTCCCGCTTCCGATGATAAAGAAGATAATTTTCCTCATTGGCCTTAGCGGTCCTCAGCAGATCCTGCTGGGCGACGGACTCGCTGGCCAAATTTTGGGCTCTGTCCTCAAGCCTCTTTAGCGCGCCGGACATGACCGTCGCTCTGGCCTGCAAACCCACCAGGTCCACTTTTGCCTTTACGATCTCTGTTTTGATCCAAGCATGAGCCGGCTCTTGGTCGGTCGTTTCTTCACGCATGCCTCGTTTTTCGGCTTCTTCGATGGAAGTACGGGTCTCAGAGAGCTTAGTTTCGACTTCCTGCACCAGCGGATAAGTCGGGTCATATCGTTCCAGGAGTTCTGTTCGCTTAAGCTCAAGATCGAGCAGAGTCGTTTTCAGATTGGCCATAAGCTGGGGATTGTCCGCGACTTTGATCTGCGTGGTTACGCGCGATGGCACCGTGTAACCTTCCGTTTCGAGCATGCGAAGCCGCTTCTGCGTTTCTGCGATTGAAGCATGTGTTTGCTGCAAGGTGAGATCAAAATCGTTGATTTTTTGAAGCGCAACTTGCTTCTCGAGATCGGCTGAAACAATTCCGGTTTGTTTTGTGAAACTTACCAACTTTCCTTCGGAAGCCGCCATTTCCTTTTCGTATTGCTGTGCTTGCTGTTGGAAAAAGTCTGCTGTCCCCTGCGGACGGCTGATTGCCGTGTGTTTGGCAAGATACAGATCTCCCAACTCCTTGAGAACCTGAGCTGCCAGTTGCGGGGATGCGGATTGGTAAGAGACTTTAATAATATCGGATGAGTTGAGCGGGATCACCTGCAGGTCTTTCGTTTCCATTTTGAGAACGGCCTTGTAGATTCTCGTCTGCTTGTCCGGCGCCAGCCCAAGGGCACCAAGAACCTTCAGCTCAATGGCCCCGACCGACCAAGGGTTTTTGGGTTCGTAAAGCTCGCAATCCACTACCGTCTTTTCCAATGAGTCGCGGCTTTGGAACAACTCGATCTCTGAGGTGATTTCATCCAATGTCAAATTGCGATCGGACTGGTGGACGTTCGCTTCAGTGGATACGATCGGATCTACGCGTTCACGATGCACGAGGATCTTCATTTCAGCCTCGTAAGTCGGCGGCAGGATCAAAATTGCAAAGATGGCACCCAAAATCAGCCCAGTGAATGCCAGGACGATTACACGGCGTCGCCGGAAGACCACGCCCACAAGATCGCGCAGCGTATAGGAATGTTTGGACTTCCTGTTGCCGTTGCCGTTTCCGTATCCATTTCCATTTCCGTTCCCACCGTGTCCGTTCTGTTTTTCTGAATTTGCGCTTTCCATGATAGTTCCCTCCTTGCGCTCTCGTGTTCCCAGCCGCTAAGACTCCCGCGCCGAATTAAAATTCGCAAGTGTCTCATGCTGGCCGCTGAAATAAACTCATCGATGTTTGCAGGTGCATTATTCTTTTTGGCGGGAAGGGGGCGTGGCGCCCGTATAGAGAATCGTTTGTCCAGATCCTGCACCTTCTGCGATAGCACGAGACCCACAGCGAACTTCTTGTTTCCTAGGCGTTGGCAATAAACAACACTCGCGGGTTCCCGGAAGGTCTCTTCACCGAAGCCAACCAACAACCGGACCCCAGGCCGCCACGGCTTCCTTGTAATAGCGCGAAGGCCGCGAGAGCTGATGTTTTCGGTAATAGTTCTTTCCTCGTAGGACTCTCGGTTCGTGCGAGAAAGTACCACTGACAGTTCTACCGGTGTCCGCTTTTCAGACCGGCCAGTTGGCAAAGGCATCGGCCGACTATCCCTCGGTGAGCCTGGATACTGAGACCTTGCGCGCGGATGGACTTGTCCATGTGAACCTCCTTGAACTGGTTAAAGCGTGGCAGGGTTGAAATACGCCCCCACCGTAGCAATGGGAATAAAGCGTTTCATTTTTGATAGGGTGTTCTGAGGGACGTAAATCATGTCGCCTGGTCGCAGATGGGCATCTTCGCTCAGATTGCCATTCTTTAGCATTTTCTTCATGTCGAATTCCTTGGTTTCCACCCAATCGTTGGAAACGCGGCGGAAGAGCCATACTTGCGAATGCTTGGAGCTCTCTGTAAACCCGCCGGCGATTGCCACGGCTTGCACTAGAGTCGTGTCCCCTCGCAATTCAAACTTGCCAGGATGTCCAACCTGCCCACCAGCAATGAAGTACGGTTTTTCAAAATCCAAAAGCCGGACTGTTAGCATAGGGTTGTGCAGTTTTTTCTCATAGGCGGCCTGAATCGACTGGGTCACTTCAGGAATCGTTTGCCCTTCTACGTGCAAATCCCCGACGCCGAGTAGAGTGATGAAGCCGTCTGGCTGAACGGCGACCGTCTGGCTAAATTCGGGTGTCAAAACGAAGGTAAGTTGCAAGACGTCGTCTTTGCACAACTGATACCGCGGATTTCGCCTATGAAGCTCAGGACGCCCGCTTGCTTCTTGACTAGTCGCCTCTTGTCCGGGCGCTATCGCTTGACCGTCGCGCGCGGAGGCCGTTGCCTTTTCTTGAGCATGCGCGAACATAGCGGTCATAACAACAATGCTCGCTCCGATGCAATATAGAATTCTTCTAAACATGGAAATTCTCCTTGCTTCCTTCTTAGAAACCCTCAGCCCCGCCGCCAACTCTCTGGCCAACTCTCAGTGACACTGTTGGGACCCTGAGTCGGTGAAAGATTGGCCCGCAACCGGTATGAACCGCCAGTCGTAGCCCGCCGCATGCAAAGTAAATTGAATAACGCCGTGAGTCGCGCTATTCCGGACTTCGCTGTTGGCAGCAGGTGTGGTGTCAAAAGACATCAGGGTTTCACCTCCCGTACCGACTACGAATTCGCGAATGCCCTTGGCCATATCCAAATTCCCATTAGCGTCTTGGGGAGCGAAGCGTTCGTAGTTGTGGGCGTGCCCGTTGATCACCAAATCTGCGCCCGCGTTGTAGAGAATTTGCCAGAAAGGCTGAACGGCCGTTGTGGCATCGGCGCTTGTGGAACTGTAGAGCGGCGTGTGCCATAGCGCCAACGTACACGCAGCGGGGTTTGCGGCCAGATCCACTTGAAGCCATTGACCCTCGGGCGAGGTTGCTGTGCAAGCACCAGGTAGAGTTGGCGCGGGAGTGCAAACACTATTCAGGACCACCACATGCCACGCGCCATAATTGAAACTGTAATATCCCTTTGTCGGATCACCCGCCGACGGTCCGAAGTAATTGAAGTATCCAAACGCGTTGGGCGCAATAAGGTCGTGTACACCCGGCACGGGGTGCAGACGGGTACGATGGCGTCCCCAAGTGGCATCAAAGCACCTGGTAAACTCAGTTTCCAGTCCATCTACATAGGCGAGATCGCCAATGGCAAACACGCTGCCCGGAATGGAATCGAGCAAAGCTGCAGTAGCCTGAGGATAAAAGAGATTGTCCGGTCCGCACCTGGCAATGTCACCGGCTCCCGCGAGCACCACATCTTGTGTCTGAGCGTTGAAATCGCCTGCTGGCAGACAGACCGTTAGAAACATTGCACTGCACAAAACCGAAACGGCTCTCTTCACAACCAGCCTCCTTGCCTCACATTTTTAGATGGAACTGTTGTCACTGGCCTGTTCCGCTAAGACTTGTCGTCTGCGGGCTGTTGAAGGCGTTGTCCGAGACACTGATCAACGCGGTACGCTTTCCGGTTGCGGTGGGCGAGAACCTCACGTTTATGTTGCATTTGGCCCCGGGAGCAAGCGAGCTGGCACAGTTGTTGGTCTGTGAAAAGTCCGTGGGATTCGTGCCCGTTATGGCAATGCCGCTGATAGTAAGTGTTGCATTGCCCGTGTTGTTCAGCTGGACGGCTTTTGCTTTGCTGATTGTGCCCACCCTTCGCTTGGCAAAGGATAGGCTGCTGGGGGTCAAGGTCACCATGGGACCCAAACCTGTACCAGTGAGGTTCACTTGCTGCGGACTTCCACCTGCATTGTCGGTGATGCTCACGCTCGCGGAGCGGTTCCCGCTTGCAGTGGGAGTGAACGTGACGCTGAAACCGCAACTGGCTCCAGCAGCCACGGAAGTCCCGCAGTCATTGGTCTGCGCGAAGTCACCACCATTAGGCCCGGCAATGCCGATTCCAGTGATGGACAACGGTGAGCCGCCGGTGTTTGTCAGAGTGACGGTTTGAGGCGCGCTGGTTACACGTAGCGGCTGGTTTCCAAACGAGAGGTTCGAAGGTGACAGGGTTACGACGGACCCTCCGGTAGCTGCGCCCGAGAGTGCAACCGTTTGCGGGCTGGTGGCGGCGTTGTCGTTGATGGTCAACGTGCCGGTGCGGGTGCCCGTGGCCGTAGGAGCAAAGGTTATATTGATCGTGCAGGCTGAGCCTGCAGCCACACCTCTTCCGCAATCATTGGTTCCCGCAAAATCACCGCTGGCAGAGATTCCGGTGATATGCAAAGGAGCAGTGCCGTTGCTCGAGAGTGTCACGGTCTGTGCAGCACTGACCGTGCCAACACTCTGGCTACCGAAAGTTAGGCTCATTGGCAATGCGGAAGCCGCGGGCTGTAACGAGATCTTGGTAACAAAAGCATCAGCGAAGCTACCACCAAGAGTTGCCTGAAAAGCATTTGCGGTTGGAAAGTCAGTCGAGGCCGCTTGCCCTGTGACTTGAACGTTCGCAGACGGGTCGAGCGCGATGGCGGCAATGTCATCTCCATGCGAACCTCCAAGATAGGTCGAAAAAATCAGGGCTGAGCCAGCGGCGTTCAACTCGGCAATGAAGCCAACGCCAAAAAAGCAGTTGGAAGGGACGCACGCACTTTGTGTGGGACTCATTAGCGGAAATGTAGGCGAAAAGGTTTGTCCGGCGATGAAGACATTGCCTGTGTCGACGGCGATACTCTTTCCGTAGTCCAAGTTTTTCCCTTGGATGTACGTCGAGAAAGTGAGTGAAGAGAAGCCTGGCGCAATCTTGGTTACAAACGCGGCCGATTTCCCGCTTGCAAGAGAAGTCTGGTAAGCTCCGGGCGTAATCGGAAAATCAGTCGAGTAAGTAAAACCGGTTACATAGATATTCCCGTTGGAATCGACCGCGATACCTGTCCCGTGGTCATCGCCCCCACCTCCCAGGTAGGTAGAGTGCAACAGGGCCCCTCCGTTAGGCGCCAATTGAGCCACGAAGGCGTCTGCAAATCCAGGGCATCCACCACAGCCTGGTTGAAGAGAACCAAGCACTGGAAAATCGGTTGACCGCGTGAAACCAACGACATAAGCATCGCCTCCTGAATCCAAGGCAATCGCAATGCCCCAATCCATATTGCTGCCACCAAGATACGTGGAGTAAACGAGGCCTGAACCGCTGCTGTTGATCTCAGTAACGAATGCGTCCGCGTCTTGTTTGCCACCATTCGAGCTTTGGATTGGGTTAGCAGTCGGAAAGTCGGTGGAGTAGGTTTGGCCCGTAACATAGGCGTTGCCCCCAGCATCCACTGCTATGCCTTCTGCATTATCGGTCCCGCTCCCTCCCAAGTAGGTTGAATATTCAAGGGCACTTCCGCTGGGACTTAGTTTGGCGACGAAAGCGTCTCCTGCACCTCCGTAAATGGTTTTAAAAGCACCCGCCGTTGTCGGGAAGTCGCTCGAGAAAGTCTGGCCCGTCACGTAGACCGCGCCGGCAGCGTCCAACGCAATGGCCTTCCCCATGTCATTCCCGCTTCCGCCTAAGAAGGTCGAGTAAATCACCTGGCCGCTGGCATTTAGCTTCGTGACGAAGGCATCCCAAAAATATCCGTTACACGTGCCGGTGGTACCGCACTTGGTTTGGAGAGAACCTGAAGTGACCGGAAAGTTGGGCGACCGAGTAAAACCCGTAACATAAGCGTTGCCTGAGTTATCCACCGCAATTGCAGTCCCCGCGTCGTATCCACTTCCTCCGAGATATGTCGAGTACGTCAAAACCGGATCGACGATGAGCGGCTGGTTTCGGTCGTATTTCCCTACTTGCAGTTTTATGCGCCCGTTGGCATCGAGCACATATCCGCCGACGATGCTTTTCCGCCCTTCTCCAGTCGTGATCTGATACATGTGCGGTTTACCAAGGCGTACCTCGCCACCAGCAAGCATTATCCGAAGATTGCCTTGTGGATCGATTTTGACCAGGTTGGCGCCTTCGCATTCGAGTGTAATGCTCCTTGGATCGACGCCGTGGTCAATAAGAAGATCATATTCCAGGCGCCCTGGAGTCCCGTAGTAGACCACCCCAACCCCAGGGTAAATGTCCTCGTACTGCACCCTGGCATAAGTGGGGATATTGGACCGCCACTTCCTTGGATCAGCCCCAATCAAGTAGTTAACTTTCCCTGGTAGCTGCCCCGAGCCGGAGACCCGAGCGGCGCCATTACTACCTACAAAGCGCAGTCGCATTACCGCGAAAGCGTCAGTATTCTGGAATGAGTCAGGACTTAGGGACTTATCGATGCGAGCTGAAGGGTCGAGCGTGGCACCAGGCGCAGAACTCTCCTCTGATTTGGCCGAGTATTCACCATTTTTGATTGCCCTGTTCATAACTAGAACAGCTCTATCCTCTGTAAAAAAAACGCTGTAGCCAATTCCCCTTGAAAGGTACTTTACGTTGGAATTTACCTGACCCTCGTTGGCCTCGAACGCCATCGCGCCTTGACCGTAAGCCTCCAAACCCGATGTGAGAATCTTCGAGCCAGGTATTATGGAGGAAATCTCGGGTTCGGTCAGAAATGCATTTCGAGCGACAGGTGAGAGGTTCAGCAAACGATTTTTGGCAGCACTTGTGTTTATGTCAGAGGGAACTAGAAGTGATGGTGAACCTTTTCTCTTCTGGAACGTTTGTCCGGGTAGAACTATGGCCAGGCAAAACGATAGAAGGATTGCAAGGAAGATGGAACTTTGACCATGGCTGGCCGGCCATTTCGAGGTGATACGCTGATGCCACTTCAACGGCATCCACGATGCGTCAATCTGAAAACGTATTAACACAATGCGAGCCCACTACCACGAAAGCGAATTCCCCATGGTTTGTCGATCAGCTTTGAACGCGGCATCACAGGTTGGCGTGTTGAGCGAATTGAAGTGGGGCTGCCTATATCGCAGAAACTGAGACGGTCTGTTTGTGCACGCGGAATAGGCCTGATTCAAAAGTTGATGCGAATTCCATGGGTCTCGCAGGTATACGCTCAACGTGGCTTGCGTCGACCTCTACGGCTGCAGATTTTCCGAGCATCTCCACAGAAAGAACCAGCCGAGCGATGTTTTTTTTTCGAAGCAATATGCCTTCGACACCCGCAATCGGGCCATACTTGACTCTGACCCAATCACCAGATCTTAGGAAGGGATGAGGTTCAACGCGCAAAGTGCTTTCTACAATTTGCCGTACGCCTTCGATTTCGAAAGATGAAATAGTGGCCGGCTGGCTTCCGCAACTGACGATGCTGGTCACTCCGGGGGTGGTGAGAATCGGAAGCCATCGCTTGAGATCTTCCCGAACAAAGACATAGCCGGGAAAAAGTGGAACAGAGATCTCCTTAACGCGGTCTTGCCATCTACGGCGGGCCTTATACAGCGGTAGAAAAATCTCGAAGTCCTTATACTCCAAGACCCGAGCCACAATCTTTTCGTGCTGGTGGCGGGTAGACACCGCGTACCAATTGTGGAGATTGCGTTCCTTCAGAAGCATTGGATCCGTCCAATTAGTCCGACAATCAACTAAGCTTCTTCACTCTCGCGCCAATGATTCGCAAAATAGACGTAGCTTCGCCCTGTGAGTTACATGACGCGTGTTCATTTACGCCCGGTTCGCGTTGCCCTGCCTCATCAGCACAAGCCCGACGAGCCCCTTTTGCAGCACCGCGAATACCAAACTGCTCGACTCAATTAACCTCGTTACCGCCGCTTTCGCCTTGTTTAGGGACATCATTGTTAACCAGCAATACGATGTGCTCTATCAGGATCGCAAAGCCCTCGCATTCTTTGTACCCCTCAGCCAGTTCAACGCGCACTACGCGCCCATTAGCCTCCACCCTTGTTTTTTGTTCAGACCCGTATAGCGGAGGAAGGAAGACGTTGAAACCAATTTCGATTCCCTGGGGAGGGCATAGGCTGGCAAGAACAAATGCTCCCTTCTCGCTGATGTCACGGGTTCGCCCTTCACTGCGTTTTGTGACTCCGCTGTCCACCCACCAAAACACAGTCCGTGCGACCAATGGAAACCGAATGACGCTTCGGCTGTGTTGCGGCCCATCCACCGCCACCTCGTTGTAGCCCTTGAGTTGGCCCACGAATGCTAGGTCCTCACCCCAACTCGCTACAAGAAGTCCGATGTCCTTTGATTGGCAAACATTTGTCTCACGCACTAATAAAGCATCGAGTAACCAATTCTTGCTACCAGAAGTCCGTCAGCACTCTTAGGTACAAACCTCCCTAATGTAAGAGGACTCTTTGCTCCTTGTGGTGGCATGAAGCTTTATGTAGCGTGCAGCCTCATCAACTTGTCTCACTCGAGCCTTTTTAGGCGAGCGGAGGATTGTTTGAATATTAAGAACAACTCCAGGAAAGAGAGTCACTTCTTCTATTATGAACGCGATTGATTTTGCGCGACCGAGAATTTGCGAGTGTAAGAACCAAAAGCTGCCCGGAAATGCGCAACGAAGGGTTCAAGATGGCCTCACGTCGCTCTTGGGATGATCATCGTGCACCGAGTTCAACTGAGCTTATGGGAAGTTGCTCTTTGAGGTCGACACTTAACTTATGTCTTTCCGGGTTTTAGTCGTAGGCTGGCCCTTTGCATTGGCGGCAATAGGCTTGGTAGCCTGCAGTGGATCAACCAACTCAGAGGTTCATGTCTCACCACCATCGATCACCATAGAGCCAACGAGCCAAACTGTGATGGCTGGGCAAACAGCGGCATTCTCCGTAGTAGCGACGGGCACTGCTCCCCTGAGTTATCAGTGGCAAAAGAATGGCTCAAACATTTCGGGCGCGACTTCGCCCAGTTACACCACCCCCGCAACGACAACCTCCGACAATGGCTCCACATTCAAAGTGGTGGTGAGCAACAGTGCTGGGACGGTGACAAGCAACGCTGCGACACTCACGGTCAACGCTGCCGCAACAACCGGACTCTTTGGCCACATAGCCATCGTCGTAGAGGAGAACACCAACTACAGCAGTGTCACCAGTTCTTCCATGCCGTATCTGTCCGGTCTGATGACTCAGTATGGGCTTGCGACGCAGTATTACGCCAATACGCATCCCTCCATTGGCAACTACGAGTTGCTAACCACGGGCCAGGTCCTTACCAACAACGACAGCCAAACCCCATCCAGCTTCCCCATCTCGGCAGACAACGTGGTGAGGGAACTCGTGGCAGCCGGGAAGACCTGGAAGGCTTATGCTGAAAGCTTGCCGTCAGTCGGCTATCTCGGCGGCGATACTACCAGCGGCGGGGGACAATACTATGTTCGCCATGTTCCCGTTGCTTACTTCACCGATGTGCAGAACAGTTCCGCTCAACAGCAGAACCTGGTGCCCTTTACACAATTGGCGCAGGATCTCTCAGCCGGCACCCTACCCAACTATTCCTTCATCACGCCCAATGGTTGCGATGACGCTCACGATTGCGGCCTCAGCACGGCTGATAGCTGGCTCAAGAGCAACATTGATCCGCTCATCAAGAACTCTGCCTTCCAAAAGGACGGCTTGCTTATCGTGGTGTTCGACGAATCCAGCAATGACAACACCAACGGTGGCGGCCGCGTGGTTTGCGCGCTGATCAGTCCGGCGTTCTCCAAGCTCGGATATCAATCGACCACTGTCTATCAACATGAGAGCGTGTTGCGCCTCACGCTCGAGGGCTTGGGCGTAACCGTGCTTCCGGGCGCTGCTTCCAATGCGCCCGCCATGTGGGAGTTCTTCAAGTTCTGGCAGACTGGTCGCTTAGTGAGGCATTGCTTGTTTCAGACCCACTCTCTGCAGGGGTAGTCCCACTTCAAGCGAACTTCGCGGGGCGGGTACCTGAGATTGGATGGCGGACCTACCGTTGCTCGGTCTCGGAACGTGCCCTGAAAGAACGATCCGATCGAAATCTGAGGGTTGTTCCGTTCCTCTTTGTTTGATGACATAAAGGGCCAATTCCACCCGATTGGAGGTGCCTAGTTTGTTGAAAATCCGGAACAGATAGTTGCGTACGGTGTGTTCCGTCAGACTGAGCTGTCGGGAAATGTCGCGGTTGGTGAGGCCTTCGGCCACCAATTGCACTAGCTCTTCCTCCCTTTTCGTAAGGAGTCTGGTGCCGCTGGCACTCTTGATGGGCGGCTTCTCGCTCTGATCCATGGCCTCAATGATGAAACGAAGCTCCTCACTACTGGCCCAGATTTGCCCTTGGTACACCGCATGGATGCATTTGCAAAGCATCTCAAAAGGCTCAAGACGCGAGAATACACCATCGGCTCCTGCCCGAAATCCTTCCACGACCATCGTCCGTTTGGGAGAGTCGACCAGCACGATGATGTGGACATGGGGATGGGAAACCCGAACTTCACGCGTTGCCTGAATGCCCAGGCTGTGTCCATCTCTTAAGTCGGCGCTTATAATGGCAACGTCCGGGGAGTTTTTGCTGAGCTCTCCAGGGATCTCCACCGATTCCGTAGCACAACCTACCACCCTGATGGGTTTTCCGCTCTGTTGCAGGGCCCTCACCATCAACTGGCATTCCAAAGCGCTAGAGTCTGCGATAAAAACTCTGATTGATTTCCCCGGCCGTACGTTTTTCATCATGGGCTAAGTTCCGCAAGATCGGATCCAACAGTCCGCAAAGAGCAACAACACCGGCATGAGCACAAACCTTGTCTGTACTCAAGATTATCTCATTTAGGTTTTACATCCTTATTTCTAATCTCAAACAGGAACAGTCTTTCGGTTCCTTCTTTATGACTGATTTTCGAGTGCGCTCTGGAGAGTCGCATTCTACTCATCATAGCTAAAGATTCCGCTGAACAGCTTCCGACCGATGTGAATCCCGAAAGAGCCGGAATCGTAGCGATTAGTCTGGGTATGCCTCAACTGTTACTATTAACAGGTGGAATTATTCCCGAGTGATAACTATCTAGCAATTTAGCCCGGTTGCGACCATTCCACAGTTGGTGCTCGCCTGAAAGCCCCTTGAGCCGCTTCTGTTGTGTCTCATCGCCCCTCGAGAGTCTCAACCTACCACCAATTAGTGATGAATGTTTCTGAACTCTAAAATTTTGTGACCAGCCTTAATACTGTTCTTGAAGGAGTGAGCCTGGAAGTCCGAAAGCCTAATCGTGGGGGAGAGCACTTCGCGGAGGACTCTTCCACTGAGCATGCCTTAATCCGAAAATCTTGCTTTCCCATCGCGTGAAAGCCGTAACTCGACTGGCGGCCAACCAAGGAAGCGTCAGACGGACTAGAAGCCGTTGAGAGTGCGCGACAACTGAACCCGAACTGATCCTAATGGATAATGGATATTGGGCCCGAAGGTTTTCTCAGGCGATATTGTCATCCTTTCTTTTTGAACATCCTTGAACGATGAAGGAGGCGGTCAAGCTCTCGGGTCCCACGGCACTAGGTTTGCCCGCCTCCTCCTCGCCTCGAATGAGCTGCAAGTCTAGTTCCTCCGATTACTGTCTTGTATCTGTCAAAACTGACAGATGACGCTTTTAGAAACGGAATTATTATTCCGGGCCAGAGGAAGCGACTCAACGGCGGTTTGAGTCGCAAAATCCGCGAAGCACCGCCACCCGACTTAAGACCCATTCCAAGCTGAGAGCCTGCTCTCTCAAGCTTCGCGGATTCCCCCAGTTATCACCTCGCGGGGTGAGGAGACTCATGAAACCGCTTAGATGGGCATTCTTTCACTTTAGATTGTGGGCCTTTGAACTAAGACTTTGGATGGACGGACTGCCGTGGGAGGAAGCGCGCTTCCTTGCTGGAAAATGTTTCAAAGAATTAGATGGCGCAGCTTCACTGCCCACACGTACAAACCCCGAGTCATGAAAAGCAACCAAGGCACCCTGAAAGAGATTTTCAGGCTCATCAAGGAGCAGGCGGCGTCGCTCCAATCGCGACTGTCCCCAGAGATGTCAGCCCGATGCCAAGATCGTTCGCATCGAATCCGAAAACTCGTTGAGGAGATCAGTCAGCACGGCGATAGCAAACAGCCGAAGGGGCAGCATTAGTCCAAACCATGATGTCAGTATCGGAACAAACTTTTCCAGGTGGAGAAGGCAAAACTCGGGCATCTGGCGTAGCCAAGAAGCGTAAATGACTAGCCCCCAGATGGCTCGCTACCCTTTGCAGCAAACACGGTCGGCCTCACTATTGTATGGACCATTTTCTAAGAATACCTAGCTTTTCCAGAAGACGGACATCACGCGTCGAAACTGAAGAGTGCTTGTCGGTTTATTGGCGCTGTGACGGTCGAGAAGATGTTTCCACTGTTAGGGACCTCAGTTTTGGAGGGTTGTTTATCGAAACACCGACTCTCCGACCTGTAGGAGCCGCAGCCAAAATTGAATTTCTCGCGCAGGAGGGGCAGATTAGGGCCGACGCTGTTGTGCGCCATATAAAACCCGGCAATGGATTGGGGCTGAAATTCACAGCAATGCCTGAGGGAGACCGTTCACGTCTAGGCTTGCTGATAACACGGCTTCGCCATGAATCCCGACCAGCACTCGGAAGTTGAGAAGGTCTAGAACCTCAGGCTCTTCAGCATTGCCTCGAATGTTGGCTGGAAGCGGTCGAACTGTGACTGAGGTGCCACAAAAACCATGAAGATGACCGTGCCGTCGGGTTGCGGAACCGTGACCAACCAGTCTCGCTCCGCCTGAGATTGACCATTGGCAGCAGAAAAGGGGGAAATTGATTGTAGGGCCACGGAGCGTCCCTGAATACCCCCTACCGTAATGGGTAGTGCCTTACCCACCGGTTGCAGCGCCTCGTTCCGCTCCATGTCCTGCACGAGTTGGCGGGTGACGTCGTCGATGCTCATGCGCTGACCATTGGGTGGGGCAACGCCACTAAGGATCACACCGTAACCCACACCGTTAGCCGTGATTCCAGCCTCGGGGGCGATGGTGACGGCTTGTCCCCGCTGTTTAGGCATTATGACTTGCCAGTTCTCAGGATACTCAATTTTCAGGGCACCAAGGTCAGCGGTACGCATACGCTGGCCGGGGAGGACGCTCAGCAGCGTCACCTCAGGAGCCTTGGGTGAAGAACCACGAGTAGGAGCCGCAGCGCTCGTGCCCGTCGCGTGCGCCTCAGTTGGGTTAAACGTCGCTCCATTCTTCTTGTTTATTGCAGACCATTCGCCCGATTTCGCACCCTGCGCAATCTCTTCACTCGTATAAGCTTTTACTCCCATGGCGTGCTCACGTGCTGTCTGGAAATGTGGGCTGTCGCTGGCATAATGCTCCGGCGGCCAGTTCTTAATCTCTTTCTCAATGGCCTGTTCGCGATTGCCGGGGTTGGGGTGGTCGCTGAGCCATTGCGGCGGTACTTTGCCGCCTTGTGTTTCGAGGGTCTTGAAGAAGTCAGCCATGGCCTGCGGGTTGTAGCCAGCCTTGTACATGATCATGGCCCCAACCGCATCGGCTTGCGATTCGTCGGTCCGAGAATACTTCAGCATGAGCCCTTGGGCGCCAAATTGAATTCCCATCTGCCCAATCTGTCCCACCATTCCTCCCGCCTTTCCTCCGACTGTTGCCCCGAGAGCCGCTTCTGCAAGTCCCTCAAACATGCCGGTGGTCTGTGCCTTGCTGGCCTGTTTCGCCGAGTGTTGCATGTAGACATGGGACATTTCGTGCGCCATAACCCCGGCGAGTTGCGCTTCGTTGGCTGCGGCACTGATCGTTCCAATGTTGACGAACATCGGACCACCAGGCAGTGCGAACGCGTTGATCTCCTTTTGCGCAACGACGTGAAACTCAAAGGGCCAGGAGTATTGCGCCGGGATGGTTGCAACTAGTTTCTGGCCGAGCTGACGAACGTATTGCGTCTCGGGGCTGTTATCGGGCAGCACGGGCATCTGTTGATAGACCTGGGCGGCGGCTTGCAAGCCGAGCTTTCCCTGATCATCGCGAGACATGTGAGCATTTCCGGGATTCGGGAACTCGGGACCTGCAGATTGCGGGTAAGCCATCCTCGCCAGTAGCAGCGCAATCAAACACAACAGTTGTCTTGCAAGTGCCCGATTCACCTTGGGTACACGGGGGTCGAAAACGTTATGAGTCATGGTGTCAAACTTTCCTTAACTGGCCAACCAGCGTCACGATTTCCGCGCCCACAATTGCAACCAAGGCCTAAGATAAAGAAGCGAAGTGTCGCCTCCCTTGACAGAATCTCTGAGCGCAGAATAAGAAGGAATTAAAACAGGGGAGGAATTTAGCGAGACCTGTCAAAACTGACATACACCTTATCCCATCCACATCAACTCCCGGCTAATCAAGCAATCCTGAAGTAATCGTCTGAGTCCTGATTAATCGCATTGCACCAAAGTCCAAACTAGAGCGAGGTATCCGGTTACCCACTTACGAGGTCCTTGGAGGGATTCCGAATACCACACACGACGGCAGGAGCTACTCCTATGAAAATCTCCCTCAGGCGGTCTGAGCGAGGGGCTCTAAGGTGACTCGGTGCCCCAGACGTTCCAGCCGCCTGACCAAGGAGCGGCGCACTCGGTTGACGTCGATCCGATCAAAGTGATCCGCACCAAGT